>DATNHM010000020.1:0-132470 GCA_035604955.1 Candidatus Limnocylindrales bacterium | reverse complement strand
AACTCAACCCCTTCGCCTTGAAGAAAAGCATTGAACTGAAACTGCGCCTGTTCTTCTCTGCCAAAAGTAACCTCCAACCTGAGGCAACGTTGTCATGTCTGACGCCCGCCCCGGGTAACATTTATCCGTGAGTCAACACGGTGCGACAGCCCGTGGTTCGAACCAGGAACAGGAACGATGGTGTGATAATCTGCTCGCCTGTTGTTTTATCGAACGAGGATCTGCCCGCTTGATGGGCGATTTGAACCGGCGACTGGAACAACACCGTGTTTACTCCGCACCTTTCAGTCCTTCGTGCGGACGGCGGTGATTACCAGCCAAAGCCATCCCGCCAGGAGACTGATTCCACCGACCGGGGTGATGGCGCCCAGCCAGTGTACGTTGGTCACGGCCAGCAGATAAAGTGAGCCGGAAAAAATCACAATGCCCGTCAGAAAGCACCACCACGGCCCGGCGGCCAGCGACTTACGGCCTGCCAGTACAAACAACATGACGGCATGAATGAAATGGTAAAAGACGGCTGTCTCCCAGATCACTGCCGTTCCATTTTGCGCCAGAATATTTCTCAAGCCATGCGCGCCAAACGCGCCGAGCGCCACGGCCAGAAAACCGGCGGAGGCGGCGACGCGGGTGGCGGTTACATTGGTCATAGTGCGGGCAAGCGTGGCAGAGGATTTGCGCCGGTGAAATTCAATAATTTGTGTTCATTCGCGTCTGTTCGTGCTTAATTTCATTTGTGAAAATCATCACCGACGAACGCTGCGCCGGTTACTCCAGCTACGGCCACCCTGAAAATCCCCGGCGTGTGACGGCGACCATCGCGCATCTGAAACAGCCAATGGACCTGCCGCTGGCCTGGACTGCACCGGGTGAAGTGAGCGACCGGCAAATTTTGCGCGCACATTCCCCGGAACATCTGGCGCGTCTGAAAATTCCGGAGGATTTCGACGCCGACACGCCGTTTTACGAAAACATCACCAACTATGCGCATGCGTCCGCTGCCGCCGCCCTGGATGCCTGGAAAGCCGCATGCAACGGCGAAAACGTCTTCAGTCTCATGCGTCCCCCCGGTCACCACGCCACCCGCGAACAGGCGATGGGTTTTTGTTATTTGAACAATATTGCCATTGCCGCATTGGAAGCTTTGGCGACCGGTGCAAAGCGCGTTGCCGTTTTCGATTTCGACGTGCATCACGGCAATGGTACGGAAGCCATTCTGCTCAATCAGCCCGGTGTCGCCTTCTTCTCCATCCACCTGTATCCCTTTTATCCCGGCACCGGCGGCGCGAATATCGGCAAAAACTGTTTCAATTATCCGGTTACGCCGGGCTCACCGCGCGAAACCTACCGTGCCACCCTCGCCCAGGCGCTGGCGGATTTAAAAAAATTCAAACCAGAGCTGGTCGCCGTGTCCGCCGGGTTTGATGCCTACGTGCGGGATCCGCTCGGCGGCGGCGCGCTGGAGCCGGAGGATTTTCACTGGCTCGGACAATCGCTGCGTGCGCCCGGCGTGCCGATGTTCAGCGTCCTGGAAGGCGGTTACAGCCGTGATTTGCCTGAACTCATTCTGGCCTATCTCAAGGGCGTGGAGGAAAAATAGTCCGCTTTCCCTAAGGGCGCGATTGACTTCGGCCGGGTTTGCCGGAATAAATTCCCTTCGAAAATGCAAGCTGACAACCTTTCCTTATTAAGAATCTTCCAGCCCGGGTTATCGGTCCTGGCCATGTTGCTTTTGTTCATTTCGCAATATGGTGAGGCGGCCCCGTTGAAAATTACCATTGCGAGCGACTCCACCGCCGCGATTTTCCCCCCGGCGGATTACGGGAAAAGGACGGGTTGGGGCCAGGTGCTTTCCGATTTTTTCAACACCAATGTTGTGGTGGCTGATCTGGCGTCGTCGGGACGAAGTTCAATGAGTTTTTACGAGGAAGGGAAATGGGCGGCCTGCCTCGCCACGCATGCCGATTACTATTTCATTCAGTTCGGCCACAATGACGGCAAGACGCAGGACCCTGCCCGTTACACCAACCCGGGAACCACCTTTAAAAGTTATCTGTCCAACTACGTCCATCAGGCCCGCGCCCAGGGCGGCATCCCCGTGTTGCTCACGCCGCCCACGCGCAGAAATTATCAATCGGAGCATCTGCTCAAACGGGACAGTCTGCAGAATTACGCAGAGGCCATGCGCGAACTGGGAACGAACCTGGATGTTCCCGTGCTGGATATTTTGCCTGTATCCATTGAGTTTTACGAGTCGGTGGGGAAATCCGGCGCACGGGTTTACCAGGCCAACACCGCCACCAACACTTTTGAAAATGACACCACCCATTTCAGCGCTCGCGGCGCCCGGCAACAATGTTATTTCGTCGTGGAAAGTCTGCTGCACTCCGCCAACGCCGGTCTGGTACCTCTGGGGAAAGCCGTTAATTTGCAGGCGATTCAATCGCAAGCGGCCCCGCGTGTTCCGGGGAAAGGCGTTGACTCAAACGAAAGCGGAAGTCTAATGTCCAAACCATGAACCTCAAACAATTCTGCCTCGTTTTTTTTCTGGCTTTCTTTTGTGCCATCCCGCCAGCGCTTTTTGCGGATAACGCGACGTCGTCTGCCGCGCCGTCTTCCGTCAAGCCGGTCACGCCGAACGCATCGCCGGAGGCGGTCCAATTGTTGCAATATCTGTACAGCGTTTCCGGCAACCACACGTTGACCGGCCAGCATGCCGTGCCGCTGCTGCGTTCCGCCCGCCTCATCGAGGCGCAACGCGCGGGTGGAAATTTTCCGGCGGTTTTCGGCATGGACTTCGGTTTTGATTCGCCCGGCACCTGGGACGGCATCAACTTCCGCCAGCAGATGGTGGACGAAGCGATCCAGAAATACCGTGAAGGTTACCTCATTGTCTTCATGTGGCACGCGGTGCGGCCGATTGAAGACGAGCCGGTAAAATTCAAGGATTCCATCCAGGGCAAGTTGACCGAGGAACAGTGGCACGACCTGATTACGCCGGGAACGGAAATCAACGAACGCTGGAAATCACAGGTGGATGTCATCGCGTGGTATCTCAAGCAATTACGCGACGCGCACGTGCCGGTGCTCTGGCGGCCTTACCATGAAATGAATGGCGGCTGGTTTTGGTGGGGTCAAAAGCGTGGCCCGGACGGCTACCAGAAATTGTACCGGATGCTGTTCGACCGGCTGGTGAATTTCCACAAATTGAACAATTTAATCTGGATTTATGGGTGCAACGAAGTGACCCCGGGGGTTGATTCCTATGACACCTGTTATCCCGGAGACGATGCCGTGGATGTTCTGGGCACGGACGTTTATCGCAGTGGTTTTGCCCGGGAACAATACGACCAACTGCTGGCGCTGGCCAAGGACAAACCGATTGCCTTGGCGGAAGTCGGCGTCGCGCCGTCACCGGAAATCTTGAAGGAACAGCCGCGGTGGACGTGGTTCATGGTCTGGGACGATCCGACGGAAGGCGGGGCCACGGCCCGGACGATTCGGGCCGCCTGCCATTGCGACCAGGCCATTACGTTGAACAAACTGCCGTGGGTGGAAGCGGGCCACCCGGCCGACCACTCGTTCACGCAGCCATAGTGGCGCCGGAATCAATCGGCAACAGGACGCGCACGGTGCCATGCTGCCCGGCCTGCGGTGGAACGATTTCCAATTTGCCGTGGTGCGTTTCGATGATTTTCCGGCTCACGGTCAGGCCCAGGCCGAGGCCGACGTTGCGCGTGGTGAAAAATGGCGAAGGCACCTTCTGCGCCGTTTCCGTGCTGAAACCCGTGCCGTTGTCCTGGACTTCAATTTCCAGTTCCCGTCCGCCGGCGTTGTCGGGATTGGTGTGCAATTTCACGCCAATTCTGGGTTCCTTGGGATTGGCTTGCAAGGCGTTGAGCATGATTTCCGCCAGCGCATGTTTCAAAGCCGCGCGGTCGCCGGTAATGACGATGGGTTTGCCGCCGTTCTCGTATTGCAACTGGGCCTTGTCCGCCGGTTGATGCTTGCGCGCCTCCTGGTAGGCCTCCTGGATGAGTTGTTCCACCGGAAAAGCCTGCGGTTCCGGTTCGTTCTCCCGCGCCAGAAAACGCATCTGGTTGAGCAGGCGGGAAACGCGTTTGACGCCATCGGCCAGCGCGAAGTCAAGCGATTTGCGAAACTCCGCATCCCGGAATTTTTCCCCGAGCAACTGCTGATGGGTGGAGAGCGGCACCATCGCGTTGCCGATTTCGTGCGCGAGCCGGTCGGCCATGGCCTTGATGAGGCGGAGATTGGCGGCTTCTACCTCCAAATGACGCAACTGTTCGGTCTGGGTCAGGTCCTCCGCCGTCAGCAGGGCGGAAACCGGCACGGAGGAATTCCCCCGCTGAAACGGCACGACATTGACACTGTAAACGGTGCCCGGCGAACTCTCCGGCTCGTAACGGAATGGACCCATCGCCGCGCCGGTGTGCAGGACCTGATAAATCCTCGCGCCCAACACCTGCGGCAAATCGCTGAATTCCAGTTCGCCCGTGCGCCGGTTTTTATGGCCGAAATGGCGGCGGGCGGCCTTATTAACATGGAGCACCCGCAAGTCGCGCCCGACGACGACGCACGCGCTGCTGAGTTCGCGCAGCACATCCGTCATCATCTCGTGGTTGCCGGCCAACTGGTCATGCAGCCAGATGTTGCGCAAGGCCAGGCCAACCTGTTCGAGCAGATGAAAGATAAGTTCCAGTTCGGTGTTGACCAGCGGTTCGCCGGTGACGCGGCCGTCGAAAACGGCGACGCCCACAACCGTTTCGCGGTCGAGCACGGGCACGGCGACCTGGGTGCCGAGCAATTCAAATTCCTTCTGCGCCTCGGAGTCGGCGCGGGCTTCGTCGCTGTCGCGGCGGAGGATTCTGCCCAGCCGCACCAGTTGTCCGCCGATGCCGGCCTCGAGCGACAGTTCAAAATGTTCGAGCAATCCCGAGGGGAGTCCGATGGCCGCGGTGGCACGCAGGCCGTGGTTCTGACCCGGGGACACGTTTTCGCTGAGCGGCAGCACGGGGCGGTTTAAAAAAATGGCGGCGCGATTGACGCTGAAAATTTCACGCAAGAACAGGAGGAATTGTTTGAGCATGGCCTCGGCATTCAGGGAATGCGTGAGGATGGACGAAAAATCGCGCAGGACATTCAGCGTTTGCGACGCATTGGCCATGCGGCCGGAAAGCGATTCTGTCGGGCGTGAAAAGGCAGCCGGCGGCAGCAAGGGCGTGAGTGCCGTCGGTTGGGCAGCGCGCGGCTGGGGATATTTGGGTGCCGACCAGAGGCGCTCCAGCAATGAATTGAGCAACCGGGCGCGGATGGGTTTGGTGAGGACATGGGTGACCCCGTGCAGGAAAGCCTCTTCCTCCCATTCGGACTGATTGTCGGCACTGTAGGCGATGATGGGACATTTGCTGTCGCGCCGGCGAAGCCGTTCAATGACCCAGACTCCCTGAACCCCGATGAGATCAACGTCCAGAATGCAGGCCCGGACCAGCCCATGAGTCAACAGCGGTTCGGCCTCCTCCACTCCAATGCGGTGAACAATGCGATATTCTTCCGGGTTCAGACTCGCCTGAATCACTTCGGCGAAGTCTGGATGAGGAGACAACACCAAAATGGTTTTCATTGTGCTCGGAGCCAGTGACGGCGATACTCAATTCCAGTCACTCCGACGATAATCCACAAATTGAGCCAAAAGGTCAACCTAATCTTGCGGGCGAATAAAAAAAACTTCTCTCTAAAAGGCTGAAAATCAGGCTGAGGTGAGCAGTTTTTCCCACAAATTCTCATTGAGCAGCGCCTTCCGGAGAAAATCCGTGTCGCTCGAGGAGATGGTTACCGGTTCCGCCTGCAGCGGCAGGTGAAGGGTGAAAGTCGTGCCCTGCCCGGGCTTGGTCTTCGCTTCAATCTTGCCGCCGTGATGATGCACGATGAAGAAGCACGCCATCAGGTGGATGCCGTATTCGGACGGCGTCTGGTCGCGCACGACAAACGGATCAAACACCGCCCGCAGCGATTCCTCCGGCAGGCCCGGACCATTGTCGTTGATTTGCACGACGATTTCCGGCTTGGGGCCGTCCTGCAGCTCTGCCGCCAGGGTGACCCGGCTGCCGGCGGGCAGCACAGCGAGTTCCTCCTTCAGCAACAGTTCAAATAACCGGCTGAATTTCGGCTTGTCCACCCGCAACAGCGGAAGCGTATCCGAAATCCGGTTTTCAATTTCAATCCGTCGGGCGGCCAGCGGTTCCTTGAACAATTTGACCGCGTCGCCGACGGTTTGGTGCAACGAAACCTGGTCGGTGAATGGCGCCGCGGGGTTGGACGACGCCGTCCAAAGGTCTTTGAGCAGGGCATTGATTTTTTCAATCTGTGACTGGACGTTTTGATGATAGTCCTTCCAGAAGTCGGGATTGCGCAGACCCTGTAAATCCGTCTTTTCCTCGCTCATTTTCACCGGGGCGAGATCGAGAAAGGTTTTCACCGCCACCAGCGAATTGCGGATGTGATGGCTCAATCCGGCGGCCAGCAGGCCCAGGCTGACAATGCGGTCGGCAATGAGCATGTTGTGCAGGACGGACATTTTTTCCCGGAGCAACTGGTCGCGCTCGGACTGCACGATAAAAAATTCCAGCCCGCGCTTCAGGGTTTGTTCCAGTTGCGGCGGGTCCCACGGTTTGGAAACGTACTTGTAAATCGCGCCGCTGTTGACGGCGGCGATTGCGGCCTCCATATCGGAATAGGCGGTGACCAGCACCCGGATGACGCGCGGACGGAATTGCCGGGCGCGCTCCAGCAGCCACACGCCCTTCTCGCCGGGCATCCGCTGGTCGGTCATCAGCAGGCCGATTTCATCGGCGTGTTCCTCCAGCAATTTGAGCCCTCCCTGCGCGGTCGTCGCCGTCATGATGCGGAATTGCTCCCCGAAGGCGCGCGTGAAGTTGGTTAATGACTTCTCTTCGTCGTCCACGTAAAGAATCGCAAATTTTCTATAGTCGTACAGGTTCTCCATGTTCAATTTCCGGTTCGGCGGTCGGTTTGGTCCTGGCGGGGAAATCCAGGGTAAATTCACAGAATCGGCCGACCTCGGTGTTCACCGAAATGTGTCCGTCGAATCCTTTCACGATGCGGTGGCAAATGCTCAGGCCCAGCCCCATGCCTTCGCCCACGTCCTTCGTTGTAAAAAACGGGTCGAAAATCTTGTCCAGATGCTTTTGCTCAATGCCCGGACCATTGTCGCGGACGACGATGAGGCTCCGGTCGCCCTCCATCCGGCCCTGGATCGAAATCGCGGGCGTTTCATTCTCGAATTTTTTTTGTCGCATTGCGTCGAGCGAATTCTGCAGTAAATTCACCAGAACATGAATCAATTTATTGCGGTTGGCCAGCACGGTCTGTGCCGGGACGACTTTTAGTTCGACCCGCACCTTGTCCTTCCACTCGCCGGCCAGAAAGCGCAGCGAGGTGTTCACGGCCTCGCTTACGTCCACCGGTTCAGAAGGCCCGGCTTCCGGGTGCGTGAACATGCGCAAATCGGACACGATATTGCGCACCCGTTTCATTCCTTCCTCGATATCGCCCAGAATTTCCTCGTACTCGCGGCGGTCCTCCGGGGTGAGTTGTTTGCATTTGTTGCGCAGGGCAAAGAGGCCGGTCGTCGCGAAATTCAGCGGGTTGTTGATTTCGTGGATGATGCCCGCGCTCATGCGGCCGAGCGAGGCGAGTTTCTCGGATTGCACCAGTTGCGACTCCGTTTCCTTGAGTTGCTCGATGGTCGTGGACAGCGCCCGGTTCTGCGTGGAAAGATGGCGCTGGAAATCGTGGGATTCAATGAGATTCCGGATACGCGCGTGAAGTTCGGTGGACGAGAAGGGCTTGGCCAGAAAATCATTGGCCCCCAGCTCCAAGGCATTAAACTTGGTTTCCTCATCCGCGCGCGCCGTCAACAAAATGATGGGAACGGCGGCGGTATCGTCACGCTTGCGCAACTCCCGGCACACGGCCAGACCATCCATCTCCGGCATCATCATGTCCAGCAAAATGATGTCCGGCAGGAATTGGGTCGCTTTTTCCACGGCTTGAAGGCCGTCCGCCGCTTCCAGCACATCGTAATCCGTGTCGAGTTGCGTCCGTAAAAAACGCCGCATGTCCGGCTCGTCATCGGCCACGAGCACCACCGGCCGCTGGCCGCGTTTGCCCAATTCCACGGGCTTGGCCGCCCCGCGCAGAGACACCATGGCCGGGAAAAGTTCCGCGCGGCGGTACAGATTGGCCAGCCATTCCTCCGAGGCAGCCGCGCCGGTTTCCGCCGGTGCGTTCGGTTGGGTTTTGGGCGGCGGCTCCGCCTTATGATATGGCAGCCGCACCGTGAAGGTCGTGCCTTTGTTTTCCTGGCTATCCACGACCACGGTGCCGTGCATCATTTCAGTCAACTCCTTGACCAGTGCCAGTCCGATGCCCACGCCCTGGTATCTGCGTTGGGCCGAGCTGTCCGCCTGCCAGAAACGGTCGAACACAAACGGCAGGTTTTTTTCGGCGATACCGATGCCCGTGTCATTGACGATGAACACGAGGTCTTCACCCTGTTTTTCCGCGCGCAATTCCACGCGTCCGCCGGAGGGCGTGAATTTCAGGGCGTTGAACAAGAGATTGAGCACGATTTTTTCCAGTTTGTCGGGATCGGCGGCCACCACGCCCAATCGCAGGTCGGTGTAGGTTTCCAATTTGATTTTTTTGTCCTCCGCCACCTGCCGCGCCGCGCTGGCCAGGCCCTTGATGAAATCCGCCACTTCCATCGGTGTGCTTTTGACTTCCATCCGGCCGGCTTCGAGGCGGATGAGGTCAAGCAAATCGTTGATGAGTTTGAGCAGCCGCATGCCGTTGGAGTGCATGGTGAGCAATAGCTCATGGACGCTGTTGTCCATCTGGTTGGCAAAGCGCTGGAGCAGCGTTTCCAGCGGCGAGAGCAGCAGGGTCAGGGGCGTGCGCAATTCATGACTGATGTTGGCGAAGAACCGGCTCTTGAGGCGGTCGAGTTCAACCAGTTTGCGGTTGGTTTCCTCCAGCTCCTTGCGGCTTTTATCCAAGGCGTAGTTCAAGGCAAACTCGCGGATTCGCAACGTACGATGGACCCAACCGCTTACGATCACGATGACGGATGTCAGTGTCAGAAAATAGAAGTTGTTCTGGAATATGCCCGGTTGAAGGGCGATTTTGGGCTGGTGGAAAGAACAGGCAGCAAGATACATGGCTACCACCAGAATGGACGTCGTAACACTCAGGTCAATAGACCACCGCACCACCAGGGGTATTCCCAGAAGGATCAAATTTAATCCCGCGTAATATGGGGAATTGGCTCCGTCGGTCGCGTAGATCATCCAACAAATGAAAAACGAGGGCAATAAGGCGATCGCAACGCACAGCAATTTGTCAAACTTCTCGGCGATCGGTGTGCGTAAAATCAGCCAGACCAAACCGGTAAAAAACACACATGACAGTCGGAGTTCGAAGAAAAAAGTGACTTTTTCAGGATAGTCAAAATGGTCCAAAATCATGCCAATCGGCATTAACGCCACAACCAGATAACAGGCCACCCTCAAATGCCGGATGTTCAGCTGGCGTTCGTAATCTGTGTATGCCTTTAAAATTTCGGCACTATGGGGCAGTTTATTGTTCACCGTTTTAGTTTTCGGACTTCCATAAACACATTTACACCGGAGGGGTCACACCGGGTGGCGATGTTTTCCGGTGCGGCATGGGGGGGGGCGAGCGAGCGCATTTTGTCGGCTTTCCGATGCATCAAATGCCAATCCAGGAAACACTCCATCTGATTTCGCGCCGGGTGGTCGTCCACATTGGTTACAATCAGCAAGCCGCCCGGCGACAACATGGCGTAAAAGACTTCCATTAGCCGCTGGCACACTTGATCCGGGAGGTAGTCAAAAAGTCCCGCGCAGTAAACGAAATCATAGCGATCGCCTTTGGCACCTGTTCCGTTGTCCATGCGCCCGGCACCCTTTAACATCTGGTAAACTGACCGTTCAACCATTTCAATCTGAGCATTCCGCTTATGTTGATTTTTCAGGTCACCCAGAATGCGAGCCGTATATCTCAAGGTTTCTTGATTAAAATCTGCCAGCGTGAAACGCGTGTCATCGGCCAATTCGGTTTCGGCCAGGAAACGCTGGATTTCCTGGGCCGGACCACAACCCAGGTTGAAGATGCGCGCGTTCTGTCGTTGTCGCCTTAAACGCAGGGTTTCCTGTTCCAGCTTGTCCCGCAAATAATGGATGCGATTGTGATGGCCGATAATCGGCGGCAATTGAAGCGCATACGCATTCATCACCCTGGCGTATAACGATTCGCCTTCAAACGGATCCCGAAACATCATGTTGACCATCTCATAATCGCCCGCATAACCCAACGGTTTGTAAAACGTGCGGTTTATAAACGGAGAACATAATGTGAGTGGATGCAACAACCGCCGGCAGAAGGCCTGGTGAATGGGAACCAGATCTTCCTCGAGCTGGTTCATGATTTCTTCCAACCCTTCCGTCAGATTTTGAATGGCCGGCACCACCTTGGACGCCAGCTTGCCATAGATGTCTTGTCTCCATTTTGCCTGGGCCGCGGAAGAGGAAGTGCGCAGGGCAACTTCCACATGATCCAGCCAGATTCGCGAATCGGTCAGAAAAGTTTGCAGGTCCGCGATGACCACTTTGAATCCCGGACGGATCCGGTAAAACTTTTGCCATTCCTTCAAAAAGCCTTCAAACTCCCTGGTCAACTCGCCATCATGCCCCAGGGCCAGCGCCAGATTCAAACCAATCCAGTTTGACTCATCGAGTGTCGCTTCGCACACGACCTTCGATCCTGCGTCCATCACGCTGCGCACCACGGCGCGTCCGGAATAAATCGCGCGTCCTTGCAGAAGGATTTTGAAGGCATCAAATGCTTCGGAAAGCCGCGGAATTGTGCCGGGATTGTACAGCTCAAAGACGACCTGATGGCGCGTTACCCGTACCGGCACGCCGCACAGTTCCAATCCATCATGGGTTTGGAACGTCACCTGGCTTTCTTGGGCAACGGATGCGGGCGCCGAGGGGGGCGATTGCGGGATCCATTTTTTGGATGGCTGCAACAGGCGGCTCGTTTCTTTTCCGTTTCCGTTGCCTTCAAGAATTTTGCTCATTCTATGGACAGAATGAACCATTTTTCGCGCCAAAACAACGCGAATTTGCCGCGCAATTTTGACCCGGTTGGAAGCGTTCTGGTGAATTGATCCGCCCACCACTGCCGCTGGCCACGACAGACAGCGCCTCTACCCCACCGCCCTGGATTCAAGCCGCTGCCGTTAAAAACGCAGGGTGGTTTGAATAATGAAAACCCAGGCGTCGGGAATGTCAGCGCTCACGCCTCCGCCGGGATGGAACACCCGCTGCAGGCTGGGCTGGATCGTCCACCAGGCGGTCATTTGCGCCTTGTAGCTCACTTCAATCGCTCCCTCATAGTCCGCCAGTTTCGTAAATGGCGGCGAACCGCCAAGGCCAACGACGGTCGCATTGATGTCGCGCTGTGCGTTGCGAATGTCATCGCTGATTTGAAGATAGGATAGCCCGAGGCCAAGGGTGTCCCAATTGCGTTTGGGAATCAGTCCCTTATAGACCAGGCCGCCGTCAACGCCGAACTGCGCGAGGTTCCGGTTTGCCGGAGCGCCGGCAACGCGGAAGAAACCCACCAAACCTTGTTGCGCCGGATCATCCTTGCCCCGCTCCCGGTAGAGTTGTTGCTCGGCCAGCAGGTAGAGGCCGTAGTTATATTCATGCAGACGGACGGGTGACCCCGGGAAAACCGCGGCCGTCACTCCATCATAAACGTCGTCAAAATCACCCGTATGAAACCAGGCGCCGAGTTTGTAGCTGCCGCCGAGGCCGCTGTCGTCTTTTTGCTGGTTTAAACGGTAGCCGATTTCAAAATAAGAGAGCGCGCCTTCAGTCTGGCTCAGGCTGAAGCGGGTGCCGGAAGAGCTTAGGTCCGGGTCGCCACTGTAAACCGCCGCCTGGGCGTAAAATTGCGGCGCCGGATCCCAGCGCAGCACCGCACCCGGCGCGGCGTTTGGCGTGGAGGGCAGGCCATGGTAGCGTGGCGGAAAGCCCGGAATGTCATAGACGTCAAATGCCATCGTGGGATAAAAAAACGTCTGGTTCAGGAAGGTGATGGACGCGATCGAATAATAGTATTCCGGCACAATGAAATCGTCGTCCACGACAAGGTCGCCGAATTTGAATGACAATTTGTCGTCGAAGAATTTTTGCCGATACCAAAGCTCCCAGAGCCGAAAGCTGTTGGGAAAATCAAGGAGGTTGACCTTGTTCAGGTCGCCGACGTAGTCGGCGGAGAACGGCTTGGCGCCATTCAGCCAGAGCGAGCCGACGTGAAATGTGCCGCCGTGATAACCCACCAGTTTGTCCGAGTCCAAATCCAGCGTCATCAACAACGCGCCCTGGTACAACGCGCCCGTTTTGATGCCGCCGTCCAGATTGTTCGGCACCGAGCCGGCGTAAAAGAATTCAAAGTCTATGCCGTGATTGGAAAGATTGGTACGCAGGCCGCCCCAGTTGCCCAGGAGGTAGTCCTGTTCACAAAACTTCATGAAACTGGATTCCGGAGGCGCTGCCGGGTTGTCCGCGCGCGTCACCAATGCCACGGCAAGCAAAATGATCCCACCAAGGATTACCGGTTTGTTGGATTTCATAAATTTTGTCTGGTTGTATTGTTTTTGCGGCTCTTCCAGAAGGTGGCCATGCCCCAAAGCAGGTGGCCCAGGGTGTCGAAATAACTTCGTGTGATGTCGGCGGCCAGAAAGGCGAGATAAATGTCATTGCAGGGCCAGAGGGTCTTGGAGCCGAAGTACAGAAATTTTTCGCTGCCGCGGTATTTGGATTTGTGAAAAGCCAGTCCGTTGAAATTGTAAATGTTGTTGCCGTACTTGGCGGTCAGTTCAAAGAATTTTTTGGCTCCCCAGTCGTCATTGAATTTCCCGGCGCTCAGTTTAGCAAAAGGCGCCAGGCACAAATTGAATGTTTGCTTCCCTTCGGTTTTGAATTTTTCCATGGCCTCCATGTGGATGGCGGTGATGAGCCGGCCAAAACGCTGCTCGTCACTGCGCGAAATGTTTGCCGCGTAGCCGAAAATATTCCCGTCGCGATACATGGGGTCGTAAAACGCAAATCCGACCGTGCGGCCGTCCCGGTCGTAAGCCACAAATTTGCGGACATCCGGCTCGGCCTCGAAAACGGGCCGGCGCGCGTAAAGCCAGATTTCGCGATCACTCACTTTTTTGGTTCCGATCCATTTGTTCGAGACGGCTTCCAACTGTTCGCGGTTCGCCGTCTCGATGTCTTCCTCCCGAATCGTAATGCCTTCGCGCCTGGCCTCGTTCCGGGAACGTTTGATCATGTCCAATTCCTTCCAATTGCCCTTGGTGTTGTAGGTTTGAATGGGCAGTTCCACTTCGTAACCGATGCAATTGACCTTGAAATTCATTTTATGCAACACGTCCGCGCACGTTTCGGAGACGCAAGCAAATACGGCGCGGGGATGCGTGGCCAGAAAGCGGCCGATGATTTCCGGATAATCGTCCGGGGCGCAGACCGGATCGGAAAAGGTGATCGGCTTGGGCCGGCGCGCGAAGACGGGATGCCGCGCGGTCACATAGGCGATATAACCACGGTCATCCACGAAATATTCCAGGCCGGCCTGGAGGGTGGGATAGGCCAGCGCCTCGCGCCCGTACTGTCTCAAAAAGGGCGAGAGCACTCCCCATTTTTCATTTTGGCCGAACGACCTGGCTGCGGCCCCTTCGATGATTCTGGGAGTTTTGGCGGACCATGGTTGTGACAATTGGCTGGAAGGATTTAGCATTCTTATGCCAGTCGTGTTGTCGCCCAATCCGCTGTCAGCGCGAAAACCTGCTCCTTGTTCCGGTCCAGATGCCCGACATGGCCGTTGCCAGGAATGATGTGCAGTTCCTTTTCGCAGGTCAGGGCGTTGTGCAGCAAATGTCCGCTTTCGGGCGGGTCCAGTTTGTCATCTGCGCCCCACAAGACCAGGGTTGGCGCCTTGATCCGGGATACGCGTTTCAATGTGTCCACAAAAAAGGCCTGGCCGCCGCCGGGAAACGGAAAATTCATGAACGCGGCCAGCGCGCGCGGGTCCGCCAACAAGTCTCGTTGGACTTTGGGATCGGAAGCCAGATGAAATTCGCCGGGCATTTTTGCCAGAGGTACACGCCATTCGGACCCGAAGCAAACTTTTTTGATATTGCCGAGAAAGACCAGGAATTTCAGGAAACAAGTAAGGGGTAGTGCGAGCGAATTGCGCACGGTGGCATCGAGCGCCACCAACACTTTGAGCCGGATATCCAAAACCGCCGCTTCCAGAATCGCCGTTCCACCGGAAGACAAACCGAAGGCGCCGATGCGGTTTTTGTCAATTTCCGGGCGGGTGGCCAGAAAATCGATCGCCGCCTGGATGTCGGAAACCCATTCATCCATCCGGACGCAAAAACGCTCGCCGCCGCTCTCCCCATGACCGTGCATGTCCATGACCAGACTGGCCACGCCGCGGTCCGCGAGCGCATGGCACATTTCAAAATAGTTTTCCTTAAACTCGCCTGCACCGTGGCAGACAATCAGCGCCGGCGACGGTCCGGCGGACGCGGGCGTAAAAAGTGTGCCGGAAATTTCGTCTCCCAAGGAAAGGAAATTGATGGGTTTTGACTTCATCGTTTGCCCGAAAGGAAGCGTCTAAAATGCCAACTATAAGCGTACCGCGAATAAAAAATCCGCGGACCGTCTTTTCCCATGTTTCGGGGCAGAATCCACACCTGGAGTCCAAAAGCAGGACAATTGCGCCGCTTCAATTGGCCTTCGTTTGAGTGTTTTGAGCCGGGGTACGAGCCTTAAGAAGGTGTTTGGGTGGTTTCCATCCGGATCTTTCGAAATCAGATGGCATCGTCATTGCTTTATTGAACCCATTAGCTATGGGACAAACTGTATTGAAAAGGCAATTCTTGGAAGGAATCCAAAAGGATATGGCTACTGAATTAAGTGTGGCGAAACCGATCGGTCTTGTATCGGCCACGACCGGTCCTGCCGCCAAGGGACGCGTGGTTGTTCCTAAAGCCGGATCATCGGCCGATCGCAACCGGCCTTTCCAATCGCATTTTGTCCCCTTCGGCACAAACAAAATTCACTATGTCACCGCGGGCGAGGGAAAGAACACCGTTGTTTTCGTCCATTGCTGGGCTGGCAATCTCGGTTTCTGGCGCGAGCAGGTCCCGGCGCTGGCGGACAAGGCGCGGCTGGTGCTCATTGATCTGCCTGGTCACGGCCAAAGTAACGGGCAGCTAACCGGGTACAGCATGGATTATTTTGCCAGCGCCGTCCTGTCAGTGATGCAGGATGCGCGAGTGGACAAAGCAACGCTCGTCGGCCACAGCATGGGCGGGCCGGTCATCTACCGTGTTTATGAACAGGCGCCGGAGAGAGTTGCCGCGCTGGTGGTGTTTGACGCCTTTCTGCGCCGGCCCCAATTGCCGCCCGACCAGGCCGAGCAATTCATCGCGCCCTTCCGTACGCCGCAGTATCGTGAATTTACCCGGCAGTTTTTCGGCGCCATGTTTCTGGCGCCCGGCACCGAAGCCTTGCGCGAGTGGGTCCTGTCCCAAATGGTCACCACGCCGCAGGACGTGATGCTCGGCGCGATGGAGGGAATGTTCAGTCCGGCTCAGCCCGATTGGACTTTGAAAAAGGTGGACGTGCCCCTGCTGGCCATCAACTCCAAAGGCCAGATGTGGGACGCCGATGGCGAAAATTTCATCCAATCGCTCTCGCCGCAAACCGAGTATCACGCCATGGCCGGCGTGGGCCACTGGCTCATGCTGGAGCGGCCCACGGAGTTCAACGCCATCCTCACCGACATGCTCCGGAAATTCAATCTGATCGCCCGGTAAGCCGGCCCGCTGCCTTCGGCGTCGTCGCCATCACGGCGTTCGGATTAAAAGTGCATCCCGACCGTCACCAGCACCGCGTGGCTGATGAAATCATATTTGCCGTCGGCACTCTGCCCGGCATTAGATGCAGGTTGCGATGAAGGTGTGCTGCCAGTGACCGTGTGGGTCGGGCCATAGCCGAACTGGTAGGTGACATCAAAATCGAATCTCTTGCCTTTACGGCCCGCACCGATGCTGAAGAAATGCCGGTCCATGTCCGCTGCCAATGGAGTATAATAGGCATCCGGCACCGAGTTTTCGTTGTAAGCGTAACCGGCACTGGCGTGCCAGCCGTTGTCAAAATACCGCGTTACACCAAATTCGTATATCCAGCTTGGCTGCCAGTCGAGCGTTACTGGGATGTCTTGCAGCACGACAGCCGCGACATTCGGGGGGAGTGTTCCTTGGCGAATGGTAACCGTTCCAAAACTGCTCCAATCTGCATAATCGGCGTCAAACTCCAGATTCCATTTGGGCGTGGGCCGGTAGGAGACGCCAACGACCGCCGTTATGGGAAATGTAAAATCAGCCTGTGCCGGATAACTCAGCGGTGAGTTCAGTGCCGGAATCGGTTGCTGCTGGAATTCGGTGTCGCCATCCATGGTGATTGTGGTGGCACTGCGGAAGGTTGCCCCGATGGAAACCATCTCGACCGGTTGCCAGAGAACACCCAGGTTGTAACCCGCGGTCCAGCCGTCACCTTGAAAACGGAAGAAATTGGCGAATGGCTGTTGGTTGGCAAGAAGGCCTTGTTCCATGTCAATTTTCCCATAATCCACCATCACACCGCCGCCGATGGACAAATTAGGCGCCAGCTTGAACGCGATCACGGGATTGATACGAAAGTATTTGAGCGAACCATCAATGGCGACCGAACGAAAGCCGGTGTTCTGCGGCCAATCGATGTTGCCACCGTAGGGCGCATAAATTCCCAGTCCCACACTGATGGGAGAGTTGTTGAACGAATGCGTGAGAAAAAGCTGGGGAATGAAATTCCAGTGTTTGCCGATGTTGTAGGTTGTGCCCGCATTCGGCTGCGTGTCCGGCGGCTGGAAGGTGGGATCCACATAAATACTGTAAAGGCCGGAGCGCAGACTGTTGCCGGTGATCTGCGTGATGCCGGCGGGATTGTAGTAAATGGCGGACGCGTTGTCGGCCGTGGCGACAAACGCTTCGCCGCGCGCCGTCGCAAAGCCATCCTGGCTCGCCAGCCGGAACCCATTCGCCGACACGTTCAAGATGGCCAGGCTCCAAAAGATTAGCGCCAGCAGCCTTGATATGTTGCGTCGGTTCATTTTTATCGGTTTGTTGGTTCAACCGCTGAACGAACACCGCAGGAACGCATGGGTGACGCGCTTGAGCCAGCAGGTTACCTGCCGCTTGGCAGCGCGCCAGCAAATTCCCGGAAGGACGAGTTAACCTGCCTCGCGGGCGACACACCTGTCTTTACTTTGGCTTGTGATGAAGTAAACTTGGGGAAATGTGAAATGCTTCATTCGATTCACAGGGTGTCTTTTGTTATTCGGACTTGTCGTTTTTCCCACCCGAGCTTCGTTCACATCGCTCTACATTTTCGGGGATGGAGTTTCCACCACGACCAACAATATGCAAACCGGTTCGTTGGCGGCGATTTATTATGGCTACCGTTTCTGCAATGGCCGGGTCTGGGTCGAGCTATTGGCCCAGCAACTGAATCTGACCAATAACTATTGGTACTCCAGCAATAGTGCAAACCAATTGTCCTACACCAACCTGTCCGCCTCGAGCACCAACTGGTCCTACTCCAGCAATAATTGCTCCTATTTCGATCATTTCAGTTCCATTCTCATAACGGAACTCAGCAATCTCGTCGTTTCATCAGACATCTCGAATGCGCTGTTTATTGTTTGGGTGAACGACGCAGACTTTATCTATGACATGCAACACTACACTCCCTATTCGGATTCCAACATAGCCGCCTGGACCAATGCCATCAACCAATCCATCTCCAACCATTTCACAATCATCACCAATCTCTACGCCAACGGCGTGCGCACATTGGTGATGCCAGATGCCGTGGATATTAGTGAAATTCCGTACTATTCGGGGAATTCTTCCACCAGTAAGAGTTTTGTTCGCCAAAGAGTCATTGATTTTAACACCGCTTTCGCCGCCACATTGAGCAATGCGATGATTTCATGCCCGGGGCTAAAGATTTATGAACCGGACTTTTTCTCTCTGCTCGACAACGCGCTGACGAACGCTGCCCGTTATGGGTTGACCAACGCTCTTTATGGCGGACACACGGTTGATGCCGTTAACGCTTATTATAACTACGGCATGTTGCCAAACATCAATCTCAACGGTCCGGGCGCTAATTACATCTTCTGGGATAATTATGATCCGTCCTCAAAGGCTCAAGCGGTCATGGCGGAAACTGCTTTCCAGCTCATATCTCCGCCACAAATCGGCCAAATCACATCACAGAATGGCACCAACCAGTTGGAACTGGACAATGTGCCGGTGGGCTTGAATGGCATCGTGCTGGGCAACACGAATCTGGCGCTGACGAATTGGACCACGGTGACGAATTTCAACAGTACCAACACCGTCCAACCGGTTTTCGTGCCGATGTCCGGTCCGATGCAGTTTTATCGGCTGAATTTTCCGTACGCTTGGACGTGGCCCTAACCTGTAGGAGCCGAGGTATCGAGGCTCTTTTCAATTCACTTTGCGGCTAAATTCCAGATGGAGCCTCCTCACGTCGGCTGCTACGAAACCAAGGTGGTTTGGTTGACGGCTGGTTACGCCGCCGAGGCTGCCATCTCCGAAAGTTTCCCCAGCGTTTCGTAACCCCAGCGCAGCATGCGCTCGGTGGTTTCCCAGCCGATGCATGAGTCGGTGAGCGACACGCCGTAGCGCAGGTCCTTCAGATTCTTGGGAATCGGCTGGTTGCCCTCATGCAGGTTGCTCTCGACCATCAGCCCGATGAGCGAGCGCGTGCCTTCGACGCGTTGCTGGATGACGCTGTGCCACACGTCCTCCTGTTTCGCGAACTGTTTGCCGGAGTTCGCGTGGCTGCAATCCACCATCAGCACCGGCGGCAGTTTCTCCGCCTTCAATTTTTCCTCCGCCGCGCGGATGCTCCCGGCGTCGTAATTGGTCTGGGTACGCCCGCCGCGCAGGACGATGTGCGTGTGCGGATTGCCGGTCGTGCGCACGATGGCCGTGGCGCCGTCCTGGTCAATGCCCAGAAAACTGTGCGGATGCCGCGCCGCGCCCATCGCGTCAATCGCCGATTGCAGGCTGCCGTCGGTGTTGTTCTTCAGGCCGATGGGCATGGACAGGCCGCTGGCCATTTCGCGATGGGTCTGCGATTCCGTGGTGCGCGCGCCAATCGCCGCCCAGGTCACCAGGTCCGCCGTGTATTGCGGCACAATCGGGTCGAGAAACTCCGTCGCCGTCGGCAGTCCCAGGCCGGTGATTTCCAGCAAAAGTTTCCGCGCGATTTTCAAACCGGTCTCGATGTCCTGCGAACCGTCCAGGTGCGGGTCGTTGATCAATCCTTTCCAGCCGATGGTGGTGCGCGGTTTCTCAAAATAAACGCGCATGACCAGCTCCAGCCGGCCGGCCAGTTCCTGGCGCAACGCATTGAGCCGCGTCGCGTACTCCAACGCGCCTTTTTCGTCGTGAATCGAGCACGGCCCGACGACAACCAGCAGGCGTGGGTCTTCCTGCCGCAGGATGCGGATGATCCGCTCGCGGCTGCGCGCCACCGTGGCGTTGGCCGCCTCGGGCGTCGGCAATTGCGCCTTCAGTTCGCGCGGCGTCAGCAGCCGGACGATCTCTTTAACATGCAGGTCCTGCGTCCGATACATGCGAACGATTATACCACGTTTTGGGGTGACGAAAAGCTGAAAGCAGCCGATGTATGATTCGGGGTCCACCTGAACATGCGCACCAGGCGGAAACAACTCCCTCGCCCCGCCCAAGCGGGGAGAGGGTCGGGGCGAGGGGCTTTGAGCTCTTAAACATTGGCCTCCTCACCCCGCCCCGCTCCTCCCTCGGGGAGGAGCGGGAGAAAAAACGGCGCGTGCGTCAAGATGTATCCAATAATTCGGCGCTTCCATTACTGCCGGCCAACCCACGGCCCGAAAGCAACTGCGGTTGGACACGGCGTGATTTTTGTGTACTTTGGCGCGCGAAGGGGTCGAAGCCCAATGATGACTGAACCGAAAACGAGCTCTGCGCAAAAGGCGCTTCAAATCAATCTGGACGCCACCCGGTACGGCACGTTTGCCGAAATCGGCGGGGGCCAGGAAGTCGCGCGCTGGTTTTTCCACGTGGGCGGCGCGGCGGGCACGGTAGCCAAGACCATGTCGGCCTACGACATGGCGGTGAGCGACGCGATCTACGGTCCGACGGACCGGTACGTCAGCCGCAAACGCCTGCAGGCGATGTTGGGTTACGAATTTGACCTGCTGCTGCAACGGCTCAACCAGACGCGCGGCGACAAATCCACCTTTTTCGTCTTTGCCGACACGGTGGCGACGCACAGTTTTTCCCATCAAACCGATGGCCAGGGCTGGCTCGGCATCCGATTCCAGTCCCGGCCGCGTGAAGAGGCCTCGGAAATCATCATCCACGTGCGGATGTTTGACCGGGAAAATGTCCGCGAGCAGGAGGCGCTCGGCATCCTCGGCGTGAACCTGATTCACGGCGCGTTTTATCTTCATTCCGAGCCGCCGCAATTGATCGGTCAGCTGATGGACAACCTTTCGCGCGACCGCATCGAGGTGGACATGATCAAATTTTCCGGGCCGGCTTTCGCCGGCGTGGACAACCGGCTGATGGCCTTGCAACTGGTGGAGCAGGAACTCACCGACACCGCTATGTTCACCGCCGACGGTGAAACGGTGGTGGCGGGCGAGGTGCTTTACAAGAAACCGGTGCTGGTCGAACGCGGCAGCTTTCGCCCGCTCACCAACCCGATGCTCGACATGCTGGAGCGCGCGCAGGAGCAGTTCCTCCGGGAAGAATCGCTCCAGGGCGAGCCGCCGGTGGTCATCACGGAAATGACACTACGCCAGTTGCAGGTGGATGACATGATCGATCACCGCGATTTTCTCGACCGCGTGGACACGTTGAGCGCGCTGGGCAAGACGGTGCTCATTTCCAGCTTTCGCCGTTATCACCGCCTGGTCATGTACCTCTCCAAATACACGCAAAAGAACATCGGCCTGCCGCTGGGCCTGGTGCGGTTGCGGGACGTGATGGACGAGAGCTTTTACACCGACCTCGAAGGCGGCCTGATGGAGTCGCTCGGCCAGTTGTTTAAAAACGACACGAAAGTGTACGTCTATCCGTCGCTGGACCGCAAAACCGGCAAACTCATCACCGTGGAAAACATGGAAGTCGCGCCGCACCTCCGCCATCTCTACGCGCATCTGGTGGAAAACGGCTTTGTCGAAAACATCCGCAGTTACAACCCGGAGTATCTGAAGATTTATTCCGGCGACGTACTCGACAAAATCAAGGCCGGTGACGTTTCCTGGGAAAAAATGGTTCCGCCGCCGATTGCCCGGGTCATCAAAGCCAAGCGGCTGTTCGGCTGGAGCGAAAAACCCGTCGCCGTGACCGCTTAGCCGGAAGGATGCAATCGAACGCGGCGGACAATGCCGCGCCACCAACGCAGGACAGGCGTTGCACCCGTCTCCATCTAAAGATGGTCCGTCACTGTTTGGTGTGCCTCGGCGGTGCAGCGCGGCCCCAGCCACCCGACGGCGGCGTCGCGGTGGTGTGAATCCGGCGGTCGAAGTCGTGGCACGGTCGTAAGAAGCCCGCCCGGAGTGGCGCCTGTCAAGCCGCTGGCAATTTTCGCTGAAGCGGTTAGAGTAACGCCATGAAATATTTGATTTCCACCTTGCTCGTTTTAATCTGCGCCATGACTGTGCGCGCGGCCATCCAGACCCGGACCGTTCAATATAAACAAGGCGATACCACGCTCGAAGGTTTCGTCGCCTATGACGACGCCATCAAGGGCGCGCGGCCCGGGGTGCTGGTCGTGCACCAATGGATGGGCCTCACCGATTATGAAAAGCATCGCGCCGAAATGCTCGCGCAGCTTGGCTACGTCGCGTTCTGCGCCGACATCTATGGCAAGGGCGTCCGTCCCCAAAACACCCAGGAAGCCGGCGCGCTGGCCGGAAAATATCGGAACGGCGACCGCCAGCTTCTGCGCGCCCGCGTCAATGCTGGATTGGACGCGCTGCGCCAACAGCCGCTGGTGGACCCGAAACGCCTCGCAGCCATCGGTTATTGTTTCGGCGGCACGACGGTGCTGGAACTGGCGCGCAGCGGGGTGGAATTGAACGGTGTGGTGAGTTTTCACGGCGGATTGGATTCGCCCAATCCGGATGACGGCAAGAATATCAAATGCAAGGTGCTGGTGCTGCACGGCGCCGATGATCCCTTCTCTTCGCCCCAGGACATTGCCGCGTTTGAAAACGAAATGCGCCAGGGCGGCGTGGACTGGCAGATTAACTTTTATGGCGGGGCGGTCCATGCCTTTACCCAGCCCATGGCGGGAAACGATAATTCCAAAGGCGCCGCCTACAACGAGAAGGCAGACAAACGTTCGTGGGAGGAAATGAAACGGTTCTTTGCCGAGATTTTTAAATAACCCGATCGGAGGGGCGAGTTACACGAGCCCCTGAACTTCAGAATATTTAGAATGGGACTCGTGTAACTCGTCCCTCCGAAAAGTAAAATGCGCATTACCGGCGGCAAAGCAGCGCGGCGTATCCTCAAGGTGCCCGGGGGATTCGAGGTCCGGCCCACGCCCGACCTCGTCAAACAGGCGGTCTTCAACAGCCTTGGTCCGCGGGTCGGCGGCGCGCGGGTGCTGGAATTATTTGCCGGTACGGGCGCGCTGAGCCTCGATTGCCTCAGCCGCGGCGCAGCGTCAGCGCTGTGCGTGGAAAAATCCCACAAGCATGCCGAATTCATCCGCGGTAATGCCGTTGCGGCCGGTTTTGAACCAAATCTTGAAGTTCGCACGCAGGATGTTTTTACGACGGTTCGTCAACTGGCGGAAATCGGGCGGCAATTTGATTTGATTCTGGCTGATCCCCCTTATGGCGAGAAAAACGTCGGACGCCGCTCGACTTCTTTTGCGCAACAATTGCTTGATGATGTGAATCTGCCGAAGCTGCTCGCGCCCGGCGGGCGATTCATTCTCGGCCATACCAAGCGCGACACACTCACTCTGGTCGCGCCATGGCTCGAAGCGAAGGTGCTGAAGCACGGCGACAGCCTGATGCGGTTTTTGGAAATTGTAGCCGCGGACGTGAGTCCGCGCTGACCGAAAAATTTGAGCCGATTGACGTCGGCTGCTACGATGAGACTTCCTCCACCGCCTCGCGGATCATCTTCCTGAATTTCCCGACACCTTCACCAAACGCGGCGGAAATCGGCAGTACGGAAACTTTTTTGATCTTCTTCCTGAACTGCGTCAGGTTTTTCCCGGCAATCGCTTCGTCTATTTTGTTCGCCACGACGAGGCGCGATTTTTCCAGGAGGGCCGGATCGTAAAGTTCCAGTTCCTGGAGCAACTGTTGATAGTCGTCCCAGGGCGCGCGATTGTCCGTGCCCGCCATGTCCAGCAGCAGCACGAGGACTTTGCAGCGCTCAATGTGGCGGAGAAACGCATGGCCCAGGCCGACGTTTTGATGCGCGCCCTCAATCAAACCCGGCACGTCGCAGACCGTGAGCCGGTGAAAATCCTCGTATTCCACGATGCCGATTTGCGGGTGCAGCGTGGTAAACGGATATGGCGCAATCTTCGGACGCGCCTTGGAAATGGCGGTGAGCAACGTGGATTTGCCGGCGTTCGGATAACCGACCAGTCCGACCTCGGCGATGATACGCAGTTCCAGGAGATAGTCGCCTTCGCCGCCGGGTTCGCCCGGCTGTGCGAAACGCGGTGTCTGGCGCGCGGCAGTGGCGAAATTGCGGTTGCCCAGGCCGCCACGCCCGCCCTGGCACAAAATGAATTGCTGTCCATGCTGCGTGAGGTCGGCAATCAATTCGCCTTTGTCGGTTGCAGAAATTTGTTCGCCCGCGCTTTCCTTGCTCAAATCGATTTCCTGCGCCAGCACGCCGCTGGCACTGCGGATCAAGGGCCGCTTGCCGGCGCTGGTGCGGAACAACGGTTTGGCATCCGGGCTTTCCTCTTCGTCCTCCGAAGTTTCCTTTGCCCCGCCGGTCAGCCGCCACACCAGCGTGCCGCAGGGAACCTTGACAATTAAATCCTTGCCGGCGTGACCGTCCATGCCCTTGCCCAGGCCGTGTTCGCCATCCGGTGCGACGAGGCGCGGCTGATAATACTGCGCGATGAGGTTGTTGAGGTCGTGGTTGGCCTGCAAAATCACGCTGCCACCCCGTCCGCCGTTGCCGCCGCTGGGGCCGCCCTTGGGCACGAAGGCTTCACGATGGAACGCGACACAGCCTTTGCCGCCGTGTCCCGCCCGCGCGTAGATTTTGATTTCGTCAACAAACATGCGTTATTAACCAGTTTCGCCGCAAAAAAGCGCAAAATTCACAAAAAGAAATTGTTTCTGCGCCTTTTGTGCCTTTTTGAGCCCGTTCTGAAAATAAAAAAGGCGAGGCGCCTGGCCTCGCCATGAAATTCTTTTGCGCCGTTCAGTTCTTTGCGGCGGGTTCGGCCTTCACATTCACGCGGCGGCCGTTCTTGTCGAAGGCGATTTTGCCGTCCACGAGCGCAAAAAGCGTCCAATCGCGGCCGGTGCCGACGTTCTGGCCGGCTTCAAACTTCGTGCCGCGCTGGCGGACGATGATGCTGCCGGCGGTGACAAATTCGCCGCCAAATGTTTTCACGCCGAGCCGTTTGCTGACGCTGTCACGGCCGTTGCGGACGCTGCCTTGACCTTTCTTGTGTGCCATAAAATGGTTAGGAGTTGAACGTTGAGAGTGGAGAGCCGCGCGAACTACGCTTTGATTTCCTTGATCTTCACCACGGTCAGTTCCTGCCGGTGGCCGATGCTTTTGTGATAGCCTTTGCGGCGTTTCATTTTGAACGTGAGCGTTTTCGCGCCGCGCTTGTGTTCCACCACGTCAGCCACGACGCTCGCCCCGCTGACGGTGGGCGCGCCCACGCTCAGCTTGCCGTCGCGATTGACCAGCAACACGCGGTCAAACGTGACCGGCTGGCCGGCCTCAACGGCCAGGCGCTCGATTTCCAGCGTGTCGCCCGCGGCCACACGATACTGTTTGCTTCCGGTTTCTAAAATGCAATAGCTCACGATAAAAAGCCCGTTCAATTCGGGAACAGAAGATTTTATAGAAGGGGAGCAAAGTTGCAACCACAAAAAGGCAGGTTTTTCTCTTTCGCCCGCCGGCCGATCAGGCGACGCGCGGGGATTCATTTTGCAGGCAGACTCGAACGGCCCAGGTTTGCGCCATTGATTCCGTTAGTTCCGGTATTGTTCGTCAGCCCCTTGCACGGGGGACAACTTCCCATTTTGGTCCACGTTATTGGCGATATGATAGTTCAATCCCTGGAGTATGTTGGTTAACTCGTTGTCCACGATGTTTCCTGAAATCAGCACTCCTTCAAGATTGGACGAAGCCGCTGGATTGGTGGCAACCCCCAGCCAAAAGGCTGCTTGATTGCCGTCGATCCGGGTGGGCCTGACGCCGTCGGCAAATCTCAGCGTATTGCCGCTGATGATTATTCTCTGCCACGGGGCATAGTTCGTGGAATAATTTATCAATCCTATCATCATCCGTTCCGAAGGAAAATAATTGGTCAGGGCCTCAATCAGGTTGTTGATGATTTTTAGATTGTCACACGCCACCCATTGATTGGTGGACATTGACCCGTTCAATAAAATTCCCGTCATGCAATTGTTCAGAATGTTATTTTCGATAATGCAGTTGGTTTCCCCGAAGGTGTCGCCATAGATTCCGAAGAGGCCGCCCTCAACGTAATTATCTTTGACAATGGCATTTTTACCACCGGCAATCGGCAGGGCCGTGCCAATGAACATCCCTGGACCCGGTGCGCCCGGATAGGCGAAAGTGCTCGTACTATTGTTGGTGAGTATTGGATAATAAGCCTCGCAGCCTTCGATCAAATATTGTCCGTCGGCAATGAAGGCGTCGTCGTAATTTCCCTGCGGCGAAGCCGCTGTGCAGTATAAAATTTTATTCCCCCGTTCGGCCTCCGGGATGATTTGTGGCCGTTGGTTCACCAGAAAAACAGCCCAGGCTTCATCTCCCTGGTTTCCATTGAAGGTGTGCCCGCACCAGTTGATGACTTTGCAAAATTTGACGGTATCAAAGTCGCCCTGGATCTCGATGCCGTTGATTTTGTTTGTCAGATACACCTGGCCCTGGCAATCCACCGTCAGATTCTCCACAGTTACGTTGGAGACGCCGGAGGCCGAAATCATTCCCTCGATGTTTCCGGCTCCGGTCTGGTATCCGGGCGCATTCGTATACCTCCGGAAGGTTGTTATATCTATTCCCGAACCGACCAACCGGTCTCCCGATTGGAGACAAACTCCTGCATTCACCCCGCCTAAATTCCCACGAGTATAATAAATGCCCGGACCGGCATAAATGACCTGATGAGTTGTAATCTTCGTCTGGAAAATGGCGTCCACGTCGCCAAAATACGGATTCATTGCAGTCCCCGCACCGAGCACCACCCGGCTTCCGAACAAATTCGAACTGCTTTGGGCAGAAATCCAAATAGCATTGGTCGAGCCGGTCGGCGTCTCATGTTTCGAGCATCCCGCGGCAAAAACTACGACGGCGGCGGCCAAAATGAATCGTTTCACGGCAGCAGGATTGCGTACTCTGTTTCGCTGTCAACTCTGCGCCTGACAGTTTTTCCGGCACATAATCGCCAACGCCCGAACGGCCCGGTCCCGGACGAAGGGAGAAGGCTGCCTGAACCATGGCCGCCACCCCGCCAATTCATTGGGAATCAGAGGGGATGGCCCTTGCGTCCTTTGAACGTCAGTTCGGCAATGCCGGATTTGTCGAGGTCGCCCAACCCTTCCTTTACCATCCGGTCGTATTGTTTCTTTGTGGCCAGGGCGAGCGGGAGGTTCAAGCCCTGGGCCTTGGCCAGTTTGAGCGCGATACCTGAATCTTTGGCGGCGTGGGCAGCCGAGAAGAAGCACGTGTGCTCGCGGTTCTGCATGTCCTCGCCGTCGGTCCGCAGCACGGACGAATTGGCGCCCGTCTGGGCAAACACCTCCCGCAACGTCGTCAGGTCGAGGCCGAGAGCGGCGCCCAAACCCAGTCCTTCCGCCAGCGCGGCGGTGTTGCAGTTCATGACCATGTTGACCAGCGCCTTCACCTCGGCAGCTTTGCCCGCCGGACCGATATAACGGAGCGACGTGCTCAATTTCTCCAGAATCGGTTTGGCCCGCTCGAACACCTCCGGCTTGCCGCCGCACATCAGATACAGCGACCCTTCCCGCGCCTGGGTGAGGCTGGAGGCCATGCACGCTTCCAGCGAATGCGCGCCCCTGGCCTCACATTTTTGCTCCACCCAGACGTGAAGGGCGGGCGTGACCGTGGCGCAATTGATAAATAATTTACCCTTCGCCCGGCTCAACAAGCCGCCGCGATAAATGGCCTTCATCGCCTGGTCATCGGTGACGACCGTGAATACGACGTCGGCCAGCGCGGTAACGGCCTTGAGGTCGCTGGCCGCCGTGCTGCCCAGTTCCTGCGCGAGCGATTGCGCGGCGCTGGTGTTCACGTCAAACACCGCGGTGACGGGCCAGCCACATTCCTTGAGACGGCGCGCCATGTTCGCGCCCATCCGTCCGACGCCGACAAATCCAATGTTTTCCGGCATAAAATTCCTTTGTTTTTTGTTTGAATCCAACGGCGGCAAAATAGCGCCATTGTCAAAACCTCCGACATTTACTTGTATTCGAAAATGTAAAATCGGTCCGGCTCGATCCGTCCGATGACAAACGGCAGCGGACCGTGGACCGAGGCATAGAATCCCGCTCCGGCCGGTTTGTTCATCGTTGCGCAATGGGCGTCCGGAAGGTAATCCGCCGTCGCCACCAGGCGAACCAGGTCCATCGGCGGTTCGTAGAGATTGCTCGCGTTGGCGGGAATGATCAGAATGTCTCCGCCGTCTTTTTTCGGATCGTTTAAGTCAATCGCGCCGCCGCCCTGTTTTTCCATGTAATACTGAAAGCCCCAATGGCCTTCGAACCACACCGTGTTGCCCGGCTTATGGAATTTGGCCCACAACTGTTCCGCCGCCAGCCGGTTGGTGTTCGCCAGCCGGGCATCCGCCACCGCCAGCATCAGGCTCAAGGTGGCGGCCAACCCTGCCGGGTAGAATAACCACCAGCGACACAGCGGCGGCGATTCCGGCCATTGCAGGTCCAGCCGCCGGGCCAGGAGAATACCCACGGCCGGGAGGGCCGGCAGCAGGCTGCGGCCGTTGATCGTCCAATTGAACACCACGGCAAACACCAACAGGCCCAGCACCCACAACGACAGCAGCAACGACTGGGCATCGCGATGACGCCGGAAGTCCGCGCCCGCCAGCAGCAGCACCAGAATGCCACCGGCCAGGAACAGTACGACTTCCAAAAACGTCACCACATGTAAATGCCCGGCCTGAACCAGCAACGGTTTGAAGTGTGGCTGCCAGAACAAGGCGGCCACACCGGGCGCGAGCAGGGCCAGCCCGATGGCCACTAATCGCCGCGACCAGATCATCGGCAGATAAAACAGCACCGGCAAAAAGCAGCCGCCCAAAAAACCCAGGCCGATGAGCATCTTCTCCAGCAAGCCGCCTTGCGCCCCCGAGCGGTCTTCCGAAGCGAAGGCGCCGGCGGCCAGCAGCATTCCCTGTCCATACCATTGGCGGGTAATCCATTCATACCCCGCCGCGAAGACCACGGGGATTGACAAAGCCAGCAGCCATCGCCCGAATTTTCGCCGGCGGGCAAAACCATAGAACACCAACAACGGCACCAGTGCCAGCCCGGTAAACTTGGTCAGCGTTGCCAGCCCGGCGAGCCATCCCGCCGCCAGAAGCCATTTCCAGTCGTCATGCTCCAGGCCTTTTTCAAAGGCGACCACCGCCCAAATCCAGAACGCCAAGAGCATCACGTCACACATCAACGTCGTGGCGGAAATGAGGAACACCGGCGTGAGTACCGCTGCCAGGGCGGCCAGAAACGGACGGCGGGAGAAACGCCGGGCGAGCGCATAAATTCCCCATGCCGCCGCCAAGGCCGGCAACAGAAACGCCGCGTGCAAAGCCGGTTCGCTCCAACCGAAGACCGCCGCGGCCAGCGCGATGTAATAGCACGTCAACGGCGGATTATCGAAATCCTTGACCATGGGCAGCGGCGTGCCGAGCCAGTTCATGGTGAACCCGTAAAAATCGGCCGGATGCCGCTGAATTTGTGCCGCCGCCCGGAGGAACAGAGGATCGTCAATGTGAAACGGTTTGCCGAGAAACGGCAGCAGGCAGGCGAGGGTGATCAACAACAACCACGCCAGGCGTCGTTTTGAGGCCGGCGGCGATTTCGAGGGAGTTTCCATATCAACGACTTGAGCGTCGTCAGCCACGGGCAAACAAATACCGGCTGCCAGGCAGAGGGTCAAGATTCAACGCCGGATGCAATATATGATGGATGTTCGCCAAAAAATCCGTAGCCCGGACGTCGCGCCGGCTGAGATTGGATAATGAATAAAATTTCTTGCGAACAGGCATCGGCTGGTCGAACTCGTCGGCGTCGTTCGTAACCGGCCTCGCAAGCGAACCAACCCTGCTATCACATGATCATTTGGAACGAGCAATTTGCCACCGGTTCCGACGCGCTGGATCAACAGCACCGGTTGTTGATCAATAATCTCAACCTGCTGGAGAGCATGTTGAGCGAGACCAATCCAACCCGGGAACAAGGCGAATTTCTGATTCACCTGGTGGATTTTCTGGAATCATACGCCCACACCCATTTCAGTTTTGAAGAACAATGCATGGAAAAATACCGTTGCCCGGCGCACGCGAAAAACAAACAGGAGCACGAACAGTTCCTGAAGTTTCTCCACGAGTTCAAGGAACGCTGCCGGGCGGAAGGGCTCCGGGTGGATGTTCTGCAGGGCCTGTATCAAAGGCTGGGCTCATGGGTTGAGGGACACATCCTCACGGTGGACACCCGGCTCAAGCCTTGCATCAGAGGATAGGGTAAAGCCCGCTCTCCCCGCTTAATTTGTCCGTAAAATCAGGGAGACCATCCCGGGACCCGCTCCGTAAATGTCTCCTTAAAGACCGAGGGCTCTGGCGGCTTCGATCAGGTTTTGACAAGTCACCACCCGCGGACGATGCGGGTAGTGAAAAGCCGTCAGGATGTTCATCCCGATATCTTTGCTTGGGTCGGAAAAGACCCGCACTACCAGATCCACACCCGCCTGCCCGACCAATTCCATCATCCCGCCCAATTCCGGTTCGCAATCCAGGCTCATGGATTCCAACTGGCTGAAATCGGCCAGCAAACGAAATCCCGCCGACAACTCCACCAGTTGCGCGACCAGGTCTTCGCGGCTGCGCTGAAACTCCTCCGGTCGCACCCGGCCGACATAGCGGATATGCAGCAATTGCCTGGACTTGTTTGATGTGATTAGCAGCATGGCGATCGTCTTAACCGACGGGAAACGGGCTTACTTTTTGGGCGCGGTCATCGCGCGATAAGTCACCGCCACCTGCCAGTCGGCGTACTCCGGCTGGAAGGTCTTCATCGCGCTGACCATCTGTTGCCGGAACGTCGTTTCAATCAAACCGCCCTGGCCGGGCCAGATTTTGAAGTGGACCCGCAGAAAACTCCAGCCGCCAACCTCCGCCGTTTCCACGTCGCCCCACATCGGTTCGCTTAAAATGATCGCGCCGAATTGCCGCCACATCCCCCGGGCTACGTTCTCCACGGTTTGGACGGCTTTGGGCCGGTCAACGCCGTCGGGAATCTGGATGTCCGCGTAGGCAAAGACGCCACCGTGCGGAAACCGGCTCACATTGGCAATGGTGCGGTTAGGGACGAACACCACTTGATTGACAAAATTGCGGAGCACCGTGAAGCGCAGCCCGATTTCCTCCACGCGCCCGATGACGCTCGTCACGCCAAAGACCTCCACCATGTCGCCAATGTCCATTGCGTCCGAAAAAATCAGCGTCAGGCCAATGACCACGTCCTGGACCAGGCCCTGCGAACCGAAGCTGATGGCCAGGCCGAGCACTGAGGCGCTGGCCAGATACGCCACCAGACTGACGCCGAATTCCTGCAGAATCAGGCCGATCGCAAAGAAGTAGATGACAAAGGTAATGGCGCTGACAATGAGCCGGGTGAGCGTAATGAATTTCGGCTGTTGCGTCACGAAGCCGAGCGGACTTTCTTGCGTCCGGCTTTTATTGATGAGCCATTCGCTGAGGTGGCGGATGATTTTGACCAGGACGTGCACGATGACCGCCACGGCCACGATGAGCAGGATTCGCGTCAGCGTGGAGGATTCCTCGTGGGCAAAGTGGTAGTAAACGCGCCCAACGACAGTGTTGGTCGCCAGCTCAAGTGGCGCGGGCGGCAGGTTGGTCATGCTCATCAAAATTTCTTTGGCAAATGGAACCGGCATTCCCACAGGTCTGCGTTGAAACCGCTGAACGAGGCGCCGGTCGGGAACAGATTAAACACCGGTTTGAGGGCCGGCGCAAGCGGGCGGGAGCCCCGATATCCGACGTTTTGACACAGGGATGCCAGGACGCAAACGGAGGCAGGCGAAATCAACTGAACCAACGGAAGTTTGTTTTGATAATCCAATCCACAGCTCACGGCGGTCACCCGAACCCACTAAAGACAACGAAGTCAATGACGCCACATTCGGCAAACTGGCAGCAGGGTTCCGGCCACCGGTGTCCCAACCCGGTTTCCCGTGTAAAACTGAATCACTTTCCAACTTGCGCCGGTCTGGCCATCTGGAGGAGCAGGTCGTTCAGTTCCTGCATGCGCACCGGTTTGTTCACCACAACGTCCACCGAAGCCGACAAGGCTCCGCCGTCTCTCGTGGTATTTCCTGCGCCGGTCATCAGGATGACGGGTGTGTCAGAGGATTCGATTTTGATCATCTGGGCCACTGCGTAACCACTGACGTCCGGCATGTTCATATCGGTGATGACCACATCGTACGGCTCGCCCTGGAGAAGAGCGGTGCGGAACATTTCTATCCCCCGCGCACCGCCGGGGGCCCCTCCCACCCGATGCCCGAAGTGCCCGAGAAAATCTTTCATGCTGTCCAAAATCATCTCGTCATCGTCAACACAAAGAACATTCAGCGAACGCTTCGGTCGAGTCGGGGTCTGGCCCCCGCCGCCCGGGTTGACGGTTGACCCACCTGGCCGGGAAATGTCCCGCGGGTCTGGTGGTGTGTCCTGCAGCGATTCCGAATGGGTAAATTGGGGAAATGTATTCATATTAAAAATGGTTCTGTTGGCTTGATGTTACGGTTGTGACGACGCGACGCCTCGAAGATCCCAGCATTGGCGGGCCACCGCGCCGACGGGCCGCACTACCGGTCGTCAACCGGCTGGCGACCAAAACCCGCGTCCATGACTTTTTCATAGCTGCTTCCTTTCAACCCCACGATTTCGCACCAGGTCATCCATTCAACTGAGTGCCTATATTTAACACAAACTGGCTGAAATTCGAGAAATAAGGGACGATTTGGAGGGTTTTCAAGGCCAGATGGACGCAGCGGTGGGTGAAATCCCACGGAAAAATGACACCTAAAGATGCCGTGGCTGGCATGGCGCACAACCTTCAAGCGGCTGGTGATGCGGGGTCAAACGTGGCAGGTTGGCGTCCCGATTGGACCCAACCACCATGCCGGCCATGGCCGGGGATTTTATCGCAGATACGGCGTTCCTCAGTTTCGCAACCCGGCCAGGCGGTCCTCGTCCTGGCCGATGATGCGATAAAGCCGGTTGATTTCCAGCATCTCCGACTCGTTCAGTTTCTTTTTGGGCACCGCCCGGTTCGTGTAGAAGTATTTGGTCATGGGGTTGAATTCGAGTTCCGGTCCCACATAAACGACCTTCGGATTCAGGTCCGACGTGACGTATTCGTTCCGGTCATAGGGAAACTTCTGGGTGTTGCGGACATCCACCCGGTTGAAGTCAGGTTTTTCGGAGCCGGGGCGGAACCAGCCGGGACTGTACGTGGCTACTTTCATGTCGGGTTTGCGGGGCAGGCTCTCCACCGGCTGGTTGACGATCTCCCGTACCCGGGCTATGGCATCGGCGAGCTCTAATTTTATGGCGGCGATGCTGGAAGGTTGATTGGTGCCGCGGACGCGAAAGTGGTATTGGGCGTTGCCCGCTTTTTGTTTCGGTTCCGCGGTTGCGTTCGCCGGGTCATAATGGAAATGCTTTTGCGATGTCGGATCGAGGTCTTTCAATTCGACATTGGTCAAACCTTGGCTGGAAATAAAAAAAATGTTTGTGGCCGTAACTTTTGTAACGGTGACGTTACTGTAAGTATCGCCGCCCACCTTGAGTGTCGGCAGCTTCTCGTCGGACCAGACCCTTGAGGTCATGGCCACCAGACCGAGGATGAGAATGCTCCTGGCGTGCATATTTTGCCTATGCCTCCGGGCCGGCCATTTGTCAAGGCTTCCGGCTTTCCCGCCATTTCCCGTGCCGGCCGGCCGGGAACCCCATTCACGGTCAATCCCGGTGGCCAACGCAAGACACCCTGACGTCGTAAATCAATCATTTTGCGCCGGCCTTTGGCGAAAACGGTTTTCTTTACCTCCGCACCTGGCGCGGGGTAAAGTCCACGCCTGTGCGATTTTTCCCTGTCTCCCTGCTGGTCCAGCGGGCAGGTTTCCTGCCGGTCCTGATGCTGTGCGCTGCGCCACTTATGTCGCGCGCGCAAACCACCAACGTTCCGGCCTGGGCGCAACCGGGCTCGGCCACGCACGTCCAGGTGGCGCCACCGGCGGATTTTCACCGGCCCAGCAAAAATTTCGGCATCCCCATTGGCCTGTTTGAGGGCCAGTCGGACATTGGCAGCGCGGTGGTGCCGGGCAGCGCCAGTTATGACCCCGGCCGGAAGCAATACACCATCAACTCCGCCGGCTATAATGTCTGGTACCGGCGCGACGAGTTCCGTTATCTCTGGAAGAAGATGTCCGGCGACATTTCCCTCGCGGCCGACATCACGTTCCCGGACCCGAACGGTTACGGCGATCGCAAGGCCGTCCTCGTCGTCCGCCAGGATCTCGATGACGATTCCCGGGAGGCGCTCGTTGCCCTGCACGGGGCCGGCATGATTCAACTGGCGCAACGGCCCGAAAAGAACGTTCGCATCAAAGACATGGAATACCGCATCGGCAGCCGCGGCGGTCTGCCCGGCGGCAAAACGCCCGACGACCTCGTCACCGCCAACGCGAAGCGCATCGGCATGGAAAAGCATGGCGACGCCTTCGCGCTCTTCGTCAGCCTCCAAGGCGAACCGATGCACCAGTTCGGCCCGCCCATTCACCTGCACCTCGACGGTCCTTTCTACGTCGGCATCGGTTTCTGCTCGCACCTGCCCGATAAGTCCGATACGGCGGTGTTTTCTGACGTTGTGCTCAAGAACTCCGCCGGCAAGGTCCGCTGACAGTTTTTGGACGAACAGAAGCCAACGAAGGAAACGAAGAGCGGTGGAAGTCATTGTCTGGAGGGCACTGCTCTCGCCGCGCTGCCGCGCCGTCGCAGCGGGTCATCAGTGCCCGGTATTGGGGAAACGACTAAGCGCTTCCCTCCAATCCACAATCTTATGGACAGTGGGAAAACCGGGGAATAGGGTCGGTGGCATGAACCCAGCCAATCGCCGTCATGCGGTTGAACCACTGGGTGGCATTACCGATGAAAATCCGCGGCACTGACTTCGTCATGTTTCCGGTATCCGACCTGGCCCGGGCGGCAAAATTCTACCGCGAGATTCTGGGACTTCCGCAGGAGGTCTATAGCGAAGAGGGGCAATGGGCGGAATTTAATTGTGGCAACGTCACGCTCTCCCTTAGAGGCGGGGAGATGTTGCCGGAAAAGGTTCCCGGCGGGCACATCGCGCTGGCGGTGGACGACGTTCAGGCCGCCAGCAAAGAGTTGCAGCGGCGGGGAATTCGGATGGCAAAAGAACCGCAGGACTATGGATGTTGCCAGGCGGTAGAAATTCTGGACCCGGATGGGAACCGTGTGATTCTACATCGACGGGCGGATGGAACGTTCGGCTCGACTCCTTCCGGATCCTGACTTGGTTCGGACAGGTAGCGCCTGTTGGGTATTTACCAGTTCTTCAGAACTAGGCGCGTGCGAAAGGGTTATGTCAATTTCACCGTTGCCAACTGTGATCTTTTCGACGATGGATTCGACTATTCTGCGCTTGTCCTCGACTGGCAGTTTGGGCCAACGGGTGTAAAGAGCTTTGGCCTCGGATACCACTTCTTCGGCAGAAAGACTCTTTACCTTTGAATGGTCAATCTCAGCCTCCAATTTTGGCAATTCAGCAACAAGCTGGTTCAGGCGCTCTTCGGCTGGTTTGTAGAATTGGCCGAAGCCCTGGGGCGTAATATGCCCTTCGACATAAAGCTTGTGGGTGCTGGCCATCTCGTTGCGGATTTTATCAATTTCTGACTTGTGAGATAGCAGCAGCTTTTCCTTCTCCCCGATGTTTCGGTGTGCCGCTTCAAAATGTTGGGCAATTCGCTCTGGTGCGGTAAAGTATGCTTCAAGTTCGTCGTGGAAGATCGCCTCAAGGTCAACGACAGGTATCTTGTTGAGGCACTTTTGGCAGACATACTTCGGGGAATTCGCCTTTACATACATCTTCTGCCCACAGGCGCAAAAGGTGAGGCCCGTGAACAGTTGAACCGGCTTTTTTCCGGGGCGTTTTTCTCTTTTTTGCTGCTCTTCCAAAATCTGATTGCATTGCGCCCAAATAGATTCGCTGACGATGGGTTCGATTTGCAACGTGCCCCATTCCGATTCCGGTTTTTCTTCCGAGGTCCATGCGCCAGTTTGGCGGGTGCGATTGTAGTAATAAATACCCTTGGCGCTTGGGCAACGCAGACTCCGGCCAATAGTAATGTCGTGCCATTTGCCCCCGGCGCGCGTCCTGTGCCCGGCATCATTGAGTAATCTTGCGACGACACCCTTTCGACGATGCTCGGCAAACAATTCATATATCCGCCTGCGTATTGGGGCTTCGGCTGGGTTGACCACCATTTTTTTATCCTTCCATTGGTATCCATAGGGGGAACTTCCGCTCAAAGGCTTGCCGAGTTTGGCACGAATCGAAATCGAGGCTTTGATGCGATCTGCAATTTCTTCACGCTCCCATTGGGCCAGGTGCGTTTTTTGAGCCGAGATATACCCGCTATTACAAAATGAAAGAACTGATAAAGCCCGCATTGCTGTTGGCAATCGTGGCTCTTTGCCTTATTGAATTTGTCCTCCAACGCAACAGCGGCGTCTTTCAAGAATGTAAAACAGCGGTTCTTCAAACCCAATGGATGCTGCTGGTTTGTGTTGCGATTTGGTGCGGCACTTTTCTTTGGCTCACTTTCAGCCTGAGAGATTTGTGCTTGATCGGCTTGCTGCTCATTGCGATAGTGGCTTATTTCATCGGCTATGCGACAAGGCCGGGCACGGATGCTATTACGCTTTTATTTGGTGCGACCTTGGGGAAAGGAGCAATGGTATTGCTGAATGCGGATTGCGGATTGCGGATTGTAAAATGCAAAAGTACTTCCGAAGCCGGTTTTGAGATCCGAAATCCGAAATCCGAAATCCGAAGTTTTCTCGTTGGTTTGGTCGGGTTGCTGGCATTTTCGTCGTGGTGGCATTTGGACATGACGGACAATTTTTATCACGGGCCGCGCTGGATGGGGCTTTGGAATGATCCCAATGATTATGGGGTGTTGATGGGCACGGGAGTTGTGCTGGCGCTCGGAATGGTGGCAGCTAGGAGATGGGAGATGGGAGATGGAAAATCAGATACGGACTCCTCACCCCGGCCCTCTCCTCGTTTGGCGAGGCGAGGGGGAAATTTTTTGCGCCCTTTGCGCTATTTTGCGGCGATTGATTCTGTTATTCTTTTTATTGCGGCGGGGATGATGGGTGTGGGGTTGTTGTTCAGCTATAGCCGTGGGGCATGGGTGGGAACGGCCATTGGTTTGCTGTATCTGGCCAAAGCGCATGGCAAATTCAAATGGCATTTCGTTTTGCCTGGAATTTTTGCCGTTGCATCGGTGGCGTGGTTTTTCTGGAACGCCACGCCCGACACAGCACCGTGGTATGTGAAGCGGCTGGATTTGGGCAGGCCGTCGGCCCAGCGCAGGGTTATGGCGTGGAATGGCGCTTCGCAAATCATGCTGGATTATCCATTTGGCGTTGGCTGGAACAGGGCGGTTGAGATATACGAGAAGTATTATTCACCCCCCGAAGATGGCGCGGCGGCCATCACCACGAATGATTATTTGATGCTGGGAACACAATTGGGCTGGCCGGGGCTGATTTGTTTTGTTGTTTACGTTGGGCTTCGCTTGGGATTTGGGAGATGGAAGTTGGAAGCTAGGGCCGAATACGAAACTCGGAATTCAGAATTCGGAATTAAAACAGCTTTTCGTGCGAGCGCTTTGGCGATGTTAACGGTGTTTTGGTTTGATGGTGGCTTGTTCAAATTGGCCACGGCTTCCGTTTTTTGGATTTTGCTGGAATTAGGACGAGAAGATCTTTATCGCGGAGACAGGGAGCAGTAGCGACAAGCGTTCTCCGAAGTACCGCAAAATGTCTGAATCAAATTCGCGCGAACGGCGCAAAAAACACAACGTTTTAGCATGCCATCGTGGTTCCTGAAACAAATTGATCCTTCACGTTCCTTCGCACGCTTCGCGCGACTCACGTCACCGCTTTGGAGTGCTCCCGTCTTCCTTCTCTTGCTTTTCTTTGGAGCAATGTTCTGGGCCAAAGAACAAGACCCATTTTCTCGGAAATGGTTCGCGGTAAAATTGGCAGGTCGCAATTCTCTGGAATGCGTCGCTGTGTTGCCCAAGCCTATACGCAGGTGTCCCGTCGTTATTTATGCCCACAGTTCTCGAATGGCAAATTCCCAACGCCTAACGGTTCAAGAGTCACCTGTCGAATTGGCTTTTGCAGGGTCGATTCCAAGGAATTCCACAATTCGGCTGCGATACGGTTCAGAAGGTTGGCTCTTGTCTTTTTCCCATTTCTCAATGGTGGCATCTGAAACCCCAAGGTTCAGAAACTTAGAGAGTTGGGGCATGGAAAGAGACAGGTCGATACGCTTTTTGCGGAGGTGTTCACCGAAGGTTTTGGGTTGGGTAGGGTAGCGTCTCAATTGCCTGAAATGTAACGAAACTGTTGATTTTCGATGGTGAATCGTGCGGTGGTAAATACCCAACAGGTGGAGTCGAATCATTGAAAGTCAGTTTGCCGACACGATTTGACAATGCTTATCACTTTTGTGAGCGAAAGCGTCTCACGCTGGCCACCACGACAATCAATTTGAGTGAAGCTGGCGGAATCCGGGGCTGACACCTGCTAAATTAACTCGTTTGAGTTTTTGGACATAACGGGAATTGACGCCGCGTTCCCAATTGCTGACCGATCTGGGAGAAATTCCAATCGTTGCAGCAACTCGGAAATATTCCCGCCCTGAATTTCTGACAAGGAGTCTTGGGGCTGCCCGGCAGCCGGCCTTTTCCAAATCGGCTCCTCGAAACTTGTGACACTCTTCTACCCAATGTTCATGACATCCTGGCGGTCCAAGTTAGAAGTCCCAACTAATGCCTCCATTCACAGTATGGCTGGCGGCATTGTCGCGCGCCAGTTCACCGTCGTAATAGGCGAAGATTGAAAGGTGTTGCGAGCAGCGCGTGCTTAAACCGGTGACCAGGGAAAGGCTGTCCCGGCCCAGGGATGGGCTTTCCACCTGGAAAACGGTTCCGGCGCCACTGGCCATCTGTGAATTTATCGTCCGGGCCGTGTCCAGGAATTCATGTCGCCAGCCAATGCGAACCTCAGGCCGGAACGTTTCCTTGGAAGCGTGCCATTCGTATGCCAAACGCCATCCGAGCAGGGTCCACAGCGAATGGCTGTCGTTTTCCATGATTTGAAGCGGCGATGAAGAACCGGTTTCCGTGAACCCCTCGATATCAACGTAAGTGTAGTGCATCTCGGCCAGCATGCCAAAAGTGAAATTGGTGAAATCGGTGTGTTGCAGGTCATAGCCGCCGCCGAACATGGTATCAATTTCGTAACCTTTGGTATCCCCGCTCGCAAAGCCACCCAGCGCAGCGCGTTTGCTGTCGTAACGACAGCCGCCGGCACCCACCTGGGCTTCCAGATAGGCGTTGGTACTGAACCAGGTCCCGTAAATGCCGCCCCGACCGCCTTCCATGTTCGCGCTGCCGCCGTTCGCCAGGCTGGCTTCACCGCCGGCGTAATCCAGCGTGAACCCGCCCGCGAGACCAGTATCCAACGGCTTGTCGAAGTCCAAAAGGAAGCCGGAATTCTGGAGACAGTAGCCCGGAGCATCGGCCGTGCTGCTGACATGGACGAACTGGCCGTAACCGCCGGCAAACGCACTCCAGTCGTCATTCGGCTTGGCTTTTTCCATCAGGGGCAGGCTCCGATCCGCGGAAGTCAATTGCATCACGGGTCCGCCCGGTTCGAACAGCGACACACTGCCACTCGCCAACGCGTAGCCATTGCGCAGATCGTTCATACGGCTTTGCACACTGCCGACGATCGTGTCCACACTGCCAAATTCCATGTCGAACAGGGCACCCAATTCCTCCGGCGCGATCAGGTCGAAGTTCGCCGGAAGTTGCGGTCCGGGAACGGCATTAAGGATTGCGATCAAATTTGTCTCGCGCGGGTCGCCCTGCAATTGGTTCGTGCTCAGGTATCCGGAGAAGGTGTCAAGGTTTCCGGCCACAGCCCGCTGGTTATGCGTGAGGGCAAACGGCATGAAGCTGCCTTGCACGGTCATTAAGTCAACTTCGTTGGCTTCATAAAGAGCGCGGAGTTCAAGCGCATAGACGCTCTTCAGCTGATCGTCCAGGGCTGTGAACTGGCCGGTCACACCGTCTGTCGCGGTTAAGATTGTAAACTGCTCGCCCTTCGTCGGCACAAAACCATTGAACAGGGAGACGACGAGCGTTCCGTCGATGGCCGCCGCGCCGTTGATGGTGAGTTGGTCGGGGAGCGCGGCCAGTTTGATTCCGAGACTCCCACCAGCCGTTTGTGTGTAATTGCCGGTGAGCAGGGTCGTCTGAATCCTTTCACTGCCTCCAGGACATAGCACGCCCGCGTTTCGATAGAGGTTTCCCCCACCAAGATTGACCGTCCCGCCCGCATTGAACCAACTGTTTGAAAAATTATTGAACTGGTTATTGCCGCCGCCCAGGTCAACGGAGCCGATGATGATGCCGTAGTTGTTGATGCTCTCATTGCCGCCGGTGCCGAGAATGGCAGTGCCGTTCGCGCCGTTCAACGTCGTGATCGCGCCGTGGTTGGTGAGCGTATTATCGGCGCCGTCCAGCAGGCGAACGCCGGTGCTTGAACCCCATCCGCCTTGCACCGTGCCGCTGAGAATGTTCACAGAAATATCGCCACCGCCGGCAGCTCCGACACTCTGGGCGCGGATGCCGTCGGAGTTGGTTCCTTGTGCGAAGATATTGCCATCCACGGTGACGTTGACGGTTTGGCCCGAGAGCAAACCGCCCGCGCTCTGGGCGTAAATGCCGTGAGCATTGTTGCCGTAAGTAACGATGTTGCCGGCTTGCACGACCGTGACAGTCCCGCCGGCGCCGTTCCCGCCCACGCTGCCGGCGAAACTCACACCGGAGCCGGGGCTTTGGACGGCGTCGCCTTGCGCTTGAGTGCCCGAACCAAAGATCAGCGAACTTAAATCAAGTTCGTCGCTGATTCCCGAAAATCCGCCGCCGCCGCCGACACTTTGCGCCATGATGCCGTGGGCAAACGCGCCATGAGTCGTGATGTCGCCGCTGTTGGTGACCGTCACGTTCCCGCCGTTCCCGCCCGCGCCGCCCATGCCGTTTGAAACCACCATGGTCTGGGTAAATTGGGTGAGATTCGTGAGCACATCATGATAAGGCGATGAGTCTTCCGGCAGACCATCGTTGCTGAAATCGAAGGTCAGCACGTTGCCGCCGGCCCCGCCGCCGCCGCCCACGCTTTGCGCCAGAATGCCCACGCCAAAGACGCCTTCGGTCCAGATGTTGCTCGTGTTGTTGACCGTCACGCCCCCGGCGTTTCCGCCTGCGCCGCCATTGCCGCCCAGAATGAACGTGGAACTGAAGCTCAACAGGCTGAGCGCAGGCGCAAGCGATTCCGGCGTGTTGCTGAGTTCGATTTTATAGGTGGAGGCATTTCCGCCGCTCCCGCCGCTCCCGCCGATGCTTTGGGCCTGGATGCCATAGGAGAACGCGCCCTTCGTGACGATATTGTTGAAGCTGTTGACGTCCACAGTCCCGCCGGTTCCACCGCCGCCGCCGTTGCCGCCCATGGACATGGTGAACGAATAACTGGGGCTGATATCCTTGGCGTCTTTCAATACGCTCAGGTCTCCGCTGATGGTTGTGCTGTCGCCGCCCTGTCCGCCGCCGCCACCCACGCTTTGCGCAAAGATGCCGGAGGAATAATTGCCCTCCGTCCGAATCCCACCGTTATTGGTGGCACCGACGGCCGCCCCGTTGCCGGCAACGCCGCCCTTGCCACCCACTGCGACATTTGCCGTGACATCGCAATTATAGCTAAGGCTGACGGCTGTGCTGTTTCCGCCGTTGCCGCCACCGCCGCCCACGCTCTGAGCCAGGATACCGGCGGAAAGGGAATTGGAGGTGATAATGACACCCGAACTTTGCACCGCCACGGCTCCTCCGTCGCCGCCTTTGCCTCCGGAACCGCCGACACTGACGGCCACATTCGCCGCGAAGGGAATTTCGTCAATGACATTTGCCGCCGCGGACAAGACGAAAGCGTTTCCACCGTTGCCGCCGCCGCCCCCGACACTTTGAGCGACGATGCCCTGGCCATTTGTGCCACTGGTGATAATATCGCTGTCACTGTTGACTGTGACCAGTCCGCCGTCGCCGCCATCGCCGCCACCACCGCCGATGCCGACGCTGACGCCGATATTGGCGGCAACCGAGACATTGACCACGTTTGCGCCGTTTCCGCCTTTGCCGCCCACGCTCTGCGCAAAGATGCCGCTGGAATCCTGGCCGAATGCCTCTAATTGTTGACTGGTGGTGACCGTTACGTTGCTGCCATTGCCGCCGCTGTTCCCATCGCCGCCCAGCGAGAAAACCGCCGCCCCGACGGTATTTGCGTTGCCACCGCCGCCGCCCACGCTCTGTGCAAAAATTGTCGGCGAATTGTCGCCGTAAGTCGTGATGGCCCCCGCGTTGGCAACTATAACGGCACCGCCGTTCCCGGAGTTTCCGCCGTCGCCGCCCAGCGAAACCGTGACTGCCCCCGAACCGGCCCCGTTCCCGCCACCGCCGCCGACGCTTTCAGCAAAAATGCCACTGGCATTGGTGCCAAAGGTCGTGAGCCTGCCGGTGTTTATGACCTGGACCAGGCCGCCATCACCGCCGCCGCCGCCGTCGCCGCCCATGGAAAAGCTCCAGGCTCCGGAGCCTCTCCCGCTGCCACCGCCGCCGCCGATGCTTTGCGCAAAAATGCTGTAAGAGAAATTGCTCATGGTCGTGATGCTTCCGCTGTTTTCGATGCTGACGGAGCCACCGGTGCCGCTGTCGCCGCCGGTGCCGCCCATGGAAACGCTGTAGGCCCCGGAGCCGGCCCCCTGACCGCCCCCGCCGCCAACACTTTGGCCAAAAATTCCACACGAGTTTGTCCCCGCCGTGTAGAGGGAACCGGTGTTGGCAATAGTCACACTGTCGCCATTGCCGCCCCCGCTGCCATCGCCGCCAATCGAGACCAGGAGGCCGCCCGAACCGGCCCCACTGCCGCCTCCACGACCAACGCTTTGGCTGAAGATGGCATCGGCATTATCGCCGAGGGTGGTCACCGACCCTGAATTCGTGAGTATGACGCTTCCGCCGTTGCCGCCGAGGCTGCCGCTCCCGCCGATGGACACCAGTCCGCCCGAGCCGGCGCCATCGCCGCCTCCCCCGCCGATGCTTTGGAGATAAATCCCCCGCGCATAATCACCGGCAGTGTGGATGTCACCGGAATTGGCCACGATGACCGCCGCTCCGTTTCCTCCTGAGGCGGCTCCGCCACCAAGGGAAACCAGTCCACCCGAGCCGGCGCCACTGCCGCCGCCGCCGCCGATGCTCTGCACTTCGATGGCCGTGGAAAGGCTTCCGGTGGTTGTAATCATTCCGCTGTTCGTCAGGGTGACAATCCCGCCGTCGCCGGCGCTTGAACCGCTGCCGCCAATCGAAACCAATCCGCCGGAACCAGCCCCGCTGCCGCCGCCGCCGCCGATGCTTTGGATGAAAATGCCGCGTGCATTGGTGCCGTAGGTTAAAATCTGGCCGCTGTTCACAACGTCCACATTACTGGCGCTGCCGCCGCCGGTGCCGGAGCCACCGATGGAGAACAAGCCGCCGGAACCTCCACCACTTCCGCCGCCGCCGCCGATGCTCTGCGCAAAAATCGCGTCGGAATTGTCATTGGAAGTCAGGATGCCTCCCTGATTGAAAACGCCAACCTTGCCTCCGTAACTGACACCGCTGCTGCTGCCGCCAATCCCGACAAGGCCGCCACTGCCGGCACCGTCACCACCGCCGCCGCCGACACTTTGGGCGTAAATTCCGCGGGAGTATTCGCCGAACGTCCGAATTTCGCCATAGTTGGTAACCGTCACGTTGCCACCATTGCCGCCCGCGCCGCCCGTGCCGCCGACACCGGCAATGGCCCCAGCGCCGCCGCCACTGCCGCCGCCGCCGCCGATGCTTTCGGCAAAGATCCCGTGGGAATTGGTACCGTGAGTGATAATCCACCCGCCCGCCTCCTGTGCGACATCCACATCACCGCCGCTGCCGGCGCTTTCCCCGCTGCCGCCGTGAGAATAAAAGATGCCGCCCTGGCCGCCGCCCTGGCCACCAAAGCCGCCGACACTTTCGGCATAAATGCCGTACGAATTGTCGCCGGAAGTTTCAATCGTTCCACCGCTGTTAACGGTGACCGTGCCGCCGTCGGTGGCCTGGCCGCCATTGCCGGGGTGCCCGGCAATCCAACCGCCACTGCCGCCAGTCCCCGCGTTGCCGCCGACACTCTTGGCCCAGATGCCATGCGCATAATTGCCCGTAGTAGTGATGTTCCAATCTCCATCCACAGTCACCGTGCCTCCTTGTCCTCCATTGCCGCCGTTGCCGCCGCCGGTGAAAACCTTGTCGCTGCTGCCGCCCGCACCGCCGTCGCCCCCGGCACTAAGGGCTAAGATGCCGCTGGCGTAGTCGCCTGCGGTTGTGATCGTCCCGCTGCCATCCACGTGAACCTCGCCGCCTGCGCCGCCGGTTCCTCCGGGACCACCATATCTCCAGAAACCGCCGTCACCGCCCTGGCCGCCGGTACCGCCCTGGCTCCAGGCCACCACGCCGCACGAATAATTTGACCCGGTGGTGATACTGCCATCCGCCGTGACGGTGATAGTGCCTCCGCCGCTCCCGGCACTGCCCTGACCGGCGCTGTGCGACCAGCTTCCACCTCCGCCCGTTGCGCCGTTGCCTCCGATGCTCTGTGCAAAAATGCCAAACGAGTTGGTGCCATAAGTCTTGATGGATCCTTCATTGGTCACAGTGACGCTGTTGCCGGCGCCGCCGGCGGATGCAATGCCCGCCTCGGTTTGGGCGTAGCTGGCCAGGTCGGGAAACACGGAGTTCTGGTTGGTGCTCGGCCCGAAGGTGTCGAAAAGTGCGCCACAATTAGTAACCAGCCCGTTGGTGGTCATGGTGATGGTTGCCACCAGGGTGCCCACGAGGTTAGTGCTGATCCCCGTGATGTTGACACCTTGCACGGTGTAATTAACGATTGACTGAAAGCTTTCGCCCACGGCCAGCCCGTCGAGGTTGGTTCCGGCGTTAAAGCTGAAGGTTCCGTTGGTATTGACGACAAATGTTCCCCCGTTACCGGCCAGCGGAGCGCCATTGGTGTCCACAAGCGTGCCGGTGACCGATCCGCCAAGCGCCCCGGCGGTGCCATCGGTATTCGTCACCCCAATGACCGTGAAAGTGATGTTGGTTCCTTTGTAGCCTTCCAGTTCCCCGATTACGAATGGCGAATAGCCAGTCGTCTGGCTCGTGGCGACGATTCCGGAAGAATTGTCACCGTGTGTGGTAATGTCGCTATGACTCTGCACATTCACCACGCCACCTGCCACGGTGGAACTGGTCGGGATCGGAATGCCCAGAAACGGGTCGGGGGTCGGAACGAGCGGAGGGCTGCCAACGCTCCCGGCGTTGATCCCGGCGGCGCCGGTGGTGTTGATGACAATGTTACTGCCGCTCAATCCGGCGTTAATCGTCACATTGCCGGCGCCGGAGTTCTGGAAATAAATGCCGGACACGCCGTTGGCTGGCTGGATCGGCCCGCTCAATGAATTCACCTTTAGCGTGGTCACATTTGCGGGTTGAAAATCCCCTCCCACCTCGCTGGTTATCCCATTGGTTTGGTTCCCCTGAAAGAGTGCAACGCCATTCGTAATGGATACCGGCGGGTCAGGCGACGCCTGGACCGGCTCAACGACGGCCAGCGCCGCAGCCGTAACGAGTGCCGCGGCGGTGGGCCAGAACGAAAACATGACAAGTCGAGTATTAGTTTTCATGAGTTACCTCTTCCGAGATAATGTTGAGTGGAGGGATGGATAGTGCGATGAGCCGGCTGGTAGGGACTGTCAGGTAAAGATTTCGCCCTACCAGAAAACCGCGCCACAATGGCAGGACCTCGGTTTTCTTCGACAACCGCCTTAAACTGCCAACTGGTTCGCAGCATTGGTGCGCGAAAAGCGAGAACTCAAACTGTGACGGTCGTATCGGCGTTCTGAACCGCGATGTCTTTACCAGCACAACCGCTTGAAGCTGCGGTTCTGAATGTTAAAGCTGCTGTCTTCACACTAGAACGATGCCAGAACGACGCCACAGCCCGAACGACTAATGATAAATAAGTCTTAGTTAATGTCAAATATAAATTCTATAGACTAATCAATTAATCGCGACGGTTTCATTGGACTTTGGGGAAGGCTTTTTCAAGAAAGTGCCCGCCGAGTTGTAATGTGAAGAATTATGTAATAACTGACGCATAGCACGCCGCAGAATGTTGGGATATGAGCCAGCCGTCACCAAACACAAGCTCGACTTTGGCCCGCAGGAACAGATTTTTTATGGTGAATTCGACCGGCGACGACGGAAGCGGGCACTGGTCAAAATCATCGGGGAATAGCCGGTTGTTGCCATTGCTGCGGATCGTAGCCCGAGAATTCAATAATTTTTGGCATCAATTCGGTTGCGGGCTGATAGATGTTGCGTTCCCAGTTCTGGACGGAGACCCGGTGAACGCCCAAGCGCTTGGCCAACTGGCTTTGGATGAGGTGAACCTCAAGCCGGCGTCTTTTGAGGTGTTCACCGAGCGTTTCAGGTGTTTTGAAGGCAGTTTGGGTGCATTCCAGAGGCGGGGGTAAGGGCTGTGCAAGAACCTGATTTGCAGGTGGCAAAATGGCAACGCATGGCACAAGGTTCATTGCTTTTTCAAATGGCAAATTCCCAACATCTCACCGATTAAGGGTCACCTATCGGATTAACGTTTGCTGGATCAAATCCGAGGAATTCTACAATGCGAATACGGTAGGGCTTAGAAGGTTGGCCCTTGTTCTTTTCCCACTTTTCGATGGTGGCATCAGAGACACCAAGGTTCAGGAACCTAGAGAGTTGGGTCATGGACAGGGAAAGGTCTATGCGCTTTTTACGGAGGTGTTCGCCAAGGGTCTTGGGATTTATTGGATAGCGCCGTAACTGTCGAAAATGTAGGGAAACTGATGATTTCTGGTGGTGAATCGTGCGTTCGCCAATTCCCAACAGGTGGAGTCGAATCATTGAAGGTCAGGTTGCCGACATGATTTGACAATGCTCGCCCACGGGGAATTTATCTTTCCGGTTGAGCAATCCTTGAAAGGCTGGAAACAACTCATCTGACACCACAAACCGACGTATTCCATCAGACACATACTCTAAATCAGCGCCTGCATACGCACAAGTTAACTCAAATTCTCCGGCCAATCAACCCAGCACTAAAGCACGCGCGCGTGATGCTGGCTATTTTCAGAAGCTGAAGCAGGACAGGACTTGGTGGACGATTTGCCTGGGTCTGCAAACGGCGGGAAGACACTCCCCCAACAGCGACATCTGGAAGCTGCGCGCTGCCAGCGGGCAGGTCAATCGGGCGGTGGCTGCGCACGCAACCCGGCTTTATGAGCAGAAAGCGGACAAGGGCCGCCTTGCTGATTACGTGCAGCCTTGGTGCCAGTGGTTGGAAGGGGCCTCAAGCCGAAGCGGCAACGGGCTAACGCGACGGACGCCCAACCTGACACACTCATATAACGCACTATCGAAATCTCAACTGGCCGCCGCAATCGCCGAAAAGGTTCAGATGCGTCCATTGTGCGCTTCACCAATTTTTGGGGTGGTACCCGGCTCGCATACGCATTCACAATAGAAAACTAAGAACGAAACGGCGGACGCGACAAGGTTACAATCGGAGTTCGATTCTTTGTGAAAAGACAAATCAATCGAGCAAAGTCCCCATCGAAGTCTTCCCCTGAGAATCCAGATAGCGGATCACCGCTTCCGTGCGCGAATGGACGTGCATTTTTTCATAGACCCGCTTCAAATGGCTGTAAATTGTCTCGACACTCAAGTTCAACTGGTCAGCGATGGCTTTGTTGGGATAACCCCTCGACAGAAGCACCAAAATTTCCTCTTCCCGGGCGGATAATTTCAACGACTTATCAACGTCTTTGGCTTTGCGGCGGAACGATTCCACGACGCGCCGTGCGATTTCGCTGCTCATTGGCGAGCCACCGGCGACGACATCGAGCAAGGCCCGATGCAAGTCGGCAGGCTTCGTCCGTTTAAGCAAATAGCCGTCCGCGCCGGCTTGCAACGCAAGAAAAATCAGCTCCTTGTCGTTCATCGCCGTAAGGATGATAATTTGCGTTTCCGGCAACAATTCCTTGAGTTGCGCGGTGCACTCGATGCCGGACATCCGCGGCAGGAAAATGTCCATCAGCACCACACTAGGACGATGTTTTGGTATTTCGCGCAGCGCCTCCTCGCCGGAAAGGCACGCGCACACACAGTCAAAATCCGGAAAGGAGTTAATCAGGCGGGACCAGTTTTCGCGGACGTCCGGCTGGTCCTCAACGATAGCGATTTTGATTTGTTGCGGGGCCGCTTTGGCAGTTTTTTCGATTGTTTGCGGCTTCATGCTTCGAGATTTGTTTTGACGGCGACTTCGGGCGTTTGCGGCACGGCAGATTTGGATTTGCGGTTGAGCGTTCGCAAATGGAATATCGGCCACCTAAAGCGCGGCCGTTGGCGCATGAGTGGAATGCTAAACTCCACACGGCAGCCTTTGCCTGGGCGGCTGATGATCGCGCATTGGCCGCCAACTTCATGCATGCGCTGGACCATGTTTCCGAGGCCATGACGTTCGCTGCGGGTTTGTGACGAATCAAAGCCTTTACCGTCGTCTTGCACGACAACGGCCAGACCGTCTTCCTGCCGATGAATTTTCAGCAACAGTGTCGTCACACCGGAATGTTTGGCGGCATTGGTAATCGCTTCTTTCACGGCCAGCAGCAGGCTTCGGCGCAATGGCAAATCGAAATGAAGTAATGGCATGTCCGGCTCGACTTCCAGCAGGCATTGAATGGAAGTCGTCTGCAAAAACGTTTGTGCGTATTCGCAAACGTAGGTCACAAAGTCGCCCACCGTGTCCCGGCGCGGATTGACGGCCCAAAGCACTTCGTCCATCGTCTCCAGGGCCTGGCGCAATCCGTCGCTGATGCGGGAGAAGTGCAATTTTACTTTTGCCTGATCTGAGAGTTCGTTTTGTGCAACCTCGCCTTCGAGAACCAACCGGGTTAACTGTGTGCCAAAATCGTCGTGGATGTCGCGGGCAATGCGGGCACGCTCCAAATTGAGGAAGTGCTGTTCCTTCGCGTGCAGGGCGAGCTGGAAGGACAGCATAACGCAAACCATCAGAACCAATCCACACACCGAAGCCAGTAGCAGATGAAACCAGCCAGTTTGCCAGAATGGAATGACCAAAGCCTGAAAACGCGGCACACGCATATAGTCGTCCGGCCAGCGTCCCGCGCTATAATAAGGTTGGCGCTTCGTTTCATCCTGTATAGCCGCTGTGGGCCATTCGGCACGTGCGTGCTTCAGCTTTTCCCAGTTTTTTTCATTTTCTGGCACCACGCGCCAACTGGAATCTGATTTAATATCCAACCTTTTTCCATTGCTCAACTGGATTGACAAATCCATGATGAGACCGGCCAAGTAAAGATTGTTGAAACAATTGACCGCCAACACATGATGGCCCGGGGACAGCAACAAAGTTAAATCATATTCCGTCAGGCAGCGCCACTCCGCGCCTTGGCCGAGTTCGCGTCCATCGAGGAATAACTGGTAGCCATCGTCCACCGTCATTTTCATTCGCGCTGAAGTTGCTTTGGTTCCATGAGGAATATCAAATTCCTTCCACAGCCGACACGTTTGCAGATCATAGGCGTTGTCCGTCCAAATCCATGAACCAAGTCCGTTCGTGGCGTCGGGAGGAACCGCGGCCAAGTGGTAAGTTGAAAACTCGTCTCCGCGTTCCGATGTGGACGCGTGGGCCGATTTGGTCGAAATGCATCCGAGCAAAAGGGCAAAAATAATCTTCAGCGCTTCTTGCACAAACAGCCTCTTTCGCCTTCCGCAGAAGCCACGCGGACGCACCAGTGCGTTGGACTGAAGCCCGAGTCGCATACTTCAGGAATTTCGAGACAATTTATCGACAAGCTGGGTTACATCAAATGAAATTCAGAGCTAATCCTGCTGTGGTACCGGTTGGACTTGCTGGAACTGCGGAAATGAGTCAGCCAACGTCAATTCCACCGCGTTCCTCGCGAAAAACAGTTCGGCCTTAGCCTTGACCGCCAACAAGGACTCAATTCGTTCACGGACACTGGAATTATGGCCGCAGGCCCGATCGAGAAATATTCGGCGTTGAATGGGATTTGTCACCTTCAACGCGTCGCAGAAGATTTCTGCGATATCATTTTGATTTATCGAGCGCACTGCGGGGCGAAATCTTCTTATGGATTGCAGCCGACGCTTCAAATAAATCGCGGCTCTCAACTCACGATTTCACCATCCGTCGCCGCCAGACTAAAAGTCCAAAACTACCCAAGCCTACCAGGACCAGCGTGCCGGGTTCCGGCACTCCCACGATTTGCATTCCAGCAATACCCCCTCCGCCAATGGTCATCGTAAACGTTTGGGAAGAGCCGGTAAGATTTGAGAAAATGGCATAGTCGGCTTGTGGATCGCCCGAGCCCGTATCGGTGGTCTGGGTGAGAATTGCGTTGCTGTCGTTATACCGATCAACGGCGGCTACAGCCATCGTTGTGAAACTAAACGTGGTCGTGCCGTCGGAGATGGTCCCAGTGCGGCCGTCAGTATCGGAACTTAAATAAACAATGACGTCGTACTGCGAAAAGGAAATACCACCGAGGCTCAGAGTGTCCGTTGTTGCCGTGTTAGCATATCCATCAAGGATCGCTTTGTTATAGTATCCGTCAGTGTCGGGCGAGATCACGTTACCGATACCCCATGCTCCGTATTGGTCGGTGATTCCCAATGAGACACCGGACGAACTGCCATCGCTGGCGAGCAAGTTCGCCACGCCCGCTTCACGGGAATTATTCCAGAAGGGGGCAAGCGCAACACCGGCATAAGAGGAGCCGTCCGATGGGATGATGCCACCGTTAGCGTATTGCCAACTGATGGTGTTCTGTGCGTTAGCCGCAGCAACCATGACGGTCGCTGCCAGAGCGGAAAGGATTATTTTCTTCATGTTGTTACTGATGTTTTTAGGATTTTTACTGTTTCCACCGATTCCCCAATGCCATTCATTTAGACCGGTGCTTTGTTATAATATAGTAATATATGCAAACACAGAATGACATCCCCAAAACAAGGTGACTGCTATCCCCAAATTTGGGGTAGCTGCAAATGTCGTGTGGGTGGAATTTTGAACTAACCAACTTTGGTTTCTTGATACAGATTCACCAAATTTGGTGAATCAAATCCACCCGTTTCGGGTATGTCCAGTTCGGGATTGGATGCTATATTTTGAAACAATACCTGGTTGCAAATTTTGCGACTACTTGAGCGTAATTTAATGAACTGCCGCCTTTGTTTTCTGTCCGCGCTGCTGGCCTTTGTCTTTCAGAGCCACGCCATTACCGTCGCTAATCTTTCCTGTGAGGACCGCGCCAATCCGCTCGGCATTGACGCGGCGCAACCGCGACTCGGCTGGACGTTGCAGTCGGCTTTGCGCGGTGACACGCAGACGGCGTATGAAATTCTAGTCGCAACCAGCCAGGCGTTATTGGATTCAAACGTCGGCGATTTGTGGGACAGCGGCATGATCGTGACGAATCAGCACATTCAAATTCCCTACGGCGGCGCGGCGCTGCAAACTTCGCAGCAGGTGTTCTGGAAAGTCCGTGTTTGGGATATGAACGGCGTCCCGTCGGCGTGGAGCGCGGATGCGACGTGGACAATGGGTGTGCTTAATCCGGGCGATTGGAACGCGCAGTGGATCATGGGCCTGCCGCGCAAGTCCATCGGCTACCACGCGCAGACGAGCACAACACAGAATGTCACAAAATGGGTGCAGGTGGATTTGGGACAGGCTTACCCCATCAGCACTATCAAGCTTCATCCGAAATGGAATCAGGGATTGCCCGGTTATGGCTTTCCGGTTCGCTTCCACATCGAGATTTCCAACGACCAGACGTTTGCCTCATCCAACTTGGTCGCGAACCAGACCACCGATTTGCCTAATCCGGGATATTTCCCGCAATCGTTTTCTGCCACAAACATCTCCGCCCGCTATGTTCGTGTTACAGCGACTAAATTATATTATTACGCCGCCGGCAGCGATTACACCTTTGCCCTGAGCCAGCTTGAAGTCATCAGCGGCGGAACCAATGTCGCTTTGAATGCTTCTGTTTCCGCGCTCGACACCATCGAACAATACGGCTGGGGCGAAGCCGGTCTGACCGACGGCGCGGGTTTTGTTGGTTGCGATTACGGACGCCGCCTTCGCCGTGAATTCGTGGCCCAACCCGGATTGCAGCGCGCCATTGTCCAAGTCAGCGGACTCGGTGCTTACCAGCTTTCCGTCAACGGAACAAAAAATTCAACCGATTTGCTGCCGCCGGGCTGGACGTATTGGGGGCCGACAAGCTGGCAGGTCGGCACGAATGAAACTGTCCTCTACGATGCGCGCGACATCACTTCGCAAATTCAACCCGGCACAAACGCCATCGGGATTATTCTGGGAAACAGTTTTTACAATATCACCGCAGGCTACGGTCGCTACGTGAAGTTCACGCAATCGTTCGGGCCATTGCGAGCCATCGTGCGAATTGAACTCGATTACACCAACGGCACGAGACAGATCATCGGCAGCGAAACAAACTGGATGATGGGGCCGGGTGCAATCACGTTTGAGAATGTTTATGCCGGCGAAGATTACGACGCGCGGCTTGAGCCGACTGGCTGGGACCAGGCCGGTTATGCCAATCCAGAGTGGACGCCCGCAGTTTTGACCAATGGCCCCGGTGGCAATTTGAAAGGCTTGTCGTGCGCCGCGCCGCCGATTGGAAGATTCGATGTATTCACCGCCGCCATCACAAACAGCCAGCGCATCATTAGTTGGAATGAGAATAACAACAACTCCATTCCAGCAACCGGCGTTGCGGGCGTTGTGCCCGCTACGAATTGGAACAACTCGACCAACGGCATCTCCTTGTATGACAACACAGGCGTCGCATCCGGCGCAAGTTTTACGATTTCCGGCACGTGGGGGCCCTGGGGAATTGTAGCCGTTACCAATGCCGACGGCGATGGAACTTACAACCGAAGGCTTCTTGGGGGATATGCCAACACATCGTCAGGAGTGGGGCCGGAAGTGTTCTCTATCAGCGGCATTCCCTATTCGAGTTACAACGTGATTGTCTATTTCAGTTCCGACACTGCCAACCGCTCAGGAACCATGGCATGTGCCGGCACGACTTATGACTTTTCGACTATCGGCCCGTCTTCGGTAAGCGGCGCCACTGCGGTTTTGACTCAGACATCGGACACCGCTGGGGCCAATCCTTTGGCAAACTATGCCGTGTTTACCAACCTTACAGGGAGTTCCGAGACACTGACTTTAAACGTTCCCAGCGGCGGCGGCATTGCTGGATTTCAAATTGTGTCAACTTCAGCGTCGAGCACCAGTGTCTATGACCTGGGACAAAACGCGACGCTCATGCCGCAGTTGCAAGTCAGCGGGCCAGCTGGTTCTTACGTCCAAATAATCCCATCTGAACTCCTGGGTGCGAACGGCTTGGTGGATCGCACCACTTGCGTGCAGAGCAGCCCGCCGCCGCCGGCGTGGTGGCAATATACTTTGAAGGGAACCGGAACGGAAACTTGGACGCCGCAATTTTTCATCCAAGGTTGCCGCTATCTGCAAGTGCAACTTTATCCCGCCCCTGGTGGCAGCACGCTGCCGACGATTCAATCGCTGCAAGGCGTCGCGGTGCATTCCACGTCCACGCTCATTGGCTCATTCAGTTGCTCCAATCCGGTGTTCAACCAGATTTACAGTCTCGTCCGTTGGGCGCAGTTGAACAACATGGAAAGTTACCTAAGCGATTGTCCTCATCGCGAGCGCCTCGGCTGGCTGGAGCAGGATTGGCTGAACGGGCCGTCATTGCGTTACAATTTCGACATTGCGCCGCTGTTTACGAAAATTGAAAATGATATTTTTGACAGCCAATGGACCAATAACGGCTTTGTGCCGAACATCGCGCCCGAATACTTCCAGACCAGTGACAGTTTGACCGATCCGTATCACAATTCACCGGAATGGGGCAGCACATTCATCCAGGGCGTATGGCAGCAATACGAATTCTCCTGCGACGTCGGGTTGTTGCAGCGATTTTATCCCGCAATGAAGAACTACATGAATTTTCTGACCGGTGAGGTCAACGGCAATTACATCATTCCGGTGGACCTGGGCGATTGGTATGACATGGGGCAATTGTCAGCGGGAAATTTTTCAGGCGTTTCCCTTACGTCAAAAACTCTTCCCGGCACGGCGACCTATTATTCCGACGCGGTGGTCATGGCTCAAATGGCGCAGTTGCTCGGTGATTCCGCGGACGCCGCGGCTTACAACCAACTCGCGGCGAACATCCGCGCCGGATTCAACGCGACCTTTTTCAACTCCACCAACGGCACTTATGATACCTCCAGTCAAACGGCCAACGGAATGCCGCTGGCGCTGGGAATGGTAAATTCCACCAATGTCGCCGGCGTAACGGCTGCGCTGATTAATGATATTCAATCGCGCAATTACGCTTTGACTTCCGGAGAAATCGGCATTGGCTTCGTGTTCCGTGCGCTGGAGCAGGCCGGCCGCGCCGACATCATTTGCGGGATGCTCAATCAAATGAATTCGCCCGGCTATGGTTACCAAATCGCGCACAATTGCACGAGCCTCACGGAACGATGGGACGACGCCAACACCCTTTTCAGCTCGCAGGACCATTTCATGTGCGGTGAAGTGATGGAATGGTTTTATCACGGGCTCGTCGGCATCCAGCCGGACGCGACGGGGCCGGGTTTCAAAAAAATCATCATCAACCCTGGCATCAACAGCGGCCTGACCTCTGCGACTGCGACTTACAATTCTGCGAACGGTCTGATCACGAACCAATGGTCGGTAAACAATAATCGGGCTGCGATGAACATGTTGATTCCACCCGGCTCGACGGCGCTGGTTCACTTGCCAATGACCGACACGAACGCGGCGGTTTATGAAAGCGGCGTGCTCATTTGGACCAATGGAGCGACGGCAGATAATTCCCCGGACGTGACTTTTGCCGGAATTGTGACGACCAATGGACAAACCAGTTTGCTTTGGACGGTTGGTTCGGGAACGTACCAATTCACTTGGAATATTTCTCCTGTGCCTGGCGGATTGACCGCAGTGCCGGGCAATAATCAAGTCAGCCTGACCTGGAACAGCGTCGCTGGTGCGACTGGCTATAATATCAAACGCTCCGCAGTTTCCGGCGGACCTTATTCGGTCATTGCCGGTGGTGGCACCGGAACCAACTACACCGATAGCGCGGTGACGAATGGCGGAACTTATTACTACGTTGTTTCAGCAGTTACTTCATCCGGCGAGGGCGCCAATTCGTTTGAGGTCAGCGCCACGCCGCAATTCATTTTCAATTTTGGTTTTGAAGTGCCGCAGGTCAGCACCTACCAATACAATCCCTCAGGCGCTTCATGGACATTCACGCCGCAATCGGGCAACAATGGGTCGGGCATCACGGCTAACGACTCATTGTTCGACAGCAGCAATCCCAATGCGCCGCAGGGGGTTCAAGTGGCGTTCCTGCAAAGTATCTCCACCATTTCACAGGCCATTTCCGGTTTTGTGCCCGGAGCAAATTACACCGCAACATTTTCCGCGGCCCAACGCGCCGGCCAATACGAGAACGGCGGACAAACATGGAATTTGACGGTGAATGGCGCAACGATCGGCAGCTACAACCCGCCGGCGACCGCCACCAATTATGTGGATTACAGCGCGAACTTTACCGCGACTGCCGCCACGCAAACACTGTCGTTCGTCGGTACAGATTTGGTTGGAGGAGACAACACTGTCTTTCTCGACAACGTGCGCATTGCGCCCGCGCCGTCACTGACGCCGGTGCAGCTAGGGTGGGCGCTTGCGGGCCTTTCGCCCGCGAATCAAATCCAACTCTCCTGGCCGGCGGATCACACTGGCTGGCAGTTGCAAATGCAAACGAACAGCCTGGGTACCAACTGGTTCACGTTGCCTAACGCAAATTATACCGACACTCTCCTTCTGCCGATGACAAACAGCGCCGCTTTTTTTCGTTTAGCTTATCCCTGATCTCAGCTTCCGGACGCGCCCGACGAAGGCTCCCCAAATTTAGGTAATTCGTTTCACATGTTCTTGGGATTTTCCGCACTGTTTTTGGAGATATAATTAACGAGATAAGCTATCAACAAAGCCACTGCATGGTGTCCATCAACGCAAATTCGAAAACTAAATAACCCATGAAAAAAACATTCTCATTAATCTTTTTAGCGGTCGCTGCATCTGCAGCAGCGGATGCACAAGTGATCAGTTGGAACGATAATAACGGCAATACCATTCCAGCGACCGGCCTTGCTGGCGTCGTAGCCGTCACAAATTGGAACAACTCGAATCCAGTCAGCGGTCAGGGCATGTCCGCTATGCCTGACAACAGCAACGCCGCAACCACGGCAGCCTTTACGGTTACTGGAACGTATGGGGGGTGGGGAATTCTGGGGTTTGGCAGCGTTGACGGAGATGGAACTTACAACAGAACGCTGCTTGGCGGATACGCTAACACCGCTTCGGGCGTTGGGCCCGAGGTGTTTTCCATCACGGGCATCCCCTATTATCGCTACAACTTGATTGCTTATTTCAGTTCCGACATCGCCGACCGCATCGGAACCATCGCATGCTCCGGCGCAGGTGTTACGTATGACTTTACGACTCCAGGCCCGCTCTCGGTCGGATATTCTACTAATAGTGGCGGAGGTTTGGGAACGCAACAGACTAACGTTGCGACATTGACACAAACGACCGATACGACTGGAGCAAATCCCATAGCTAATTACGCGGTTTTTACAAACCTTAGTGGCGGTTCCCAGATGCTGACCTTGAGCATCCCCAACGGCGGCGGCATGGCAGGATTCCAGATCGTGTCGGTCATCAATCTTCCAACGCTTTCGTTGTCAGCCGATACAACTGCCAGCCCAACGACCAACGCTTATGTCGGCAGCACGGTCACGTTCTCGGCTTCCTTTGCTGGCACGCTGCCCATCACTAATCAATGGGAATTTAATACCGGCGGCGGCTTCGTGCCGATTGCTGGCGCGACCAATACAACGTTGACACTGACCGACCTGCAGTTCACCAATGCAGGGAGTTACGCGCTGTTTGCCTCCAATGCCGCCGGCAGTTCCAACAGCACGCCGCTCAGGCTCAATGTGCTGGCCTCCCCGGCCAATGGTCTGGCCATTAATGTCCAGTTCACCGGCAATGGGTTTGGGAGTGGCAACGCCCCCGCCCAAACGGGGCCGGTCGTGATTGGCAACGGCGGAGATGTATGGAACACCGTCAGCAATCCCTACGCCAGCGCTACCGTGGCCGGCACAGCGCGCGGAACCAACCTGGCTCTGTTTGACGCAGGCGACATTACCACACCGATTACCATGGATTACGTCGCCGATTACCTTTTCAACGGCACGGCATTTGGCGATGGCAATCCCTTCTTCGACATAGGTTCACCCTATGCACCTGTGATGAGCGGCTACATGGGGACTGTAACCACGACTACGGCCGACACCAATACGATCACGCTGCATAATCTGACTCCCGGTATTTACGATCTCTATTTGTATGTGTGCGGCCGTGACAGCGACGGCCAAAGCCGGGCGGATGTTTTGTTTGCGAACGATCAGACTGGCGTTTGCGGTCCCAATAATTTCGCCTCCACCCTGATTCCCGCCACCAACTACCTGCATCTCACGCCCACGGTGACAACCAACGGGGTATTGAACATCAGCTTCTACGGGCACGACGCCAGCGGAGAGGGATTGTTGAACGGTTTTCAACTCAGTGGGCCCGACACAAACGTCTCGCTCAGTCTTTCAATGGATACAGTTTGCGATTCGCCACCGAACGATTATGTCGGACGCACCGTTTCGTTCTCGGCTGCCTTTGCCGGGATTCCAAAACCGTCGCTTCAGTGGAAGGTGAACAAAGGCAGCGGCTTTGTGCCGATTACCGGCGCAACCAATTCAACGTTGACACTCCCGAATTCGCAAACCACGAACTCCGGCAGTTATGAATTGGTTGCCGCAAATGCAGCCGGCACTCTTAGCAGCTCGCCGCTGACGCTCAATGTGCAACCTCTGCCGTCTCCATTGGCGATTGACGTGCAGTTCAACGGCACAAGCCTCGGCAGCGGATTGGCCCAGACGCAGGTCGGTTCGGCCGTCATTGGCGGCGGCAGTGACTATTGGAACCCCGTAACCAATCCGAATCCGCTTGCAGGCGCCACGAATGCGATTTCCGGTTCCGGATTGTTGCTGTCGGACGTCAACGATTATGGAACACCGCTGACCTTGGATTACACAGGAGGTCAGGATTTCAACAATGCCGGCAATACACCGTTCAATGGCTCCGGTTCGCCGGCGGCAAACCTGATGCAAGCCAGCCTGGTGGCCCTCAACACGAACACAGCAACGGTCACTCTGCACGGAATTCCGGCCGGGGTTTATAACCTGTATCTGTATTCCTGCGCGCGAACCAATGCGCAGCAGGTCGTGACCCGCTTCGCGGCCAATGATTCGTTTGATAACTGCGGGCCAAACAATGGAAACAGCACATTAATCCTCGAAACCAATTATGTCCACCTGACGCCAACTGTGGCGGCGAACGGCTTATTAAATATCAGCCTGGTTGGCTTGGCCAACGATCAGGGCAACTTGAACGGCATCCAGTTGAACGGACCGGGAGCGACGACAACCCCGCCGACCGCCAGTTTCTCCGGCGCGCCGACGAGTGCCCTTACGGGTCATTCGGTGGTATTTACCGATTCATCCACCGGAAACATCACGAACTGGGTGTGGAATTTTGGAGACGGCCAATCCGTCACCAACAGCTCCAACGCAAACATCTCTCATGCTTATTCCACGCCGGGCACCTATACCGTCAGCCTGACGGTGACAGGCCAGAGCGGCGCGAATACGAGCACGCGAACCGGCTATATCACCGTAACCCAGGCTCCAACGCCAATATTTGGCGGCCCGGTGCTATCAAATGGCAGCTTGATCTTGAGCGGCACTGGCGGCGGATCTGCCGGCGCTCAATACCGGATTCTGACAACGACAAATCTGGCATTGCCGCCGGCAAGCTGGACTCCGGTCTTTACGAACAACTTCGCGCCGGATGGAAGTTTCGGCTACACGAATTCCCCCCTGACGAACAGGGCGAGTTTCTTCCGAGTCGTATCGCCATGACATTGGTGTCGCAAAAGCTGAAAAATTGAACCGTGGGCCGCCGCCAAGGCGGCCCACAGTCTAAAAAAGCAGTAGTCATTTACAAATGAAGAGCAAATATTCGCGTGTCACTGGATTTACGTTAATTGAATTGCTGGTGGTCATCGCCATTATCGCGATTTTGGCGGCCCTGTTGTTGCCGGCTCTGGGAAAGGCTAAACAAATGGCCCTCAGGGCGCAATGTGCCAACAATCTTCATCAGTGGGGTCTGGCATACACAATGTATGCGGGCGACAACGACAATTCCTTTCCGGACAACACATCAGGCATGGACGCCGCCTGGATGGCGCCGATATATACCAATGTTTTCTATCCAAAGTATCTATTCACACAGAATAATCCAGGCAATGCGACTAGTGGCACTCGCAAACAAAACGATGTTTTGTATTGTCCGACCGATAAATGGCATCGCGCCTTTGAAGCCGCTAACAACGTCCAAACTTTGATTGGCTACAGTTCACTTCCTTATCGGACCAAAACCACCCTTTCCAGCTATACGCAGTACAACAGGTATGGGTTGGGACAATGGTTCGCCCGCACCAAATTTGGCACTCCTTATCGCAAGGCGCCGCTGATGGCGGATGATATGGAAATATTTCGTGGCAGTTGGGCCGCACAATACCCCAGCGTTCCTGGAGGCTTGCCTGCGTCAGCTCACGCGGGCCCCGGAGACGTGCCTCTTGGAGGAAATTTCCTCTTTGAAGACGGTCATGTCCAATGGGCAAACTTTGAGGTTAAACCTGGTCCTACATATCCCATGATTGCCCCAGCGGCTTCGGGACAGACTTCGGGTAACACCTACTTCATATACCTTACTCAGTACGGCACCGGGCCATGGTGAGTTCCTCCGACAACTGAATCTCAATCTTGCCACGCTTACAATCCCAGACTGAAAGGAGCCTCCGTGATGTGGAAGTGACGCGCTTTGCGGCGTTCATGGGCCAGGACTAGGAAGATATAGAGCACCCGAAACGTGGCGGTCGGTACGGTAAAGAAATCGATTGCTACCAGCTCTTTAGCATGGTTCTGGAGGAAGGTCTTCCACGTTTGGTCGGCGCGCCGGGTTTGCGGACGATACTTGCGGACAGTGGAGTCGGAGCCCGGGATGCCGTAGTGTCCAAAAACTTGCATGCCGTGTTTTCGCGCGGCTTCCCGGTAATAGTAACTCAACAGGCCACCGGGTCGTTTGTGGCAGCGGAGGTCGTCCATGAGCCCCCCACACTTTTCATCCGCCGTTTACAAACACCCATAAATTTTCCAACTCTTCCAGATTGTAACGTCAGCAACGGGCACTAAAAGTGTTGGCATGGGTTGGTGTCTGTAGGTGTCTGTTGAGCATTGTTCGCTTGATTCAATTATTTATCAGTAGTAATCTCTTTGTCAGTGCAGCAGTTAGAGAAGTCGCCGGTGCCGAATGGTTTAGGTGGGGTTTTGGATAGATGAGAAACCAGCTCGATTCCGACCCTCGCCTCCAAGCTGGTGCAACGTCCTTTCCCCAGCCCGTTCACAAGCCTGTCGCAAAAAGGCAACATTGCGCAAGGTTCATTGCTTTTTCAAATGGCAAATTCCCAACATCTCACCGATTAAGAGTCACCTGTCGGATTAACGTTTGCTGGGTCAAATCCGAGAAATTTCACAATGCGAGTACGGTAGGGGTCAGAAGGTTGGCTCTTGTTCTTTTCCCACTTTTCGATGGTGGCATCAGAGACACCAAGGTTCAGGAACTTAGAGAGTTGGGCCATGGACAGGGAAAGGTCTATGCGCTTTTTACGGAGGTGTTCGCCAAGGGTCTTGGGATTTATTGGATAGCGCCGTAACTGTCGAAAATGTAGGGAAACTGATGATTTCTGGTGGTGAATCGTGCGTTCACCAATTCCCAACAGGTGGAGTGACGCCGAGCTGCGCAGGAGAATCGGACGGTTCGAGGGAGGGAGGTTTTCCTACCAAACCGGCGTTTCGAAGGCGCCGAGGTCGGGCGCGGCGCCGTTGAACGAATTGCCCAGATTGGCACCCTTGTCCACCAGCCGTCCGGCAGGCACCGGGCGCAGATACGGCGTTTCGGGCAAACTGCCATCGTCACGGCGCGGCGCCATGGCCCACGTATAATCAGTGCTCAGGAAATCGTTGGTGTTCACGTCCGGCAGCACCTGCCAGGTGTTGGACTGCTGGATGGCGGGATAGGTGGCCGTGCCGCCGATGGCGACGGCACCGATGGCGACGTTGTTGCGCACGACATGGCTGCTTTGGAGGGTTCCGTATTGGGAACCCAGATGGTTCAGGTTGATGGCGCCACCGCCGTTGTTCCAGACCGTGTTTTGATCCACCGTCTGGCCGGCGACATTGTTGTTTTGATCCACCCCCCACGCCGAATTGCCGAAAGACAGGCAGTTCACCAGCTGGTGCGGCGTGGCCGTGCCATTGCCACCGAGCTTGAAGCCGTTGCCGTTGCCGTTGAACTGCGTGTTGTTCGGATCCCAGACATTTGTGGCCGCGCGAAACGCCCAGCAGTTGGTGATCAGCACCGGCTGGGTGCCCATCCACAAATCCCAATTGTCGTCGGAATTCTCCCAGGCGCGACACCCACTGAACACGTTGCCGGGGCCGAGACTCCATTTGGCGGTAAAACCGTCGGCATTCCCGCCGACCGGCGGATCGTAACTGCGGATGGAATCGCAGTTCAGGAACAGATTGCTGCTGGGCGTGGCCGTGCCGCCGTTGCCGCCGGTGATATGAAAACCGGTGTTACGGGCGCCGAGGCTGACACAAAGCTCGACAATATTGTTGCTGCCGGAAATCACGATGGAGTTGTGGCCGGCGTTGGTGATCACCAGGCCGTGAAGTTGATAGTAATTGCCACTGATGGAAATGCCGTCGGTCCCCGTGCCTTCACCGGAACAATCCAGCACCGGGTTTTCGCCGGGATAAGCCCGGATGCGAATGGGTCGGGCGGCGGTGGCGATTTGCTTCAACGAAATCTTTGAGGACACCGTGTAAGTTCCGCCCCGCAGATACACGAGGTTGCCGGCCACCGCCAGGCCTGCCGCCTTGCCCAGCGTGGCGAAAGGCTCGGCGATGTTCGTGCCCGGGTTGCTGTCACTGCCGTTGGTGGCCACGTAATAGTTCGCCGCTTCGGCTCCGCCTTCAATCAGTTGCACTGCGGAACGGACAAACCAGGCATTCGTGCCGGGCATTTGGGTGATGAACAATTCCCGGATGGAACCGGCCGGGTCGGAAGGCTGGGAATCGGTGACCGTCCGCAGCCACCAGGGGCGAAACCAGTTTTCCAGGTCGGCGGACAGGTAAAGGTCAATCTGTGCGCCGGGCTGGTGCCCTTCCCGTTCCAGAATTTCCGCGGCAAAGGCCACGTTCGTTCCGTCTCTTCCACCCGAGATCGGCTGCACCGCGCCGGCGATGCCGCCCGGCGCGCGCGGATCGGTGCCAAAGGCAAACTCGACCACATTCAATTCACCGTCCTGGTCGGGGTCGCTGAGCGGACCGCTTTGCGCCGGAATGTCACTGAAGTGGGCTGCCGCCCAGTTGGTATAATAGTCAGCGCCATCCAGGGGCAATTGTGTCAGTGCCAGTGCGCCCATCGTCAGAACGAACTCGGGAAAGCGGATACGAATTGCCTTCATGAGATGATCCAGTTTCGCCAATCAACCGCTTTCGTTGAAAGCCGGTCAACCGCGCTGTTGCCTCCAGAATATACCGGAAACGGACCCTGCCAGCGACGGGTTTCGGTCGGTAATTTCTGCGTAATTCCTTGAGAAAACTGCACTTCCAATTTACCGCCGGGACGCCAGGTCGCTGACCCGTGGAACTAAACCCGGAAAACGAAACGGCGGAAGCAGTTTTCCGACGTGGCTGGCGCGAGCGGGATTGATTTCCTCGATGCGACCAACAAAATTATTAATTAACACATCCATCCAGCATTAGGTAATATCACATCATGAAAACACAACTCAACAAAACGAATTTCAAACCTCAAAGTGCCCTGCCTTGTTTCTCTGTGCCGTACCTGCTGGCAGCCTGCCTGCTGCTGGCCGGGACCGGCTGCAAAAATGAAGCGGGCAGCAACGCCAACATCGATCCCACCGGGGTTTATGCCCTGGTCAGTGTGGATGGGAAAAGCCTGCCTTGCAGCCTGTTTCATGAAGGGGCGTCGCCGACCGTCAAATCCGGAGTCTTCACCATCACGGCCGACAGCCATTGCGTCAGTCAAATCACCTTCTCCCTGCCCGACCGGGGAGACATGAGCCGCGAGGTGAAAGCCACCTACACGCGCCAGGGAACGGAACTTACCATGCAATGGGAGGGAGCGGGTATGACGATGGGTAGTGTCAATGGACGCACCTTCACCATGACCAATGAGGGGATGGTCTTTGCCTACCGGAAGTAGCCCATCCCCTGACCGGAAGGGAAATGACAATCATGAATACGAAAAAAACAAAAAGCATATCGGCGCGAATTCTGTTTAGCATCGGGGTCATCGCCATGGTCGTCGGCATGCTCGACCCGCTGGAAGGCTCGGTGGTCATCCTGGCCGGCAGCGGGTTGGTCGCCCTCGGCACGTGGCTGGGCCATAAGGGGCGGGCCTTGTCCGTTTACTGGGCGTGGCTTTTCGGGATGATTACCACGGGAGTCATCGCCCTGTTCTGGATGAGCGCGGTCGGCGGCATCGGTGGCAACTCCGGACACTCCCTGTGGTGGGGCTTGGTGCTGTTGCCTTATCCCATCGGCTGGCTGCTGGGTATTGCCAATCTGGTGAGCCGGATGATTGACAGCGTTCGCCATCGCCACGCTGGATGACGACAGGCAGAATCAGGCGAATTCAATTCTGCAATGCGGTCTGGAAAATCCCCGCAAACGCCAATTTACAGGGTTTCGCGCGCGTCCATTGCCGGTGGCATTTAATCAACCGATTTTTTATTTGTCAGCGACGCATTTCGGATTAACAGTTATTACAATTATGATTCATAGAAATAAAATTGTTCCGGGCCTTTGCAGCCTGACGGCCCTGACCTTGATGTCCGGCTGCGTCGTTCGGCCTTATGGTGGCGTGGTGGTTGAAACGCCGCCGCCACCCGCGGTAACGGTGGAGGTGGCGGCTCCTGATTATTACATTTGGGATGGCTACGAGAATGTGGGTATCGTTGGCGGTCGCTATTACTATTTGGGACCGCGCAATGTCTGGATCGTTTGTGAACCCTTCCGCCTGGCGCGCTTCCATGACTGGGAACGGGTTCATCCGGATTGGCACAACCATGCCGTTCACAATGAACGTTACCGCAACGACAACCGTGGACACGACCACGACCGGGATCGCGACCGGGACCACGGTCACGACCACGGTGACGACCATTGAACCACGTTCCTGTTTGCGGAGCTGCGGCCAGGCAGATTTGGACGCAACTGCGGGGTCAGTGTCTGAATCGGGGAAGTGACGGAGCGCTTCCCTCCAACTCCCGGCAATCTCCATGTGCATGGCCAGGGCGAATCAATAATCTGGCATCGGGCAAGACTGGCAACTGCCGGCGGAAGTCAACGGATGTTCCGCTTGAAAAGCAACAGCAACCGTTTGCACGTGGGTAGGTCCTTCGCCAGCAACTCCCCGTTCAGCGATGTGTTCAAAAACTCGCTGTAACCGGGCAGGCCCCGCAGTTCCGGCGAGTTCAGGTCCCGGAAGGCCATGGCCGAACCGGGAAAATTCCGCTCCGGAATCGGCCCCTGGATCAGGCGGATGATGTGATGATGACGCGGGTCGTGGCTTATTTTTTCAAAAAGCTCCATGAGCGCTGCTTTCTCGCCCTCCAGCGCTTGCATGAACGCGCCGTTCTGGTAGAGCAACAGGCCCGTGATGCCTGCCCGGGTATTCCGCCGGACACTGCCCTTGAGCAATTCCATCAACGCCGTTTTGCCGAACGGCTCTGTCGCGGTGCTGGTATAAACGACTTGATACAGCGAATCCATAACCCATTGAACTTAATTTGGTTCCGGTCTCAAATATAGCAAATAAATTTTCTTTTCCAGCAAACATTTCAGCGCGAGAACCCAAACAGAAATGGTGATGGTGGAGGGCATTGCTCTCGCCGCGCTGTCGCCCGTCGCCGCGGGTCGTCGGTGCCCAAAATGGGGAAGCGACAAAGCACTTCCCTCCCAATCACGCCCGCCGCCCGTCGCCGAAGCGGAGCGATGGTCAACTTTTTTTGCTTGCTTGCGACCAGTTTTTGTGTTCCCATGCGCGGGTGGAATCGTCAGGAGTTTACCCGAAACCACCTGAAGTCAGAACGTTTCAGCCTTAACCAAAAAAACAGGAGCGATGTCCCCGATGAAAATTTGTATCTTCTCCCGCCTCCACCGCCGGTTGCGTCTCACCGTTTGCGCCGCCGTGTTGACGTTCGGTCTGGCGGCCGTGCAAGCGGCACAGGCCTATTATTTCACCAGCACCGGCACGATGAACTTCGGCCGCTTTGTTCACACGGCCACCCTGCTGCCCAACGGCAAGGTCCTGGTCGCGGGCGGTTTCAGTTCCGTCATCGGCGAACTTGCCTCCTCGGAAACGTACGATCCGGCGAGTGGTCTGTGGACGACGAACGGCGATTTGTTGGTACCGCGTTCGGACCACACGGCCACCTTGCTGACCAATGGACTGGTGCTCGTCGCCGGGGGCGACAATTTCAGCGGCCAAACCAACGAAGCGGAGTTGTATAACCCGGCGACTGGCACCTGGACGGCGACCGGTTCCATGACCAATGCCCGAACGTGGCACGCCGCCGCCCTGTTGCCCAATGGCAAGGTGCTGGTGGCGGGCGGCTATAACTCCGTGAGCTATCTGACCAACTGTGAACTCTATAATGCGGCCACGGGAACCTGGACCAACACCGGCTCCCTGAACTACGCCCGCATCCAGTTTACTTTGACGGTGCTGCCCAGCGGCAAGGTGCTCGCCGTGGGCGGTGATGGCGGCGGGATCTGCGAACTCTACGATCCAGTGGCCGGGACCTGGGCCATCACAGGCACAAACGCCATAGGGCACCAGAATCATACGGCCACCTTGCTGACCAACGGACTGGTGCTGGTGGCCGGCGGCTCGGGCGACAACACGGCGGAACTCTACAATCCGGCCACGGGCTTGTGGGCCAACACCGGCAACATGACCGCCATCCGCTATAGTCCGACTGCGACCCTGTTGCCCAACGGCCAGGTGCTGGTCGCGGGCGGCTTCACCAATGACGATGCCACGGTGATGAACAGCACGGAGATCTATGATCCGGTCAGTGGGACCTGGAGCACCAACCTGGATATGATCAACCTGCGCGCCCAGCACACGGCGACCCTGCTGCCCAATGGCAACGTGTTGCTGGCGGGCGGTTCTGACGGCACCAACTCGGTTGCGTCCGCCGAGCTTTATGCCTTGCCGCCGGCGCCACCGTCACCCGGCGTCTGGACTGCCACCGGTTCCTTGACCAATGCGCCGTATCTGAACACCGCCACGCTGTTGCCCGGTGGAAAAGTCCTGGTGACGGGCGGAAGCGATAACAGCGGCAACGCCTCCGCCAGCGTTCAGCTCTACAATCCCGCCACCGGAACCTGGCAAAGCACCAACGCCATGCACCAGGCGCGGTTCGCCCACACGGCGATCCTGCTGACGAATGGCCTGGTGCTGGTCGCCGGCGGCAGCACCGCCACCGGCGCGGTGCAGACGGCGGAACTATTCAACCCCGGCAATTCCACGTGGACGATGACCGGTCCCCTGAACTTTCCCCGTTACGGCCACACGGCATCGCTGCTGGCCAACGGCAAGGTTTTGGTGGCGGGCGGCATGGGCACCAACCTCCCCGATCCTTATGTTTATCCGACCGAAGTTTATGATCCGGCCACCGGGTTATGGACGACCAACGGCCCGTTGTCGGTAGGCCGTTCCGGCCACACGGCCACCCTGTTGCTGAACGGCACGGTGTTGATCACCGGCGGCGAGACCACCAACCGAATCATCGCAACCGAAGACTGCGAACTGTTTGACCCTGCCACCGGCCTTTGCACCGCGACCGGCCCCCTGCCTTATCCCATCGCCAACCACACGGCGACCCTGCTGCCGGATGGCCAGGTTCTCGCTGCCGCCGGCGACATTGATGTCGGCACTATCGGCGGCTTCTCGCTGATCCCGTACAACGGTTCGGCGCTTTACGATCCGAATGCGGGAACCTGGACGCAAATGGCGAATCTCAACAAAGCGCATGATTATCACACGGCCACCCTGTTGACCAACGGCGTGGTATTGGTGGCCGGATATTCCACTTACAACTCCACCAACGTCTCGGCGGAACTCTACAGTCCCGCCCTGAATACCTGGTTTGTGGCTGCGCCCATGAACTTCCCCCGCATCCAGCACACCGCGACCCTTCTGCCCAATGGACAAGTCCTGGTCGAAGGTGGATTCGTGGCCACGGCCGAACTTTATAGCGCGACCGCGGCGGCCACATTGCCGATTCGCCTGGTCCAGGCAACGAAACTGGCCGGCGGCGCCTTCCAGTTCAGTTTCACCAATACCCCGGGCGTGAGTTTCACCGTATTGTCCACCACCAACTTGTCCCTGTCCGTGACCAACTGGAGTGTGCTCGGCACGGTAACGGACAGCCCGCCCGGCACGTTCCAATTCACCGACCCGCAGGCCACGAACGGCCCGAAGCGTTTCTACCGCGTTCGTTCCCCTTAGGCGAACGCCGGTTGATAATGGAGAGCACTCCTTTGTCAGCGCCCGAACATGGGGCAGCTGATGAAGCGCTTCCCTCCAGGCTGGCGGGGTATCCGGGTGTCACGGAATCGTAACAAATCCATGCTTGTCCAAACGGTTTCGCCTTTGCGAAGTTTTCGACGACGACTGGACGCGAATTTCATCTGATCGCGCTGCTCGCCGTATGAAACAATATTTAACCATCGTCCTCGCCCTGGCCTGCACGGGGCTGGTCATCTCGCTGATCGTGATAAAACGGGGTGATCATGCGCAGCATGAAAATGATGCCAATGCGCTGGCCGGTTGTTCGAACCAGTTGGTGCTGGCGCAGGCACAAATCACCGGTTGCCATGAAATGCTGCTGGCAATATCCAACCGCCTCGACGAAAGCCTGTCTGCGTCCCTAGCGTTCTCAAACCAATTGACGGAAGCCCAATCCACCCTTGTTCTCGACACGGACCAAATCACCAACCTGACCCGGCAGGTTGCGGAAGTGGAATCGGAAAAGGAAACTTTGGACCGGCGCGTCATGGATTTGACCAACCAGACGGCCCGCCTGACGGGGCAAATCGCTTTAACCGAGAGCAACCTGAATCAGGCAAACAAAGATTATGCGCTCCTGGAAAATCGGTTGCGCCGGGATGTGGCTGAGCGGGTCGTGGTGGAACGAAAATTCAACAATCCTTTGGAACTGCAGGCCCAAACGCAGAATTTAAAGAAGCATCCCGCCGAAGTGATTTCCGCCGACAGCATTTATGCCGGTTTGGACGTGGAGGTGCAATCAAACGCGTTCCATGTCATTGCCCCGGAGTGATTCAGCTCCCTGCCTCCGTCACGACATTTGCGGTGACGCCAGACGCGGAGACATGAAGGCAGAACGGTATCCCGCAAGACCTGAAGTAGCTGACAACGCGCGATAAGCGTGGCACTCTTCATCCATTGGAAAACCCCAAAACTAAAAGTCTTCTGACGCGCTTGATTGGCTTCGGTCTGGTCGGTCAGCTCGTTCTGGCCGTTTGTTTGCTCGTCCCCGGCACCATCCATTTCCGGCAGGCCTGGGCGTTTATGGGCGTAACCCTGGTCCTCACGATTTTCTTTTGCGCATATTATTACCGGCGCGATCCTGAATTTCTCGCCCGCCGGCTGCTGCGAAAGGAAAAAATCCGCGCGCAAAAACAGGTCATGTTCCTTGCGAAAAACGTCTCCGTCATTTTCTATGTGTTGTGCGGTCTGGACCATCGGTTGGGCTGGTCGCGAACCTGTCTCGTGCCGGTCCCGTGGTGGTTGACGTGGCTGGCATTGCTGCTCTACGCGGGGAGCTACCTTTTGCTGATTCCGGTTTGCAACGCCAACCGCTTCGCCGCCAGCATCATTCAAATTGAGGCCGGTCAAACTGTTGCCGACCGGGGGCCGTACCGCCTCGTGCGACATCCGATGTATTCCATCTCGCTGCTGATCTGGCTCTGGATTCCGCTGGCGCTCGGCTCGTTCGTTGTGCTGCCGGTGGTTGCGTTCATCGTGCCCATTCTCCTGCTGCGCCTGCTCAATGAGGAAAAGATGCTCCGGCGCGAACTGCCCGGTTATGTTGACTATTGCCAGCGCACTCCCTGGCGGCTGATTCCTTTTGTCTGGTAATGATTTCAACCGTCAGCGGCCGCGCTCGACAAATTTTTGACGCAAAGAGGCAAAGGCGCTAAAGCTGAGGACAGGATTAACAAAATGAACAGGATGGGAGGGGAAATATCCTGCAAATTCTGTCATCCTGTCAGAAATAATCTCACGGCAAACGCCGGAGGCCGCGCTCGGTGTGAATTAATAATCCCTTGTCGCGCAAAACTTGGGGTTGTTGACGGATTTGGACTCGCTCGTGCCCACTCGCTCGGTCCTCGCGGGCCTTCACCTTCGGTCGAATTCCTTTCGCCGCTTCCCAAGCGGCTCAAGTATCGCGGACATGACGGCCTGCTCGCGATGGCTATCGGAGTTGTCGGGCTGAATGGTGGCCGTCCGCAAGGACTTCCAGTTCGCGGGTGAGGGCGTAGACGTCCGAGGTGGTAAATTCGTTGGCAGGGACATCGCCTGCGATGCCCGTTGATCTGGTAGGGCAGAGCTGCCGCCCTGCCGGGGATGGCGGCGCAGTAACACCGCTCTGCCACCAAACCATTTTACGGCACACGCCAGCAACCGCGTTCGGTGTGCAACAACAAGCCCGCGTCGCGCCATCCTATGGGTTTTTCGTGCGGAATCCGCCCAGGAGATAGATGACCAGGCATATCGCCAGAATCAAACCAAGCCCTCCGCCGCCGATGACGGGACCGCCAAAGTAAAACCCGCCACCACCGAACAAGAGGAGTAGAACCAGCATGAGTAATAATATATTCATGCCGGTAAGATAACACGTCTCCGCACGGTTCCTATAAGGTCTTTCCCCCAGAGGCGGAAGTAAGAATCATTTCATGCCCGGGCTGTGCGTCATCCGGTGTTTACCTGATGGCCAGCCGGCCGGAATCGGTTAATGTGGCGGCATGAAAACGAATCCACTCCGCTGGACGCTCCGGCTGCTGTTATTAAATGTGGCCTTTGTGGTTCTGGCCGCCGGGTGCGCCACCCACGAGGAGAGATCCTATAACCAGGATTTTAATCAAAACCTTCCCACCTCACCCAAATATACCATTGAGAATGTAGATGACACACACTTTCAAGTTACCGTCCATCAAGGTTCGCCCTTGCCGGGAACGCAGCGCATCATTTATGTGAAAGCTGTGGCCTCCACGGTTGCGGCCACCGAAGCCAAACGCAGGGGGTGGCAAAATTGGAATCTTGATTATACTCAAGAACGCGACCAGGGATGGATGCACATTGTCATCGCCGATGTCACCCGTAAAAACGCTGTCGAAATGACATCCAGCCCAACCAATCAGAATCCATAAATTCCGCGGAATATGCTTTAACCGCTAGGGCGCCAAGGAGCACAGTGACAAACCCGCGTGTCGTAAGATGCGCGGGTTTTTGATTTCAGAGCAAAGACTGGGGGCGCGGAGATAAAAACTCCCCGGGATTTGCGGCCGAAGCCAGAGGCCGCGCTCGATGTGCAATAGCAGACCGGCGTCAAGAAGTTTCTGAAGCTGCTGGCGGATTCCCGCTCCGTGTTATTTACAGGGTTATCCTTCACGGGCGATTACCCGTGGACGTCAATATCAACCACCGACCCGCTTTAAGCACCCGGCCTGGGTGAGGAAACCATGGTAGGGTTATACCCCATAGCTATTTCCTTCCGGAGAGTAATCATGATTCCCATGAACAAGCCAACCACCCCAACTTCCCAGGCAGCGTCTCCGGTGCGACGCCTGCTTTTGGCGGAATCCTGTCTGGTTAAAAGCTCTGGCTTGAAGAAAAACCTCGAGCTTCCTCAACCTGCGCTCCGATCCAGCAGCCTTCCCGCCTTTCTCCAAAAAATACTTATGTCAACCGGTTACCACCGCGGGGACCTCAACGTTCGATTGCCGGCGCCGAGGTCACGAGACCCATTGTCAAAGAAATTAGAGACTCCTCGCGTCGTCTTCCGCATTTCTCCAGACACCACGGCTAACGTGCAGTAATAATTCCATGTCGCGCATGCTCCCGCATGGCGGGACTGCTCGCGAATTCCTGCCCCGTTTTTTGTTTGCGGGGTTATCGCGGACATGACGGCCTGCTCGCGATGGCTATCGGAGTTGTCGGGATGAATGGTGGCCGTCCGCAAGGACTTCCAGTTCGCGGGAGAGGGTGTAAACGTCGGCGGTGGTGAATCCCTTCCATGACTGCAGCGGCGCTCTTGAGAGCGCTGGAAGATTTGCGACGGTCACCGACCGCCGCTCCCGCGTTAAGCACGGCCATCCTGGCAGGCGCTGTCCGCTCCCGCAGAAATCATTTCAGCCCCAGCCACAGCAGAATCAGCAAATCGATCGCAAAGAAAATTACGATGATGATTTCCAGCCACAACATTCTTTGCTCGTTCAGTTCGGTGTGGACGACGCTGTAAAGCTTGTCCAGCTGGGCGAGGCGTTGCTCCACGCTGGCGCGCCATTGGTCGAGATAAAAGCGGTCGCGCGCGCCGAGATAAACGCGGGCCAGATGCCAGTCGCCAAAGAATTTCGTGATGTGTGTGACCTCGTCGGTGAGTTTCGCCACGTCCACGCGGAACCGGCGCAAATAGCGCAAAACCTTGTTCGCCCGGCCGAACAAGGGCACGTGCTGCCGTTCCACGTCGTCATAAGCCCGGTCGAGATAGGTGTCGAGCCGGCGATCCATCACGCGGAATTCCTCCAGTTGCAGGTTCGCCAGTTCCAGCGCATACAACACGTCGTCCACGTAACCCGTCAAATCCACCACCAACGCCGCGTCCCAGTCAATCACCGCCAGGTCCGTGTTCTCAAACGAACGCTGGATGCGCAGTACTTCGGTCACCTGCGCCTCGCTCAATTGCTCCGCCGCCGTTTCCGTGAGCAGACCCGCCACCGCGCGCCGTTGCCCTTCGAGCCAGCGGTTCACATCCTTCACGCCCGCCAGGTCGGTCAGGCAAAACACCGTGTAAGCCTCCGGCGGCGGCGGAAACTCCGTGCGCGCCACCAGCAGGTCCTTGAGGCTGTCGCAGACCTCCGCGCACAGTTTCAACGCCATCGTGTCCAGCGTCAGCCCATTCTCCAGCTTCGGATTGTGGAACGGCATCAGGCCCGCCAGCGCGTCCGTTTCAAACGTCGCCCGCATCATCACCGTCACCACGCCCACGTCATAAACGCGAATCAGCAGGCGGACGGGCGCCCCCTGCAACCGGGCGGTCAATGGATGCGGCTCGATGGCCAGCGGCTTGTACAGCGGCATGTCCTTCGGCAACGTCCGGTCCATGCGGATTTCGAACGGGAACGGTTTTTCCGACAGGATTTCCTGCACGCGCGGCGTGATGATTTCGTTGGCCACATCAAACGCGTAAAGATAGACGACCTCGCCTTTCATTCCGTCAAGGCTACTCCCCGGACGCGATTTGTCGAGACAACCGGTCAACCCCGGCCAGACCGTGAACGGCGCCAACTACGCGAAAACAAAATCATGGCAAGCGCCAGAGGCCGCGGTCAACATGAATCAATAATCCGTTGTCGCGCAGGACTTGAAGTTGCTGGCGGATTTTACTTCAGCCTTTGGCCTTCAGCCCTCAGCCTTCGAATGCCGGATGCCCAGGCATGTCACGGCGTAGCGACTTGTCTCGCCGAAATCCGATGAAGGCGGAAGCGAAGACGGATCAGTTTGGAAGACGCGCAACCTGCTTCAATCCCGGTTTGTGTCAAAAGTGAGGACTGACCCGTTTCCGCGTTGGGTGACGGAAATCTCCTTGAGCGGTTCGACGCGACGAAAAGGCCGTTGCGACACGCTCGCTGCTGGATTAAACTATGGTCATGAGTACGGTGGCTGAAATCGAAAACGCCTTGCAGGCGCTTCCGCTTGCTGAGGCGCGGAAAGTCGCCGGCTGGTTGCAACAATACCTCGACGAAAAGTGGGACCGGCAAATTGACGCGGACATTGCGGCCGGCAAACTCGACCAGCTTGCGGAAAAGGCCGTCGGAGACTACCGCGCCGGACGGGTGAAGCCGCTCGATGAAATCATTGACCAGTCCTGATTTCTGGCGGACTTACGCTTCACTTTCGCCCAACGCCCTTCCGCCGCCCGCAAGGCCTATCGGCTCTGGAGGGAAAATCCCCAACACGGTTCCTTGCGCTTTCAAAAACGCGGCCGCTTCTGGCGGGCTTGTTTTGGCAGCGGACATCGCGCCCTGGCCGTGGCCATCCCGGAGGGATACCTCTGGTTCTGGATCGGCACACACGACGAATACGAACGCCTGCTTCGCGAATTATAAAATCACGGCAGGCGCCAGCGATTGCGGTCAACGTGCAGTAGCAGATTGCGGTCGCGGAGTTCCTGAAGCTGCTGGCGGATTTTCGCTTTGATGTTCCGATTTTCCGGATGCAACTGCTCTAGTTCCTGTTCGAAGGCGTACGCATCTGATGTTGAAAATTCTTTTTGCCCGAGCGATTGAATGACGCGCAATACGTCCAACCGCCAGCCACGCTGTTTCGCACTCAGCCCTTCGACTTGCTTGCGTACCACGCTGAACCGCTCCCGAACTTCGGTTGGCGACGAGATGGCTCCTTCATTTACCACCGGAATTCGGGCGCTGCCGGGAATGCGATTGAGAGCGAAATTGCAGCCAACCCAGCCGTGGCGCCGCGCTGTCAGTGATAACGGTTTGCGTTTGATGATGGCGGAGGGCGGAAAGGCGAAGTGCGGAAAATTTTAACCACGGATGAACACCGATGAACACGGATTTACGTTTTCACTTCAGCATTTAGCCTTCAGCCTTCAGCCTTTGAAGTGGCGCTGGCTTTTGAGTTGATACCAGAAACCACCTTGTCGCGTCGAAGCCATGCGGAGACGGAAGGCCGGACAGGAATAATCACTGGCCGGATGTCCCGGCTCCAGCCAGGTCAGTTTGGGAGAGGAACGATGCGCTTCAAGACCGTTTTGTGTCAAAAGTGAGGACTGACCCGTTTACGTTTCTGCTCATTCAGCCGGGCGGAGAATTCATCGCTGGCGGCGGTCCCAGGCATGGCATCGGATGAGGTCATCGGTTCCCAATCAACTTCGATTGTTTGCGATTGTGTCATTACCCTATGATTCGCCGGAAGGACAAAAATATCACACCTCACACGGGAAATTATCGTGAAACCCCTGCGGGCCGGACAGTTGGGTGTGAAATCCCTGGTCGAGATGAGACAGATGGGCACGGTGATTTACGGCAGACGCCAGAAGCCGCGCCGACCGTGGAGCAGCAACGCGCGCATTCTCCCTGGAAAACGCCGTTGCGAAGGCGGTCGCTGCTGGATTAAATTATGGCCATGAGTACGGTGGCTGGAATGGAAAATCCCTTGCCGACGCTTCCTGTTGATGAGGCGCGGAAAGTTGCCGGCTGGATGCAACACTACCTTGACGAAAAGTGGGGCCAACAGATTGACGCGGAGAATGCCGCCGGCCAGTGCGCCACCCCGACCTCTTAACGCGCCGCCCGCAAACGCGAAACGAAACGCGCGAAATGAAAACGCCCATCCGCCACGCCCTGCGCGCCGGCTTCACCATCGAGGAGATTTTCAACCTCGCAAAAACAGCCGCTTTGGTCGTGATTGCGTCTGGCGCCGTGGCCATGGTGACCCCGGCTGAGGCGGGCCAGTACCGGTTTGCCGTGAAGGGCGAGCAGGTCCTGCTTAACGACACGGCCTTCAAGGTCATCGGTCTCCGCGTCTCCAACGCCCTGATCTCCGACAAAACCACGGAACAGTTGCTCAGGAACCTCGACGCCTTCAAGGGCTATGGCGTCAATACGGTCAGTGTCTTCCTGATGGGTTCGCGTTTCGGTGATGTCAAGGGCTACAAGCCCGACGCCACGCTCGACCCCGTTTACGCCGCGCGGCTTGCCAAGATCATCGAAGCCGCGGATGAGCGCGGCATGGTCGTGCTCGTCGGGTGCCTCTACTGGGGCACGTCCAAGGCAAACGAGGATCTGAAGAACTGGACGCAGGAGGACGCCGACAAGGCCGTGGCCAATACCGTCGCGTGGCTCAGCAAGAACAAATACCAGAACGTGTTTGTGGACGTGGACAACGAAGGCATGGCTCACGCGAACAAGAAGTGGGACGATGGCAAGATGATTGATGCCGGCCACGCGGTCGATCCCACGATCATGCTGGCCTATAACTTCGGCAGCCAGCCGCCGGAGAATGCCGACCTGCTGATTCACTTTAGCCCCAAAGACAATCGCAGGCCCTGGATCCAAACCGAAGGCGTGCCCGAATTCGGCGAGCCCGGCGCCTACTGGGGCAGCTTCAGCAAACAGGGCAAGTTCTATAACTTTATTCGTATCGGCCGTTACACGCCGAAAATGAAGGAGGCACAACTGCGGGACACGCACGCCGCCATCGAAAAATGCGCCGGCTACATGCTGGCTTCCACCTGGCTGCAATGCGTGGCGGGCGAGGGCGTGGGCGGGCCTTTCATGACCCCCGGCGGGCTGGCTGAAGACGAGGCAATCGACAAGGACGTCACCACGGTGCAGAAAGACGCCGGAATCCTATGGTGGCTCCGGGCGGTCAAGGAGAAGTACGGAGCGTGGACGCCGCCGACCTCGAAGACGGCAAATATCAATTAAAATCTTACGGCAAGCGCTGGACACCACGCTCGATACGAAGCGGTAAAACATTTTGACAGAAGCAAACGGAGAACACGAAGAACCACAGGCCATTCCCGGACTTTGTTTCCTTCGTTACCTTCTGTAGAAAAATCACGGCAATTTCCATTCGCCACGACCGACGTGTAGTAGCAAACCTGCATTGCGCAGGATTTGAAGTTGCTGGCGAATTTTTACTTCGGCCATTAGCCTTCAGCCTTTGAGCACCGGATGCCCCGGCTCCAGCCAGGCTTGTCACGGCGCAGCGACTCGTCGCGCTGAAATCCGATGAAGGCGGAAGCGAAGATGGATCTGTTTTGGGGACGAACAACACGCTCTAATCCCGGTTTGTGTCAATAGTGAGGACTGACCCGTTTCCAGTCGCGCTCCCCTTCGAGCTGATACCCGAGCCTTGACTAAAATGAAGGAAGGATTAAGGTAAAAAGAAGGAACCGTTATTAATCAATCCCGGGTTAAACCGTGAACTCTTTATGAAATCGGAACTCCGTTTGCTGTTCATCGTGCTAGCCATGCTGGCTGGCGTTCACTCCATTCTGGCGCAACCGACACTGGGCATTGCGCCGGCAGGCAAGCAATCAGTTTTATTTTGGCCCACCACCCCGACGAACTATCTTTTGCAGAGCGCCACCAATCTGGCCTCGACCAACTGGGTGACGGCCAATGATGCCGTGCCGGTGACCGCCGCCACCGTCAGCAACACTTCGCCGGCAAGGTTCTTTCGTCTGATTTACACCAACCCGCCCGCCGGCATGGTGCTCATCCCGGCGGGTTCGTTCACGATGGGGGACACGCTGGATGGTCTGACCGATGCCATTCCCACGGACATTTACGTGTCGGCGTTTTACATGGACACGAAACCGGTAAGCTACAGTTTTTGGCAAACGGTCTATGGCGCCGCCACCACGTTTGACGGTTATAGTTTTGTGAATGCCGGCGCGGGCAAGGGGACGAATTATCCCGTGGACACCGTGGAATGGTATGACTGTGTGAAATGGTGCAATGCGCGGTCGCAGTTGGCAGGCTTGACGCCGGTGTACTACACGGATGCGGGCTTGACGCAGGTGTATAAAACCGGGGAGACGACGAATTTTTATGTGAACTGGGCGGCCAACGGCTTTCGGTTGCCGACGGAGGCGGAATTCGAGAAGGCGGCGCGCGGCGGGTTGAGCGGGCTGCGGTTTCCGTGGGGCAATAGAATGGATGAAAATCAGGCCAACTACGACGGAGACACCAACGACTATGGCTATGATTTGGGGCCAAACGGCTACAACGCCATTGGCAGTGTTGGGGGAACATCGCCCGCGACCAGTCCGGTGGGCTCATTTGATGTGAATGGGTATGGTCTATACGATATGGCGGGAAATGTCTTCGAGTGGTGTTGGGATTGGTATGGGACGCCGTATGGTCAACCCACGCCATCCAATCCGACCGGACCGCCAACTGGAACCTACCGTGTGTTGCGCGGCGGCTCCTGGCTCAACTTCGCCCCTAAGGCGCGGTGTGCCTATCATACAGGCTACAGCTATCCGAACTACCCCGACCCCAGCTTTGGCTTCCGGTGCGTGAGGGGGCTTTAGTTTTTGGATTCGGGAGCTACAAAGATTCCGCTCCGACGGAGCTATTTCAGCGTCATGACCCGGATGGGAAGGTGATGGTCGCGCGCAACCCGCGCGTGCTGGCGTTTGTAAAAAAATATTCCGGCCTGACCGGTCAACAAATCCGCAGCCGCTGTGTATTTTTTCATCCTCCTGTCACCCGCGTATAGCGGCGTGGCCGCCACGCGGCTTTACGCCGTCACTCGTCACGTGTCACGGCTTCTCGGACCAGATGTCAGTAACGGAAATGGACGCGTTCAAAATAATGCTGGATGCCAAATTTCCCCCGAACGTAGCCATTACGCTCAAGCTGGTTTCATTGGAAAACGGTTTCGCAAGGCGGTAACAAAGACTGCGTCCGCTTTGGTGGAAAACATTTCCAGTGGTGAAAAGCCACGCCGCCAGGCAAGCCAGACGGTGATTCCGATTAGAACGGCGGTGACGGCTTCATTCGGCCAGGCATTCAGCGCCCATTGACCCGACCAGGTGAGTTGCAGCCGATTCGAAAATGGCAGGAGATAGGGAATGGGCCATTGATCACCGTCAGGACCGCGTGCGCCAACGAGGTCAGCCAGCAAGTGAAGATGAAAACTGAGAAATACCAGCAGAGTCGCTTTAATTTTCTGATTCACGAAGATTGCGGCAATTATTGAGAATAACAGGGCGAAGCCGAGGTTATGTCCAAGCACGTGATGATAGTTGCTCCACCAATATAAAGGATGGCGGGAGTTTTGGGTCAGCTTCTCCGCGATGATACCCAGCCCGTCAATGTCAGGGACCACACTGGCCCAGGTCACGAATGCGCGGTCCCGTTTGGAGAGCGATGGCACGGCATTGGCCACGGCCCAGCCCATAAAAAAATGCGTGATTGGACTCATTCGTTTCGAGGCGTCCTACGGACCTGCAATTACTATGCCGTCCACACTCGTTAAACCGCAGAAACGCCGTTTTGTTTCGTGAAAGAAACCACAGCCAAATCACGGCAAACGCCATTCGCCACGACCGACATGGATCAGCAATCCCGCATCGCGCAGGACTTGAAGCTGCTGGCGGATTTTGTCGCGGACGTGGCGATTATCGGGATGGAGTTTTTCCAATTCGCGGGTGAAGGCGTAGGCGTCCATGGTTGTAAACTCGGTTTTTCCAAGGCGGCGGATGGCGTTGAGTACGTCCAACGTCCAGCCACGTTGGGTGACGGAAATTTCTTTCAATGGTTTTACCCGCTTGAATCGGTCACGGACTTCGGCTGCCGGGGCAATCCGGCTTTCGGTGACAACGAGGATGCGGGCTTCGGTGGGAATGCCCCATGTGCCAATATCAAGAACCGACCCGTTTCCGTTTCCGGCGTTGAGAACGTCCAGCGTCCAGCCACGTTGCTCGACTGAGATTTCCTTGAGCGGTTTTACCCGCTTGAATTTTTCGCGGACTTCGGCTGGCGGAACGATGACCGTCTGTTGGTAGGGCGCGATGTCCCTATCGCGCCGCGGCTCGCTCGGAGAGCAAGCCCTACCTTGCCTCTCAACCGTCCGCACCACTTCAATCCGGGCTTCGGCCGGAATGCGATTCAAATCAAAATTGCAGCAGGTTCCCTTTTTGCCCGGAAACGCGCCTGCCTTGTGGCGCGTTTGCGGATGAAAAAAGGCAACCCATCCGGCCCGGCGGGCGGTGGGGGAAAGCGGAGGGCGTTTGATGATGGCGGAGGGCGGGAACGCAAAGCTGGCGACGTGGTGCGGATGAAACTGACATCTCGCAAGATTTAGTCGTGTGTGATTAGTTTGTTGCTGGCGTCCTTATTTCAGTTTTTTCCGTTTTGCCTTGGAAGATCGGACATTTTTCTGAACTTTTTGGAATTGAGTTTGTGAGTCCTTAACCTGCATCCCCAAGTTGCGAAACAGAGTATTGGTTTCTTCGATGGATTTGGCAATTTGCTTTAAGATACGGTGATGTTCTTTTTTCGTCATAAATACCATTACGTCCCATCCGGTGCGACCGCGACTAGGGTGTTCCTTGCCGCCACTGGGAAAACCCTGGTCTCAGTTTGGCAGCGTAAGCCCGCTCGCGATTCATCGGAGTTGGGGCAATAAAGATTGGATTCACCCCAGGATTCCGTGACGACGCGGGCGCGCTGCGAGCCGCTCAGCCGGTTCGCCGGTCATGGAAAGGTAACGCGGACGCGCGGAGAAAATCAGGGCAATGATTTGTTTTAACGCCCGCCCGCACCTGGCAATCAATGGGGTGTTCACCCCATAGACGGAGTGAGGCAACTGACAGACCTTCAGTTATATATTGGGCAACGATGTTTGTGACGTAACAACAATATGAAGCGAATCACTGTCTTGCTGGCGGACGACAACGGGGTCGTGCGCAGTGAGTTTAGAAAGATTCTGGAACTCGAAGACGACCTTGAAGTGGTCGGCGAAGCGAAAGACGGCCATGAGGCGGTCGCCATGGCTAAAAAACATCGTCCCGCATTGGTTCTGATGGACATTACCATGCCGCTGCTCAATGGTTTGCAAGCCACTTGCCAGATTCTCAAAGCCGTCCCCGCCACCAAAGTGCTCATGCTTTCGGTACACAGTGATGATGCGTATGTCGTAGAGGCGATCAGCTCCGGCGCGATGGGCTATCTCATCAAACAAACCTCCGCTGACACCGTGTGCCACGCGATTCGGGAAGTCCACAAGGGGAACACATTTTTCAGCCCGTCTATTCCCAAACATCTTCACAAACGGAGTCGGAAAAAGCAGATGGATTGAGCCGGGTTCTCCCAGGGAAGCAACTCCGATAAATCGCGAGCAGGCGGCGCGAAGGCTTGGAAAATACATTCCGAATATTTGCGTCTCCGCGTCTCTGCGTTGAAAAAATGCTCACGGCAGACGCCAGCGGTTGCGGTCAATGTGCAAAAGTAGATTCCGGTCGCGAAGTTCCTGAACTCGTCGTGGTGGATGGCGTTCATCATCGCCGCATACGCGCCGTCCGTGATGGAGTCACCGATGCGCGATTTCTGGCTTTTGAGCTGATACCAGAAACCACGGGACAGGCAGGAATAATCACTGGCCGGATGCCCCGCCCGCTGAAGCCCATTTTTAGACGTGACAATCAGTTGTTGCCCCTGTCGAATCAAAAACGAAAGGAAAACTATGAAAATAACCAGAGTCATGCTTGGCGTGGTTTCTCTCGGGGCGTTGTTTTGGACTTCGGGATGCACCACGCTGCATAAATCAGAGGCGGCGGCTCTTCAAGGAACGTGGAAAGGCCAGGAAGTTGGCAGCAACGCCGGCGGAACGCGTTACTTTATCATCTCCGGCAACACGCTGGAATTCCAGGGGGCCAATAATGACGATTGGTGCAGGGCAACCTTTACCGTCCGGGCAGACACGAATCCGCATCAGATGGTTGGCACGGTCACTCAATGCCACGCGCCCCAGTACATTGGCAAGACTGCCTGCGCGATCTACCGGGTGGATGGAGACACGCTCACCGTCACGGGATATGAGCCTGGTAATCCCAAAGTGCCGGCCGGTTTCGATGCGCCTGGAGCTCGACACTTCGTTCTGCAACGGGACTAGCCAAAATGGTTGAAGGTCCGGCAATGAAAGTTGAGGCCTACGTCAAGCGCCAGCGGCCGCTTTCCACATGAATCAACAACCCGGTGTCGCGGAGAATTTGGAGTTGTTGGCGAATTTTGGGCCGGACATTTCGATTTTCCGGATGAAGCTGCTCCAGTTCACGGTCGTGAGCATAAACCTCGTCGTTGGTGAATTCGAGCTTGCCGAGCCGCCGCACGATGTTCAGCACATCCAATGTCCAGCCGCGTTGGGTGATGGCAATATCCTTGAGCGGTTTCACGCGCTTGAACTTTTCCCGGACTTCGGCTGCGGGGGAAATCCGGCTTTCGGTGACGACGAGGATGCGGGCTTCGGTGGGAATGCCCCATGTGCCAATATCAAGAACCGACCCGTTTCCAGACCTCAAAGATTTTCAGATTGTATGGCGAAACAACGCGATCCGGTTCAGAAGTGGGGCGTCCTTCGAGAGGGTCAGGCGGTTGAGCTCCGGTGTTCATATGAAAGTTCTCGGTTTGATGATTTTGTTCAAATCTCTGGTAACCCAAGCCGTACAAATGGCAGTAATCCGAATTTGCAGCGGCGGTTCAAGGTTAAAATTTATTTCAGCCCGATTATCCAGAGAGGAACGGTGAGCGTGGGGCACAGCCAGTCTAATTCCTCCAGCACACGCTCATAGTTTGAGCCGGATGATTTGTATTTAATACGTTCCAAGCCTTCGCGCGTGTTGGTGATGATGACACCCACATCAATCTTGTTGGCATTGTAGGCAGCCAGAAACCGGATGAAGTCCTGATAAATAAACTCGTAGCGCGAAAATTCGATTCCGACGGCAACGCGGTTTCTGAAAAAGTCGAAATACTGTGTGTGCAGCTTACCTTGCTCGAACTGGAAGTCTGCTTGCCAGCCTTCGGATTTAAACTCGCGGCAGAGGTGCTTCACAATCGATGTCTTCGGGGCGCGAATTTGTGCCTCTTGAGCGTTGACCACCGCCGCAAGCAACGAGGCGTGAATTTCCGGCCTCGTTACCAAATATTCTTTTGAGCGGTGAATCGAATATTCTGCAATCCTCACGGCCAAAATAGATCAGCCCGGGATCGGCAGTTCAAGCAAAAATCAGGGAAGTGTGCCAAAATTGTCTTCGATGTGCGCAAGCAGCATTTGCCTTCCGCTTTCGGTCCAATAGGTCACATCCTGCTCGATAAAGAACCACTTTGCCAGTAACAAAGCCCGCTCCGCCTTAACGTTTGCTTTGAACAGCTTCAAGTCTTCAAGCACTTTCTTGCTGTTCTCACATTCCCAGATGCGGCGGAGCGCAGCCAACAACTCTTGCTTGTGTGCGTCTGAAATCGAAATCAATTTCTCAATTTCTGGAATCACATGGTCAAACTTTGGCGGACGGTCACTCCCATTTTTGAAACTCAAGAAGTTCTCGCACACGATTACGAAGTCGGCACCTTTGTTCAGCCGAGTCGGGCGAGTCAGATAAATCAACGAACCATCTGAAAGTTTTTCAACATCATAGCGGTATGTATTGCGCACCGTGAGCGTGCCTGGTTTCTCAGCTATCCAGTGTTCGAAGATTTCAGCACGCAAGGCCGCGCGTTCTGTTGAACGTGTCTCAATTGTTAACCGGGTGTGGTTTTTTGCCTTCTCCATGGTTCAAATGAGTTCGGGTTGCGGTTTGTTGATTTCCGCTTTGACGCGTTTTGTGGCCATTTCGACGTGGTGCAAATCGAGTTCGACCCCGACGCAGTGCCGTTTGAGCCGGAGGCTGGCGACGGCGGTGGTGCCGTTGCCCAGAAACGGGTCCAGCACCAAATCCCCTTCGTTCGTCGAGGCCAACAGGCAGCGTTCGACCAGCGCAATCGGTTTCTGAGTGGGATGTTTGCCGAATTCTTTCTCATCGGAACCGGGGGCAGACATGGTCCAGATGTCAGAGGCCGGAGGGCAGAGGTCCGAAGCCGGAGAACCGAGGTCGGAATTCTGACTTCTGTCGTCTGTCATCTGTCCTCCGACGTCACGCCATACTGTCTTCATTTGCTTTCCCGTGACGGCTTTCATCGCGGCGTAGTTAAAGACGTGTTTGCTTTTCTCGTTTTTCGCGGCCCACAACACCGTCTCTGTCGAGTGGGTGAAATAACGGCAGCTCAGGTTCGGCGGCGGATTCGGTTTTTCCCAGGCGATGTCGTTCAGAATCTTGAATCCGAGTTGTTGCAGCGCGTAGCCGATGCTGAAAATGACGTGGTGCGTGCCGGTCACCCAAATCGTACCGTTGGGTTTCAATACTCTCTGACAGCGTCGCAGCCATTCGGTGTTGAATTCGTGGTTCAGTTCCGGTCCGCGTGAGACGTCCCAGTCGCCCTTATCCACCTTAACCATTTTGCCGGCGTGACAAGTGATACCGCCATTCGAGAGAAAGTAAGGCGGGTCGGCAAAGATGGCGTCGAAGCGGCCGGCGTCGCCGTATGTGGCATAAATCGCGTCTAAAAGCTCCAGACAATTTCCATGATAGAGGCGGATGAAGGGGGAGTCGGAGGAGAAAATTAAACTGGGAGGGACAGCGTGTCGCTGTCCCTGACTATCGGATTTGATTTGGGACGGCGACACGCCGTCCCTCCCGGTAACGATGGAGCCGTCTTCGCGGAGGGTGAAATGAGTCGAAGCAAGGAAGTGCGGATGGCGGAATTCGGTGGAGCGCGGAGCATTGCTCTGCGGGTTGGTGGATTTCGCTCGTGCGGAGCGATGCTCCGCGCTCCGGGGTTTCGGCGGCGGTCTTCGGTAAAGCGGGCGTGGTTTGGCGGATGTGGCTTTTTTCGGCACGCCCAGATCAATTGATCAGATCGCGGATTGGGATCAAGCCCAATCCTCGTGACCGGCCTTCGCCCCGAAGCTATGGCCCGGCAGGCAGGTGACGGGTGACGAGTGACAAGATAAAGGCGAAGGCAGACCAAAACATTTTAACCGCAGATGAACGCGGAGAAACATTCAACTCTCAACCTTCAACACTCAACCAACTGACAACCACGGATGAACGCGGATGCAAACGGATTTTTAACCGCAGAGACCCAGTTTCCCTGTTTATCATATTATTAACTCTTGACATCAATTATGCGCTTCATTAAGATACCTATCTTGCCGGAGTCAGTTTGCCTCCCAAACAAAGCAAATCCAAAAAACGAAGTCTATGAAAACGAAATCCAAATTCATCATTCACGCGGCGAGTCAGTCATTCAGCGGAATCGTCTGTGCCGGAGCAGTCCTGCTGATGGCCGCCAGCGCGCCGGGGCAGAATCTGTTTGTCACGAGTTGCATCAACCCGGGCAGCATATATCAAATTACGCCGAGCGGGGCGGTAAGCACTTTCACCGCCACCGGGCAGAATTTTCCTTATGGACTGGCCTTTAATAGTGCCGGCGACCTGTTTGTGGCGAATAGTCTTGATGACGCTGGGATCGGAGGCTACGTCACTGAAATCACGCCAGCTGGAGTGCAAAGCACTATTCCCTCCGGGCCGGACCCTAAAGGACTGGCGTTTAACAGCGCGGGCGATCTGTTTGAGACGGATTACCATAGCGGTAATATCTATGAATACACACCAGGCGGAGTATTAAGCATCTTCGCCACTGTGACCCCTGCTCCTCAGGCAATGGCCTTTAACAGCGCGGGTGATTTGTTTGTGGGGACTGGATACGGCAACGGCAACGAATCCATCACCGAAATCACGCCAAACGGAACGCAGAGCACTTTTGTCGCCTCAGGGTTGAGTTACATCGGAGGATTGGCCTTTAACAGTTCAGGCGACCTGTTTGAGGCGGATAACGGCAGCGGCAACATCTATAGATTCTCGCCGGGCGGAGTGAAAACCACCTTTGCGTCCGGTTTGTCCCCTGATGAACTGGCCTTTAACAGTGCCGGCGACCTGTTTGAAGCGGATGGCAGCGGTAACATCTATGAATTTTCGCCGGGCGGAGTGCGAAGCACCTTCGCCTCAGGCTTCAATGCTCCGGTTGGACTGGCCTTTCAGGGTGTGGCCTTGCCAGTGCCGGAACCCTCGGTTTTTGGGTTGCTGGTCGTCGGCGTCAGCGCACTTCTCGTCCGCCCCTGTCGTCGCTGGCACAAGGCGCAGTGACGAAAACAAGGGGAATTGCGAATGGCGAATTTGGGATAGGATGGTCAGGATGTTCAGAAGGAATGGAGTCCTGTCAATCCTGTCTTACGGCTTTTGCGTCACGGGACTAGCGTTTCGATGTTTTGGACTTCTTCGGCACGCCCGGATCAACCCCGAAAGCTTTCGCGAGCGGGTTGATCAGAAAGGCGATCCGGATCAAGCGTTTTAACCACGGATGGACACGGATGAACACGGATTCCTCATTTTTCGATGCGGCCGTGCTGCTGCACGGCTTGGCGGAGCGGCAGTTCCGCCCTGCCTTCAAATTCTCTTTCTCCCGTTTTTTTATCCGTGTTTATCTGTGTGAATCCGTGGTTGAAGTTCATGCGCGTTTGCGCTTTTTTGGCGGCAATGATGCTTTATCCGCGGAATCCGCGTTATCCGCGGTTCAGGCTCAGTGTTCGGTTACTTAAAGTATTGCTGGTATTTGGACGGCTGGCCGGATTCCCAGGGACGATATTGATTGCAGAATTCAATCCGTTCCGCCGCGGTGGGATGGGAGCCGTACCAAAATTGGATGATGGGCGCTGGCTGGTAAACATAGACACTTTTTTGCACCAGTTTTACAAAAGCCGTGGCGGCGGCGTGATTGTTGTGGGTCAGTTCCAATCCGAACCGGTCGGCTTCGTGTTCGATATGGCGGCTGAAAGCCATGTAGGCCGGCAGGTCCACGAAGAGCAGCAATTGGAACGCAAGAATGAACAACGGTAGCGCGGCAAAATCCGATGGCGTGTCAAAGCCCCACCGGTTTTTGAACCGGCCAATCACCGGTCCGGCCAGCCGATACGCCACGTAGAGCGAGAGGAAGGCAAGGAGCGATGCAAAGGCGATGAGTTTGATGACGTGGTGAAGGACGTAATGGCCCATTTCGTGTCCCAAAATGAAGAGGAGTTCATCGTCGTTGAGATCCTTCAGCGTGGTGTCCCAAAATACAATGCGTCGCGTGCCGAGCAGCCCGGTGACGTAGGCGTTGTCCAGCTTGGTGTCGAGGCTCAGGTTGGCTTCATAAACGTGGCTGCCTTCGATGCCGGCGCGCGCGGCCTGGGCAAGGATTTTGGCTTCGAGGGTTTTGTCCGACAACGGCCGGAACTGATGGAACACCGGGTCAATCAGGACGGGTTGGATGAAGAGCTGGATCGTCATGAACAGCGGCACCAGCAAACCCAGATAGAGCCACCAGTGGCGCGGGCTTTTTTTAATGACTAGAAACGGAATCCAGCCCACCGCCAGGCCAACGACCATCATCACCGCCGCGCTTTTGAGGGTGTTACCCAGCCAGCGGCTGAAGGTTTGATTGGTCAGATCGAAGTTATGGGGAAAGACGAAGCTGGCGTAAAAGTTCAACGGCAAATTGACGAAGAAATAGAGCAGGCCAAAGGCAAGGCCGTAGAGAACAAAAGTGAAATACCAGTTTTGCCTTTGCCGCTCCGCCCAGGACCGAATCCGGGCGGACCAGCCGGTAAATAAAAAGAGGGCGGGCGACAAAAAACTCCAGATGATGGCGGCGACTCCGACCGCGACGGTGGCGTGGTAACGGCGGACGGCTTTTTCGCCCGGGACCGGCACGGCCACTGTGGAGACGTTGGTGCTGCTGATCTGGGAATGGGTTGGCGCGGCCATGACCGGTTCATCGGCCCGCGCAAACGAAAGCGTGAACCAGAGGCCGGTGGCGAGCACGAACCAGAAGAGAGCGGTCTTCATGGATGGACTTTTGATACGGGTGAACAGCCAGGACGACAAGATTTTTAACCGCAGAGAACGCAGAGAACACAAAGGAACATTCAACGCTCAGCCAATTAACAACCACGGATGAACACAGATGGACACGGATCTTTTGCCGCAAAGAGGCACAAAAGGCGCAAAACGGGCCAAGGGAAAAAACATTCAACATTCAACATCCAACCGGCCAAGGGGAGAAAGCAGGTTCACGCCAAGACGCGAAGAACGCCAAGGTTCTGATTTTTCGACAGAATGAACCGAATGGTCAGGATAAATTTTGTCCGGTTGATTCTGTAAATTCTGTCAGAGATGCGGTCTGCGTTGTCTGTGTTTCATCTGTGAACATCTGTGGCCCGGAACACTCAACTTTCAACTCCCTGTCCCGTCGTAGCCTCGGCGAAGACGGATCAACCATCAACCTTCCCCAAAAGCGGCACTCTAAAGGTTTCCTCGAAAGAACAGCGCGGCCCCGGACGCGGGTTCCATGGTGAGTTGCACCTGGTGGTCCTTGCTGATGAGTCGCTCTTCCTGAGCGGGATGCCACGCCTGGTCAGGCCTGATTTCCGCTCCCGCCAGCGTTACGCCTGAAATGGCCGTCAACCCCGGAGCCTGCAAGCGCCACAGCCTGGCGTCGTGGGGAGATTCAATGGAAATCTCCAGCTTCCGGCTGGCATCCTTGTTGAGCAGAACCAAACGTGTGCTCCCGTCCGGCATCTCCGCCGCATAGGCGCCGGCGTTGGCCGGCAGCTGATCGAATTGCGCGGAACGCATTCGGCCTCCGGCCAGGACGCCCGCCAATTTCATGCCGTAGAAGACCGGCCGGGCGCTAAAGCCCATTTCGCGACTGCCGGCAATGGGCGTGTAAAAACTGCCTTGGGCGGCGATGGCAGCCGCGTCGGGGGAAAGCTGCGCTCCCGGCAGATGTCCGCCGAGGGACTTGCGAATCACACCGGCGCCGCCGCCATGAAGGTTCACCCCGGCACAGCCAAAACCGGCCAGTTTGAGAAGGTAATCCGCCGCCCAGAGCGCCGAGCAGAAGGCGTTGCTCATCCCCGGCTTGCCGCCGCGGTAACAGGAGTTGCCCTCGGTCATTCGATAGACGAGGTGATTCTCTTCGGCCGCGTGGATGATGCGCGGCACCTCCCGGTCCACCTTGGGATCGGGAACGAGCAGCCGCTGGGCGGTCACGCGCGGATTGTCCGGAGGTCCCATCGCATAATAATGCCCGGTGCAAGCCACAATCCGGCCGGGCAGCCGTCGCGGCGCTTCCTGCGCGAAACGGACAACCCACTCCGCATTGGAACCGACGTCCGGCCCGGCGAAACGCGCTTCCGGCACGCGGGCGATGACCGCCCTGGCGAACGTCATCCATTGAGCGAGATATTTATCAAAGTCCCAGTCCTGGGGCCGCAAGCGGTTGTTGGCATCGCGGTAATACTCCGGTTCATTGCCAATCTGAAAAAAGCGCAACCGCTTGCCCAGCCGCCGGGCGACGTAGGCCGCCTCGTTGGCATCCCGCTCCGGCGTGCCGGTCCCGAGATTCAAGCCATAGATGGCCGTCCAGCCCGTCGCCTTCAAGAAATCTGCCAGGGAATCCACGGCGACCGGCTCAATGGCGGTGAACGAGTGCGGCATCCAGTTGTCCGCGCGGCGAGCGGACTCGGGCAACTCCGGCGGCTGGTCGGCCGGCGCCGCTTTCCACCAGCAAAACTCGCTGGAATTTCCGCCCAGGCGCAGGATGCCTTCGGGCGTGAGCGCCTTAAAGAGCGACACCAGCTCCCGGTTGTCGGCGGCGAAATAGGCCGGGTCAGCCAACTGTGCCGTTTCACAACTGAAACCAAGATAATCAACCGGCACGGCACTGGCCGCCGCGCTTCCGAGAGAGAGCCGGATTTTCGTCGCACTCTCCTGCGCCCAGGCGGGAAGGCCCGCGAGCGCACCCGTTGTGAGGGCGGCAAGCGCGAGGAATCGCCGCCGATTCATGCGCCGCACCGGGAGGTTGTGCTCGTGGTCCAGCTTCGCGCGGTTCCCAATCAACGGTCGGTTCGACATGATTTCGAGGCTATTCCGGGTCCGGGTTGTGCGTCAATTGGGAATGCCCTTGACGGGGCCGGTCGAGGGACGAGGGTCGAAAGTCGAGAGCCGAAGAACGGAGGACGGAGATCTGACGTCGGACTTCTGACTTCCGGCCTCGGGGCTCTGCGTTTCATCTGAGCCCATCGGTGGCTGGATAATTAAAGACGGTTTCGGCATCCAGATATTTCCAGGCTTCGCCTTTCCGGATGCGGGGCGTGGTGCGCCCGACATAAGAGAGAACGTGGTGCGGGCTGGTTTTTTCCACGGTAAAGATGAGCGGGTCCACCAGCTCGGCGACCAGCAGGTTGTCCGGCTCCATCCGGATCTGTTCCATCGTCCCGCCGTGCTGCACAAATTCCGCGATCTTCACGAAGTGGAAAGCAAAGGTCCGCTCCCATTCAAAGGAAATAAAGCGAAAATTGACGGTGTTGCCGCGCATCAATTCGTCCCAGTGGGCCATCATGAACGGGTACAGTGTGTCATCATACACGATGCCGGACGGGAGGTTCTGAGGCTTGCCAATGGGGGGAACCAGGCCGGGTCCGTAACTGATGAAAATCTGTTGCCGGGCCGGGTCCTTCGGATCGGGCGCAATCCGGACGGCGCCGGAAACCCGGGCCTGGAATTCCAGCATTTTATAGGACTCGAGCCGATTGGATTTATAGACAACTTTGTCCACGGCGGCCATGAGACCGTTGGTGCGGAAAAATTGGCGTTCGACATGAACGACAGCCCCGGACTGCACGGCAATCCGCCGGAACGTGTACAGGACCTTCTTCTGGTGCGACCCAATTTCATAAAGGGTGCCGGTGAGCAATTTGGGTTCGGCATAGTCATACGCGGCGGTGGTGGCAGGGCGCGCGACGTCGCCGGCCCGGGCCGCGGGGAAGACGGACAGGCACAGCGCGAGCAGCACAACCCGGCGCGCGGTCAAAATGAATCCGGCAGGATGTTTGGTCATCGGGTGACGTATAATGGCCGACCGGGCGTGCCGCAGGCAAGTTGTGTCGGTTGCGGACGGCAGAAATTTTCGACCGCCAGGACGCCAGGCGCACCAGGATTTCAGCCACAGATGGACACAGATAAACACAGATTTATGGCCGCAGTTGTCGTGCCGAGGCCGGCTCGTCTGTAGCCTCGCCCCACCCGGCAAATTCCTATTTCCCTGGTTTTAATCCATGTTTATCCGCGTATAGCGGCGTGGCCGCCACGCGGCTTTACGCCGTGTGAATCCGTGGTGGAAGTTCAGGCGCTTTTTGGCGGCCAAAAAATTCCGGGTGCTAAAAAATGAGGCTCAGGTAGAATTTTTGCCGTTCATGAAAACAACCGCTTGCCTCCGCTTGGTCCTGGCGTTGATCTTGTTGCCGGCTCCTGGGGCATTGGCGCAACCGTTGTCGTCCAATACCCCCGCTGCGCTCGAAACGCTGCCCGCCTCCAGCCCGTACGGTGAAGCCGCGGTAGAAAGAAACATTCCTTACGTCCGCCATCCGACGACGAATCAGAACTTCGATCTTTACCTCCCCCGGAACCACGGCGTCCGACTTTGCCCGCTCATTCTCTGGATCCATGGCGGCGCGTGGATGATGGGGAGCAAGGAATGCGACAACGTCAAATATCTGGTCCGGCACGGTTATGCGATTGCCAGCATTGATTATCGCTTCAGCCCGGAGGCGCCGTTTCCGGCGCAGATTCAGGATTGCAACGCGGCGATGAATTTCATCCTGGCGCATGCTGCCGATTACGGGGTGGATGCCCGGCGGTTCGTGGTGGGCGGCGGGTCGGCCGGCGGACATCTGGCGCTGCTCTTGGGGCTGGCCCGCCAGGAACGGGATTTTGGAGCCAACCCCGCCATCAAACCGCTGGCGATACTGGATTTTTTCGGCCCGGCGGATTTGAATGGCATGAAGGACGATCTCCAGACGATTCATTCAGAGAGAGGCATTGAAACCTGGCAGGATGCCGAACCCAAACTGTTGGGCGCGCCGTTGGATCAATCCGCCGGCAAGGCAAAAGCCGCCAGCCCCATCACTTATGTGAGCGCAGCCGCTCCGCCTGTCTTGATCCTTCAGGGGGACCAGGACGATCTGGTGCCGATAGCCCAGAGCCAGCGTTTGCATGCCGCGTTGGACCGGGCGGGGGTAAAGAATCAATTAATCATCGTGCCCGGAGCCGGTCACGATGGCCCGATGTTTTCGACGCCGGAAATACAGCCGGTTATTATTCATTTTTTGGACGGGATTTTTAAACCGCAGCGAATGCAAAGATTTTTTTAACCACGGATGGACACGGATGAACACGGATTTAATCAAAGGCTGAAGGATAAAAACATTCAACATTCAACTCTCAACCCGTTTTAACCGCGGAGAACGCATCCGCCTGCGCCGAGGACTTCGGCGCGACAGGCAGGATGCGAATGCTTCGCGAACAAGCCCACGATTAGCGGGGCGAACCCGTGGTCATTGGGTGTGGGGCAGACTGTGATCCTGAATCGTCTTCTGCAGGGCCGGTTCGCCGCCCAGCCACCCGACCACGAAAATCAGGGCGACGCCCAGGACCACCAAAATCAATATCCAGGAAAGAATGGCCCGGAAATAATTCTTGCGGGACTCATTTTCGCCGGTGAAGGCCCAGACGAGAACCATCAGCAAACCAATCACCGGGATGGCGGTGACGAACATCATGCCCATCCATGACCCGACGGATATGTAATTTCTTTGGTCCTGACTGTTCATAAAGTTATGTGAGGCGGCGGCCCGGTTGATTTGTATTGGTTCTTTTGTTTCGTTCAGGGAGCAGCCTATGGGGCAAAAGATTCTCCTTTTGCCGTTTCATAAGTCTCCACCACGGCGGTCTTACCAGCAATCGTCGCGCCAGCTTAAAGGCGGCATTATCAGTGCTTTAACCGCAGAGCCGCAGGGGACGCCAAGGTTTTAACCGCAAAGAACGCAGAGAACACAAAGTTTTTTTTCGTGGGCAGGGTCGTCTCGCTGAGACGACCGGACGGCTGAGCCAGCCGTCCCTACCCCTTCTGATCTGTGTTTATCGGTGTTCATCCATGGCTTGGTAATCGAAGACGGTTTCGGCATCCAGATATTTCCAGGCTTTCCCCTTCTGGATGCGGGGGGTGGTGCGCCCGGTGTAGGACAGAATGCGGTGCGGGTCATTTTTTTGCACGGTAAACAGGAGCGGCTTCACCAGCCGCGCAATGAACAGGCTGGCGGGTTTCATCGTGAACAGTACGACCGGCTGGCCGTTCTGCACGGATTCTCCGGTCTTCATCAGTTCGAACTCAAAGGTGCGTTCCCAATCCAGGGAAACGAAGTGGAACCCGGCGGCTTTGCCCCGCATCAAATCGTCCCAGTGGGCCAGCATGAAGGGATACAAAGTGTCGTCAATCACGGTATCGGGCGGGAGCGTCCGGGGGCGGCCTTTCGGAGGATGGAGGCCGTGGGCGTGGCTGATAAAGATGTCCTGCCGGGCCGGGTTTTCCGGATCCGGCTCAACGTGAATGGCGCCGGAGAAGCTGGCCTGGAAATCCTGCATTTCGAAGGAAACGAGTTGATTGGATTCGTAGAGGACTTTTTCCACGGCGGCCACTGTGCCATTGGTGCCGAGAAATTGCCGCTCAACGCGGACTGTGGAACCGGAACGGGTGGCCGTCCGCCGGAAAGTGAATAAAACCGTTTTCCGATCCGAACCCATGGCATAAAGAGTGCCGGTGAGCAATTTGGGGTCGGCATAGTCATAGACCGGTGTTGTTGCCGAAGACGAGGTGCCGGCGGCCAGGCCGGACGAAAGTCCACTCCACCCCAGCGCGAGCAACGCAACCCAGCGCGCGACAAAAACCAGGCTGACCGAAGGTCGATTTGCGGCCACAGATTGACACAGACTACCACAGATTTAATTTCTGTCAGAAAAAGAGCGCGTTCGACAGTACCTCGCCCCACCCGCCCCCGTTTTTTGACAGAATCAACAGAATGGTCAGCATGATTTTTATTCTGTGAATCTGTCTAAGGCTTAAAGGCTTTTAATCGCCGCTGCCCCCATGTTCATGCGGTGGCAGCAGCGGTCATTCTGCGCTATTATCTGATGATGTTCCCAAGCAGTTCGAGCCTTGTGGATGGCCGGAATTCCGCAAGTTCAAAATTACGTACCGTTCCTTTGGCGCTGTTTTTTGCCGCGCTGGCGATGGCTGCGACGGCGCAGGCGCAGTCCACCCGTCCGGGTTGGGGTTCCACGCCTTATAATGACGCTTCCGGCACAGGCGTCACTTTCCGGGTCTGGGCGCCCAACGCCACGAACGTAACGACGCCGGGCGCCTTCAACGGCTGGTCCACTTCGGCAACGCCGCTGGCCGAGGAACAGTCCAACGGCCTTCCGACCGGGGTGTGGTCGGCGGACGTGGCCGGTGCTTCACCGGGCCAGCAGTACAAGTACTACATTACTTACAACGGCACGGGTAATTATAAGCACGATCCCCGGTCGCGCTGGGTGGTGAATGCCGGCGGCGGCAGCGGGAATAACGACATTATTTACGACCCGACCGCTTTCAACTGGAACGGCGACAATTTCACCAACCCGTCGTTGAATGACTTGTTCGTTTACGAATTGCACATGGGCACATTTCCATCCAGTACGTCGCCCAACCGGTTTATTGCCGCGACGAACAAGCTGGATTACTTGAAGAACCTCGGCGTCAATGCCGTTGAACTGATGCCAATTATGGAGTTTGGCAACGGCGGCAACAGTTGGGGCTATGACCCGGCCCAATTATTCGCGGCGGACAATGCCCAGTATGGCGGGCCGGATGCCCTGAAAACCTTTGTCCAGGCCTGCCACGCCCGGGGCCTCGCTGTGCTGCTCGACGTCGTCCACAACCATTACGGGCCGAGTCTTCTGGATATGTGGAACTTCGACGGCTGGTCCGGCAGCAACTCGGTCGGGGGCGGCGGGATTTACTTCTTTCAAAGCAATTTCAACCTGCAAAACACTTCCTACGGCGCCACGCGGCCCAATGTCAGCAGCAATCAGGTGGCCAGTTTCATCTCGGACAACATCGCCATGTGGTTGAGTGAATGTCACGTGGACGGGTTCCGCTGGGACTCGGTGTACACCCTGACCCACGGCAATGACAACAGTTACATTCCCGCCGCCGGCAATCTGGTGACCGCCATCAACGCGATGACTCACACCAATTACACCGGCAAAATCAGCATCGCCGAGGATGTTTATAACACGTGGGGCTTCGACAGTTCCTGGGACACCGGTTATCCGTATAATTTCACGCCGGTGTTGACCAATATGTCGGATGCGAGCCGCAACCTGAGCACCATCGCCAACGACGTGCAAAACAATGTCAGCTACGGTGGCACGGCCAGTTTTCTGCGGGTGGTATACCTGGAATCGCACGACGTGGTCGGAGACTTGAATGGTTCCACCCACGTCCGCTTGCCAACGGCCATCGACCCGGTCACGCCGAACAGCTATCGGGCGAGAAAACTTTCCACGCTCGGGTCGGCCATCACGCTTACCGCGCCCGGCGTGCCGATGATTTTTCAGGGTCAGGAAATGCTCGAAAACCAGCAGTTCAATTCCGGCCGGAACGTGGATTGGAGCAAGACGAACACGTACAGCTACATCGTCCAGTTCTACCACGATCTCATCAGCGCGCGCCGGAATTTGCAGGGTCTGACGCCGGGGTTGGAAGGCGACCGTTGCACCATGCTCGCCGTGGACAACGTCAACAAGTTGATCGCTTTTAATCGCTGGACTTCCGCCAACCCGAACCAGAGCGCGGTTGTGGTTGGCAACTTCACCAGTAACACCGTCAATAATTATACCCTGACCTTTCCGGCGGCGGGCAACTGGTATGTTCAACTGAACAGTGACTCCACCACATACGGCCCGGACTATGGGAATATCGGCAGCTCGACTGTCACGGCCAATGGCAGCCCGGCCACGGCCAGCATCACCATCGGGCCTTACAGCGCCCTCGTCCTGTCGCAGGTTTCCCCCATCCCAACCCTCTCCATCACGCAAACCAACAATGTGTTGACGGTGTCCTGGCCGGCCACGCCGCCGGGCTGGCTGTTGCAAAGCAGTTCATCTTTGACCGGTGGTCCACCGGTCTGGAGCCAGGTCCCGGCTTCGCAATATCAGACCAACGGAACCACGGTTTTCATCACGGTCGGTTCGCCGACCGATACGGTTTTCTATCGGCTGCAAAAGCCATAAGCCAAATCCGGATTTGCCATCGGCTTTCCCGACCGCGCGTTGGAGGGAGTTTCATTTGCCGGGTGCGGTTTACGTCTCCTGAACGGCTGGCGTCTTTTGTGCTGCAATTTCGCCAGCGGAAAGGTTCCGCTGGTATTTATGAAGAATTACGTTGTAACAGGAGGACTCGGTCTGCTGGTCTTGCTCGATTTTTGTCCGCCGGCTGGCGCGGTACGAATCAATCAGGAGGGGCGCATACTCGGACCGCTGCCGGCGGTCACCAACGCCATCCTGTTCGACACCAACCAGGCCGACGCCGTGGTGTCGGCCCTGCAGATATTTCCGGTGACCAATCCCTGGAACGAATGCATCTCCAACCGTCCGGTGCTGTCGAATTCGACGGCAATGATCGCACAGATTATTTCGGACCTGGGCACAAGCCGGGCGGTATTGACGCCCGAGTTCGAGATGAATTATGTGCTGGTGCCGGACAGCCAGCCGCTCGTGCCGATTCAGTTCGTGACTTATCCCGATGATTCAGATTTGAATGGCGGGACTTATCCTTACGGCCTGTATCCGATACCGACAAACATGCCGATTGAGAGCTGGCCGGTGGGCACCGGCAGCCAGACGTTGTATCAATGGCAGACCAACTCCGGCGGCGACCGGCATTCCATCGTCGTCCAGCCGGGCGCGGGTTTTTCCTGGGAAACGTGGCAGGCGCAACTGGTCGGTACCAACTGGCAGGCGGCCAACGGCGCGATCTTCAATCTGAACACGAACGGGCTGCGGCCGGCGGGACTGACTTCGGGTGATGCGGCCGGGTTTCCGATGTTCCCGGCGCTGGTGCGCTATGATGAGGCCGAACGCGGCATGGTGGAGCATGCGTGCCGGCTGGTCGTCAAACGCACCCTGTACAATAATTACATCTATCCGGCCACGCATTATGCTTCGGCTTCCAGTAACACGAATGTGAACTTGCCCTCCATGGGCCAGCGATTGCGCCTGAAAGCAGGGTTTGTCATTCCGACCAATTGGCCGGTGGAGGAACAGGCGGTGCTGCGGGCGCTGAAAAAATACGGCGCGATGGTGGCCGACAACGGGAATTACTTTTCAATTTCGGTGACGCCGGACGATCGCTGGCCGCCGAATTGTTTCAACGATTTAACCGGTATCAGCGCCACAAATTTCGAGGTCATCCAGACGACCGGACCGAACGAGGGGCCGCGCTCACCGGGCGCGCCCGTGGCGTACGCCGGGCCGGACCGGATTGTACCGGTCGGCGTGCCGGTGACCCTGCCGGGCGTGGTGACGGACAGCAACACGCCGCCGCCGATTCTGTGGAAACAATACTCGGGACCGGCCACGGTGACATTCGGCAATGCGGCGCAGACGAACACGACGGCGACGTTCAGTGCGCCGGGCGTTTACACACTGGAATTAAGCGCCGCCGACGGCGTGCATGCCGTGGCCTACGACGCGGCGGTGTATACCGCGACCACCGGCATCAGTTTGTCCATCTCGGTGACCGGGACGAATGTAAACCTGAGCTGGACGGGCGGCACGGCGCCGTTTTTGTTGCAGGAAACAAGTGCGCTGTCGGCAGGAACCTGGAGCGACGTACTGACGACCAACGCGCAAAGCATGTCATTGCCGCTGGCCGGCGCCGGCGGATTTTTCCGCGTGGAAAGCCAATGAATTCAACCGCTGCAATCACGGCTGGGTGACACGGTAGAAACGCGCGGCGCCCGGCGCATTGTTCGTGTCAACGATTGTGAACAGGCTGTTGGTGGGCATGAATGAGGTCAGCAACGTCCAACTGGTCGAGTCGGACAGGTTGGTCGTGGTTTCCACAAACGCGGTCTGGCCAGCCGCGCCGCTGGCGGTGAATTGGAATTGTCCATTCGCGGGTGGCGAGGTGGCGGTGGCCGTCACCGTCGCCGGCGGTGGATTCGACGCGGCAATGATGTTAAGATAAGGCACCGACGACCCAAATCCCTGTCCGTCGAACGCTTGCACGGTCCAAAATGCCGACGTCCCAGGAGCCAGGCCGGTCACGGTGCCGGTGAGCGTGGTGGTGGGGATTCCGGTTACTTTGTAAATCAAGGAATACCCGCCATAAACCGGAATGTATTGCGCTATAGAATAACTGGTGATCGCGGAAAATGCCGGGTTTTGCGCCGGGCCTGGCGAAGCATCCCAAGCCAGCGTAAGTGTCGTCGAGGTCAAGCCGGCGACGTGCAAGTTGGTCGGTGGTTGCGGGCTGGTCGCGGTGACGCTGATGGCTTGGGAATAACCGGTGGTGTGTCCATTGGCCGAGGCAGTCACGACAAAGGCGTAACTGGAACCCTTGGTCAAGCCGAGGGTCACCGAGGTGCTGGAATTGGTGGCCATCGGGGTGTATATCGTGATCGGATGCGGGCCTCCCGATGAATGCTTCCAATAAACGACATAAGTCACCGGTCCCACCAACGGACTTTCGGGGTCCCACGCCAGTGTCACCGAGGTGTCGTCAACAGCTACGACCGTCAGGTTGGTCGGAACAACCGGCGGTGGCGGGGCTGCGTTGATGGTAAACGTCCAGTAGGTGGAACCGGCGAAATTCGTGGCGGCAATGGTCACGGGGATGGCCCCGATTTGATCGGCCCCGGACGGCGTCCAAGTGATTTGACCGCTGAAATAATCCACCGTCAGGTTGGTGGGGCCACTGACGAGCACGTAAACCGGTTGCGGATTGCCGGTGGCGGCGATGGTCGAAGTGTAGGCAACCCCATAGGCAGCGTTGGTGCCGGGGAATTGGGTGAGCACCGGCGGGCTGTCCGGCGTGCCCAGTTGCTGGCTGCGCCAGACATCGGCCACGTCGTTGCTATTGACATCCGAGCCGCCCATTACAATTAACCGGCCCAGACTATCCACCCCCATCGCCGAGGCGCTCAAGGCTTCGGGCAACGGCGTGGAAATGGTCCAGGAATTGGCACCCGGATTGTAAATCTGAACCACGTTGGTCGTGACACCCCCGGACGTGCCACCGACGACATAAATTTTCCCGTCAGCGCCGAACGCTGCGGAACTGCCGGCGACGGCGATAGGCATGGGCGCCATCGCTGCCCAAGTGTTGGCACTGACGGAATAGCGGAGCACGGTGGTGATTTCCGTGCCGGACGATGTGTTGGTGCGTCCGCCGAAAATATAAATGTAGTTATTGCCGTCAAAGGTCGCGGGGAAATTGTATTGCGCCTCGGGGAGGCTGGCGATGTAGGACCAATTGGTGGTCGTGTCCTGATTATACACCTCGGCGGAAGCGAGTGGATTGCCACTGTCATCGAGGCCACCGATGGCGTAGGCGTTGCCGCCCGCATCGGTTGTGTAACCCAGATACGCGCGGGCGACGTTCATGGACGGAACCGCCGGCACCGGGTCGCCGGAAGGGCTGTATGCGTATGCCGCGCTGGTGGCACTGGTGCCGTTGTTGCCGCCAAAGACCAGAATCGGGTCGCCGCTTCCCACGACGCCCGGCGCGATGGTGGCGTAGGGGAACCCTGGAAACGCCGTCCAAACCTTGTTCGTGGCCACCAGGCTTTCCACATAACCCGACGGAGAACCATAGGACTCGCCGCCAATCACCAGGTTGCCCAAACCGGAGACGGCGGTTGCCGCGCCACTGACGGCGACATTCATGGCCGGCCCCGGAAACCAGGTCAACGGCGCAGCCGGGAGCTGAAGCAGGCCCAAACCGAAACCCGCGACGCAAACGGCGAAACGATAGGATTTGAAAATGCTCCTCATTGTTATGCCCAAACTACACCATAATAAGTTTGAATAGTCAACATAAGAATTACGTTGCCGGTAAATAAGTTAGCCGATTCGCGCAAATCGTTTTTTTGCGCGGTTCATTCCGCGATTTGGTTTCACCATGTTCCCGGGCCGGCGTTTCGTTCCATTTTTTTGATTCGATTGCGACTTTGAGCTGGGGCATTCTGGCGGTTCTAAAAATGTCTGATACCGTCAACCATCTGTCCGCCGACGAACGGTATCCCACACGGGAACTCGTCCGCCGGTTGTTGGCGTTGGCATGGCGGTTCCGCCGGGATTGTCTGTGGTCGCTGGTGCTGAGCGTGTTGCTGCTGTTGCTGGGCATCGTGGGACTCAAACTGCTGGGTGTGGTGATTGACGTGATCCGGTATGCGCTGGATTCGTCCCTGCCCCCGCCGGTGTATCCGTTCGGCTGGCAGCCGCCAGCGGGCTGGACACCGCTGCGGATTGTCACGGCCTTGTCGCTGGCGATTGTGGGGCAGGCGCTCCTGCGCGCGGCGTTTACCTACGCCTACAACATGGTTACCGCACGGTTGACGCAGGGGGAAATCGTGCCGGAAGTGCGCGCGCAGCTTTACGCCAAGCTGCAACGCCTGAGTTTCAGCTTTTTCGACGTGCACGGTTCCAACTCGATTTTCAACCGGGTGACGGGCGACGTCCAGAACACGCGGCTGTTCGTGGACGGCGTCTTGTTGCAGGGCGCAACCATGATTCTGACGCTGGTGGCCTACGCGGTTTTCATGTGGCGGATTCATCCGGCGTTGACGCTGGCGTGCCTGAGCGTCTCACTGCCCTTGTGGTGGCTGGCGCATTTTTATTCGGCGCGGCTGCGGCCGGGCTATCTGCACAACCGCGAACTGACCGACCACATGGTCTTGCTGTTCAGCGAAAGCGTGCGTGGCATGCAGACGGTGAAGGGCTTTGCCGCCGAGTCGCACCAGGTCCGGCGGTTTGAGGAGGCGAACGATCGGGTGTCGTCGCAGCAGCGGAAAATTTTTTGGGATTTGTCCGTGTTCACGCCGGGCACACAGATGTTGTCGCAGTTGAGCCTGGTGATTTTGTTCGCCTACGGCGGCTGGCTGTACGTGCACGGGAAGATTCCGCTCGGCAGCGGGCTGGTGGTGTTCGCCGGCCTGCTCCAGCAATTCACCGGACAGGTGGCGACCATTTCCACCATCGCGAACTCGGTGCAGCAGAGCCTGGCGGCGGCGCGGCGCGTGTTTGAAGTGCTGGACACGCCGTTCGAGGTGCAAAACAAGCCCGGCGCCCTGGCGGCGGCGCGGCTCACCGGCCGGATGATTTTTGAAAACGTGACGTTCGGTTATCACCCGGACAAGCCGGTGCTGACGGACGTGTCCTTCGAGGCGAAGCCGGGGCAAATCATCGGCATTTTCGGGATGACGGGCGCCGGCAAAAGCACGTTGCTGGGATTGGTCCCGCGGTTTTACGACCCGCACCGGGGGCGAATCCTGGCGGACGGGAGGGATTTGCGGGATTTGGAACTGGACGCCTTTCGCCGGCAAATCGGGATTGTGTATCAGGAGAGCTTTCTGTTTTCGAACACGGTGTCGGCAAACATCGCCTTTGGGCATCCGCATGCGACGATGGAACAGATCGAACGGGCGGCGAGGATTGCCTCGGCGCATGAATTCATCACGGCGCTACCGCAAGGTTACGAGACGGTGCTGGGCGAGTCGGGCGTGGATTTATCGGGCGGGCAACGCCAGCGGCTGGCGCTGGCACGGGCGTTGTTGCTGCAACCACCGATTCTCATTCTGGACGACCCGACGGCGTCGGTGGACGCGCGGACGGAAAACGAAATTGTTACCGCCTTGCGCGAGGCGATGGAGGGACGGACGACGTTTGTGGTGTCGAGCCGGCTGAGCCTGTTGCGCCGGGCGGATTTGATTCTGGTACTGGAGGACGGGCAATTGACCCTGACCGGCACGCACGCGGAACTGGTACGCTGGCCCGGGCTGTATCGTGAAACGGCGTTGCTGCAAATCATGGACCTCGACGAGAACCGAGAGTCGAAGGTCGAGGGTCGAGGGCGGGAACAAGTGGAAACATCGAACATTCAACTGCCAACGTCGAAGTCATGAATCGGAAATGAGCGAACGGACCAATAGAAAACCTTCGGCGACGAAAACTGCCAAGGATGAGCTTTCCACACGGGAAGCGCTCACGTTTTACGATCCGCTGGAGGAACGCGAGGCGGACAAGGCGCCGCTGCAACTGGCGCTCATCCGCCGGATTTTCCGCTACACAAAACCCTACGCGGCCAGGCGGAACTGGCTGTTCATCCTGACCTTCACGCGCGGTTTGCAATTGCCGGCGCTGGCGTGGCTGATTGGCCGCACCATCAACGGCCCGATTGCCGGCCGGGATTTGTCGGGCATTTACCGGTATGCCGCGGCTTATTTCCTTCTGGCGCTGTTCACCGTGGTGGCATTCCATTTCCGCCAGCGATTCGCGCTCGAACTCGGTGAGGCGGTCGTGCATGACATGCGGTCGGATTTGTTCGCCAAACTGATGACCATGCCGATGTCGTTCTTTAACCAGACCAAGTTCGGGCGCATCATCAGCCGGTTGACCTCGGACATCGACAGCGTCCGGGCCGGGGTGCAGGACGTGGCGTTTGTGCTGGTGGTGCAATGTCTGCAAATGGCCGGTTCGGCGGCGCTCATGGCGTGGTACAACTGGAAGCTGTTTTCCCTGATGCTCCTGATGGCGCCGGTCATCTGGGTGGTGAACGAAAAGTATCGAAGCGAAATGAGCCGCCGCCTGCGCATGGTGCAGCAATCCTGGAGCCGGGTCGCCTCGACCCTGGCCGAATCGGTGAGCGGCATCCGGGTGACGCAGGCGTTCGTGCGGCAGGAAATCAACGCCGGGTTTTTCCGCAAATTGATCAATGTGCACGGCGAGAACAACGTGGGCGTGGCCCAGGCCTCGGCGGTGTTCGTGCCGTTGCTGCAATTGAAAAGCCAGTTGTTTCTCGGCGCGATGGCTTTGTTGAGCGCGTATGGGGCATTGAGCTGGCACGGCTGGCTGCACATGGAGGTGGGCGATCTGGTGATGTTCTTCTTTCTGGCCAACCTGTTCTTCGACCCGGTCCAGGTCATCGGCAATCAATTAAATCAGGCGCTGATGGCGATGGCGGGCGCGGAACGGTTGTACCGGATGCTGGACCAGCCACCGGAATGGCAGGACGCGGTGGACGCAAAACCATTGCCCACCATCACCGGACGCGTGGAATTTCAAGGAGTGCATTTCGCGTATCAACCCGGCCGCCCGGTGCTCATGGACATTTCCTTCACCGCCGAGCCGGGCCGGACCGTGGCGCTGGTGGGTCACACCGGCAGCGGCAAGACGACCCTGGTGGCGCTGCTGCAAAAATTTTATCTGCCCACCGGCGGGCGCGTTTTGGTGGACGGTGTGGATTTGAACACCGTGGCCAGCGATTCATTGCGTTCCCAGATGGGCAGTGTGCAGCAGAATAATTTTCTGTTCTTCGGCACGGTGCTGGACAACATCCGCTTCGCCCGGCCTGACGCAAGTGAGGCCGACGTGCGGGCGACGCTGGCAGCGCTGGACTGCGCCGACCTTATTGACGCGCTCCCGCGGGGGTTGCATTCACCGGTGGCCGAGCGCGGCGCGGCGCTGTCCTTCGGCCAGCGGCAACTGGTGTGTTTTGCGCGGGCGATGCTGGCCAATCCGCGCATTGTGGTGCTCGACGAGGCGACCAGTGCGATTGATAGCGTCACGGAGGCGCGGTTGCAGCGGGCGCTGGAAATTTTGCTGCGTGGCCGGACGGCGTTTGTGGTGGCGCACCGCCTGAGCACCATCCGCAAAGCCAATCTGGTGCTGGTCATGGACCAGGGCCGGATTGTCGAACGCGGCACGCACGAAAGTTTGCTGCGTGAGGACGGCGTTTACGCCCGCTTGCATCGGGAATTTGTCAGCACCCGCCCCGCAGGAACGATGTAGCGGTGCCCGGCGAATGCCGCGCACTACCTGTTCTGCAAAAAATGTGCGGCGGTCATAGGACCGCCGCTATAATTGAACAGAGGTTTCAGCACTCCAGCTCGTTAGTGGTGCCAGCCACCGCCACCGTGTCCGCCACCGCCGCCATGCCATCCGCCACCTCCACTGTGCCAACCACCACCGCCGTGCCAGCCGCCGCGATACCCACCCCAGCCACCGCCCCAACCGAAGGACACCGACACCGCCGGGTAGGGCCAATAATAGCCATAATACGGATAGTAGCCGTAGTAGGGGCCGCGGGAGTAAAGCCAGTTGTTGTAATAATAGGTCTGGGTGTCAGGAACGACGTAAACCGTCGAGGACGGAACGGTCTGAACATCAGTCACGGTGGGCGTCGTCGTGGCGGTTGAGGTTTGGGAACTGTAAGCCGTCGAATTGTCCGACGCGGCAGTGGTCGCGGTGGACACGGTCTGCGCCGATTGCGAACGCTGGTTCAGCATCGCGTTGATGACGGCATCGGAAACACCCTGTTGCCGCAGATAAATGATCTGGGCGGCATTCAATCCGTAATTGTTTCCCGAATTCCGGACGTAAGTGATAATGGTGCTGTCGCCGACTTTCGCCTGCGAAAGCTGCAAAACCTCCGGCACACCGTACGACAACTGCGGCGCGGCCTGGCTGGTGGTCACCGGCTGGGTGGTGGTAGCGGTGGTCGAGGTTGTGGAATCCTGTGCCAGGCTGATGCCGGCTGCCAGGGCCAGAACCGTGAGGGCGATGATCGTAAGCGGAAGAGTTGGAAAGTTTCGAGTTTTCATAAAAACCAAAGCATTTGACATTTAAACCGGCCAATAGGTTCAACACCGCAAGGTGGTGCGAGTTGCCTGAGGTGTCAAATACAACCGCTTTAACAACAAAGGAACGAAGAAACAAAGGCACAGCGTTTTTATCCGCGAATTTCACGAATTTTCACGAATTGAATTTTGGGAGGAACTATTCGCGATAATTAGCGAAATTAGCGGATTGCCAAATTCGTTTATTTGCGGTTATCGCTTTCCATCCGACGTAAGGCGCGTTCCCGTTTTTTGGTTTCGGCGGATAACAGTTCTTCCGCCGACCAGCCGCGGCGTTGTGCCAGTTCCGCCAGCTCAAAAAGCTCCCTGGCCAGGGCCGTCCTGGTAAACCGCCGTTTGGAATCCCGGCCATCAACCCGGTGGCCGTCCGCCAGGACCTTGCGCGCTTTCTTGACGAGTTTTTCAGCGCGCAACAATGCGGGCAGGTGTTTGGGGATGCCGTCGAAGGCCGAAACGCGTTCATGCCGCGTCCCTTTTTTCTCGGCGTGCTTGATTTTTTCCCAGTTCGCCCAAACTTCCTCCACGCCCTTGATTTTAATTTGGCCAAAGACGTGCGGGTGGCGGCGAATCAGTTTTTCCACAATCAGGCGACAGACCTTTTCGAAATCGAACGCGCCGCGTTCGCGCGCCAACTGGCAATGGAAGACAACCTGCAACAGGAGGTCACCGAGTTCCTCCGCCATTTCGTGGTCGTCCTCTGCTTCGATGGCGTCAATCAATTCATAGACCTCCTCGATGGCATGGCGCCGCAGCGTTAGATGGCTCTGTTCGCGGTCCCACGGACAACCCGTCGGCGAGCGCAGCCGGGCCATGACGTTCAATAAATCTTCAATGGCAGAGGTTTTCATCGGGGAAACATTCAACATTCAACGCTCAACATTGAAGGGAATCAGACCAGGGCCCGGGAGCAGCCAATTTGGGCATTCGAAGTTGAATGTTGAGTGTTGAATGTTTTCAAATTTACAAAATCACCAGGTCATCCCGGTGCACGAGTTCCTCCTTGGGCAGTTTGCGGGCGCGGACGGCGGCGGAATCGAACCGCGCAATGCCGCGTGCAAATTCCGTCCCGTTCAAATCGCAGATCCGCACCACGTCGCCGCCGGCGAAATCGCCTTCGCAGCGCGCGACCCCGGGCGGCAACAGGCTCTTGCCCTTCTCGCGCAAAGCCAGTTTGGCGCCGTCGTCCACAAATAACACGCCTTTGGGATGATGAAAAAACGCAATCCAGCGTTTGCGTCCCTGAAGCCGTTTTTCCGGCGCCACAAACAACGTGCCCTCGTCTTCACCGGCGAGAATTTGCGCCAGCACGTTTTTCTTCCGGCCGGAGGCGATGACGAGCGGGATGCCGGAACGCACCACAATTTTCGCGGCTTCAATCTTCGATTTCATGCCGCCCACGGCGGTTTCGCTGTCGGTGCCGCGCGCGATTTTTTCCAGGGCGGAATCAATCTGTTCAATGACGGAAATGGTTTTGGGATTGGCCTTGCCGAAGTTTTCGAGGACGCCGTCCACGGTGGTGAGAATCACGAGCAGGTCAGCAGGCAGCAAGGACGCAACCAGCGCAGACAGCTTGTCATTGTCGCCAAATTTCAACTCGGTCATGGAGACGGCGTCATTTTCGTTGATCACGGGCACGACGCCGCGGCCCAGCAGGGTGACGAGGGTATTGCGGGCGTTGAGGTGGCGCTCATGGTGTTCGAGGTCGTCGTGCGTGAGCAGCACCTGCGCGACGTGCAAGTGGTGCCGCGCGAACAGTTCGGCGTAGGTGGCCATGAGCCGCGACTGGCCGATGGCGGCACAGGCCTGCAATTCGGCGAGTTCGGTCGGGCGTTTGTCCAATCCCAACACGCCCATGCCCGCGCCGACAGCGCCGGAGGTGACCAGCACGATTTCCCGACCGGCCCGGCGTTGCCCGGCGATTTGTGCGACGAGTTGCTCCAACTGCGCCGGATCGGGCTGCTTGCGGCTGTCCGTGAGCACGCCCGTGCCGAATTTCACGACGACGCGGGCGGCGGATTTGAGCGGGTCCCGATGCACGCGCCGAGCTTAGAAAAAAATATGCGCGCAGAAAATGCAAAAATGGCGGCGGCCGGTGTCTTAATTTGTTCTGGAGCGCGGATGGTCATCAATCGACAGCGTTTGGACAGGTCGGAAACGCTCAGATTTGGGACAACTCGCGCTCCAGCTTTCGGCTTAAAATTCAAATTTAGACACTGCCTTGCAGCGATTTTATTGGGCGAGCAGTTTAAGGATGCCCGGCCCTGAATTTTTCCGGTCTGATAACGAGCTGAAGAAATCGCCGCTGCGCAAGGCAATGAATGCCGCCAACCCTCCCAGGTCGGCCGGTGACTTCACATTTTTGAGCACGCAATTCTGGATGCCGATGATTTGGGTGCGATTGTTCCGCTGGTTGTTCAAGTCAATGTATTTGGCGGTGCCGATGGAGACATTCAACACGTCAATGCCCGTGAATTCGAGACCGGTCTGTTTGGTGAATGTCCCGCCAGCCTTGCCGCCGTTTTTTTTCAGTGGCGCGGCCAGGCCGAGGGAAAAGAGGTTGGTCTGGCCGGCCTGATTTTTGACGACGTCCAGCTCGCCCAGGTTGAAACGCATCAGCGTGATGTGCAATTCGTGCCGGGCCAGCGCGGCGGGGTCGTATTCCGCATGGATTTCCCGGATATCGAGAAACGGTGTGCCGGCAAAAGCCGGCGGATTATAAAGCCGGAAATTCCGGATTGTTACCGTCGGCTCGGCCAGGCCGACGGAAAAGCTTCCAATCTCTGCATCCAGCCCGGTTTGGGCGCGAATCTGATGTTCGAGATAAACCCGCAGAATCGCGTTGCGCGCCAACAGCAGGATGACCACCAGCACGGTCGCCAGGATGACCAGCCGGATCAGCCACTTGAAAATGAATTTAATCATTTATGATTTACGATTTTGCGGCGTACGCCGTCGTGGAGCCAATCATAAATCATAAATCGAAAATCATAAATCAAATCAGCACGTCTTCGGGCCGCACTTCGAGGCATTCGTCCTGGTCTTCCCAGATGATGGCCGGATAAAGATTCAACAATTGCGGCGCCAGCTCGCGGCCCGCGCGCGAGAGGCATTGCTCGGCCTCCTTGGCCGCGTTCTCATAAGTCGCGTCGTAATTGCTGACGCGGCGGCGTTGGCGGTCATCCCAATGGGCGACCGCGTGGACGGGTTCGTATTGGTTCGCCCACGCGTCAAGGCCGGCGCGCACCTCGTCGGCAATTTCATCGAACGGCACCAGCGTTTCGTTGCAATGCTGGCAGATGAGGCCGGATTCACGCACGTCACGGGTGAGCAACGGCAGAAACGGCGCGCGGCAGCAGGCCGATTCCGTGTAGGCGGCCGGCGGCGTGGCCAGCCGCTTGAACCAGATTTGCCGGTTGTGCGCCAGTTGCGCCCCCAGCCGGTAGGCGCCGACGAGCGGATGCGACAACCGCCACGCCCGGCCTTCAAGCTGACCGAGTGTTTGGGCCAGCCAGCGCGCGAGCGTGAGGTCGTCCCATTGTTCAAACAACCGGCCGTACTCCTGCCAGAGGCGGTCCAGGGGCGAATCCGATTCAAAGGCCATGCCCCGGCAGGATGGCGTGGAAAAAAAGTTTTGTCGAGCGGCGTTGCAATTGGCGCCATGCCCGATTGGCATAAATGGTTAATGACAAAGGAGTCCGAACGTCTCTGGCATTGACTCGCTCCGGTCGTGAACATTTTGGCGTGTGAATTGTCTTTTCTATTGCCTGAAATAAACCATTGTGGACAACCGATTGCTAAATGGGGACAGGTGGTTCAGGAACGTAAAGTGTTTGGAATGGAACGTTTACGAGGGAAAAGTTTTCTCCGTTGGCGCGACCGCAGATTAAGTTTGATGCCGGTCGTTGCTGGCTTTTGCCTTCTCCTGTTGTGGCTCGGCACCACGCCGACGCACGCGGCGAGCTTCACCGCGTCGCTGGATAACGACACGCTTACGCTCGGCCAGAGCACGACGCTGTCGCTCACGTTTGAAGGCGGCTCACCCCGGAACGTGCCGGCACCGAGCGTCTCCGGCCTGCAAATCAGCCAGGCCGGCACCTCGCAGAATGTGAGCTGGGTGAACGGCGCGATGAGTTCAACCGTTACCGTCGCCTTCTCGGTCACACCACAGCGCCCGGGCGAGTTTGTGATTCCGGCCATCGTCGCCGACGTGAACGGACAGACGCTGACCAGCCAGCCGTTGCAATTGCGGGTAGTCCCAGCCGGCGCGGTGTCAACGTCGCAAATCAATTCCGGTTCGCAGGTCGCCTTCATGAAACTCACGTTGCCCGCGGACAAGGTTTACGTGGGCGAAGCCGTCACCGCCAATCTGGAGATTTATCTGCGCGATGACGTGCAAAATTACGGCAATATCCAGTTCACTGGCACTCCGGCCGACGGGTTTGTCCTCGGCAAAAACGCCAGCGGTCAGCGGTATCGCACGCAAATCGGCAACCGCGGCTATACCGTCATTCCGATTTCCGTCGCGCTGACCGTCACCAAAACCGGCAACGTGAGCCTCGGTCCATTTACCGCCAGCATGGTCGTCGTCCTGCCCTCGTCGAACCAGGGTGGCGATGCGTTCTTCAACCAATTCTTCAATCAGGGCCAGCAAAAACAGGTGACGCTGGCGACCGACCAGATTAAGGTCGAATCATCACCGTTACCGGCGGAAAACGTGCCGCCGAATTTCAACGGTGCGATTGGCCAATACACCATGGCCGTCACCGCCGGGCCGACCAACATCGCCGTCGGCGATCCCATCACGGTGCGCATTCAAATCTCCGGCCGGGGCGATCTGGGTTCGTTGACGCTGCCCAACCAGTCCGCGTGGCATGACTTTACCGTTTATCCGCCCACTTCCAGGGTGGAGACCACCGATCCCCTCGGTTTGCAGGGCACCAGGACCTTTGAAGAAATTGTCGCGCCGCAAAACTCCGATGTCCATGAGTTGCCGTCTTTTTCGTTCAGCTATTTTGACCCGGATACCGGCCGCTATCGCACGCTTACGGAACCGCCGGTGGCGCTGGCGGTTCGTTCCACCGGGGCAACGCCCGTGCCCGCCATCGCTGCCGCGCAAACTGCCAACCCGCAGAGTCCGGCCCGGCCGGAGGACATTTTGCCAATCAAGGATGACCCGGGCGCGCTGGCTCAAGCCGGACCGCCGTTGATCAACCGGCCGGCATTTCTCATCCTGCAAACCCTGCCGGTCCTGGCGTGGCTGGCCGCTTTCGTCTGGCGCAAACGCGCCGACAATCTGGCGAACAATCCGCGGCTGCGGCGACAACGCGCCGTGGCGGCGCTCATTGCCAGCGGCCTGGACGACCTGAAAAAATACGCCGCCGAAAACCAGCCGGATGAATTTTTCGCCACGCTGTTCCGGCTGTTGCAGGAGCAGCTGGGCGAACGGCTGGATTGTCCGGCGTCGGCCATCACCGAGTCGGTGGTGGATGTACGGCTGGCGGTTTTGGATTTGCCGGAAACGATGCTGAACGGTCTCCGGGAATTATTTCAGCTTTGCAATCAGGCCCGCTACGCGCCGATTCGCGGGAGCGCGGAATTGAATTCAGTCGTCGGCCAGTTTGAAAAAGTCATCACGGAACTTCAGGAGTTGAAGACATGAAACCACAATCTCGCAGCAGCGAACGTCAGGTCGCTCTGATAAATAATGAGCCGACTCACGTCGGCTGCTGCAAACTTTTCATTCTGCTGTTTGCGCTGCTTTTCGCCGGGAACCTTTTGGCGGCGGATGTCACGGCGGATTTCAACGCGGCGAACAAACTTTACGCCGAAGGCAAGTTCGGCCCGGCGGCCGCTGTTTACGAAAAGATGCTGCAATCAGGCGCGGTTTCGCCGGCGCTTTGGTTCAATTACGGCAACGCGGAATTCAAACTGGGACAACCGGGCCGCGCCATCGCCGCCTATCGGCGGGCGGAATTGCTGGCGCCGCGTGATGCTGAAGTGCGGGCAAACCTGGAGTTCGTGCGTAATCAGGTCGCCGGCCCGACGCTGCGCCAAAGCCGCTGGCAAGATTGGCTCGGCACCTTGTCGCTCAACGAATGGACGATACTGGCGGCCGTCGCTTTCTGGCTGGCGTTCATCCTGTTGGCGTTGAGGCAGATTCGGCCGGTCTGGCGCCCGCGGCTCCGCGGTCTGACGTCGGGTATTATCATGCTGACGATTTTGTCATGCGCCGGTCTGGGTGCGGCGGCGACGATTCATTTTTCAAAACCAACCGCGGTCGTTGTTGAAGCGGAAGCCACCGCGCGTAGCGGACCCTTTGCCGAGGCGCAAGACGCGTTTAAAGCGCAGAACGGTTCGGAATTGGCCGTGCTCGACCGGCGCAATGACTGGGTGCAGGTGGCTGACGGTTCGGGACGCATCGGCTGGTTGCCGGTAAAACAGGTTGAAATTTTAGCGGGCGCGTAGTGGGTAGGGCGGCGCTCCGTGCGCGCCGCGAAGTGTGGAAGGACTGCCCGCCCTACCGGAGTTTTTAGTTGAACGACGTTTAATAATTTGTGTCCATCGGTAACAATCACTTAAAAAATGAATACGGGAATCTCTGCCATCAACGAAACCGTCAAGGAAGCCAGCGCCTTCACCCATCCACTATTCAACGAACTGGGCAAGGTCATTGTCGGCCAGCAATATCTGGTAGAACGCCTTGTCATCGGCCTGCTCGCCAACGGCCACGTGCTGCTGGAAGGCGTGCCGGGGCTGGCCAAGACGCTCTCGGTCAAATCCCTCGCCGCGTGCATCAACGTCAAGTTTGCGCGGCTGCAATTCACGCCGGACATGCTGCCCGCCGACGTCATCGGCACACAGATTTACAATCCGCAATCCGGTGGGTTCAGCACGCGCAAAGGGCCGATTTTTGCGAACCTGATTCTGGCGGACGAAATCAACCGTGCGCCGGCCAAGGTGCAAAGCGCCTTGCTCGAAGCGATGCAGGAAAAACAGGTCACCATCGGCGAACAGACGTTCAAACTGGAGGAACCGTTTCTAGTGCTGGCCACACAAAATCCCATTGAACAGGAAGGCACGTATCCGCTGCCCGAGGCGCAGGTGGACCGGTTCATGTTGAAATTGAAAATCGGTTACCCGTCGCGCGACGAGGAACGGAAGATTTTGGAAATGATGGCCAAAACTTCCGGCACGCCGACGACGCACGCGGTCGTCGAGCCGCAGCAAATTCTCAAGGCGCGCGAAGTCATCAACGATATTTACGTGGACGACAAGGTGAAGGATTACATCGTGGATCTGGTTTGCGCCACGCGTGATCCCGACCACTACAAAATCGCGGTGAAAGATTTCATTCAGCTCGGCGCGTCGCCGCGCGCGACCATCAATCTGACGCTGGCGTCCAAGGCGTTCGCGTTTTTGAAAGGCCGCGGTTACGTGACGCCGCAGGACGTGAAGAGCATCGGCATGGACGTGCTGCGCCACCGCGTCGCCATCACCTACGAGGCCGAAGCCGAGGAAAAGACCAGTGAAACGGTGGTCCAGAAAATTTTTGATGAACTGCCGGTGCCGTGAGCTGAAGACAAAATGAAAATTCAGGGATTGCGCACTTCATATGAGAAGGTTGGCGGCCTCGTCTTCTTCGGGCGGGTGCTCGACAAAATCCGCCTTTACGCGCAAGGCAAATTGCCCGCGGACTATAATCATGGTACGGGCATGGACGGCCGTTGCGTGCGTTTTCTTCACATCGAATATCCCCGCTTGGTCGAACGCACGTTGCAGGGTGGCACGGATGAGGAAATCTTGGAATGGTGTTTCTGCCACGGCCGGCGGCCGAATGACGAGGAAATTCTGGTCTGGAACGCGTTCATGAGCAAACGGGGCTGGCGCGACGAGGCGAGCGAGGCGTTGGCGGAGGAAAAGCGGAAACGCGGTTTCGCTCACCGCGATGATATCCAGACCTTCTTTGATTTTCACAAGGTCGACGAGGCGGGAGACTGAGCGGTATGAACAAACCGGATACTGAAAAGCAACCCGGCCCGCTTCGGTTTGCCGAAGCAAGTGAGGCGGAACTGGTGGTGGTGGGCGAATACCGGCAATCCGGGCGCCGGGTAAAAATGCGGGTGGACGCCGCGGCTGCCTGGCGTCAGATGATTGATCAGGCCTCGGTTGCCGGCGTGGGAATCATTCCCATCTCGGGCTTTCGCAGCGCTGAATACCAGGAAATGCTTTTTCGGAAGGCGACAGCGAAATACGGTTCGGAAGATGAGGCCGTTCGCTGGGTGGCGCGCCCCGGTTTTTCGGAACATCACACGGGTTTGGCCATTGACCTGGGTGACGGGGAGCATCCCGCCTGTGACGTCGAGCCGCCCTTTGAAGAAACACCCGCCTTTCGCTGGCTGGAAAAAGACGCGGAGCGATTCGGGTTTGAACTCTCCTATCCCCGCAACAATCCTCGCGGCGTCCATTACGAACCATGGCACTGGCGGTTCGTCGGCACACCGGAGGCAAAAAGCATTCTGTCAAAATGATTTCCTTCAGGATGCACAAAAATATCTGGCAGAAGGCAATCCGCCTGGCGCATTCATTTAAATCCGCATTCCCCACTCCGCATTCCGCATTCGTATGATTCCCTACGAGATTCTCAAAAAAATCCGGCAGATCGAGATTCGCACGAACCGGCTCGTGGCCAAAACGTTCGAAGGCGGTTCACTTCAGCCGTCGGCGCAGTTCCGCCGGATTCCGCGCGCTGTGGAAAACAGACACAACCGAGAAAACGTCATCCTTGATCGCAAAGTAAATGCTGAATGCGTTGAATCGTTTCAGGCGGACCTTGCGCGCGCGACCACGCACCATCCGAAAAATTTCGGGTTGTGTCACCGCGCGGTCCACGGCCTCAAGAACTTCTTGGGCAAATTCTTTTCCCAAGCCCGGAGATTTGTCCTCATACCAAACTATGGCTTCGAAAAAAACGGCCTTGGCTTCCGGCTCGAAAAGAGAATCGAATTTCATTACCAGCCGAAACGTTGCCGCATTTCAGCTTTGACCTGTTCCAAGGGAATTCCGCGACGCGGATTCTTTTCAAATTCGGCAAGACGGCGATCCAGTTCGGCAGCTTGTTCCGGCGTCAAATCTGGATCATATCCTTCGTCAATGAGGTCGTCGTTCAACCGTTGCACAAGCTCAATCCGATCTGCCAGTGGAAGAGCTTTTGCCGCGTTGAACAATTCGGTCGCACTCATAACACCAATTTACCTCGTGGAGTCGTTCTTGCAAGAATGGTTTTCCTGTTTCCAGCCATATTTGGCTTTCATTTCTTCGTGGATTTCCTCGAACGGTCTTCCTCGTCCGGGATTTTTCAGTGCGTCTTCGGCGCGTCGGTCCAGTTCTGCGATTTGTTCCGGTGTTAACTCATCGTCGTATTCGGTGAATTCATCCAAGATTTGCTCGACGAGTTCGCGGCGTTCGTTTTCAGGCATATTCCTGATGCGTTCAAGAATTTCATTCGCTGCCATGGCGACAATTTACGCCCTTGATTCACTCGCGCAAGCCGGAGGTTCCGCAAGCACAAATTCGTCAACCGGCAACCGGCAATCGGCAATTTTCCCATGATTCCCCGCGAAATCCTCAAAAAAATCCGGCAGATCGAGCTGCGCACGAACCGGCTCGTGACCGAAACGCTTGCCGGCCAGTACCACAGCGTCTTCAAGGGCCAGGGCATGAATTTCGACGAGGTGCGCGAGTACCAGCCCGGGGATGACGTGCGCGCGATTGACTGGAACGTCACTGCACGGATGAATCATCCCTTCATCAAGAAATTCGTCGAGGAACGCGAATTGACGGTGATGCTGGTGGTGGACGTAAGCGGCTCGGGCTTGTTCGGTTCGCGCGAGCAATCCAAACGCGAACTGGCCGCCGAAATTGCTTCCGTGCTCGCCTTTTCCGCCATTCGCAACAATGACAAAGTCGGGTTGCTGTTGTTCACCGACGAGGTGGAAAAGTTCATTCCGCCACGAAAAGGCCGCGGCCACGTGCTGCGCGTCATCCGCGAGGTCTTGTATTTCGAGCCGCAGCGGCGCGGAACGGATCTGGCCCACGCGCTGGAGTTTATGGGCCGCGTTTTGCCGCACAAGGCGATTGCGGTGGTGATTTCGGATTTCATCTTTTCGGATGATGTAGCGTCGGCCGTCCCCGGCCGACTTTCACGTGAGGACGCGCAACACTACACCGGGGTGCTGCCGCCGCAAACCCAAATCGCCCTGCGCATGGCGAACCGGCGGCACGATGTTGTCGCGGTACAAATCACCGATCGCTACGAACTGGAACTGCCCGCGCTGGGCCGGTTGATTTTGGAGGACGCCGAAACGGGCGAAATTGTGGAACTGAACACCGCGCCCGCGGCGAGTCGCGACGCGTTCGCGCTGCGGCAGGAAAAGCAATATGCCGACGTCGCGCGACAATTGCGGTCGTCGGGCATTGACTCCATCCAATTGCGCACCGACGAACCGTACGCGGCGGCGCTGGGGCGGTTTTTCGAGTCACGGGAGAAACGGAGATTAAGAGGATGAATGCAATGAGCGTTGAAAAGCTGAACGTCCGCCCTCACCCCGGCCCTCTCCCCCAGGAGAGGGAGAACCGTTTGCCGGCCGCAGGGACCGCGCAATCATTATGCCTTTCGCTCGTTTTTTTGCCCGAAGAATCAGCCAACGGTGTGAACCCAACGGGTTTTCGAGCTATGAGAACCTCGCAATTGCTGCTCCCTCTCCCCGGGGGAGAGGGCCGGGGTGAGGGCGAGCGTGACAACTGACTTATGATCACGAACCAACCGGCCTCAGCCACGCAGGACATCCGCGACATCAAGCCGCCGGTGCCGATTCCGAACATCTGGGATTGGGTCTGGTGGGGGCTTGCGGTCCTGGCCATCATTGCCCTGGTCATTTTTATCTGGTGCTGGTGGCAGAAACGGCGTTCGCAAATTCCGGTGGAACCGCCGGTCCCGGCGCACATTCGCGCAAAGCAAAAATTGGAGGAAGCGCTCGCTCTCATCGCACAGCCCAAACCGTTTTGCATTCTGGTCTCCGACACGATCCGCTCCTATCTCGAAGAACAATTTGATTTTCACGCGCCGGAGCGCACCACCGAGGAATTTTTGCATGAATTACAGGCCACGGATTTGTTGTCGCCGGAACAAACGGAGAGCCTGGGCAGATTTCTGGAAAGCTGCGACCTCGTGAAATTCGCCAGATACGAACCGGGCGAACCGGAATTGCGCGAACTGCATGGTTCGGCGGTCAGATTGGTCGAAGAAACCGAACCGAAAACAGTCCCAAGTCCTGAGTTCACAGTCCAAAATCAATTGGCCACGGCATGACCTTTGCACATCCCTATCTCTTGCTGCTGTTGTTGTTGCTGCCACTGGCGGCGTGGCTGAAGGGTCGGCGCGGTTCACCGCCGGCCTTTCTTTATTCGTCGGTGCGGCTGGTGGCCGGGTTGACCGGGGTGCGCCGGTCGCGGGTCGGCGCGTTGCTGGCGGCGTTGCGCTGGCTGGTGCTGGCGTTGTTCATCCTTGCACTGGCGCAGCCGCGTCTGACAAAAAGCACGACGGAGGTGAAGGCGAGCGGCATTGACATCGTGGTTGCGCTCGATTTGTCCGGCAGCATGAACACGCCGGATTACGAGGTGAGCGGCCAGCGCATCAGCCGCTTCAACCTGGCGAAATCCGTTCTGGAAAAGTTCGTTGGGGAGCGGCCTGACGACCGCATCGGCCTGGTGGTGTTCGCGGCGCGGGCGTTTCTCGCGTCGCCGTTGACCCTGGACCACGACTTTTTGCTGGACAACATTGACCGGCTGGAAATCGGGACCATTAATTCGGACGCCACGGCCATCGGCGACGGTCTCGTCACGGCGCTGAACCAGTTGCGCGATTTGAAGGCCAAGAGCAAAATCATCGTGCTGATGACCGACGGCGGGAATAATTCCGGGCAGATTGACCCGGACACGGCGGCGGCGGCGGCGGCGGCGTTGGGGGTGAAAGTTTTCACCGTCGGCCTGGGCAACCGCGAGTTGGTTCAGGCGATGGGATTGCCTCCCGGCTACTTGCCGGATGACGACGCGCTGCAAAAGATTTCGCAAACGACCGGCGGAACGTTTTATCGGGCTGAAAATTCCGAGAAACTCCGGCAAATTTACGCGGAGATCAACCGGATGGAAAAAACCGAAGCGGTTGTAAACAAATTCACGGAATACCAGGAATTGTTTCCGTGGTTCATTTCGAGCGGGTTGGTGCTGTTGCTGCTTGAAATTACCTTGGGACAAACAGTCCTTCGCAAACTGCCATGAGATTTGGTCAGCCACATTTACTTTGGCTTTTGCTGGTTTTGCCGGCGTTGGCGTTGTTCTTCTGGCGGGCGTCACGACAGCGGCAGCGATTGCTGGCGCAGTTCATTCAGGCGCGCCTGTTATCCGGGCTGACCGTTGGTGTTTCGCCCGCACGCCGGAAAATCCGGGTCGGCTGTTTAATGCTCGCCGTGGCGCTGTTGATTTTCGCGCTGGCCCGGCCACAGTATGGATTTGATTTGCAAAAGGTGGAACAACGCGGCCTGGACATCGTCGTGGCGATGGACACGTCCAAAAGCATGCTGGCTGAGGACATTGTGCCCGACCGGCTTGAACGCGCCAGGCTCGCCGCGCTGGATTTGATGCAGCGGGCGAAAACGGACCGGCTCGGCCTGGTGGCATTTGCCGGTGACGCGTTTTTGGAATGCCCGCTGACGTTCGACAACACGGCCTTTCAACAGTGCGTGCAGAATTTGAACGTAAACACCCTGCCCCTCGGCGGCACGTCCCTGGCCGCCGCCATCCGGACCGCGCAAGCGGCGTTCAAGGAAGGCGACCACTTCAAGGTGCTGGTGCTGTTGACGGATGGCGAGGACAACGTCAATTCCGGTGGGGCGCTTGCCGCCGCGCAAGACGCGGCCAGGGCAGGGCTGAAAATATTCACCATCGGTATAGGAACAACGCAAGGGGCGTTGCTGAATCCCAACCAGGTGCGCGATCCGGACGGCAATGCCGTGAAGTCGCATTTGAACGAAACGCTACTAGGGCAAATTGCCGCCGCGACGGGAGGCTTTTATCTGCCGTTGCGCGGGGCGAACACGATGGAAATGCTCTACGACCGCGGCCTGGCCCCGTTGCCAAAATCGGAAGGTGAAGAACGACTCGTGCGCCGTTATCACGAGCAGTACCAGTGGCCGTTGGCAATGGCGGTGCTTTTGTTGCTTGCGGAAATGCTTTTGCTGGAACGAAAAAAGTCCACCGTCCGAAGTCCACAGTCCAAAATCGAAGCGCCGGTCGTGGCGGCACTCATGGGAGTTCTGTTGCTGCCGATGGTTACCCAAGCCTCGCCCTCCTCCGCGTTACGCCAATACCATACAGGCAATTACACGAATGCTCTGGAGGAATTTGAGCGGCTGGCCCAAATCAACACCAACGACCTGCGGCTGGTCTTCAACGCCGGCGCGGCCGCGTATCGCGCCACGAATTATGACGAGGCGCTGAACGATTTTCAGATGGCGACCTTGTCGCCGGATTTAACCTTGCAGGCAAAGGCGTTTTACAATCTGGGCAACACACTGTACCGGCTGGGCGAAATGCAATTCGAGCCGGACACGGAGGGCTTGAACGCGATCGAGGACCGCTGGCAGCAGGCGCTCAAGAGTTACGGGCACGCCGCCGAGTTGAACACGAATGATGCGGACGCTGCCTATAATCTGGCTTTCGTAAAGCAACAGATTGGCTTGATTGCCGGGCTTCGCGAAGCGATGCGGCGGGCCAAGCTGGCGGCGGACGACGCGGTCCGGCGCAATGAGTATCACCGCGCACTGGAAATCATGGAAAGTTTGAACAATCCGATTGCGGCCAAAAAATTCCAGGATTACATGAAGAAATTGAAGGACATTGATGCGATTATCACTCCTCCTCAGCGTTAGCCTGCTGTTGCCGTATTGGCAAACAGCCCGCGCGCAATCCGCCGATGATTTTTTCAACGGCGGCGCGCACTCCTATATTTCCAACAACATCCCCCAGGCGCTGGAATCGGTGGAAACCGGATTGAAACAGTATCCGGATGATGTGAAGCTGAAGAAACTGTATGAGTTGTTGAAGCAGCAGAGCCGGCAACAATCGCAAAACAACCAGTCGCAACCGAATCAGAACCGGCAGTCGCAGCCGAATCCATCGCAACCGCAGAAATCAAACCGTCAGCAGGACCAGCAGCAGTCCCCGCAGAATTCGCAGCAACAAAATCAAAACGAACGGAACCAATCCGGCCAGCAGAACGCCCAGCAGCAAAATCAACCGCAGCCCCAGGCGTCAGGCGGGAAACAAAGTGGGGAAAAGCGGGAAAATCAGAACGAACAGGGTCAGCCATTGTCGGCTGGACAAATGACCCCGGAAGCGGCAAAGCGATTGTTGGACGCCCAGAAAGGCGACGAACAGTTTCTCCAGTTGAAACCACAAGCCCCGCCTCCCAACGACCAGCGCCCAATCAAAGATTGGTGACTGGTTTCATCGAAGCCTGGCACACTGGCTTTGATTGTTCCACGTTGGTAAGTCCCGTGCCAGGCGATGACTCTAAATCGGGAAAAGACCAGCGGCGGGAGTGCGAAAACTCCTGATTATTCCAGAGAATCGGGACCCCCGCCCTTGACAGATGTTCGTGGAACGGTTAGTGCTCTAATGAGCGAGATTAGATTTATGGGTGTTCATCTGTTTCATCCGTTTTCGAAGATGATTGACAAGGTGCCAGCCGGGGCGATTGTCGCGGTTGTGAAACGCGAGGCGCAAATGCTGGCGGATGATCTGGCCAACGGCCGGATGCAGCTTGAGGGAGAAGTCCATTCGATCTTGAGTTTTTGCCGCTTCCTGGAGGCCAGCCAGTCGGGGATTGAGATTTCCCCGGTTACTCTGCCCATGACCGACACCGCTTTTTACCGGAAAACCACCGAAAGGCTGGTCAACGCCGGAAAATTGCCCTCCGATGCCCGGGAACACTTTGACACGGTTTTTTCCAGGCCAACCTTAAAGCTGCTGAGTTCCGTTCCCTGACTCGCCCGCCCGCAAGGTCAATTATCATTGACAGATGTAATCACTGCGGTTACTTATTAATCGCAATCTATGAGAACCAGTTGTCGTTTTGCCATGGCGGTTCACGTGCTGGCCGTCCTCGCTTACAAGGAGGGCGACCGGGTCACGTCTGCGTTTCTGGCCGGCAGCGTCAACACCAACCCGGTCATTATCCGGCGGCTGCTGTTGTCGTTGCAACGGGCCAAATTGGTGGACACTTGCAAAGGGGCCGGTTCCGGTTCCCGCCTGAGCCGCTCACCAGGCCGCATTAATCTTGCTGAAGTATATCGTGCGGTTGAAGAAGCTGAACCGTTTGCCACGCCGGTGCGAAAGCCCAATACCGCCTGCCCGGTAGGCCATTGTATTCGCAAGGAGTTAGAACGGATTTTTGGGTCGGCGCAGAAAGCCATGGAACGCGACCTGGGGAAAACCAGCCTGGTGGATGTAATCAACGCGGTAAAGGCTTCCTGCGCTTCTAAAAAAACCGTTTGACACCCTTTTTTTTTGAACGACTATGTAACGTTCGTTGTTACATATAGAGGAAAGGACAGGAAAAGATGAAAAGGAACAGTACAAACCAATACGGAAAGAACGAGCGGGACGGAACCGCCTTCAATAACGGCTGCCTGGCATCGTGCCGCAGGGTTCTGGCGCGGATCGCCGGAACCAAAGAGGCGATTTTTCATGAATCGTTCAAAGCCCTCAGGGCGCACGAGCACCTGCTCCGACTGGTCTTGAATGAAGCGGAGGCAGCAGCGTGGCAGACGAGGTATCCGTACCTCTTTTTCCCAACGCTCGCCACCGAGAAGGTTCAATCGGTTATCGTCTGGGATACGAAACGGCGGGCCTTGCAGCGGGCCTGGCGTGCGTTTTGAACTGCCGATCCGGCCAAAAAACAGAGGCATCCTTCATCCCGAGTTGAAAAATGAAACCGATGATTGAAATCAACGAAGCAAATTTCGAGGCCGAAGTACTGAAATCCAGCCAGCCGGTGCTGGTGGATTTTTGGGCTGAGTGGTGCGGGCCATGCAAAATGCTCGCGCCCGTGCTCGAGAAAATTGCCACCGAACAAAATAATGGCGTCAAGGTCACCCAGGTTAATGTGGACGACCAACCTGCTTTGGCCGCGCGGTTTGGCATCCGGTCCATTCCGACGCTGCTTTACTTTGCCGATGGTGAATTACGCCATCAAACGGTGGGGGTTGTGAGCAAGCAAACAATTTTATCCAACCTGAAAGGGCTGGCGGTCAAAGTGTGAGAACCAGGAGAAACAGATGAAGACGACGTTTAAACGAACCCATCGGCGCGGAACAACACGGCTTACGTCACACAGCCTCCGCGCGATCGTGCCACCTCTGGCCCGCGACCCGGTGTTATCGAAATCGGCCATGCTGCCCCAGCCGGCGCATCCGGCACGGGAGTTGGTCCCTGCGGAACCGGCGTCAACGGATTTGCCGCACGGCGACGTCCTGCAGCTTTATCTCCGCGAAATCGGCCAGGTAAAATTGCTCACGCCGCAGGAGGAAATCGCACTGGCGAAACGGATTCGGCGGGGCGACCAGCGGGCGCGCGAACAGATGATCAAGGCCAACCTGCGGCTGGTGGTTAAGATTGCCCGCGACTATGAGGGCATGGGCTTGCCGCTGCTTGACCTTATCAATGAAGGCAACATCGGTCTGATGAAAGGGGTCGAACGCTTCGACCCCCGGAAGGGCGCCAAACTTTCCACTTATGCTTCATGGTGGATCAAACAGAGCATCAAACGCGCGCTGGCCAATCAGGCGAAGACCATCCGTCTGCCCGTGCACGTGGTGGATAAAGTGGCCCACATTCGACGGGCGGAGGTGAAGTTGCGCGAAACGTTTGACCGTGACCCGACCGACGAAGAGTTGGCGCATGAACTGGACCTCGATCCCCGGCGCATACGACAGTATCGCCAGGCATCCAGGGCGCCGGTCTCACTCGACGCCCCGATCGGCGACGATGCATCGGAACGCGTTTCGGAAATCGTGGCGGATCCGAATGCGGCGGCGCCCTTTGATCGGCTCGTTCAGGAAACCGATACCGAGCTGGTGCGGGAAGTTCTGGGCATACTGGACCAGCGCGAAAATAAGATTCTGGCCATGCGTTTTGGACTGAAGGACGGGACGCAGAGAACCCTGGAAGAAGTCGGCGCTCATTTGGGTGTGACGCGCGAACGCATCCGGCAGATTCAGGATCAGGCGCTGAAGAAATTGCGGGCAAAGATGGAGGAGCGGGACCGGCCCGCCACTGAAGAAAACGCTGCCCTGGCAGTTGCCGTGTGAGGGGTTCACTGATGCCATCGTCACTGACCAGGTCCAAGTGCGACAGCTTCCGCCCGGGGAATGTTTCAGAGCGGGTGGAGTAAATCTTTGGACTTTTGGCAATCGGGTGAGCCGGGTTATGAAAGTCGAACTGCCATTCGGCAATTAAGGCCACGGACAAACCAGATTCTGAATTATTGGCAATCCCGCGGGACAAGTGTTGCCTTCAGGCGGCACAAGTTTTGCTGAATTTGCCGATATGGATAGTGGGATTATACCCTTTAAACGGCACAAATCCGGTACGACGTCAGGTCGAGATTTTGCTCGCTCTGGGGATCCGCAACGCCGTCTTCGCCGCCGTCATGGGCTTCAGTCCGTTCGCTGACAGGTTGCCATGAACTATACCGCCGTCACCAACTTGACGTCCGGGCTTCTGCAGTGCGCGGTGCTCGGTTATGGGTTGTGGCTGACCCGTCGCTTCGGCGCGGCGCGTGTGGGTTGGTCACTCGTCTGTGCCTTTTCAGTTTTGGCGCTGCTGCGCGTGTTTCTTTTTCAGACCAGCTTTCAGTTCGGGATCAAGGTCGACATCATTTTCAGTGTGATCGCCTTGTTATTGCTCGCGGGCATGGTGCAACTGGAGATTCTCTTGCGGGAACGCGTGCGGGCGGAGTCTGTCCGTGAAGGCGCCCGGTTGGAGCTGGAAACCAGAATGCGGGAACAGACAGCGGAACTGACCCAGGTGAACGACGAATTACGGCAGACGGCCGAGCGCCTCAAGGCCGAAGTGGAGGAAAGGACACGGATGCAGCGGGAGGCGGAGAAGACTCACAAGGAAATGCTCATCGTCTCCCGCCAGGCCGGCATGTCCGACGTGGCCACCGGCGTGCTCCACAATGTCGGCAACGTGCTGAACAGCGTGAATGTTTCCGCCAACCTCGTGGCCAACCATTTGCAGGAACTCAAGATCAACCGCCTCAGTGACGCCGTCCGGCTGCTGCAACAACACGCCGCCGATCTGGGGGATTTTCTCACGAATGATCCACGGGGGAAGCAGTTGCCGAACTTCCTCCTCCAACTCGGCAAACACCTGTCCCAAGAACAGAGCCTGCTGTTGCAGGAGATGAGTTTCGTCAAAACCAAGATCGAACACATCAAGGAAATCGTGGCGACCCAACAGGATTATGGCAGGGTTTCGGGCGTAGCGGAAAAGGTCCGAGTCACCGACCTGGTCGAGGATTTGTTGCGCATCCACAAAGCCGATCTGGACGAACACGGCGTCAGTATCCGGCGCGAATACCAACCCAACCTGCCGGAGATTTCCGTGGACAAGCACAAGGTGCTGCAAATCCTGCTTAACCTGACCTCCAACGCCAAACATGCCTGCATGGATTCCGGCCGGGAAAAACGGTTGGTGACGGTGCGGGTGTCCAATGGTGACGGTCACATCCGCGTCGCCGTCGGTGACAACGGTGTCGGTATTTCCGCGGAGAACGTCAAAAAAATTTTTAATCATGGATTCACCACGCGAAAAAAAGGCGGACACGGCTTTGGGTTGCACAGCGGCGCCCTGGCCGCCCGGGAACTGGGCGGCGCCTTGCTCGCGCACAGCGACGGGCCGGACCAAGGCGCAACCTTTACGCTTGAATTGCCATTGAAACCCCGGCACCAAACTTATGAAAGTTGAATCGCCCGCTGGCAATCGCCGTATCCTGATCGTGGATGACAGTCCGGCGATTCACGATGATTTTAAAAAAATCCTGGTTCGATGTAATCCGGCCGGAAACGACCTCGAAAGCGCTGAAGCCAGCCTTTTTGGGCCGTCGGAACCGGGGGGCGGCGATGAACTGGATTTTGAACTGACCTCCGCTTTCCAGGGCGAGGAGGCGCTGGCCACGGTGCGGACTGCCGTTAAGGTTGGCCGCCCCTTTGCAATGGCGTTTGTGGACGTGCGGATGCCACCGGGTTGGGACGGCATTGAAACCATTGTCCAGCTCTGGCGGGTCGATCCCGATCTGCAGATCATCCTCTGCACCGCTTATTCGGATTATTCCTGGAAAGAGCTGTGCGCCCGGATTGGTGCCACGGACCAGATGGTCATTCTCAAAAAACCCTTCGACGCCATCGAAGTGTTGCAATTGGCCAATGCGTTGGCGAAAAAATGGAGTCTGTTGCAGCAAACGCGATCGAAAGTCCAGGACCTGGAGTGCGCCGTCGGCGAGCGTACGCGCGAGCTGCAAACCTCCAACGAACAATTGCGCGGCGCGCAGGAAAAACTGAGGCATTTCCTTTCCAAAAGCCCGGCGGTCTTGTATTCGCTCAAATTCGCGGCCGGCCGCCTCATCCCGTCGTGGATCAGCGACAACTTCGCCGATTTTACCGGTCGCAAAATCCAGGACTGGTATCAGCAAACGCCGGAAGGCAATTGCGTTGAGGAGTCGGATCGTTCCCTTGTGTCGGACAGCCTGAAGACCCTGCTTGCGCGAAATCATGTGAGTCTGCAATACCGCATCCGCCGCGCGGACAACACGGTCCGCTGGGTGCGCGATGACTCTCAACTGTTGCGCGATGACGCGCAGCAGCCGGTTGAAATCATCGGTTGCTGGACCGACATCACCGAGCGCAAACAGCTGGAAGAACAGCTCCGCCAATCGCAAAAGATGGAAGCGTTCGGCCAGTTGGCCGGCGGCGTGGCGCACGATTTTAACAATCTGCTCACCATCATCAAAGGCTATGTTTGTGTGTTGCTGGACGAGGACTGCCCGGCTGAAAAACGTGTGCCCGGCCTGACCGCGATTGCCCGGGCCACCGATCGCGCCGCCCTGCTCACCCGGCAATTGCTCGCGTTCAGCCGGCGCCAGCTGTTCCAACCCAAGCCGCTCGACCTCAATGAAATCGTCGGTGACACGGGCCACATGCTGCAACAATTGGTTGGGGAAAGCATCACGCTGAAAACACAATGCCTGTCCGGTAATGTTTCCATCACAGGCGACCCCAATATGCTGGAGCAGGTTCTGATTAACCTGACGGCCAATGCGCGGGATGCCATGCCCCACGGCGGCCAGCTCACCATCTCCACGGCGTTATGCAACGTTGACAGTGCGCAGGTCCGCCAGCACCCCGACGCCCGGCCCGGCCCACATGTTTGTTTATGCGTCACCGATACGGGTTGTGGCATTGCACCCGAGCACCTGCCCCGCCTCTTCGAGCCGTTTTTCACAACCAAGGACGTCGGCAAAGGCACGGGACTGGGATTGGCCAGCGTTTATGGCATCGTCAAACAGCATGAAGGCTGGATTGAGGTCGCGAGCCGCCCTGGTCAAGGCACTTCTTTTGAGATTTTTTTCCCGACGTCTTCGCTTCCGGTGGTTCCTGTCGAATCATCGCCGCCCGTCCGGCCGGCGCGCGGTGGCGGCGAAACCATTCTAATCGTGGAGGATGAGGCGGGTTTGCGCGAACTGTTCTGTCTCTCACTGCAACAACTCGGCTACCGGGTTTTTGCAGAATGTTCCGGTGCCAAAGCCCTCCGTGCCTGGTCGGCCCGCCTGGATCAGATTGACCTGCTGCTGACCGACCTCGTCATGCCTGATGGCGTTTCCGGTTGGAAACTGGCCAGTGTCTTACAGGCCGAAAAGCCGGACTTGAAGACCATTTACATGAGCGGTCACAGTGCCGATGCCAACGGCCTCGTTTCCGGTGCCGCCGAGAACATCCGGTTTCTCGCCAAACCCTTCAGCGTTGAAACGCTGGCCGAAACGGTGCGTGCCTGTCTGGATGAGGCGAAACAATTCATCAAAGGCACTGCCAAGGCACGTCCCGTCCTGCAAACCTGACGCGCCACCGGGTTTCCCTGCTGCTGGCTCTCGGCCGACACAAAAATTTACCAGGTCCAACCTGGCGGAGGGGGTCCTTTTGACCCTTTTGCCATCTGGTGATCAAGGCCATAAGGGTGGATTCGCCACCCTTTAACTCAAACCCTGAGAAGTTCAGCAAAGCGTTACTGGAATTGCGATTGTATGGCGGACGGGCCTGCGAAACCCTTGCTCAACCGTTAAATGTCAGTCTTGGAGCACTCACAAACTGGGAACGGGTCGGAGCCGGCCGAGCAGAAAATTCCGGCCTGTCATTCGCAAATTGACGTAGCCGTAAAGAACCGATTCTTCAGCCAGGGATGATTATCCCCCAATGAACAAGATTGCTTGGGCGAAACATCCAAGCGGACGCCAAAGAAGTTAGAAAAGGCAGGGTTCTGGCTCACTGCGCTGAAATGAATCAAGAACGTGAATATTTTAGGCATTTTAAATGCTTAATATCAACGTTTACTACGGAGTTACCCTGGTACGGTTATGACCTCCAGACAAAAAAAGATGGTTGTTTTTGCGGCAATATCTGCCCTTGGCGCTGTCGGGGTTGTTTTGGATTTGTTCACGCATTTGGGCGTGGCTGACTGGGTTTGGTATTTTATCCCCCTGCTGTTGTCGGTCTATGTCGGCAACCGGTATTTCTCCTACCTGCTCGCCACCGTTTTCTCAATGCTGACGCTGGGCGGGCTCTTGCATTCACCGTCCGGGATTGATTTTCATTTGGAGTTCACGAGCCGTCTTATGGGTATTGGTGTGCAGTGGTTGCTGGCGTTTCTTATCTCTCAACGCAAGCGGGCGGAGGAAACATTTGTGGCGCAGCAGAGGTTGTTAGACAGTTTGATCACCGCTGTCCCCGACCTGATTTATTTCAAGGATCGGGAAAGCCGTTTCATCCGAGTCAACGAGGCATTTGCCCGGAAACTGAGGATGACCGATGTCCATGCGGCGCTGGGAAAGACCGATTTCGACATCTTTGGGGAACACGCGCGCCAGGCTTACGAAGATGAACAAGGAATCCTGGCCATGGGCCAGCCGATGATTAACAAGGAAGAGCGGGAAGACTGGCTGGACGGGCGGGTCACGTGGACGACCAGCACGAAACTGCCGTTATTTGACAGCAACGGGAAGATCGTCGGCATCATGGGCATTTCGCGCGACATCACGGAGCGCAAGCAGGCGGAGCGGCAACTGGCCGAGACGCTCGATTTTAATCAAAGAATCATCTCCGATGCCCCGGCAGGAATCATCGTTTACAAAGCATCCGGCCAGTGCGTGTTGGCCAATGAGTTCGCGTCCCAGACCCTCAACGCTACCGTGCCCCAACTCCTGAAGCAGAATTTCCGACAGCTGGAAACCTGGCGGGTTTCCGGCATGCTCAGTATCGCGGAAAAAGCGTTGGCCACGGGAAAGCCGCAGCAATGCGAATCCCACTTTGTCAGCACGTTTGGCAAGGAAGTGTGGCTGGTGTGCGATTTCAATCCGTTCGTCCGGGGCGACGAACCCCACTTATTGTTGCTGTTTAATGACATCACCTCGCGCAAACGGGCAGAGGAACATATCCGGGAACAGGCCGCGTTGTTGGACAATGCGCAGGACGCCATTTTTGTTCTGGATTCAGACAACTGCATCAGCTACTGGAACAAGAGTGCCGAACGAATTTACGGCTGGACAGCCGCCGAAGCCGTCGGCCAATCGGTGATCAAGTTGCTCTTCAAGGGAGTGGTCACGCAACAACTTGCAAATACCATCAAAACCGTGAACGAACGCGGCGAGTGGGTTGGTGAATTGCAGGAATATGCCAAGGACGGCAAAACCGTCACGGTTCAGGGACGAGGCAATCTCATCCGCGATGAACAGGGTCGCCCGAAGTCCCGGCTCATTATAAACACCGACATCACCGAAAGGAAAAAACTTGAAATCCAGTTTCTGCGTTCCCAACGCATGGAAGGAATTGGCGCGCTGGCCGGCGGCATCGCCCACGACCTGAATAATGTACTGACTCCCCTGCTCGTGGCCGTCCAGGTGTTGAAGGAAAAGGTCGCTGATGAAGACGGGCGGAAACTGCTGCGTGCCCTGGAAGCCAATGTCCAGCGCGGCGCGAACCTCGTCAAACAAGTGCTGTTGTTCAGTCGCGGAGCCACCGGCGAGTACATTTCAATCCAGCCCAAACACATTGCCCATGAAATCAAACAATTCATTCACGAAACCTTCCCCAAATCGGTGGAGTTCGAACTCCAAATAGCTGCCGACCTGTGGACCATCACCGGTGACCCCACGCAACTCTATCAGGTTCTGTTGAACCTCTGCGTCAATGCGCGCGACGCCATGCCCTCGGGCGGCAAACTGTCCCTCCAGATGGAGAATATGATGTTTGATGAAATGTATGCCGACATGAATCCGGAGGCTAAAGTCGGCCCGTATGTGTGCATCATGGTGAGGGACAACGGCACGGGAATTCCCGGGGAGATTCAGGACAAGATTTTTGATCCATTCTTTACGACCAAGGAGCCTGGCAAGGGCACGGGACTGGGTTTGTCCACGTCCCTGGCCATCGTCAAAAACCACGGCGGGTTTATCCACTGCCACAGCACGCCGGGCAAAGGTACCCGATTCGAAGTCTATTTTCCTGCTGATAGCAGTCGGGCGGTCGAGCAAGACGCGACTGCGAAGGAATCCGGGCTGCCGCGTGGTCACAATGAACTGGTGCTGGTGGTGGATGACGAAGAAGATGTCCGAAGCATCGCGCAGAAAACATTGGAACGCTTCGGTTATCGCGTCCTGCTCGCCGCGGATGGGGCAGACGCAGTCTCCCTTTATGCATCCCGGCAGCAGGAAATCAATGCGGTCATCACCGACATGGTGATGCCGACCATGGATGGCCCGGCCGCCATAGTTGCGCTCAAAACCATAAACCCGGATGTGAAAATTGTCAGCTCCACTGGTATGGCCTCTGAAGGCGGCATGGCCAAGGCCAAGGACGCCGGCGTCCGGCATTTCCTCCCAAAACCCTATACCACCGCAGCCATACTGAATACCCTGCATGAAGTTCTGAATGCAAAGCGATAAGCGGGTTTGACGCGGCCCGGAATATCACGGTTCTTGAAATCAGAACCGATTAAATAATGCAAAAGTAAATCAGTTTAATGAACTTGCCGCCCTTCCCGAAGAACCTATGCTGTGGGCTTACACGGACTGAACGACTCAGCATTACCATTTCACTGTAACTGGCGCGTCGGGCAACCGGACCACGTAGAAATTTCCATTTGCGAACCTTGACGGTCTGGCTCCGACAAATCGTTTCCTGTGTTTATCTGATTATTCGTCGCGGCAAGCAATTTACTATTAGTAATTACAATTTATTTATTAGTATGGCGGAAGGGGTGGTTTCTGAACCCTTTTTGCCACCTAGTGATCAAGGCCATAAGGGTGGATTCGCACCCTCTACCGGACAGTTTGTTCAAAATGCTCACCGCCTATCGGTTGCATAATAAAATGACTAAAAACGTCCTTGCTGCGAAGCTCGATGTGAGTTTAGGCACGCTCAAAAATTGGGAGTTTAGACGGACCCATCCGAACCGAAAATCGTGGCCGACCATTCGCGCTCTTTTTAGGACGTAGGGGTGGATTTGCACCCTTTTACAGATACCGCACCAAATGCCCTAATAATTGCCAAAGAATTGTTTTTGTTAAGCCGCCGTCGCATAAAAAGCAATGCCGGCCTTTGTTCTAGGCCGTTGGAACTAAAACAGTCCTTAAATTTTGCGACGGATCAGGAAGCTAAATGCTCCCAGTCCACCGAGAGCACACAAAGCTAAAGAAGCGGGTTCAGGAACCGAAACCATCGTCAGCTTCACATTGGAGATTTGGACGCCATAATTCATGGTGGCGTTACCAAACCACCCTGCATCCGCTTGGACCAGGATCTGCATAATCGGGGCGGTAGAATTAAATGTTCCACCACTGCCCATCGGAAGACCCCAAACGGAAGAATCGCCCAGATTAAAAGAGAAAGAGGAGCCGGAACCGGAAACATACCAATCCTGATAACCAGGTGCTTGGCCTCCGGTTTTGATATCGCCAATCATTGAAGCAAACCCTGGGGAGAAGGCTTGAAGCTCCACGGTGATCCCACCTCCACCATTCCAATTGGGGGCATCACCAAATGCGGTAGCAGTAAATGAAAGGGTATAATCACTCAGGTTGGCACTCGTGTTTCCGATCACGGCCGTGTCCTGCCACTGTCCGGCCACATAACCGTAACCTACGGTATTGGCGCTGTGATCGGCCTGGATGGTCATATTTCCGATAACGGAAGGACTCGTAACATCGCCGCCAGAGTAAGCGAGTGATGCAACGCCATCAGCCTGGGTAAATATGGTGGTGTCGGCTTGGGCCGTGATTGCCAGACCGCCAAACAACATTGCCGCTAACAGAACGTTTTTAGTGATTTTATTTTTCATAGTAATACCTCTAGGATTTGAACGAGTCTAAGTTGAAAAGTCGTTCCTGCCTAGCTATCCAGAAGTATTGCTTCCACATCATCCGTTGCGTGAAGACCTTCTACCTTATCTCCCAAAAATGAGTCGTATTGTCACCGGAACGATAATGAGCAATAGGAATACCGGCACCCGGCAAATCATCCTGGCTGATAGCTGCCAGATGGGCAATAGAACCGGGGCAACGAAAATGACAAGGGGCGCATCTCAGTTTTTGAGACAACCGAAAGTGCCGTGTCCCAACGGGACGTTTTGAAAATAGCCCGGCGTTTCAACGCCGGGGTTTGATGATATCGCAACCAGTCCCGCAGGGACGGCTGAAGAAGCCGTTTCCGCTCAACCGTCCCGGTGGGACTCGACGTCTTAACAATCTCTCCCGGCATTGAAATGCCGGGCTATTTTCGCTTGTTCCTCCGGAACAAACCTCGTGCTCAAAAATTGAGATGCGCCCAATGACAAGACTATTCGTTGTTCATCTTTAAAGCCACCACGCGTGGCGATGGGATGAGTGCATGGTAAATCGGTTCGACCCATTGATTCTTCGGGATATTGTACACGATGAAATCCTTGTCAAATTGCCAATACGCCCAACTCCAATTGAATTGCTCCGCTGTCCGGGCCACACACGCGGTGTAGCGCGCCCGCGAGGCCATGTCACCATCCTCGTAAGCGCCAAATTCACCGAGGAGAACGGGGCGGTCGTGCTGTTTGGCCCAGTCCTGGACTTTCTGGAAATCCGACTCAATGGCTTCCCGTTCCTCGGCCGTACCCTTCCAGACCACACCTACTTTATACTGCGGCTTGACCCAGGGAGCGCCCTGATGGGTAAAGTCCATCGGCTTGTAGTAATGGACCGTAACGACGATATGCCGGTCCTGATCGGGAAGCTTCAGTTCGTCCAATTGGTCAATCGAATTCCAAGATGCCGGCCCAATGATGACGGTCCGCGTCGGATTGCTCTGGCGGATGATGGCCAATGCCTCCGCAAGATATTCGTTCCAGATATCCGATGTCATTTTACCATTGGGTTCGTTTAAAATTTCGAATACCACGTTGGACGGCGCTTTCCGAAAATGGGGTGCCGCTTGCCGCCAGAAAGCCAGAAAACGATCCTTGTTCCCCTGGGCATCCTTTCCCATCACTTCGAATTCGTGGAAATCAACGATCACATTGAGATGAACCGCCAGGGCATTGGTGACAATCCAGTCCATGGTGCCCCACCACGAATCACTTAACTGGTATCCCGGCCCGGCATCCATATGGTTGAATGGGAAAAGATTCGCGCGCAAGGTGTCAAATCCACCCGTCCGAATGACATTGAAATATTCTTTCCTGAAACGTGCCTTATCGAAGGATTCCCAGATGGGATCGTACCCGAGTACATTTACACCCCGGCCCAATTGGCGACATTGGGAAAAAGCGTCGTCGCTCGCGCGGGCGGCGGAGACGTCTGCGTGGCTCACGCCGGTCGAGGAAAGAATCACACTCAGAAGTATCTTCGGCACCAAACTCGTTCGCTTCAGCAAAGGCATTTTCATAGGCTGATGGCACTGCCTTGGCTCGTTTTGGGCCGAAGCACCGCCGGTTTGTTTGGTGGTAGGCTAATTCCGGTCGCCCTGGCTGTCACGCGGTCAAATGAAGGATACGCGACTACTCCTAAAGTATAGGAAGAGGTGAAGCGGACCTGATTCCGGCACTTCTCACACCGACTGCGGCTGGTGACTGGGGACAGCGTTGTTTTTTATCTGGCAGGCAATTTGGCGAAAGGGTAAACAACTTCTTTAGTTCGGGTAATTTCTGCCGATTGCAGTATGATTTAATGCGAAGACACTTCGTGAAGCCAATGCATTCATTGTGGTTGAAACACATTTGTGGGTGGAAAATTTCGCGCCGGCGATTCGTCGACCACAAAGGCCGGTGATCCCCAGCACGCTGCGCCGAGCGGTCAATCCAGGTGCAGAATTCCGCGCTGCAGGGCGGTGGTGGCGGCCTGGGTGCGGTCGTTGACTTTTAGTTTCGCGAGGATGTGGCCGACGTGAAGTTTGACGGTGACTTCGGCAATTTGCAGGGCGCTGCCGATTT
>DATNHM010000019.1:0-4810 GCA_035604955.1 Candidatus Limnocylindrales bacterium | reverse complement strand
ACTCAACCCCTTCGCCTTGAAGAAAAGCATTGAACTGAAACTGCGCCTGTTCTTCTCTGCCAAAAGTAACCTCCAACCTGAGGCAACGTTGTCATGTCTGACGCCCGCCCCGGGTAACATTTATCCGTGAGTCAACACGGCCCTTGAACTAAGTCTGGACTCCGCCCGTTTGAATTTGTAGGCTTCCGTCGCAATGTCTTATTCGGATGGCTCGAAGAGTTCGATCACCAGCACTGCTTTTGGCAAAACCCCCGATGGCAGGGCTGTCGAAATTTATATGTTGCGCCACCGCAACGGTATGGAAGCGCGCATCACGAATTACGGCGGCATCATCGTGTCGCTCACCGCGCCGGATCGCGAGGGGAACTTTGCCGACGTGGTGCTGGGTCATGACCGCCTGGATGATTACTTGAAAGGCGCGTCGTATTTCGGCGCGTTGATCGGGCGTTACGCCAACCGCATCGGCGGGGCCAAATTCGCGTTAAACGGCCGGACTTATACACTCGCCCCGAACAATGGCGCCCACTCACTTCACGGCGGTGTCAAGGGATTCGACAAGGTTGTCTGGGAGGCAAAGACCGTGAAGTCGTCGGAAGGCCCGGTGCTCGAACTGGTCTATTTCAGCAAGGATGGGGAAGAAGGTTTCCCGGGCAACCTCAAGGCGACGGCCGCTTATTGTCTTACGGATGCAAACGAATTACGGATTGATTTGACGGCGACAACCGACGCGCCGACCCTCTGCAATCTCACCGGCCATTCTTATTTTAATCTGGCCGGCCAAGGCGATGTGTTGGCACATGAGCTTCACCTCAATGCGAGCCGGTTTACGCCAGCGGATGCGGGGCTGATTCCGACCGGTGAATTAAAGCCGGTGGGCGGGACGCCTTTTGATTTCCGCAAACCTGCGGCCATCGGCGCACGCATCCAGGCCGACGATCCGCAACTCAAGTTCGCCAACGGCTATGATCAGAATTTCGTCATCGATAAACCACCCGGCCAACTCGGCCTGCACGGGCGGGTTTATGAGCCAACGTCCGGTCGAGTCATGGAAGTGTTAAGCACCGAACCGGGCGTGCAATTGTACACTTCCAATCACTTCGACGGCTCCATCATCGGCAAGGGCGGTCAGGCTCATCCGCGTTATGGGGCGCTCTGTCTGGAACCGCAGCATTTTCCGGATTCGCCCAATAAACCAGGTTTCCCGTCGGCGGTTTTGGAACCCGGCCGGATTTATCACAACACCATCCGCTACAAGTTTTCAGTCAACCATTAAAAATTGAACCAACAGAACCCGGACAGCAACCTCATGAGCAAAATCGTCATTTCACCAAAAAAAGGAAAACAAGGCATCGGCGCCGGCGTATGGAATCTGGGCGCGGGCCGCGACCCGTTTGGCGGTCCCACCCGCCGGGAGATTCCCATTCTGGATCGCATCCCGCTGCTGGCGGAAGCCGGGATCACGTATGTTGAGGCGCATGATGTGGAGATTTCCCTGAATGAGATTCCGATGGCCAGAAAACTGTTGCAGCAATACGGCCTGAAGATGGGCATGTACACGCCGTCCTTTTTTGCCAACCCGGTTTTCAAGGATGGCGCCATGACCAGCAACGACAGCGCGGTTCGCAAGCTGGCCTTGCGCAACGCCCTGCAGGCGGTTGACGCCACGGTGGCATTGGGCGCTGAAGTCATGGTCTTTTGGAATGGCCGTGAGGGCTTTGATTTTGTGCTCGCCAAGAACGGGCAGGATGCCTTTCGCCGGATGGTGGATGGCTTCAACGCCGTGGGCGAGTACGCCCGGAAAAAATATGGAAAAAAATCCCCGGTGTTTGCCATTGAACCAAAACCCAACGAGCCGCGGGCCAACATGTATCTGAGCAACGTCGGCGAGGTGCTTTATCTGATCAGCCGTTTGGATCCCGCCGTCCAGCCGTTGTTTGGCGTGAATCCCGAAACGGCCCACAGCCGGATGGCTGGCCTGGATTATGTCTGGGACGTGGAACTTTGCCTCGAAGCCGGAAAACTTTTCCACATCCATTTGAATTCACAGGACACCAGCCGCTACGACCAGGACATGCCCTTCGGTTACATGGAACCGCTGAAAGACCTGGCCTTGTGCGTGGTCCTGCAAGACGCCAAATGGGAAGGCATTCTCGCGTTTGATGTCAAGGCGCCGCGGACCGACCGGGAGGAGGATATTGCCGACATCCTGCGCACCAGCGCGGCCAACCTCCAGCGGCTTTGGGCCAAGGCGCTCAAAGTGGATCGGAAAAAGATTGCCGGGTTTCGCTCGACCCAGCGGTACACGGCCTTGGCCGGTTATCTGGCCAAATGCCTGTATTGAGGTTCAACAGAAGCTCAAATCCTGATCGCTCAAATGGCTCCTGCCTGCGGTGCCGTAGCCCTCTGGTCCCGGCGAAGGCCTGCGCGGTGATACCAACGTGAGTTGAAAACGCAACAAATTGGTAAGGCGAGCAACTTTTTAAATTGGACTGCGCGAATACGTCTGCGCTTTGGAATGACGCGACATGTCGCCGCAGTCCAAAATTTGTCGCCCTTTGAAGGTAAATCAGTATTAGCCCACGAACAGCCTCCGAGACGGGGCGATGATATAAGAAACAGGAATCGCGACTTTCGTTGCAAGCCAACGGCTTACGCGTCTTTTTTCTCAGGAGGTTGCTTCATCCGCAGCCAAAGCCATAAATGCAAATAACGAACTGTCTCGAAGCAACAGTGAGTCGGGTGAAAGATTCCTAGTTTTTTTGAAACCTTTCGTTGCCGTTTCCTAAGTAAGGGGTGGAAGAACAAATGACATAACAGAAACGAAAGTTTAGAAGATATGAACAAGAAACTCATGCGTCAGCGATTCACCAGCGGTTTGCTGGTAGTTTTGAGCGTCACCTCCATGGCCCTGCTCGGGCTGCAATTTTTGACTACGGCCCTGGGCAGTCCCGGCTCCACGATGGACATGCGAAATTTTGATTCGCGTCTGGCCAGCGGAGGGTTCTATTGGTGGACGGATATCGTGGAAGGGTTGTTGCTCCTGACCCTGGTCATTATCGCGCTGATTTCCATGTTCAACCTCCGATTGTCCAGACGGCCGGACGCATCCTGCCTTGGAAAAGAAACCAACGCGTGACGTTGTTTATGCTTTTGTGGTGAAGGACATGGAACAAGCTGCCACCGTGGTCTTGGTTTATTAAAGCGGGTTGACGCGAATGGCGCGATTTATCGCGAATGGCATTTTAATTCGTGTAAATTCTTGAAATTCGCGTCAAGGTGTTTTCCTGGTTCATCCGGCGGCGGTGCGGGTGTTGGCTTATTGATGTCGTGTCGGCGCTGCGCGCCGATTTGTCGAGCCACAGGCTCGACGTTACACCTTCCGAATCTGGTTCCTGACCGTTAACGGGGGCCGGGAAAATTTCCTGTCCCGTTGACAAAACGGCATGAAATCCATTGACAGCCAATCCGTCCCAACGGTATTTACATTGCACTGGCGGGATTCCCATTCCCGCTGACACCGGCCGTTCGGTGAATTACAACGGCAAACGTAAGTTTGATTAAGCTGCGACATCACCAAACCCGGCAATGACAAGGAAACTTTCGTTCTGCCCTCTGTATCTCTTGAATTTTTTGGCGATCATGGCTTTTACCATTGAACTCGATTGTACCGGCGCCGCGGAAGTCCCCCCCTATCTGAATTCCCATTTGCCGGTGGATACGCGTGTCCGGGACCTGCTTTCGCGCATGACGCTGGACGAGAAAATCGGCCAGATGGCGCAGGCGGATTCCGGGGCGGTCGCGAACGCCGGCGATGTTCAAACGTACGCCCTGGGCGCCATGCTCAGCGGCGGCAATTCCAAACCGCCGGAAAACAATCCCGCCGCCTGGTTGAAAATGGTGAACGAATATCAATCGTGGGCCTTGAAGACGCGCCTGAAAATCCCGCTGCTTTACGGCATTGACGCCGTTCACGGCCACAATGATGTCGTTGGCACCGTCATTTTTCCGCACAACATCGGCTTGGGCGCGACGCGGGATGCCGCCTTGGTGGAACAGGCCGAGCGCGTCACGGCCCTGGAGATGGTGGGCACGGGCATCCGCTGGTCGTTTGCCCCCTGCATCGCCGTTGCCCAGGACGAGCGTTGGGGACGCACCTACGAAAGCTTTGGGCAATCGCCGGAACTGGTTTCGGAAATAGCGGCGGCCGCAGTCAAGGGATTTCAAGGCAAACAGCTTTCGGACCGGCCCGATTCCATCCTCGCCTGCGCCAAACATTTTATCGGCGACGGCGGCACCCAGTACGGCACGGATGAAGGCGACACCGTGTGCGACGAAGCGACCTTGCGCAAACTGTACCTGCCGCCTTATCGCGCCGCCATCCGGGCCGGTGTCGAGTCCATCATGGTTTCCTATAGCAGTTGGAACGGCAAAAAAATGCACGCCAATAAATATCTGCTCACCGGCGTGCTCAAGCAGGAACTCGGTTTCAAGGGCTTTCTCGTTTCTGACGATGCGGGAATTGACCAGATTTCGCCGGATTACAAAGAGGCGGTGGCGAGCGCCATCAATGCCGGCCTGGACATGGCCATGATTCCCCGAGGACCTGACCACTCGAACAACTATGTCGAGTTTATCAAAGACCTCAAGGAGCTGGTGGCAGAGGGAAAAGTCGCGCAAACCCGGATCAACGACGCCGTATCGCGAATTTTGCGGGTCAAATTTGAAATGGGCCTGTTCGAGCATCCCTACTCGGGCGACCCGGCGTTGGCGGCGGCTATTGGTTCCCCGGCGCATCGGCAGGTCGCCCGCC
>DATNHM010000018.1:0-24171 GCA_035604955.1 Candidatus Limnocylindrales bacterium | reverse complement strand
AACCTTCCTGCGCGGCGTCCAAGCCAGAACCCAGGCGGCCTTGATTGAGGCCATCGGGCTGGCCCTCCAAACCGTCACCCCTCAGGACGCCAGGAACTGGTTTGCCTCGTGTGGCTATAGTTTTATTTAAAATGCTCTAGCTCCTGGCCAAAAGGAAAAACCTGAAAGCGGGAGACCTCCCTGTTCATCATCAGATTCAATCTTACTTCATGCGTAAACCATTTCCGGTGTCGTCGGCGGAAGGCTGATGTGGAATGAGCAGCCTATAACAAGAATAACCAATGACCTGGTTCCAGTTACGTCGAGTCAGGGCAATTTGAAACGCGTAGAGTTCTCCAGCGTTCAGCGTGATCGCATCTGCACCCGAAAAAGTTAATTCAGCAACATTTTGTGCCCCTGAAGCCCCGGCATTGCAGGTAAACTGAGCGCCAGCGGGAAGCAAGTCGGTTAAGCTGCCTGGCGCATAACTCGATGATGTAGCCGGATAGCCAGAAGCCGGATATGCCCCCAAGTCATACAGTTCGACATCGTAGGTCTGCACGCCCCCCGCTAAAACCATTTGAATATTACTCAGTGTGCCTCCGGTACCGAGTTCAAAGCTTTGGGCCAAAGCGCCAAAAATAATACGTAAGCAACTGAATGTAAAATCTGACGCCAGGCTAAAAAGCCGCAGTTCTAAGGCCCGATTTGGATGCTGTAGAAGCGACAGGGATCAGTTGGAATGATAGGCACCACCAATGTCACCGGCGTTACCGGCGAATTGGTCGTCATCAGCACCTGCCAAGTGGACAGGGGATCGGTCAGATTCGTTGTAGTCAAAACCGTGTAATCCGGCCCTTGCGGCCCGGCCACCATTAAAGTGACCTGCCCTCCGGAGGCATTAATCGAATTGACCGACGGCAATGAACTCAACGGATTGACAATGATATTAAAACTGTTGGTGGCGCTCAACAACGTTCCTGTGTCCGTCACGGCCACCATTACCGGATTGGTTGTGCCAGCCGAGTTTACTGGCGCCCGCCAACTGAATTGCGCATCGGTTGTATCGAGCGATGTCACCGCTGCACCTGCCGGGCCATTCAACAGATTAAAGGTCAGGCTTTGCGGCGGCACATTCGGATCGCTCGCCGTGTTGGTTACCAGCAGCGTCTGACCGGCGTTCATCGTCTGGTCGGCTATGGCTGTCAGGGTCGGGGGAATGCTTGAGCTGGCCACTGCCCTTCCCACGAACGTCACCACGCTCATGGCCGGCAGGGTGTAGGTAAACGATGAACCGCTCACTCCGACGGGTGCTTGATTGGAGAGCGACATCGTGGCCGAGGTGATCCAGGGTGTCACCGAGCCAATGGTGCCGGGAAAATTGTTGAGATTAATAGTCTGGCCGATGGCGCTGGAGGTGTTGTTGACAGCCACAATGGCAAAGTTGCCCGAGTTGGTTTCCTGGTAGGCGCTGATCAGGGCGTTGCCGGTGTTGCTGGCATCAACCCGATAATAATTGGGACGCACAAAGCGGCTATATTGACCCATCGTGTACATTCGCTTGTCCGGGACGTAATTGTTATCGGTCAGGCCCTCGTTGTCCGTGCCGAGGTTGATCAGCCACCAATAGTGATAGGCATTGACCTGGGCCTGGGTCATGAACAGATAAATTCGTTTGGCCCAATACAGTCCATTGCTGATGCTCCCGTCATTGGCATCGAAGGTGGAAACTTCCGTTTCCCACAACGGTTTCCCGTAACTATTCTTCGTCAAATTCGCCGGCCCGTTGGCGCCATCATAATTGTGGTCGGCAACAATACCCACCATATTGGAGGTGCTGTCGCTCATGGCGGTAGCAACGAGATTGGAAGGGTCCGTCCAGTTTTCACTTTCAGGGAGCATAATCCTGGTCGAGCTCACATTGCTCGCCACCAGCGCGTTGTAAAGATAGGGAACAAAATCGTGAAATTGCTGGGCATTCCAATAACACGACACATAGGTCACGGTCGCATCCGGCTCGTTTTGAATGGAGAGAGCGTAAAAATTTGTAATGCCGTAAGTGTTCTTGAGTGTAACCACGTAGCCGGCCAGTTGATTGGCATAGGCCTGATAGCTGCCGGAGAGAATCGTGCCGCCCACGGTGCTGCCATTGCTCTTGAAAGAAGCTTGCGGACTCCACGGCGTGCTCCACGACATGGCGCCGCGGGCCTGGGCATACTGCATGAGGGTTATTTCGTTTCCATTGGCAAAGCCCCCGGGCTGGATCTGGCTGCGCAACAGGGAAAGGCCAATGCCAGTGAACATAAAATTCGTACCATTTTTTGAACGCGCGACACCATTATTCGTGGAAAAGAACATGTCAGCCAGATTGGTGGTCCAGGTAAATCCGGTAAAGGCCGACGAAGCACCGAAACCGTCGATCCGCTGATGCACATTGGTCCAGTCCACCGTGCAGGTTTGGGCCTGGCCCAAAACCGAAGTCATGATCAGGACAATCGGCAAAACCAGCAACCGGCTGATCCAAATCTTAACAGGGGTATTCATGGCGAAATGTGAATGCTCAACCACTTATCGAAGGGATTTGTTCACGCTGCAAATTATATCCGATGCCACAGCTTTGTCCAGAAATATGTCCATCCTATGCAATTTTTCCAGGCCGAAGCATTGATTGCCTTGCCGGATTCAGGATGACACAAGATAAGAGGCTTTATCACAGGTTTGGTTCCAGGCAATAATCGAATTTATTCCACCATTGATGGCGATCTCTTCTCCTGCCTTCGTGAATGTAAAAAAGCGTCCCCGGCAAACACCGGGGACGCTTGTATCCAATATCCAGTCAGGCATCAAATCACGGACTGCTGACTTTATAGAAGTTGATCCCGGCCGTAGCCGCCGTGTCCGTGTAGGTACTGGCACTAATGCCGCTCTGCAACGATGTCCAGGATGCAGGACTCAGGCTGCTGCTCCGCCATACCGTAAAGGTGGGGCTGCTCCCGCCGCTCGACGTCCAGTTGAGCACCGCGCTGCCACCGCTGTGAGTCACACTCGTGATGTGAATGCTCGACGCCGGGCTGGTATTCGGCGCGGCATAAATCGCCATCTGCATCGCGCGCTCGGTGCCGGTGCCCACCCCAACTATACCTCCCGCGAATAACTCCGGATCCGGAGTGGGCCGACCGAGGTACATGGGCGTAATTTCAATATAACTTCCACCGGATGCCGCATTGGTGGCGAATCCATCCTGACCACTGGGATTGCCTGTAACGCTGGCGGGGAAGAGTGCGCTTTGCCATTGGCTGTCCACGTTATTGCGTACCAGCAGGAAGACACCATAGTTGCCGACATTCTCGCCCAGGTCGCCACAGGAGATTTCGAGCACATAAGTTTGGTACGGCATGGTCATGCTTCCGTTAATCACTGCCTGATACTGCGGCGGCAGGGTCAGGACGAGAAGTTGATTGGTGGTTCCGCCGCCGTTGTTGTTGGTCGTGTAATAAAAGTCCACGTTGGTCCCAAAGATGGGAATTCCCAGGGGAGCGGAATCAACGTTGGGTTGGAAATTTCTCGGCCATTTTTCAATACTGCCCGAGGCCGGTTGGGTAAAGAAGTTGTTCGTAATCTGATAGACATTGAGCGTAAACAGGACGTTGGAACTTCCGATGCCCCGCATTTCCAACGCCACCGCGCCCAACTTGAAGGTGTTGGTATTATAGAAGCTCATACTATTGCATCGCACGCCACTGCCCAGGTTCACCCCCTGGAGCGCAGGCGGATTGGCGTTGCCCGGTCCGGTGAAATCCAAATAGGACGGATCGGCCCCTTGCGATGGGTCATAGTTCGGGGTGTCCGGCGCCGCCGTAATCACCGGGAGCCCGCCGTTCGCCATTCCGGCGAGGGTCGGCCAACTGTGGGTGCTGGCCGTCAACGGATAATTGCTGACGCTGATGACGGGGTTGGGATTTTGCACATCAAACGCCATGATCAAATTCTGGTGCGCATTGGTCATCTTCCAGAGTGTGGGACCCAAAGGCACTCCCGCGAAGGCAACGCCATTGGTGTAGGTCGATGCCCCACTGGTGGTCTCCTCCAGGGTCAAATCGTTGCTGCCGGTGCCGGGGATGAATTGCAAGCCCAGGAAATAACTGTGACCATTCGTCAAATACACCTCATCAGCGGCGGAGGGTAATTTAAACTTGATGATGGTGCTGTTGGTGATGGCGTTGGTGCCGCCACGAGAAAAAGTCCAATACGCCCCCGGCGGCGCACTGGGATGGGAGAGCATGTTGATGTAAGGGTTACCCGCCGGCTGGTTATAAATCGCAAACGCGTTGACGCTCGCCATGTTGGTGAACCCAAGATCGTAGAGCACCAGCGTATAAAGACCGGTGTTGGTGGTTGTCTGGCCGACCAGATAGAAGTTCCTCAACATGAAGTCTTGGGTGGGTATGAAGGTTTGTCCGATGATCGAGTTGGTGTTCACCAGAAGCGTTTTTGCCGCGAAACTGGTGTCGCTGATGTTAAGCGTGGAGAAATAAGGCCAGACTGCCGGCGGACCATAGGAAGCCGGAACCGGATTCAACAGGGTGGTGATCACATTCGTGCTGGGAGTGTGAACCAGGTTGGTGGCAAATCCGATCGAAAAGCCGTTAAACGGCACAAATTGAGTCCCACTATAGGAAGTATCATCTTCATATCCGTAAGCGGTGGCGGAGCCACTGCCGTCGGTGGTGATAAAGAAACTGCCGGAATTTCCGTAAAATGTGGTTGGCGCAGGCCCGCCGGCGATAACGTCCACCAGCACTTGATTCGTGTTACCACCCGGCTGAAACTCGTTGTTGCCGTTTGGATCGGGATTCACGACCCCCCAAGCCACCCGGTTTATAGTGCCCCCGCTGCCACTGTTGGCTGGATCGTAACACCAGGCGGTAACCTCGTAATTGGTATTGGGAGTCAAACCACTGAAGGTCACAACCAGCTGGTCGCCCCCGAATCCCACCGGTGTCCAATGCTGAACGAGCACGAAATCATTCAGCATATTGAAATTGGTTCCGCTGGTCAGGGTGCCGCGATTGACCACATCCGGCGATTGCTGACTGAACTGCCAATTGGGAAAGTTGGTAAACCAGCCGGAGGCATTGGTCGCGAAGGCGTTGGCGGCGCCACCTTCGACATGCCTCCCCACGAGGGTCACTGATACCGGGCCTTGCGGCGTGTTCGCGTTGGTATTGATAAAGGTTGATACCGGAAAATTTGTTGTCCAGGTCAACGAGAGCGCAGAGGGAGAGGGGGCGGGTAACGGCCAGCTCACAAATCCCGCCTGGGGGGTGTCGCCGGTGAGGTTAATGTCCACTTGCAAAAAGGGAGTATTAACGGCGTCCGCGAAGGCCGTTGCCCCGCACAGGGTAAGGAACGCGGACACGCAGGCAATTGCCTTGACAATGATATTTGGGGAAGTCTGTTTCATAGGAAACAAGGATGATTTGTTTTTGGTTCGAACTTTTAGGTGTATTGGTTGAATTTTCTCACAACGAATAAACGGCGTCAATGGATTTTGAATGTACTATTATCTGATTCGGCGGGAATCGTCCTTTCGAAAATGACTTTCACGGAGGACCTTTCCCTTTCCGTTAATAATGAATGATCAATAATAATTTGCGTATTGGCTGTTGCCGCCGAACCACGTCCAAATGAATTGATTGGCGTTATGAAGAACGACGTGGCCATCAGCATAGAGCAGATTGATATTTACAATTTTTCCGCCATAAGGATGACCACCGGCTGGTTGTTTTATTTGATTCCAGGCCAAGCCTACGGAGTCATTTTTATCGAGATCAAAACACGTGTCGGTCATGATCGGATTTTGTCCTGCCCACCTGTCCGTAGCATGCAGCGGCCATGGCATTCCGGTGGAATAACCGGGAATGGACTGATTGGCTACTTCACCCCGCCACGCCGGAAGCATGCCCGGAGGGAGCTTGCTGGCCACGACCGGCCACCAGCCCGCGTTGCCGAATCCCAACTGTCGCGGAATATAGACCGAATACTTGATGGTGAGATAAACGTGGTTGTATTCAATACCGGACCCATCAGAAGGATTCAATTGGGGAAACTGCATTGGGCTGGTAATCTGGACGCCGGGATTTTTGTTTTTGATGTATTGGAATTCTGACGATCGGACCGGACAAAACCACATGGGAACCGTCAACCCATAAGACACCAGATTGGTGGCCATGGCGGCGTCCACGTCCCACAGATTGCCTCCGGCATATCCCACTGACATCGGAAACGAAGGCAGCGTGCCCCGGGTATTGTCGCCGCTGTAGCCATTGGCCACCACGCCCCATTGCCGCATGTTGGAAGTGTCCTGGGTCACCAGCGCCCGGAATTTGGCGCTGGCCAGGGCCGGCAGGAGCATCGCCGCCAAAATGGCGATGATGGCAATCACCACCAGCAATTCGATCAGCGTAAAGGCTTTCCCGGGCGGGCGGCTTCTTTCTGTGCGCATTTGATTCATTGAAGTATTCTTATTCATTGTGACACAGCTTCGTGGCCATGCAATGGAAGATACGGTGGTTTTCATGATAATTCCAGATAACATATATTTTTTCAGTTTTTCCCCTCCAGTGGTTTTAAAACTGGAAGCGGCGGCCGATCCACCGCCCGCCCGACTTTGAGGAGTCCGCACCCATTTGCCCGTTGGCCATTCTCTCCCTGGATGGTCCGATGATCTTCGGGGTCTGCAGAAACACCGGACGGGACTGCGCACTTGATTGAGTTCTTCAGTTTTTCGGGCATCGCCCGATATTCGCTGGGCGCAACCTGATTGACCGCTTTGAACGTTCGGGAGAAATAAAAAGGATCATCATAACCCAGCGCCGCCGCCACCTCCTTGACATTCAAGGAGGTGCTGTCGAACAGCCGACAGGCCTGTTGCATGCGCAAATGAATGAAGTAGTCAATGGGCGGACATCCCATCCAACGCTTGAATAAAGCAGAATAGTGAGACGGGGAAACATTCACCGCCGCGGCCAGGGTGGCTACATGCAGCGGCTGGTTCAGGTGTTGCAACATGTAAGAGATGCTTTGCTCAACTTTCTGCGCAACGTGTGATTCGCCGTTAATGACGCGCCGCCCGCCAGGTCTGACAAAAACGTCGAAGGACTTTCGGCCGTTCATCGGCAATCGTTCAGTGCCATTGCTCTTCATCGGTCTTCTATATTACCTAACGTTTGATTAGTTCGGACGGCGAACAAATTTGTTAATTGATTAATCTTTTTTTTTGTTTTTTGCTCAAGCGATGGAAGGCGCGCTAAAATGTTTCTGAAGAACCATGGCGACCGTGCCGCGCAGCCGGGATTGCGCCTCGGAACCGGCCGGCACAATCCGCGTGACCGCATGGGTGAAGGAGCGGCGTTTCACGGCCTCCGCCACAATCGGCCCGACTTTGTCCCAGACCCGGGTGACTTCCCCGACAACGATTAAAATGTCCGGAGCCAGGCCCGTCACCAACATCGCGATACCCGTTCCCAGGTAATGCGCCATTTGATTCAGCGCCTTGCAGGCCCGGGGATCGCCCTGTTCCACCAAACGCAAAATGTCGCCAAAGGGCACCGTCGCCATGTCGCTTTTGGAACCGATCGCTCCCTTGGGCACCGAAGCGGATTCGGCATAATACCGCACGGCCGCGGCGTTGGAGGCCAGCATTTCCCAGCAACCGCTGTTTCCGCAGCGGCACCTGGGTCCATCCAGCACCTGGGACACGTGGCCAAATTCTCCCGCCACACCCGTCGAACCCCGCACCAACTGGCCATTCATAATCATGCCCACGCTGATGTCATCCGAAACGGTCACCGCCACCAGATTGTTCACTCCATCGATATGCTGTCCCGACCATAATTCCGCCAGCGCACAGGCGTTGGCGGCATTTTCCAGCTTCACCGGCAGGCCCGTCTCACGCTCAATCGGCGTCTTGAGGTCAAGCTCATTCCAACCCAAAGTCGGCGCAAAAATCAGCCGTTCCGAGCCAACTTCTATTCTCCCCGGCAAACTGATGCCGACGCCTTCATACGATTTCTTGGGATGCGCCCGGATTAAATCCGTGATCCGGTGACTCAAACGGACAATGAACTCGGACGGGTCTTTGGCGGTGGGCATGGATTCGAGCGCCGAAAATTGGCTGTCCATGTTGGACACGGCCAGAGTGGTCCGCGCCGGCTGCACATCCACGCCAATAACTCCGCACCGCTCGGGATTCAAATGAAGAAAAGTCGGCCGGCGACCGCGCGGCAAATTGCCGACCGCTCCCTCCTTTAACCATCGGTCGGCAATCAGCCGCCCGGCAATCACAGACACGGTGCTGCGCTGCAAACCTGAAAAGCGCATTAAATCGGCGCGCGAAACCGGCTGATGACGCCGCACCAAATTCAGCATGATGCGACTGTTGATATCGCGAACCGTTCCGTTGGTCGCCACCTGAAATTTGCTCAAATTAATTTTATGCATGCTTTTTATGCACACGAATGTCATCAAAACACGGTCTCCGGGGTCTTTCTTCGCGTACTTTTACCCTATATTGGCGTGCTGTCAAGCATAAAGTTCGGAGCTCGAACAAACCGGGCCCGATTTGACATCCGCACCGTAATGCAGCCTTCCCGGCGGCGTGTTCAAGCACCGTCCCGGTGCACGAACCCGAAACACGCGGCGGGACGCCGCTTTTACCCGCCGGCGAGGACGCCGGCGCTACGATGCCACCACTGGCCAATGAACTTTTGGTGCAGGTGTCAAATTGCCCCCGAACAAACCGGGATGGCTGTGGTGGTTGGGCTTCATGCGGAAGCCAAACCCTGCCAGGCGGCACGCAGATAACCCAGTGCGTAGGCCATGCCCGCGTGCCACGGCGCCACGCAGCTCATTTGCGGCGTGTGATCGGGGATGATGACGCCGTTGAAATTGTTCCGTTTCAAGATCCGTAGAACCCGTGGAACATCCACCTCACCCTCGTCAATAAACGTCTCCCGGTAGAACGGTGCTTTGCCCCGGACGTTGCGCAAGTGCACGTAAGCCAGCCGCCCCTGCCGGCTGTAGGTGTCCACCGCCTCATAAACCCCGCCTTCGCTCATCTCGGCCAGTGTGCCCACGCAAAATTCAAAGGCATTCGCCGGACTGGAATTCAGGTCAATCACTTTTTGATAGAGCTGCGGCTGATAAACCAGCCGGGGCTGGCCACGCATCGTCGGCATCGGCGGATCATCGGGGTGCAACGCGAGTTTGACATGGGCTTCCTCGGCCACGGGCAGGACCTCCGACAGAAAATGCTCCAGCCGGCGCCAGAGTTCGCCAGGCGTAATCGGCGGCACAAAACCTTTGGGCGCGTTGGGATCGTAAACCATGTTCCAGACCATGCCGTTGGGCATCGGTTCATCCAGCGGGCCTTCCATACCCACGGACATGGCCCCGCCGCGCGCATAAGGCCCGGTGGTACGTCCGCAAACTCCGGCAATGCTGAAGTTGTAACCCATAATCGGAATACCGGCCTCGCCCAGATTACGGACAATCGTCTTCACGTTTTCGAGCTGCTGATTTCGTTTGGGACCATCGAGCAACACATCATGCCAGTGGGCGGGATCGAAATTTTCAATGGCTTCGAGCTTCAACCCTTCGGCTTCAACGGCCTTGCGCAGGTCGCGCAATTCCCCGGCGCTCCATAATTTTGCCGGGTCGCCGGCCAGACCCCAGCCTCCCCGCCCTTGCGGGGTGCCGGTCGGCTGGTTGTGATTGGGATTGTGTGCGCCGCCTTTAAAATAATCCACCAGATGGGCCACGATGTGCGTGGCGCCGGCCTGGCGCGCGAATTGGAAATTTTCGCGCGTGAGCAGGTGACGATACAGTCCCAATCCCAGTTTCATACAAGTTCAGATTGAACAAGAGTTGTCCGACCCGATGAAAACAGCAACGAGAAATGGATGACTTGCCCTGAAATTCATAGTTTCGTCCATTCCCCGGCACGGTATGCTCCCGACCACACCATGAATGGATTGAGAGAAATTAAAATTGCCCTGCTGCTATGCTTTTGCCTCCTGGCCTTTCTCCACCAGAGTTTCGCCCTCGTCGAACCGCAATACGTGGAGAACATCGCCGGCCCGGGCGATTTCTGCATCGCTCAGGATGGCGCCGTGGCGCCCATTTACGTGGATACCAATGATTACGCCGGGGTGCTCATCGCCGCCAATAATCTGTGCGCGGACGTGAACCGGGTCACCGGCCACACGCCGGCCATGGTCAACACGGAAGAAAACCCGGGGACGAATGTGATCATCGTTGGCACCCTCGGCAAAAGTCAGATTATTGACCAATTGATCCTGGCCGGGAAAATTGACGTCTCCTCCATCACCAACAAGTGGGAATCGTATTTTACGCAAGTCGTGCCGAATCCGTTGCCCGGTGTCGCCCACAGTCTGGTGATTGTGGGCAGCGACAAACGCGGAACCATCTACGGCATTTATGATTTGTCCGCCGGGATGGGCGTGTCGCCGTGGTATTGGTGGGCGGACGTGCCGGTGCCGCACCAGAACGCCGTGTTTGTCAAGGCCGGTAAGTACGAGCAAGGACCGCCCGCCGTCAAATATCGCGGGATTTTCCTGAACGACGAAGCACCCGACCTGACCGAATGGGTCAATGAAAAATTCGGCAATTATAACCATGCGTTTTACACCAATGTCTTCGAGCTGCTCTTGCGGTTGAAGGCCAACTACCTCTGGCCGGCGATGTGGAACAATTGTTTCAACGAAGACGACCCGTTGAATCCCCGGCTCGCCGACGAATACGGCATCGTCATGGGCACGTCCCACGTCGAGCCGATGATGCGGGCGGACAAGGAATGGAACCGGCTGGGTTACAATGCCCGGGATTGGAATTATCTGACCCACTCGAACCTGCTCGACTCGTTCTGGAAAGACGGCCTGGAACGGAACAAAAATTACGAGAGCATCATTACCATCGCCATGCGCGGCAAGATTGACACGCCGATGTCCGAAACCGCCAACATCTCCCTGCTGGAGGAAATCGTAGCCGCCCAGCGTAACCTCATCGCCGACGTTTACCAGACCAATGCGGCCGCCGTGCCGCAGGATTGGGCGCTCTACAAGGAAGTGCAGGAATACTACGAAAAAGGCATGCGCGTGCCTGACGATGTCACGCTGCTGTGGTGTGATGATAACTGGGGCGACATCCGCCGATTGCCTTCGGCGGGAAGCCGGACACGCAGCGGCGGCGCGGGAGTTTATTATCACTTCGATTACGTCGGCGGGCCGCGCAATTACAAATGGCTCAACACCAATCCGACCACCAAAATCTGGGAGCAGATGAATCTGGCGTATCATTACGACGCCAACCGGATTTGGATTGTGAACGTCGGCCATCTCAAGGGCTACGAATTGCCGATCGAGTTTTTCCTTGGCCTCGCGTGGAATCCGGAGCCGTGGCCGAAGGAAAAGATCTCCGAATTCACGCGGTTATGGGCCGAACGCCAGTTTGGTCCTGAGTACGCAACACCCATAGCCGATATTTTATCCAAATACACGAAGTATAACGGCCGGCGCAAACCGGAGCTGCTGGATCCCACCATCTTCAGTCTGGTGAACTATCAGGAAGCGGACAAGGTGCTCGCCGATTGGAAATTGCTCACCACCGAGGCCGAAGAAATTTATCAAAAACTGCCGGCAAACGAGCGCGATGCTTTCTTTGAACTCGTGCTTTATCCGACCAAGGCCTGCGAACAAGTCAACGAGCTTTATATCATGACGGCAAAAAATCGTTTGTACACCGGCCAGGGCCGCGCCAGCGCAAATGATTATGCGGCGCAGGCGCGGGCGCTGTTCCAGGCCGACGCAGATTTGTCGGCCTATTACAACCACGCGTTGGCCAAGGGCCGGTGGAACCACATGATGGACCAGACGCACATCGGCTACACCTATTGGCAACAGCCGCCCGCGAACGTCATGCCCGCCGTAGTGGAAATTGCCATTCAGACGAATGCGGAGATGGGAATTGCCCTTGAAGGTTCGACCAACGTCTGGCCGGGCGCTTCGGACGAACCCGTCTTGCCGCAGTTCGACAAATTCACCCGGCCAACGCGATACCTGGACATCTTCAACCAGGGACAGACGCCCTTTGAATTTTCCGCCATACCCGGCGCACGGTGGATTGAGTTGAGCGCCACCCGCGGCACGATTGAAAAGGAGCAGCGCCTTTGGGTGAGCGTGGATTGGGCCAAAGCGCCGAAAGGTTCATATCACGGCTCCGTGAAAATTACAGGTTTCCTTTTAGCCGGTTCAAACGACGCAGGAGCGCAGAACCGAGTGCTAAAAGGCCGCCTCGGCAAACCGGTCACCGTGAAAGTGGACGTTTTTAATCCACGGAAACCGGCGAAAGAATCACTGGAAGGTTATGTGGAAGGTGACGGCTGTGTTTCCATCGAGGCGGTGCATTACACAAAAAAAATAGACACCGGCACCGGCCGGTGGGAGGAAATTCCCGATTTGGGACGGACGCTCTCGGCCATGAGCATTTTCCCTGTCACCGCGCCGAGCGTGACGCCACCCAAAAATTCGCCATCCCTCGAATATCAAATGTATCTGTTCCATCCGGGACAGGTGGAAGTGGAGGCGATAATTGACCCGACGTTGAATTTTGTTCAAGGCCGTGGTCTCCGCTATGCGCTGTCATTTGACGATCAGCCCCCAAAAATCGTCACCGCCGTGCCCGCCGATTACACAGCCATGGATGGAAATCACGACTGGGAAACCACGGTGAAGGACAGCGTCCGCAAGGTTAAAACCGACTTCAAGTTGTCGAAGACCGGTTATCACACGCTGAAATTCTGGATGGTGGACCCGGGCGTTGTGTTGCAGAAACTCGTGGTCAACCTCGGCGGTGTGCAACCAAGCTATCTGGGCCCGCCGGAAAGTTATCACGCCGTCGTTTCGTCCGCCCCATAACCATGAAAAAGAACCAGCCGGCCGCGTTCGCCGCGGCGCTTGCACTGCCGTTTGTCCTTACGGCTTGTCGGAGCTTTGATACAACGGCGGGCGTCGATGGCTCCGGCGCTTTTGCTACCGGTCATTATCGCAACCTGTTTGCCGAAGACGGTCATCCGTCGCAGGAAATCCAAAACAAAATTGATTCGGCGTTTCAGCAGTTATTCCACGGCGACCCGGCCACCCAGGCGGTTTTTTATGAAGCCGGCACCAATGCCAACGGTCCGCTCGCCTGCGTCACCGACGTCAAACACCACGACGTGCGCACGGAAGGTTTGTCTTACGGCATGATGATCGCCGTGCAGATGAGTAAAAAGGCGGAGTTCGACGCGATTTGGAACTGGTCAAAAACGTACCTGTACCACGACTCACCGACCGACCCGTCCTATGGTTTCTTTTCGTGGCAGGCAAAGACGAACGGCGAGACGATGAGCGGATTCGTGGCCCCGGACGGCGAATCGTATTATGTCATGGCCCTTTACTTCGCGGCGGACCGCTGGGGCAATGGCACGGGGATTTACAATTACAAAGCTGAGGCTGACCGGTTGTTAACCAACCTGCGGCATCGGCAGCCAATCACCGGACAACTTTTCATGCTCAAAAGAAATTCAGACACGCGCAACAATTTTACCGTGACCGCCGGTCCGCTGTTTGACGCCAGACACAAAATGGTCCTTTTCTCGCCCAGTACCGAGCGCGGGGCTTTTACCGATCCTTCCTATCATCTACCCGCGTTCTATGAGTTATGGGCGCGTTGGGGACCGCCGCCGGACAGCAATTTTTGGATGGCAGCGGCGGCGGCCAGCCGCGATTTCTTCCCGCGCGCGGCCAATTCAGCCACCGGCCTGACGCCCGACTACGCGAATTTCGACGGGACGGTCATCAGCAATCGTTGGAACCAGGGCGCGGTCAATTTCCGATTCGATGCGTTCCGCACCGCGGGGAACTGGTCGGTGGATTGGTCATGGTGGGGGAAAGATGTCCGCGAGCGTGAATTAAGCGACCGGTTGCAGGCATTTTTTGAATCGAAGGGAATGGATTCCTACGGCTGCCAATTCACGCTGGACGGCAAACAACTCGACGACCGGCACGCGCAAGGGCTGGTGGCCGTGAACGCCGATGCCAGCCTCGCCGCAACGAATCCGCGTTCGAAAAAATTTATCGAAGCCCTGTGGAACACGCCGACGCCGGACGGCCTGGAACGTTACTATGAAGGATTGCTGTATATGATGGCGCTGCTGCATTGCAGCGGTGAATTCCGCATCTGGGCACCGCAATAATGGCAAAACCCTTGCCAAACAGCGTAGCGGCTTTCGGCAGAAAGCCGCGTTTGCTGGAATTATGCATTTGCGGCGCGCTGTCGAGTGCCGTTAAATCATTTCTTATGAAAACGACATCGTCTTTTTCATGCTTGTTTCTAATTTTCCTGCTGGCAGGCATTGGCAACTCACTGGGCGCGGGCGAATTTGCCAGTGGCCAGTACCGCAATCTGTTTGTCGAAGACGGCCACTCGCAAAGAGACGTCAATGCAAAGATTAACGCCGCGTTCCAACAATTGTTTCATGGTGATCCCCATACGGAGGCAGTTTATTTCCCGGCCGGAACAAACGCCAATGGACCGCTAGCTTACGTCAGCGACATTGGCAGCAAGGATGTGCGAACCGAAGGCATGTCTTACGGCATGATGATTGCCGTGCAACTGGATAAGAAAGCTGAGTTCGACGCAATTTGGAACTGGGCCAAAACGTTCATGTATCATGATTCTTCCAACAGCCCGGCCTATGGCTATTTCTCGTGGTCCATGAAGACCAACGGCACGCCGAATGACGAAACGCCCGCGCCTGACGGAGAGCAGTATTTCGCCATGTCGCTCTACTTCGCGGCGGGACGTTGGGGGAATGGTTCCGGCATTTACAATTATCGGGCTGAGGCCGACCGGTTGCTCACCGATCTGCGGCACCGCTCATCAATAACTGGCCCGACAATCAAAGGCACGATGACCGTCGGGGCCATTTTCAATTCAGAAAATAAATTGGTCCGTTTCACGCCGGACACCGCGAATTGGAACCACACGGATCCTTCCTACCAGTTGCCGGCGTTTTATGAATTGTGGGCACGCTGGGGACCGGCAAAGGACCGCTCATTCTGGAAAGCATCGGCATCGGTGAGCCGCGATTTTTTTCAACACGCAGCCAATCCCGTGACGGGTCTTGCCCCGGACTATGCGAATTTCGATGGCACGCCGTGGGCCGCGCCGTGGAGCACCAACAGCGCCGATTTCCAATACGATTCATGGCGCACCGCGATGAACTGGTCCGTGGACTGGGCGTGGTGGGGCAAGGACATCCGGGCAAAACAGCGGAGCGACCGTATCCAGGCGTTTTTCGAATCCAAAGGAATGAACACCTACGGCAACCGGTTCACACTGGACGGCCGGCAATTTGGCAACGACCATGTGACGGGTTTGGTGGCCATGAACGCCGTGGCCAGCCTGGCCGCCACGAATCCGCGCGCGAAACAATTTGTCGAGGCTTTGTGGCAGACGCCGGTCCCGACCGGTCAATGGCGTTATTACGACGGCATGTTGTACCTGTTGGGAATGCTTCATTGCAGCGGTGAGTTTCGCATCCGGGCGCCCAGGTAACGCAGCCTGGCACTTCTTTATCTCCCAGGAAGCGAGTGGCCAACATTGCCCGGGAGATTTCGCCACGGAGAATTTTGCGCAAATCATAGCATTATCCATTGCCGCCCGAAATAACGGCTGAAATACTGTTGAACATATTTGACCTCCATCCATACCATTGGCCGGCCTTTGTAAGACCGCAACATGAACAAACCATCCGCCGCCAGTCCGCCGATTTATAAAAACCGCGCCCTGCCCCCCGCCAAACGGGTCAAAGACCTGCTGTCGCGCATGACCCTCGAGGAAAAGGCCGCGCAAATGATGTGCGTCTGGCAGAAAAAATCCGAGACGCTGGTGGATGCCGAGGGGAATTTCAATCTCCGGAAAGCCAAGGCGGCGTTTAAACACGGCCACGGCCTCGGCCAGGTGGGCCGCCCCAGTGACGCCGGCAAGGGCAAAAACGCGCGCGAAATGGCGGAGTTGACCAATGCCATTCAGAAATTCTTCATCGAAAACAGCCGGCTGGGCATCCCCGTATTGTTTCATGAGGAATGCCTCCACGGCCACGCCGGAGTCGGTTCCACCAGCTTTTCCCAGCCAATCGGCCTGGGCGCCACGTTCAATCCCGATCTGATCGAATGGCTTTACACGATGACCGCCGGGGAAACGCGCGCCCGCGGCGCGCACCAGGCGCTCACGCCGGTGGTGGATGTGGCGCGGGACCCGCGCTGGGGCCGGGTCGAGGAAACCTTCGGCGAGGACCCGTACCTGGTGGCGCAATTGGGCATGGCCGCCGTGCGCGGATTTCAGGGTGATGCGTCGTTCCGCGACAAAAAACGCGTCATCGCCACGCTCAAACATTTCGCCGCGCATGGCCAGCCGGAATCCGGCATCAATTGCGCGCCGGTAAACGTCTCCGCCCGCCTGTTGCGCGAAACCTTCTTGTATCCGTTCAAGGAAGCCGTCCAGAAGTCGGGCGCCATCAGTGTGATGGCGTCGTACAATGAAATTGACGGCGTGCCGTCGCATGCCAGCGAATGGCTGTTGCGCGATGTGCTCCGCCGGGAATGGGGTTTCCAAGGCTTCGTTGTCTCCGATTACTATGCGATTTGGGAATTGGGTTATCGTCCCGACACGCACGGTCATTTTGTCGCCCGGGACAAAAAAGAGTCGTGTGTCCTGGCGGTGCGCGCGGGTGTCAACATCGATTTTCCGGAACCGGATTGCTACCTGCACCTGACGGAACTGGTCCGCAAAGGAGCACTCAAGGAATCGCAGTTGGACGACCTGGTCGCCCCCATGTTGTTCTGGAAATTCAAGATGGGATTGTTCGACGATCCTTACGTGGATCCCGACGAAGCCGACCGGATTGTGGGCTGCGAAGATAACCGCCGGCTGGCGCTGCAGGCCGCGCGCGAAACCATCACCTTGCTCAAAAACTCGGACAACCTCGTGCCGCTTAACCCCAGTAAAATCAAAACGCTCGCGGTCATCGGACCCAATGCCGATCGCGAATTGCTCGGGGGTTACAGTGGCAAACCCAAATTTTACACCTCGCTGCTGGAAGGCATCCGCGCCAAGGTGGGCGACCGGGTGCAGGTGCCCTACTCGGAAGGCTGCAAAATCACCGTGGGCGGTTCCTGGAACCAGGATTTGGTGACGCCCAGCCAGCCGGAGGACGACCGCCGGCAAATTCATGAAGCGGTCAAGGTCGCCCAGAACGCGGATGTCATCCTGCTGGCCATCGGCGGCAACGAACAGACTTCGCGCGAAGCGTGGTCGCTGAAACACATGGGCGACCGCACGCGGCTGAGGATGGTTGGCCAGCAACAGGAATTGGTTACCACGATGCTTTCGACCGGCAAACCGGTCATTGTGTTTCTTTTCAATGGCAGCCCGCTGTCCATTCATTATCTGCAGGAAAATGTGCAGGCGATTTTTGAATGCTGGTATCTGGGCCAGGAAACCGGTCATGCGGTCGCGGACGTTTTGTTCGGCGATTACAATCCCGGCGGGAAATTGCCCATTACCATCCCGCGTTCGGCGGGCCATCTTCCCGCGTTTTACAATTATAAACCGTCCGCCCGGCGCGGCTATCTCTTCGATAGCGCGTCGCCGCTTTATCCCTTCGGTTTTGGCCTGAGCTACACCACGTTCGCCTTCAAGAATGTCCGCCTCACGAAGAAAAACATCCGCCTCGGCCAATCCACGAGCGTCCTGGTGGACGTCAAGAACACTGGCAAACGCGCCGGAACCGAAGTCGTGCAGATGTACATTCGCGACTGCGTCAGCTCCGTCACGAGGCCCGTCAAGGAATTGAAAGGGTTCCAAAAAATTTCCCTCCGTCCCAACGAAAGCCAGACCGTTGCGCTCGACATTACCTCCGAATCGCTCGCGTTTTACGACATTCACATGAAATACGTCGTCGAACCCGGCGATTTCGAAATCATGGTGGGCAATTCCTCCAGCGATGCCGATTTGCAGAAGGTGATGCTGACGGTATCGAAATAAACCCTCCAACCTCGATCCCTTATGGCCGAACCACAACACTTCCACCAAAAACTGTCGGTCTTTGAAAAGGCCGGTTACAGCGCCGCCGATTCCGGGGCGAACTTCGTCTTCATGACGATGGTTCTCTTCCAGTTGAACTTCTACACGGACGTGTTTGGCCTCACCGCGACTGCCGCCGCCGCCATTCTGCTCTGGCCCAGACTCTGGGACGCCGTGGCCGATCCGATTGTGGGCATTCTCGCCGACCGCACCAACACGCGCTGGGGCAAATTCCGGCCCTGGATTCTGTTCACGGCTGTGCCGTGGTGCGTGATCATGATTCTGGCTTACACCACGCCCCGGGGCTGGAATATGGCCGCCCTGATCGCTTACGCCGCCATCACCAACACCCTCTTGATGTCGATTTACTCGATGAACAACATGCCGTACGCGGCACTGGGCGGTGTGATGACCGGCGATGTGCAGGAGCGCGCGATCCTCAGCTCATATCGATTCGTCGCCGTGAACGCGGCGCAATTCATCGTCGGCGGATTCACGCTCCCTCTCGTTGCGAAATTCGCCGCGAAACACGCGGCGGGCGGAACGGCGGGTCTCGCGGATAAACAATATGGCTGGCAGATGACGATGACCCTTTGGGCGGTTCTCTGCCTGGCACTGTTCTTAATCACGTTCCTTACCACCCGAGAGCGCATCAAACCGCCGCCGCAGCAAAAATCATCACCCAAGCAGGATTTCCTCGACCTCCTCAAAAATAATCCCTGGAAAATCATGTGGTGCTGGACGCTCGTTCACTTTGCCATCCTGACGTTCCGCGGCGGCGCGTTATACAATTATTATTTCCATTACGCCGACAAGGCGACCATGTTTGATTGGCTGAACCATTCCGGACTCGTCGCACCCGCCGGCGCTGCGGCATCGGGCGGCATTCTGGAATTCCTCGGATACATTGTCCATGTCAACGGAAGCGATCTGGCCGGTTCCAACGTCGCCAGCGTCTTCTACAGCATTGTGAACATGCTCAATACGGCCACGATCATCCTCGTGATTCTCATTTCGGCACCGCTGGCAAAAAAATTCGGCAAGAAATCTGTATGCGCAGTCGGATTCGCTCTGGCGACTATCGGTTGGTTGGGATTTTATTTTCTCTCGCCGACGAACATCTGGGGCATGATTGGACTGACCGAGTTCACGGCAATAGTTTATGCGCCGTCGATTCCACTGACCTGGGCCATCTTCGCGGACACGGCGGATTATTCAGAGTGGAAAACGGGCCGCCGTTTCACCGGCATGGTATTCGCCACGATTATGTTTGCGCTGAAGTCGGGGTTGGCACTCGGCTCGGCCGCCTTTCTGATGATTATGAAATGGTTTTTTCAGTACGACACCAAAATGCCGGATACGCCGGAAACAGTGCATGGTTTCCGATTTTGCGTCAGTATCCTCACTGCCCTCTTGTTTGCCATCTGCACCGTGTTCCTTTTCAGCCTGCCGCTTAACCAACGCACCACCATCCAGATGGCCGACGAACTGGCCGAACGTCGCAAAAAATTTGCCGCCCAAACTGCCTGACCGGAATCCAACATGAAAAAAAATCTTATCGCGATATCCTGGGTTGCACTCGGTATTCTTATGGTGACCACGAACCTTCACGCCCAAACCACGCTGAAGGAAGCCTTCAAAGATGATTTCCTGATCGGCGTCGCCATCAACCAAAAACAGTTTGATAACGCGGACCAGCGCGGGGACCCGATCATCAAGTCCCAGTTCAATGCCATCAGCCCGGAAAACATCCTGAAATGGGAATCGGTCCATCCCGAACCCGGCAAGTATGATTTCTCCGAGGCCGACCGCTACGTGGAGTTCGGTGAACAGAACCACATGACCATCGTCGGCCATACGCTGGTGTGGCATAGTCAGACCCCGCGCTGGGTATTTCAGGACACCAACGGCCTTCCGGTGACCCGCGAGGTGTTGCTGGAACGGATGCGCGACCATATCCAGACGGTGGTCGACCGTTATAAAGGCCGGATCAAGATTTGGGACGTGGTCAATGAAGCATTGCAGGACAACGGGACCTTCCGCAAATCGCCGTGGGAAAAAATCATCGGCGACGATTACATTGAAAAAGCTTTTCAATACGCGCACGAAGCCGACCCGGACGCCATTTTGCGTTACAATGATTATTCCCTGGAGAACATGCCCAAACGAAACGGCGCGATTGCCTTGATCAAAAAACTTCAGGCCGAGGGCATTCCCGTCACGGCGATTGGGTTGCAGGACCATGTTAAAATGGATTGGCCGACGGTAGAACAGGAAGACGCGACCATTTCCGATTTCGCCCAACTCGGTTTGAAAGTGATGATTACCGAATTGGACGTGGATGTATTGGGCGGCAAGCGGACGGCGGAAATCACGGAAATGGCGCATCAAGGAGGATCGAATGCTTACACCAACGGTCTGCCGCTATCAGTCCAACAGGCGTTGGCCAAACGTTACGCCGATCTGTTTGGCGTATTTGTCAAACACCACGATAACATTTCCCTGGTGACTTTTTGGGGTGTCACCGACGGGGATTCGTGGCTCAACATGCGGGGCCGGGTGAATCATCCGCTGCTGTTCGACCGCGCCGGCCAGCCCAAGCCGGCAGTTGACGCAATCATCAAGGTCGCCCGGCAGGCGAAGCCCGAATAATAATTTGCCGCGCTTTCCCTGGTATGTGTCATCATGCAGCCATGCACCGGACCCTGCTCTACGCGCTGGTGATGCTCACCAGTTGTCTCTCAACCTTCACCGCCTGGAGCGGCGAGGAAGCCTGTGTCGCCTGCGACCGGAGCGTTTGGGTTGGCGGCCAGTTCCATCACGGCTGGGTTCACGGAATTGTCACCATTGAAGGCGCGCCACCCGGCATGGCGGAGGCGTTTCGCGAAGCCATCTCCGGCCCGCATTTTACGGTCACGGTTTCCAACCTGCCTCCGGGCAAATATGTCGCCCGGCTGGGCATGGTGGAAACGGTTTACACCAACGCCGGCCAGCGCGTGTTCGACATCACTTGCGGTCAACAGACGCTGGCCAGCAACCTTGACCTCCTGGTTGCCGCCGGCGGTTCTGGAAAAGTTTACTTCGTCACCGGCCAGGTGGAACAGACCGGCATTACTGTCGGGTCGCTCACCTTCGATTTTCTCGGGCAGACCAATGACGCGGAGTTGAACACGTTCGAACTGGAGGATGCGACCGGCACTTCCCTGGTCTCCATGCGCGCGGCGGATTTGCTGGAAGTCGATGGCGCCGCCGCTTTGCGGGCGCCCGTCATTCAAGGGCCGCTCTATTGGAAGGATCCCGCATTGCCCATGAGCACCCGGGTCAACGATCTCATCCGTCGGATGTCGCTGGCGGAAAAAGTGCAGCAGTTGCGCAATGGCGCCCCGGCCATTCCGCGACTCGGCGTTCCGGCCTATAATTATTGGAATGAATGCCTGCACGGCGTCGCGCGCGCCGGGGTGGCCACGGTCTTCCCGCAAGCCATCGGCATGGCGGCCACCTGGGACATGCCGTTGATTCACCAGGAAGCAAATGTCATCGCCGTTGAAGCGCGAGCCAAACACAATGAATACGTTCTGACTCACGGCGGCAACTGTGCACAGTATTTCGGCCTTACCTTTTGGACGCCGAACATCAATATCTTCCGCGACCCGCGCTGGGGCCGGGGCCAGGAAACTTATGGCGAGGATCCCTTTCTGACGGCGCGCCTGGGCGTCGCGTTTATTCGCGGATTGCAGGGGGACGACCCCAAATATCTGGAGGCCGTGGCCTGCGCCAAACACTATGCCGTGCACAGCGGTCCGGAACCGGATCGCCATCGCTTTGACGCCGTTCCCCCGGAGCGCGATCTTCACGAAACTTACCTGCCGCAGTTCGAGGCCGCCGTACGCGAAGGCCACGTCGGCGGCGTGATGGGCGCTTACAACAGCGTGGACGGCGAGCCGGCCTGCGCCAGTCCGTATTTGCTGACGGACCTGCTGCGCAAAGAATGGGGCTTTGACGGTTACGTCACGTCGGATTGCGGCGCGATTTTTGACATTTGGGCCAATCATAAATTCGTCGAAACACCGGCAGAAGCCGCCGCCGTCGCGGTGAAAGCCGGGGACAATCTTTGTTGCGGCACCGATTACAATGCGCTGGTGCTCGCGGTCCAGCAGGGGTTGATTTCCGGGCCGGAAATTGACCAGGCGCTCGGTTACTTGCTGCAAATCCGGTTCCGCCTCGGCTTGTTCGATCCGCCCGCCAGCGTGCCTTACTCGCAGATTCCTCTTTCGGAAAACAACAGTCCCGAGCATCAGGCGCTCGCGTTGCGGGTCGCCCGCGAATCCATGGTGCTTTTGAAAAACGACGGCTTGCTGCCACTCGACCGCGCCAGGATCAAGCGCATCGCCGTTATCGGCGAGAACGCGAATTCCGTGCCGATGTTGCTCGGCAATTACAACGGCACGCCGTCCCATCCGGTAACCATCCTGAACGGCATCCGGAACGCGGCGGGCGCGGACATCGCCGTGGATTATCAACCCGGCTGCCCGCTGGCGCAGTTCAAGGACGACCCGACTCCGCCTGACGCCGCCATGACAGCCGCCGCGGTGAACGCCGCAAAGTCAGCGGACGTGGTCGTTTATGTCGGCGGCATCAGCGCGCAACTCGAAGGCGAGGAAATGACGCGGGCCAACGGCTTCGTCGGTTTCAGCGGCGGCGACCGGACGCAGATCGAGCTGCCGTCTGTGCAAACCGATTTGCTCAAGGCGCTTTACGACACCGGCAAGCCCGTCGTGTTTGTGGATTGCAGCGGCAGCGCCATCGCCATGCCGTGGGCGGCGAAAAAACTACCGGCCATTTTGCAGGCATGGTATCCGGGTCAGGCCGGCGGACAGGCTGTGGCTGAAGTGCTATTCGGCGACGTGAATCCCGCCGGGCGGTTGCCGGTCACTTTTTACCGTTCCACGCGCGACCTGCCGCCGTTTGACGATTACTCCATGTCCAATCGCACGTACCGTTATTTCAATGGCCAGCCGCTGTTCGCTTTTGGTCACGGCCTGAGTTACACGCGATTCCAATACAGCGCCGCCCGGCTCGATGCCACCAAAGTCGCCGCGAACGACACATTGAAGCTGGCGTTTAATTTGAAAAACACCGGCACACGCGACGGTGACGAGGTGGCGCAGGTGTATTTCCGGCACAAGGACTCTGCGGTGTCCCAGCCGAAACTCGCCCTCTGCGGTTTTGTCAGGATTCACCTGCCGCCAGACGGCATCGCCCGGATCGCCCTGGACATTCCGGTGGAACGATTCCGTTATTGGGATACAACTCATCATCAATACACCGTCGAACCGGGCGACTATGAATTACTGGTAGGGGCTGCCTCGGACGACATCCGTTTGCGAGTGCCATTTGAAGTTTCTTCGTCTGCACTGGCTGCTAATCGGTGACAACCAGTTTTCGTACTCACAGTTTAGTTTAGAAGCGAGGGCCGGAATCGAACGATGAAGCTTCGCCGCACCGACTGCAACTCATTCTGTTACAAGGGAAAGAAGGGGCTGATTTTGCAAGCGTTCAAGCTCTTTCTCTCCACGCTCGCTCATTGCTCATCTAATGCCCTTTCACTGCTCGTCAGGCGAAGATTTAGGTGAAACGTTTGGCCCTCAATGGCCGAGTACCGCGCGATAGAAGCACTGCGGCAACGTTGAGCCTAGCGAATTAGTCAAAGTAAAGGGAGGGGTGTTTGTGTAAATGTTGACCCAGTCCGTCAAGTTCGTCGAAGTTTGAATAATGGTGCTGAAATATGGAGACGGCATTGAAACGGTGAGTTGAAATGTATTGTTGGCAATGAACCCCGACAACTTATTGAGATTCGCATAATATAGTGACAAGTGCAATTCCTCGTGTTAGTCTTCGGGCATGGGCAATCCAAAAGGTGTCGAACGCGATTTTGATCAACTCGAACGGCGACGGCTCAAAGCCGCCCGGCTTTTTGATCGAGGC
>DATNHM010000017.1:0-148619 GCA_035604955.1 Candidatus Limnocylindrales bacterium | reverse complement strand
GCCTCGATCAAAAAGCCGGGCGGCTTTGAGCCGTCGCCGTTCGAGTTGATCAAAATCGCGTTCGACACCTTTTGGATTGCCCATGCCCGAAGACTAACACGAGGAATTGCACTTGTCACTATATTATGCGAATCTCAATAATAATGAGACAATTGCATGGATTACATGGGTGATTGGTCTGATGCTCATGTTGAATCGAGTTTTGGGCATTCATCAAACGCGCGCATCGTTAAAAAACGTTGATGAACACCTCGGTCGGATTGCCAAAGTCATTGATTTGCGATCTGAATGCAATGTCGATGATGTTAGCAAACTGCTTGATGCATATCTAAATATCACTGAACCTGAATTTAGGCGAGTTAAAGACAATATTATTGGCGGAGCTCTCGAAAGATTAAATCAACTACGATATGATAAACGTTCTGAAGAGCTAGCAACGTCAGAATATTACGAATGGCTTTTACCCATACTAGAAGCTGTTGGGAATGGGCAAACCATAAAAGCTGTTTCTTGCATGTTTGATGCTGAATGGGATGACTCGCCTGCCGAAAGGCGTTTCCTCCAAGGCAATCGGGACGCAGCATTAAAGGGAGCCGCGGTCGAGCGGATTTTCATTATGAATCCGGCCATCCTTCCACAAGCTCTTGCGAACGAAGCGGTAGGTGCCCACTGCGAAGAAAAATATCAAGAGACAAAACTGGTTGGGTATTATGCAGATCAAATCAAACTACAATCAAAAGAACCGGAATTATTAAAGAAAGCGGGACATGGCTTTATTATTTTCGATTCACGGGTTGCATTAATTGATGATTTCGATGAGGCAATAATTCGTGGTCGTGTTACAATGAATGCAGCCGAGATTCATACTTTAGAACAAACTTTCCAACGCTTAAAAGTGTATTCCGGTCGATTGAGCAACCAATTAGTCAAACCCGCTGCCACTGGATCCGTAACTATACCGAAACCGGGAGCGACGAATTAAAAGCCCCTTAGCCGTATATTAGCTAAAGGGCGTAGACGAACGGCTAATTTCAACAATGTAATCGGCAAACACCATTTGGTTAGCTATAAAAATAACCCTTATGCCGAGCTCGGCATTATCCGGAGCTACAGAAAATACCCAGTCTCCCGCAAAGACGACCTGCCAGGGTTCCCTATGATGACGTGATCGAGAACCTCAATTTTCAGCAGTTGGCCCGCCCGAATCAGATCGCGCGTCACCTTGATGTCGGCTTGACTCGGCGTCGGATCATTTGAAGGGTGATTGTGAAGCAATATGATTGCACTGGCTGATGCAATAATTGCAGACCGGAATACAACTCGACTATCAACGAGCAATGTATCTATCGTTCCAATCGTAAGCAACTGATGACCCTTGACCCGCCGCCTCGTATTCAAGAGCAATACCGCCATGCACTCGCACTCCGGGTCGAAATATGGATGGGTGGCGATGTGCAGCCGCCAGTAATCAGCAGCCTGATCCGGTGTCTCGCAAATCAGCATGGACTCCGGCACCGGACAATCCCGCAGGGCAACCACCTTGAATTCCTTCGGATTGAAGTCAGTCATGGGCCACCTCGCTTTCCGCGAACGTCCGGCCCAGAATGAAGTCCGCCGCCTTCTGTGCCTGTGCCGCTGCCGAGACGATGAGCGTCCGGTCGTTTTGCAGTTGCTTCAACCAGCCTTCAAGGTAGGAAGCCGAGTTGTCAATCGTCCGGTCAACGATGTCGGCATAGCCGCAGAGAAACGCGCTGCCCAGTTCAGCGATCAATTCCTCTTTACAGTAGGGATCGGAGCCGAAACCGTTGCGTTCCGTGATGCTGACGCGTTTCAATCGTTTCTCGTGGCCGGTCGAGTGGACCAGTTCGTGAAAGAGCGTGGCGTAATAACTCGCCTCGCCGTTGAACCGTTCACGTTCCGGCATTCCAACGCAATCATCAGATGGGGAATAGAATGCCTTAGCCATGCCGTGCTTGATGGCTGGCGACTCTGGCATCTTGGCCACGATCTCCGCCGGTTTGGCGCTGGCAAACGAGCCGTTTTCCACTGCCGGCGCGTCTTTCAAGCCTTCGCATTGGGCGACATTGAAGACGTAATACAGGCGCAGGAGCGGTGGCTTTTTCCGCTGCTCGGCCGTTTCGGTATCTTCAGTCTCCATCCGTTTCCAGAAGACAATCGGACAGGCTTTTTCGCCTTTCCGAACCCGCCCGCCCAGCCGATTCGCCTGCCGGCACGTGAGCCAGTAGGGCGATTCATAGCTCATGGCCATGAGCAGGAACACGTTGATGCCGCGATACGGCTTCTGGGTAATGAGGTTCCGGGGCAGGCTGGTTTTGACCCGCCACGGTTTGTGCCAGGGAACGGTGCCTTGCTCAAGCAAGCCGATGATCCGTTCGGTGATGCGTTCATACGCTGTAATGTTCATGTGATTTCTCCTGTGGTATGTGGTTTTGAAAAGAACCCTGTGAACCCAGGTTGAAGCGTATGGCACCCCGGCAATCGTCCAAAGACGGCCATTCTTGCTGGAAGCGGCAAGAAAGAAAAACAACCCGGATGGATCACCTTATGTTTTGTGCACTACGACGATTGGCGTCGGCAGTAAATGAAAAGGCCGGTCATACTGGTTGGGTATGACCGGCTCATATATCGCCCAAAGGCGACCCTTATTGGTTTACAGAATGGTTTTGCCCTTGGAAGGCAGGCGGTGTACGTAACTGCGGATGAACTCCTTCAACTGGCCCTCGCACTTGAGGAGAAAGCCGCCGCCAACCCGTGTGAATTTGTGCGCCCGGCCTTTGGCCATTTCGAGGGTGAAGGTTTTCACCTTCTTTTTGTTGATCAGCATGACTCCTCCGCTTTGTATTTAAGTTGCGAGACCCGGCATTCAGCCGGTTCAACGTCGTCTCGCGGCCCCAGATATACTGGTTGATACAACACGCCGCTTGCCTTGAACGCGTAGAGATAACGCACCTCCACGACCATTCCCGCTTTGGGAATGTCGTGATTGGCCGGTATGGTGACGTTGCCGCAGGTCTGCCAGCCGGCGCTGTTTCGCAGCTTCAGTTTGACACTGCGTTGCCGGTTCACCTTGGCCACCACCGCCGACAAGGTGGCGCAGAACTTGTGCTTCAACTGGCTGCCGCCGCTGTTGGGCCGGCCCGGTGTATAGGGCGCGTCCAATCGTTTGAACACGATGCCTTCCTTCCGGTCCCGGCGGAGCCGGTCCAAGAGCGTCCGCTTTTGTTCCGTGGTGAAGGCCGTGTCCACGAACCGGATGACGGTTTGTTGCACACCGGAGAGCAGGTTCATGAGCGCCGCCAGCCGTTCCCGGTAAGGCCAGGCACGGATGTCCACGCCGTCCAGCACCAGCAGGTCAAAAGCGTGGTAGGTATCGCCGATACTTTCACCGTCAAGGACCACGTCTGCTCCATACCGGTTGATGACCTGGAACAACGTTTCAGGCAGACCGACGACCAAGCCCTTCTTGTTGATGCCCTCGATTTGCGCGGCCTGTTTGCGGACGAGGATATGCCGCCCGTCGAACTTTTCCTGTGCGCAATAATCATCATCAGAGAGCAGCCGTTCCACTTTGGCTTCTTCGATGGGATTGAGCAACTGTGGCAAAATCCCGGATGATTGTTTATCGCTGTGTTGATACGGCGTGCCGTCCTCACCTTCAGTGTAACCCTTGGCTTTCTTTCCGCTCACGAGCTTGGCGAAGATTTTCTTGGCCGAATCGTAATCCACGGGTGAAGAAGTCTTGGTCCCGGTCGAGAGCGTTGATCCGCGCCGGCCGTAGGCGAAGTTGACGAGGAACAATTCGCCTGCCGGTTCAATCGCCGCTTGATACACTTTGTCTGACGATCCTTCGCGGTAATACAGAGTGACCCGGTCTTGTGCTTCCATGACTGCGTTCATATTTTTCTCTTTCTGTTGAATGTTGATTTGCAAAGAACCCTGTGAACCCACTTTGAAGCGTATGGCGCTCGCGCAATCAGCCAAAGACGGCTATTCTTGCCGGAAGCGGCAAGAAAGAAAAAGGGCGACCCTGGTTGGATCGCCCTTATGTTTAGTAGTCTTCAGGCATCAACACCGTGGTTGCCTCTCGGCCAGCTTCCGTAATGAGCCAGAACTTCGCGCCAGCGGCGGAGTGATACACGGAGAATATCCGCGTCCGTTCCAACAATGCGCGGTCATTGGCCGCCTTGTCCCTGGTGTCAAGATCACCCCAATCGCCTGCCTGATGCCGCCGGATGCCCATGAGGATGTCCTCCTGGGTCAATTGCGACAGGGCATTGGGCGTGCTCACGATATGGCCAAGCCGGAACCTGGCGACAGGCAGAGTATTCGCGCTCATGCGATAACTCCTTCCGCTTCCTGATTGCGGATGTTCTGGATGATCTGGTCAATGATGAGGCTGGTCAGTATCCAGCGTCTCCTGGGCAATCCCACGACGACCGCCCACTTGAAGCGCTGATACAGGTTCAAGGCTTCTCTGTCGTCTGATAGATGGTCGGCCAATATGGCCAGAGCCAGTTGGGCCGGGCCGCTGCCGCAATATCCCCACTCGAACCCCGTCGGACTGTGGTTATACAAATCCAGCCGGGGATCAAGCGGACGGCCATTCACGGTGACGATGACGGCATAACCTTGTCTGCATCCTTCGTATGTTTTCATGGGTCCTCCTTTCCGTTTCGTTGTTTGCGTTTCCTGTGAGCCTTGCGATTGAGGATCTCGGCTTCGGCATTGGCCGAGATGCGGAATATAACCGGCGAAGGTTGGATTCTGACGCGCTTGTCGAAGCGCGTTGTGAATTCCCGCACCCGCCGGTTCACCAAGACGACCGCGGAGCATTCACTAACCCGGATGACCCGGCAAAGCCTGCCGTCAATGCGGATGACATCGTTCGCCCGGAGCCGGGATGGTGGCCGCCGTTGCAAGAGGAGGCCGAAAAGCTCGCCTTGGGCCTTCATGCAACACCCTCCACGATGTCTGCCAAAGCGTCGTCGGAGAGGTGCTCCGGCTCCATGTCCTCCTGGTCGAACTCATGCACCCTGACGAAGCAATGTTTCGAGAGGCGGCAGGCGATGTCATCGCGCCCGGCCCTACCGGCATCGTTTTCGTCCAATATGACGATGACCTGAGAATTGAAGACTGTGTGCTTCTTGATCAATTCCTCCTGGGCGGCTGACATGGTGTTGCCCATCAAGGCCACCACCTTGCGGTAGCCGTGCTGGTGGATTTTGATGCAATCAAAGAAGCCTTCAACGACGAGAAATGGCCTGTCCGCGGGCTCCTTTATGGCGCGGTCAATGTTGAAAAGCTCCAACGATTTTCTGAATCCCTGTGGCAGTTTGTATTTGGGCGTATCTCCCTCTGGATTGCCCGGCCAACGGCCTGCGTATGCAACGACGTTGCCTTCCGGATTGTGGATGGGAATGGCGATGCGCCCCGCCATCATGCCTTTGGCGCAGAAGCCCATGCCGAAGTCCACGATGGTTTCGAGGGTGAGTCTGCGTTCCTCTATGAGGTACGGATGCTCTCGCTCCAGCTTGTCCAAGCGGAATTTCAAGGGCGTATTGGGCGCGCCGTTCTCCGCTGCCGGGGCCGGCTTTCTTGGCGCCGGCTTGGATGAAGCTGCGACCTGGCCATTTGCAGGTTGCCTTGGAGTCTCCTCTTCGGAATCTTCTCCATTGGAAGCTGCAGACATGGCCTCCGTGTCGAGGTGAAACCAATCAATAGCTTTGAGCGCGGCGGCGTGGATGCTCACGTTCTCCATTTTGGCGATGAAGTCGAGCGTATTGCCGCCTTGCTTGCACTCGCTGAAGCAGTGCCAGATGTTTTTGCCCGTGCTTACCCGGAACTGCGTCGGACTGGAGCCTTTGTGGATCGGACACGGGCCATTGAGGCTGTCTCCGCTCCGTTTGAACCTATCCATGAGGCCGTAGTGCTCAAGGATCTGCTCCATGGTGATGGCCGCTTTGACGGCCTTGAAGTCGACGAACGATGATTTGGGCATAGAATACTCCTATAGGTATTTGGTTGTGATGAACAATTGCGGCTCACGAAGTGGACCCGCATCTAAGAAGCATCCTATCGCCCCTGCCCAAGCCTACGAGACGTGAAGATTTGCCATTTACGGCAAGAAGCTATTCACGGATATATGAGCTACTTCTCTATTGCACTCTCCAAGTTCGCCTCTATCATGCCCCGACTTATGACTAATCTATCATCTCTGACAGCCGCACAATTGCATCGTGCGGCTGATCTCAAAAACAAAATCGCCAAGCTGGAAAAGACGTTAGCTTCGATACTTGGCTCCCCATCGTCCACCAACTCCGCTCCCAAGAAGCGCAAGATGAGTGCAGCGGCTAAGGCAAAGATCGCCGCCGCTCAAAAAGCCAGATGGGCGAAGGTGAAAGGGAAGTCAGCCGCAAAACCTGCTCGTAAAAAGACACGCAAGATGAGCGCCGCCGGCCGGGCCAAAATCTCTGCGGCGGCAAAGGCGCGGTGGGCCAAAGCGAAAGGTGCTGGGAAGAAATCGCTCTAACCGTTATCCCAACAAGCCGGCGACTTCCCCCGGCCTGCCGGTCTGCCACCTCGCAGAAAGAATATCGCCTGACAGGATTGATTGATCGGCGAATAGGAACAAGCCATGTCCGCTTTTTAGCTGTGAGCACGCTTGAACGAGCGAATTGACCCTGGCCGGGCTTGTTGTGACTGTAAGGACGCGGAAGCGGTTGAAGCCGAAACGCAAGCGGTGAATATTCTGATTCCATGTCGCTTCATAAGCGATGAGCTTGCGGCGAAATGATGTTTGGGAAAGATTCCGGCGCACCACTGGCATGGTTCCCCGGTCAGCTTCAAGGAAGAAATGGGCGCGCTGGCTTGTGCCATTGGTATCAGGAAATTCCAAGGCGAACACCCGATCCGGGATGACGCCCAACTTCTGCCCGTCATTTATCTTCACCTTCCATCGGAACGGCCGTCGTTCCGTTTGAAACGCAAGTTGATTTTCATACAGGAGTCGAATTCCGTGCTTCCGGCAGGCCAATTCAATCGCCACCATCACATCTGCTACCAGTAAGGCATGTTCAAGAAATACCCGGCCAATGACATGGTTCTTCTCGTCCCATGAATCATGATGCACGGCGATTCCAAGCTCGTGTTTTAAGCATGTCCCGCCTTTGTCACCTAATCCGTACGCGATGCTCTTGGAGCCACCGTGTTCGTAGAATTGGAGTTGGGCGCGCGGCCGTTCCAGGTATCCGTGGTGGTAGAGCAATTGCAACCGACGCAAAATTTGTTGCGAACTGTCACCCATTAGGGCGGCAATGTGAGACGAACGGAGAAAACGATGCCGGTGGACCAACCGGATGATCTCGCGGTCGCGCCCGGTGAGTTGCATCGGAGCAACAACAGGGGCGCGTTTGAAGCGGGGAAGGCGGATTGATTCCATAAAGCCACGCTACCGAGTGAAGGACTTATAACGAAGGCGCTGGAACTTGTTCAGCGTGGCAAGTTTTCAAAAGCGCAATCACGGGGAATATCGAGCACGTTGCAAAAAACGGACACAGTTGCTATTGTATCGAAGTCATGAAACGCCCGATGACCATCCGAGAAGAGGCCAACGCCCTCACCTGTTGCGCCTTCCGCAACGGCTACATCGAAGAGCTGCACGCTGGCAAACAGTCCGCCCTTCTGGAGACCCCGGGACTTTCACGCATTACCGATGTCGAGATGAAGAAGATCATGGTCGGAGCTTCGGCAAAGTTGGCGGAACTATTGGCCATGAAAGAATCCAATCCCGTTGAATACTGGCGGCAGATGACGTTTTTCAACGAGAAGTATTGCTACCGATGGGAGAAATAACCTGTGATTGGGCCCTCCAACTCCGAGTAGTGAGATAAGAGAGTAAATTATTCACCCGTTATGGCCTTAAAATTCTGCTGAGGCGCTAGTCGTTGAGGCGCGGAGGTGTTCGGCCCAGATCTAGGCAAAGCGGGCTGTAAATTTGTCGCGCTGCCCGTCACAGTGACACTGCCAAAGTCTTTGCCAAATCAATGGCTTGGTCCACGTATGTTAAATATGTAGTAACAGAGTTCACAAATGCGATTGTATTTTGAATTTGTGCAATGGCTGTGGTTAAACTTTGTGAAGCTGTTTTAATGCCATTCACACTGGCAGTTAATTGGGGCGAATCCTGTTTGAATAAGAGGTTTTGGGTCAAAACGATTCGGTGGGCAATCTCGTCGATTTCGGTTGAGATCGTTGAGGCCAATTTGGGGTCCGTAGTTGTTTGAATTGCGGCACTCAACGCATCCTGCTGATCGCATAATGAAGTATATAGCGCAACAATGCTTTGGTTTTGATTTGCCATAAGATTTGGCTCGAATTTTGCGTTTCTATTGCTTTGTTGTATTTGAGAACTGACTATATAATTCGCGGGTGTGTTGGATTTCACCGGCCACAACAGCAAGATCGGCTGGAATGGAAGCCGGCTTGCCTTGGGCTAAGGCGTGATGGGCATCACTCAAAGCGAGTAATGATTGGCGTAAGCCGGTCAATAACTGGTCTTGGGCATCACGTTGTGCGAGCATATCGGCGTATTGTTGAGATAGTGCCAATTTGTCTGCGAAATTCGTGGTGGTTAAAAATGAAGCCGAAAGATTGGCTAACCTTGGCGTCCAAACAGCTTCATAAACAGTTCTGCGCAGACCTGGGGTGGCGCGATCCGCACCGATTTCGTTTGCAAGCAAGCTAAGAATCTTCGTGATTTGAGAATCTGTTGCTGCTGCAATTTTAACTGCCGTCGCTTGCTCTTTGGCTTGTATGATGGCATCCGCAGTTTGGGTGAAGGCGGTTGCTAAGAGCGCATTCACTCCCGCCTGCGAATTCATTCGATTCGCGTTTAGTCTGCCTGCGGTTTGATTGAATTGATTGAACAGGTTGGTCGCGGCTACGTCGAAATCTTTAGCGGCGTCTGGCGACAACAGCGTTGATAGATTCTGAGCATAGGTTTCTATCGTTGTCAGAGCACCATCCCATTCCGTGATCGTTTCATCCGTCGGTGTCTTGACGAAATTAGCCTCCGCTAAGGTGGGTTGCGATGCCGCGTATCTGACAGATGCATCACGCGTTAAAGCAGCCGTTGCGTTCAAGGCGTCATCGGCCTGTGACTTTACGTCGGTGACACTGGCCGCAAAATTCGACACGGCCGTTGAATCAATTGTTTTGCAGCCGGTGATGAGTGACGCGAGTCCAAAATAAAACAGACATACTATAATTCGGACTTGCCTTGTTGGATTCATACTATTTAAAAGTCCTCTATTCTTAGTTTCGTCTGATGGTTGCTATTCTGTGCCGCCGTGCTGGCGAATGATCTCGGCAGCAGCATCTTGATGCCAAAGTTCCGCACGCTTGAGCGGCGTATATCCCTTATCGTCACGCGCGTTAATTTTGGCTCCTTTTGCTAAAAGCATTATCACAGCGTCGGCACAGCCTTCCTGCGCGGCCAGATGCAACGGCGTTGCGCCGCCTGTGGCTCTTGCATTGACCTTCGCACCTTGATTAAGCAGCAACATGACGACATTGGTGCGACAGTGATTTGCAGCCAAATGCAACGGCGTCAGCCCGGCGTCATCAGGAAGATTTAGGTCGCTTGAATTCGTTGCCAAATCTTGCGCAACCGCGACGGCGTCGCCGGTTTCGGCGAATTGATGAATGGGACGATAAGCACTGTGAGGCGGTGGAAAACATCCATTGCCAACGACGATCAATGTCGCTGACAAAATCAACGCCGGAATGTTGAAGCTGGTTTTCATGGACTTGCCAATCAGATTTGACTCAACAGTGCTCCAAATTTCTTGTGGTTCTGATCCGCACCTTTTTGTTTCATTTGTTCAACCGCATCGCTGAAAGCTTTCTGCAAAGCAGTATTAAGAGGGGGCACAGTCGCCCCAGCGGGAGCTGGTGGCCGGTCGACCAGGTAGTCCGCACTCAAATTGGGTGCCGCTGGCGAGTCCAAGATAGGACTATCAAAGTTAAGCACGGCGGAAATGCTCTCCACAGGACGCGCATCGACAACAGATGAATATGACCCGTTTTGGCCAAATTTTTCTCCGATTAACTTCAGCACTGAGGTGTGGTCCAAAATAGCACGGCTAACTGATCCGGGTTGGACAAATGGCGAAATGACATAGGCCGGAACACGTGCTCCCAAAGAACCGAATGGCGCATACGTGGCAGCAGGCGGCGGTTGCATTGGAATGAGAGGCGGCGAAACATGATCGAAGAAGGCTCCATTTTCATCGTAATGAACAATTAAAACGGCATTTTTCCAAAAGGTTGGACTGGCATTAGTGACAGCATTGTAGACCTGCATGAGAAATTCCTGACCGTCGCTGATTCCGGCCGGGGCATGATCGTCGGTGCTGCGCCCAAGATGCGGCGCATCTCCATAGACCGGTTCAACAAAAATCACCTGTGGCAGTTGATCCGGCGGAGTGTTCATTAAATCTTGTTCAAGATCTTCAAAAGAACGGAAGTGATCATCAAAAAGAATCGGCTCAACCCATCTGAGCATCATGGTAAAGAATGGAATGCCCTGATGGTATACGCGCCAAGTTACGTTGTTTCTAGTGAGCCAGTCGTAAACCAGTTCCTGCTCGGGCAGTGGTGTTTGATTGACCTCGATCATTGAAAATCCGCTCATGGCTATCAGCCGATTGGGCTGAGTGCCAGCGGGGATGGAACAAAAATAACGGTCGCAAATCGCAAATTTTTGGGCAAAAAAATCATTCATGGGTGCCTGCTTCGCGCCGAAATAACTCATCACCAGTCGCCTTACTGCTGGGTCTGATGAAATTTCGCCAGGGATGGCAGCCGGAAAACCGGTCATTGGATAGATTCCGTTTTGAGGCGTCCCGAGGTGTTTGCTCATGTAAGGCCGCTCGTGCGGTGGATCAAACTTGGTCGGCATGGTATGGGGATCAGTGAATAAAAAGGGCTGCAAGCCCACCCCCTGATCATAATTGGTAAAACGTATCAACCAGGCTGCCTCAGTACTTTGCCCATCAACGTCACCGCGGTTGAAAGGCGGCAGGCTCAAGTAGCCCAACATCTGATCGAATGAGCGGTTCTCCATCATGAGAATCACGATGTTTTTGATCCGGGACAAATCAACGCTCATAACAGATGAAAATTAAGGATTCTGCGCTTTCTTCTGGGCTTGAGCCGTCAGACTTTCCATGAAACTGGAAAAGACGTTTGCCATTTGGTGAATTCCTTCACTGCCACCGGCAATCACCAAGCCTGTTGTTAGAATATCCACGAATACAAACAAGCCAGTCGGCGCAGCAGCATCGGAGAGCAACGCAGCCAATGCCCGAACGCCCGCAAGACTGATCAGGATGGCGGAAGTGAAACTGATCAACTGCGCGATCTGTTTTGTTTCAGCCCGATAATTTATGATAGCTTTACGTGCGTTCACGATGGCTTGAGTATCTGCCGTTTTTTCTACATTCTTACGGGCTTCAACCAATATGTCTGCCTGTTGATCACGAAAAATCAGTGTCACTACTTCCACTGCGCGCTCAACGAAAAGCGCCACAGCGAACAGCCAAGCAAACAATCCCGTGAATGCCGAAACGGTTATGGGCTTGAATGCAAGCGGAGCGGGCACCTGACCGGAATAAAAATAAACAGCGACAAAAACTCCTGTTGCCGCCAAGACAAGCCAGTTAATTCTTTTCATATCGATTGTTGTTAATATACGTAAGTGAATCTATTGGCCGACTGTTGCCAATGCCAATCCACTTGTCAATCTGTTTGCAGTGCAGTGCCGGTCGAATTCATCCACCGATTCAGCTTGTCTTCAATAACGGCGCGTGGGACGGTAAACCGCTGCCGTGACAGGGCGACGAGTTTGTCTTGCCGGCCTGCGTGATTTCCCAAGGGTGGCAACATCTTGGCTCGAAACGGGGTCGGGTTGGTTCCATGTTCGAGCAATTTCACCACCGCCTCGTATCGGTTCAGGTCAACAAAGACGGAGGCCGGAAACATTTTGCCGAATTCCTTTTCCATTGCCTCTGCATCCGTGTATCCGATCTGAAAGGCAATGAGCGTCCCCACATTGCCGAAAACGGCCTGCCGTACCGGCAACGAAAGCTGGTCTATGTATTGATGCGACAGCGTCAGATCCAAACGATATTTGCGCGCTTCAGCCAAAATCGAAGCGAACGCGTCGGTCGAGAAATTCTGGAATTCGTCAATGAACAAGTAAAAATCCCGGCGTTTGTCTTCCGGCTGATTGACTCGCGTCATGGCGCCCAGTTGAAACTGCGTGACCAGGAGAGAACCGAGTAAATTGGCCTTGTCATGGCCGAGTTTTCCTTTGGACAGGTTGGCAATGAACAATCGTTCATGGTCCATGACAAACCGGATATCCACCTTCGCTTTGACCTGACCCAGGATATTCCGAACCACCGGATTCAAAAGAAACTGGCCAAGCTTGTTTTGAATCGGAGCGATGGCCTCGCGTTTGAAGCGTTCGTCATAACTGCGATATTCTTCCTCCCAGAATGCCTTGATAAAGGGGTCTTTGATCTGGCGGATCACTTTGGCGCGGTAGTGGTCGTCGATCAGAAGGCGGTTGACGCCCAAAAGGGTCGCATTCCGGCAATCAAGGAGCGCCGATACGGCGTTATAGAGGATATATTCCAACCGTGGCCCCCAAGAATCGCGCCAGATGCCCTTGAAGGCGCTCACAACGCCGGAGGCGACCAAATGCCGGTTGTCCGGCGCCACATTGGCAAGGACATTCAGGCCAACGGGGAATTCGAGATCGCCCGGATTGAAATATACCAGATGATCTGCCCGTCGCGGCGGAACGTGATGCAACAGTTCCTCGGCCAAGTCGCCATGCGGGTCGATCACCCCGACGCCATGTCCCAAGGCGATGTGTTGGATGATCATATTCCGAAGCAGCGTGGTCTTGCCGGAGCCGGTTTTGCCGATGATGTAGATGTGCTGCCTTTGGTCGGCGATCAATATGCCAAAAGGCTGGGGATCACCCCAGCCCTCGCGTTCTCCAATGATGATCTCCTCGTCGTTCATGGTTCCAGAATCAGCCGCCACCCCTTTCCACGGAAAACCTGGTTGTTAATATGGCTTTCTTTAACGTGGAATCGACCTTTGTCGCCGGCAAAGTGCTTGGGGACACGCCGGCGAGGTAATGGCGGCTGGTTATGAAATCCGAACGGACGTTTAGAGGATATGCCCCAAGGGATACCTGAACAAAGACGTGGAAACTTGCCGGATACGGCAAGAATATGGACGCGCCTGTCGGCGCGACTGTGTTAACAGGCCGCATTCGCGGCGCTCTTTCTCCCAGTAGTTGTAAGGGTAGTGCTAGCCGTCGTCGGCTCCGCGCTTCAGCGCGAACCGGTCGCGTCAGCGGGCTGGTTGTGGGTGCGGTAGCACCTCATCCTAAAACCAGTCCCCCAACGTGTCGGCGGGTAAGGGCGATAGCCCGTCCCGGCCGACATATCTCTTTTTGGTAAAGGACAACGGCTAGGTGTCCTTTACCCGGCTAGCCCGATAGGGAGAAAGAGATATGTCGGGCGGTAGCCGACGACACGTTGGGAGCCAGTGGTGCGGCGGTTAAGCCGTGGAAGTCAATCGTGACGGGCGCAAGCCCCTACTTACCATGTAAGTAGGCCGTACGACTAGTGCGAAATCTTCAAAAACGTTTAATTTTTTGCTTGCATCGCAAATAAATCGTGCTATCGTGCGTTCGTATAGTCGCACTAAACATTGTTTTTAATAGGTTATTTATGAGCAGACCAACCATTGATCAATTGGAGGCGATCCTCAAAAACGAGGAAGAAGTGCCAATCGAAATTCTCCCAAACGGAGAGGTGAGGGCTAAAGGGCAAACGACCGCGCAAGAACTCGGCAGCAAAAAACCGCTTACATTGCGTGAAAACCTCGGCGGTGAATACGCGAAGGACTTAATCTAATGGACATTCAGCGCATCCGAACGGAGGTAGCACAAGCATCAACCAATTTTGGGTGGGTTGAAGTCCACCCAACCGGTGACGGCGTCGGTGTTTTAGTCAAAGCAGTTCTTCAAACATCTGCCGGCAACCAGTTCGTTCTCTCGATAAATTTTCCCAACTACCCTAATCAAATGCCGAAGGTAGCGATTACTCAGCCGGCCGTTCGGTTTTTCACTCCCCACCGCTACACCGATGGAAACATTTGCTATCTCCACCCAAGCATGTGGAACCCAGGACAGCATGATTTAACTTTCGTTCTGGCACGCGCCGCGAAGTGGTTAAATAAATATGAGGTGTGGTGTGTCAAAGGAAAATGGCCGGGAGCGCAAATGGCACATTAATATGACACAAGCACCAGACAGTCCTCAGGATTTTGGTCTGCTATCAATGACGGAACTTCGCGAGCATCCCGGCGAAATTCTTGATCGCGTTGCGGATGACGGGGAAGCATTCATTATCGAGCGTAACGGAAAACGGAAGGCATGCCTGGTTCCTCTGTCAGTTTTCTTTCCCGACATTCCCCCATCCCGTATCGGTGACGAAATAGAAGAACTGACCAAGCATGGAGAGTCGGCGCGCACCAGTATCTCGAAAGAGCGTGAATTAGTGTTCCGTTTTCCGCACAAATTGGCAGATGGCACTAAAGTTAATTTGGAAATCGTGTTGCCGCATGGTTACCCAAATGCCTGCCCTCGCACTTACGCAAGATCGCTCGACGGGGAAGTACCTCATCGGTGGAGCGATGGTGCCTTGTGTTTGTATGGCGTGACGATGGGATGGAATCCTGGCAAACATACCATTTTCTCCACGTTAATGCTGGGGCGCAGTTGGCTTCAACACTACGACGCATGGCGGCAAAGTGGAAAGTGGCCTAAAGGGGAAGGAACTCCAAATGAATGATGAAAAACTGTTCGCACGCATCGCGCCCCTCTTCGATGTGGGCCTTTTGAAAGATGCTCGCGTCCTCATTGCCGGTTGCGGTTCAGGCGGAAGCCAAGTTGCGCTGCAATTAGCGATGGCTGGCATCAGCAACTTTGCCCTGTTTGACTCGGACATGCTTGAGCCCGAGAATGTAATTCGACACGCGTGCGGACGCCGCTATGTAGGCCAGCAAAAAGTTGATGCGCTTGCTGACGTTCTGCTCGACCGCAATGCTGCAATCCAGGTTGACCGCTATAATACCGATCTCATGATTCGCGCGGATCTCGGTGACCATATACGTCAAAGCACTGTTGTAGTGCTTGCGACAGACAATGATCAAACTCGCTATCGCCTAAACCAATTGTGTGTCGAGGCCAAAACGGCGTTCGTGGTAGGAAAGGTATTTACCAGAGGTATAGGCGGAGAAGTATTTGCCTACCGGCCTGATGAGGGCGGATGTTTAGCCTGCCTCGAAGGAATGCTTCAACGCACGCCCTATCGCGATGGAGTTCGAGAGATTGATTTGGTTTCTGAAGAGGAGCGCGAAAAAATGTATGGGCTTGAGATTGCAGAGATTAAAGATTCGCCTGGACTCAACGTAGATATTTCCTTCATCACGAGCTTCCATACGCGATACGTGCTTGATGCCATCGCCCGGAAACTTCCAGAAAGGCCAAAGTTCCTGCTTCCCATTGATGAGAATTACGTGGTTTGGGGAAACCGACCTGTTCATCCATTTACTAAACATTTCCAAATTCAACGCATAGCATTACAGCCCCAAGATGGTTGTCTTGTCTGCGGAAAAGGAGTCGCCCAATGAATGTTAACCACACAGATAAAGTGCATATAATTCTGCCGAAAGCCGCGTTATCATTAGTCTTTGATGAATGTGATAGATTTGATCACGATGAAACCGGCGGCCGTATTATCGGCACATTCAACGAAAACCGAGGTCAATTAAACCTGCAAGTTGCTGGAATCATCGAGCCTGGTCCAAAGGCAGAGCGTTCACCTGTCATGCTGTTTCAGGATGGAGAGTATCAGGAGCGTGTTTTTCGTAAAGTCGAACAGGAGCATCCGCAGATTGAGCATCTTGGTACATGGCACACCCATCATGTGAATGGACTACAAACGTTAAGCGGGGGTGACATCACCACTTACCGGAAAACAGTGAATCACTCCAATCAAAATACGCCCTTTTTTTATGCCCTGCTTGTGGTTCGAAAAGATAAAACAAAAGACCCATTACAACGCTACGCTATCAAGCATTTTATTTTTCGTCGTCACCACGACGATTTTTACGAAATTCCATCGCGACAGGTTGAGATTGTTGATACGCCGCTTGTCTGGCCTTTGGAAGACGCCGCGGCTGTGAAACATAACGAACAGGCACCGAAACATCCTGAACGTGCGATACAATATTCTAAATATTCAATGCATTCTCCGGCGAATAATTTAGGGGCACAGCCCGAACGTGTTTATGATCGCGATATTCTCGCAGAATATTTTCAAGATGTTCATCCCTTCACCTCCGCCAAGCTTGGATTCTATTGGCGGGGCACTATTGACCTGTTAGACGGGTCCAAGGTTCAGGTTGTTCTTGTGGAGGATGCCACATCGGATTCACCGAAATATTCTCTAGTTTTACGTAATATGCCGAAATCATTGGAAGAAGTTGCCGAACTACTCGCCAAACAGGAATTTCAATCAGCCCGCGTGGCTTTGATAACCGCTGAGCGTTTTTGCAATCGCATTCTCTACAAGCAACATATTGTTGGGAAACCCCCTAAAAGCAAATTGAGGAATCTTCTATGCAAATTTTCACTCTCTACGTAGGACAAGGAAGTCTGGCTGCGGTTCGTGCTGGCAACGAAGTTATCATCGTTGACGCTCACATGCCTGATATTGAAGACCACATTTCACAAGCGGAAATTGAGGCAAGTCTCGATGTCATTATCGGTGAGCGCGTTGTCAAAGGTTTAATCCTGACCGGCCTTGATCGGGATCACGCTTGCCCGGCTGGTGTAGAATCCATTCTTACAAGATATGAGCCTGATTGGATCATGTATCCAAAATACTACAAGGATACCGATGCCGCCTCAGACGTTTTCGGCACCATCGCGAGCGAAGTGAAGCGCCGCGAACAAACGCAGCGTCCACTTACGCGTCAATCGGTCCATGTAAACGATGTCGATTCGCGGAATTTGACCGGCTTGGCGACTTACGTTGCATTCGAGTTGTTTTCCCCTCACATGGACGACATGGACAGCTCCAACAATAGTAGCATTATTCTTAAATTAACCGGCTTGGGCGCGACGGGATTTAGCTACCTTATTACCGGCGACACAGAAACTGATCGGTGGGATAATATCAATAAATATTTTGCAAAGTATTTGTCTTCGTCGGTAATGGCTGCTCCCCATCACGGTTCCCACAACGGAGTAAATGCTAAGACTTTGCTTTCCGTGAATCCAAACACAGTATTGATAAGCGCTGGGGTAGACAACCCCTATGGTCATCCGGATGGAACCGCTGTCAAAGCATATCAGCAAGTGGCAAAGCATGTGTTTGCTACTAATTCCACGGACGATGGCACCTGTTTATTCACTCGACGAGTGGGGCAAGATTTTGAAACGCAAACTGTGCGGCACTCTGAAAGAACGGTGGCTGCCAATAACGTTTGAGTTATCTGAACTTGGAATCAATTTATTTATGGATCAACAGCCATTAACATTTACTATATGGGATGTTGGGCACGGTTTGTGCGTTTGGATTCAAACACCAAAAGGTCATCACCATTGGATAGACTGCGGAGCAGCAACTGAAAATGATTTTTCTCCTGCTGAACATGTAAATTCAAAGCATGGTGTTAAGGCAATTGACTATTTAATTATCAGCCATCCCGATGCTGATCATTTGCGCGACTTGCCAAATTTGGTAAATAAAATTGGTAAACCCAGAACGTTGCAAAGGAATAAGACTTTGCCACCGGATGAAAAATACAAAAGTGGCGAACTCGAATACCAAGAACATTTTAAAAATCTTGATACCACATATAACGCTGCTGTTTTGAGGGAAGTTGACCCGCAAAACCCTGAATTTAATGGGGGTGTTTTGATAAAGGATTTTTCCAACTCTTTTTCAGACACAATTAAAGGGAACAACACCTCGGTGGTAATGTTTTATGCGTATGCCGACTGGCTTTTCATATTTCCCGGCGACATCGAAGATATTGGTTGGACAACATTGTGGCAAACGAAAAAGGCACAAATCGAACCGTTGATTACAAAATCAAAATATCGTGTTTTAGTGGCACCCCATCATGGCCGGCAAAGCGGCTATTCGCAGGGAATGATGGACAATCTTAAACCTCACGTCACGATTGTCAGCGATGTCGCGGGCCAATCGCCAACTGACCAGCGCTTTCGCACAAATCCACTTGGGTTAACTTTAACAGTCGCACCAGAAACAAAGCCGAAGTCAGTAAAATATCTCTCAACTAAAGCTGGGGGACGTATTCAATTTGAAATATCAAGCGATAATACTTACAAGCTCCATCAATACGAATACTGGTCATGAAAATTGGACTGGCATTGTCTGGGGGAGGTGTCCGTGCAGCCGTGTTTCACCTTGGAGTGTTAAAACGGGTTGCGGAGAGTCCCCGGTGGCAAGAGATCAGTTTTCTTTCTACTGTTTCTGGGGGCAGTTTGTGCATCGCATTGGTTTTTGAGAAGGCCGGTCAATGCTGGCCTTCTGCCCAACAGTTTTCGGAAACTTGCCTACCAGAAATTCGGAGGTTGCTGACGACTTTCGACCTTGAAGGTCAATACAAGCGACTTTTATTTACTAGGCCGTGGCTTTTTTTCCGTGGCCGAGCCTGGCTAATTGCAAAGTTGATTCGTAAACACTGGGGAATTACCAGCAACGTATCACAAATGCCTGACCCTCCCCGATGGGAAATTTGTGCAACATGCTACGAGACGGGTAAGAATTGGCGTTTCTCTAAAAAGCGAATGGGTGATTACCTAACCAATTATGTCATTGCGCCTGAATTTCCTTTGGCGGAAGCGGCGGCGGCATCCGCTGCCGTCCCCGGTGTAATCGGCCCATTACGCTTAAAGACTTCCAAATATCACTGGCATAAATTCGCGAAGGATGGAAGCGAACCGACAATTGAGGTCGAACCGATTACACCGCATTTTACTCTCTGGGATGGCGGCGTTTATGAAAACTTGGGTGTCGAAGCGATGTTCAAGCCGCAACAAGGACTTCGTCAGGAAGTGGATTTTCTGATTATAAGCGATGCCTCGAAACCGCTGGGGATTGAAACACGTCGCTTTCAGTGGAAGCTTCCGCCGTATTTGCCTCCGTTTCGATTGATTGATATTGCGACGGATCAAGTTCGCGCCTTTCGTCTTCGCACTATTATCGGATTCTTCGACAAGAATCCGAACACCGGAGTTGTATTCCGCATGGGAAACACTGTTACTAGCATTTTGAAGATGGCTAAAAAGGAAACGCCTCCAAATTGGAAAGGCCGGAAGTTTCTTTCAGACGCTGAAGTTCAAACGGCTGCCAGACTTGAAACAACTTTGAGAATGCTCGCGGAAGATGAATATGACAGGTTGTTCCAGCATGGCTATGAAGCAGCAGAAGCCACATTATACGCGTATGACCATACGGCGTTTGCTCAATTTCTAAAGAGACCTTTCTAAAATCAATGAATCGTCGAGGCAATCAATGGATAACAGAGTAAGCGAGTGAGGCGAGAAGGACTGGCATACGGTCTTGCATTTTCTCCAGAAAAGATATTGAATCACTGTGTGAACGAAGAAGAAGTAAAGATAAACAATATTCTTCCTTTTCTCAAACGATTGGGGTTTCAAGCGGGGGAGCTAAAATTCGAAACGAGCTTCTTCCTGAAGGTCGGTAGGCACAATCTTAAAATTTCCGCGGACCCCAAGAATCGTGATGGTGTCGGCGCCCGCTTGGACATTCTCGTAACCCGCAACGGGGACAATCTCTTCATTGTTGAAGTAAAGGAAGCTGACCATGCGCTTACTGACGCAGACCGCGATCAAGCAATCTCGTACGCTCGCTTGGTTCACCCCATAGCTCCCTTTGCTCTATTAACGAACGGAACGGATTGGCAGTTGTTTGACTCCGTCACAAAACATTTAATCGGCGACAATGATTTCAAGTTAAAGGGAAAATACGAAATAGCTCTGCCAGAGGCGCAGAAAGACGAGGCCCTGTCTTCTTTCCTCGGATTCTCACCAAAAAATCTAAATATGTTTTGCGAGAGCCAAGTCAATGAGCAGCTAAAGCCATTGATCGGATCTCCAACTGATGTTTCAAAGAAATTCGTTCCAGAACTCACGGTAACAAGGGTTGATTTACATTCAAAGTTGGAACGCTTTCAAAAGAGTGACAGAGGGGCTTTCCTTTTGCTTGCGAATTCGGGAATGGGAAAAACATCGGCACTCTGCAATTATGCCCTTGAATTGCTTAGGCAAAACATACCGGTACTTTTCTTTCGGGGCTGGGCCTTAGAAACAGGGATTTTGAACTCGATTGCCGACGAGTTCAATTGGACATTTTCTGAGCAGCAAAATCCAGTAGTTCTTTTCAAGCGCTTAAAAAGCATCCTAAAGGATTACCCAATTGTCATCCTCTTAGATGCTATTGACGAATGGCAATATCAACAAAAGGTGCAAAATCTATTTAATGTCCTGAAAAACGTGCGCGATCAAAATGTTAAATTTGTAATTAGTTGCAAAAGCGGAGCGTGGAAGACATTTGCAGAATCTCAAGGAAGTCACACCGGCATTGAAGAGTATCTCTATCACATCCCTACTTCGCAAAACGACATTCAGTTTGCGTACTTTCTGGGGGAAATGGAACCGCGCGAGTTCTATGAAGCGATCCGAAAATATCGTAATGTCTTTAAGTTCGCCGGGGCGTTTGAGGATCGGGTTTTAGATGAGGCAAAGCGAAACCCGTTTCTGTTACGCGTCCTTTTCGTTGTTGCGAGCCAAGCGGGACTCGAAAAGGTAACATTTTCTTCTGCTCAATTGTTTGAAGAATATTATAAGCGGTTGATGGAAAAAACGGGCAACCCAGAAATCGCCTCAGTTCAAATTGAAGGTGTGGCAAAAGCTATGTGGGACGAAAACCGTGCATCGATCGAAATATCGGTTCTGCGGAAAAGGTTGGGACTTGGAATAAATGACACTTTATTGCCGGCACTGTTTGAACACAATATCCTGATCTGCTCCGCAGACGATGCTGAACATATCGGATTCTCCTTTCAGCAATTGCGAGATTTTATAATCTACTTTAAGGCGCTTGGCTGGCAAAAACTGGACGCGCCGGCCTTTAAAAAAGCTGCTGAATCCCTTCAACAAGATGGCATCCAGGCTGAGGTGCTTTCATTGTATTTTAGACACGCGAGCCCGGAGCACAAACGAATTCTTTGTGATGGACTTTACCAAAATGCGCAACAATTTTTGCGAAAATATACGGAGACGCTTGAAAGCCATTTCCCGTCCACTAGGGATATTTTCGAACCACATACAAAAGGGCGAATCGGATTCATTGGAGAATTATTCGCCTCGAGGAAATGTTTGGGAGGGTATGGATTTCGAAAGATTGAGGATGGTGATGACGAGATTTTCTTCATCCCAACTGACGGGTTATTTAGCAAATCCAATCTTTCTTTCTTACACGGGGCCACACGTCTCCATTACAGCGGCTCGGCAGGCGGGTTCAGAAAATTAGACATTAGATATGAGGTTGTGGAGCATGAGATTATATCGCAATTGGAAACATTGGTTAAGACGAAGCAGCTTTCAGAAGATAAAAATCATGACCTTTTATACATACGTGTTAGAAATATGTTGTTTTCGCTCAAGCAAATATTCAGCTCACTATTTGAAGCAAAGGATGATTTACTGCAGAATCATATCCAGCTTGAGCGAATCGAAGAATTGTTGCTTCAAGAAGAATTGCAGAGGTTTTATCGAGATCAATTGGTAGAGGAAAAGCGAAAACGCGGGGAAATTAGGGAGATATGGGCAAATGGCGGTCTGTCGTATTCGTTCAGTATTTCATCGACAGAACAAAAGGCCATTGATCATCAAGTCCAGGAATCTATTACCAAGCGGTGTTACCCGACAACTTTACGCAGTTACAGCGATTTACGGCACGCACGGGAGTTTCTGCGAAGGGCTGTGCCATTACTGAACGTTAAAGCGGTCGAATTCAATAATATGATATCAGTGGAACGTCATGTTCTATTCGATGCGTTGCGCCATGATCCACAAAAAGGCTTAGTGTTTGCAAAGGACTACTTAACCTGGCTCTTTGAAGCCTTTCTTGAAAACTATAAGATTCTGGTGGACGAAAATTTCCCTTCGTTAAAAGGCAAGTTTAAGCTGCGCAATGATATGCCTGTGTGCCTATTCATTGGCGTTGCGAGTGGTCTCGCATCGGGAGTACATTCTGGATGGTGGGGTGGGCGGGAACACTGGATTTCATGTGTTTTTTGCAAAGACGAAAACGCTAAATCTAATTCAGTAATTGCATGCGATTGGAACGAGCTGCCAAGACATTTTGGCGATTTTCGGTTTCGAGGCGTCGATTATAAAATGATAAGTCAGTCAGCGGGGTATATGGATTCTTTCCTATTATACACGCATACGGATAGTTTTGGTGATAGTTCTCTTCATAATCTGGTTTATAGGAGAATCCACGAAGAACTCCCGGCTGTATTGGATGAATTTCGCAAAGTCGAAGGTTTGAAACACTAATCATCCGTCAATTAATGAGTGATGTCGGCGTTCCCAAGGTGTTGAAGATTTCCTGATCTATTATGTGGACATGGGATAACTATAAACAACTTTCACAGTCTTCTTGAAAATGGCTTTGGGAGGATACATGCCAAATCTGGCAAATTGACCCTCCTTCTTCCATTTTATCAAACACTCCATACTGTCCGCATGATATAATAATACCGCTCACAGTCGCTTGTTAGGTAGGCCAAACTCTTTTTTGAAGTGAGCGTATATGAGTGCGGCTGCACGCTCCGCTTTGTGTAACTGGGTTCGAACATCGTCCAAGTCTCCCAGCCTAGATTAAGAGAGCTATATGGCCCAGACGTTTACTGGCATTCAGTCCGCGGCGTAGGTTCCTCAATACGGAGCGCGTGTGACAATTGAGACAGATTTTTATTGCATCAACGTTTGATTCGGGTAAAATCATAATCGGTTATTTGCGTTCATTAGGGAAGGTGTCAGCGGTAAAGACAAATATCCATACGTCGTGTTAGCATATACTTCAATCACATCACTTCAAGTCAATGAATCAGATACTTACAGGACTCGCGCTCTTTTTTGGAGAAATGCTCGTAATCAGCGCGGAGGTGTGGGCGTCCAAGTTTTTTAGCCCTTCGAGTCCTTGGGCGGTCCTGACACCTGCAACAGTCGTATCCATTGTCGGAGTGTGCTTGCTGGTATATGGCTACACGTTTGGCTATCAAGCTTTCAAGAATATCTGGATTGTGACAGCGATCTCAATCGCTGTCATATTGGTTGTCGAGCCTCTGGTCGCATGGCTTCTATTCCGAGAGATGCCGACGACGGGTGCCTTCATCGCTCTCGTTCTTGCAGTCATCGGGATTATAACTTCAATGGTGGTTAAGTAGGCCCGACCAGCACACCTCAAAGGGGATTCGCAGAATAAAGTTGTTATCCTTGACAAAATTAGCCAATCGGACCGTCTTCATTCATTTCGCCCCAGTGCTAGCCTAATTGCAGGAACGCAGGTGGCTCCGCGACTCGCATCCCTATTTTCGGCTTGGCCAAAACCGTCAAGCCGCACCAAATAGGCTCGTGTCAAAGGTGGCGTTTGGATCAGTATATCTATCCTTATGGATACACTCAAATCTGCAATCGAATGGTTCCTCGGGCATTGCGCCAATCATCGGAAACTCAGCAACCACACGCTCAAAGCCTACCGGCATGATCTGAAGCTTTTTTGCGCGTTCGCGTCAGACGGAACCGGGAACGTTTCCATCTCTTATGTTGATCGTAATTTGGTCCAGCGGTGGATCGCAGAGATGACCACACTAAAACCACGCAGTGTTCGTCGGCGATTGGCGACCTTGAAGTCGTTCTTCGCAAGTCTTGAACGAAATGAACGACTGAATGAAAATCCATTGGCCGGATTTCGAAGCGAAGTGAAGGTAGGCACCATCTTGCCCCGGACGGTGTCGCGCTCGACTGTGAAATCGCTGCTCCGCTCGGCACGCAAGCATCCTCTGGAAACTGAAACTGGCATTAAGCGCAGAACCCAGGAAACCGCCTTGGTCGAGACGTTGTTTTCGACAGGTATGCGGGTAAGCGAAGTCGTGTCCACGAATATCGAACAAGTTGATATGGACCGCCTGGTGATCGCCGTGCATGGAAAAGGGAATCGTGAACGCGAGACGCCAATCGTCTGCGACGCATTTAAGAATGCGTTGTTGGAACAGCTCACAATTCGAAGTGAAGCCGGCGCGACTCCAGATTCGCCACTGTTCGTGAATAGGGAAGGCAGGCGAATGTCTGACCAGTCCGTTCGGTCAATATTGCGACGCCACGCTGCGAAAATAGGGGCGAAAAAGATCACTCCTCACATGCTGCGGCACACGATTGCGACCCTGCTTTTGGAGGATGGCGTTGATCTGAGGCATATCCAACAGCTGCTGGGGCACAGTTCAATTGTGACCACAACAATTTACGTCCACGTGAGCGAACGAAGCCAGCGACAGGTGCTTGCCCGGCGGCACCCGCGGAACAAAATGCTTATCTGACAGCAAACGGAGGCGCCTCAACGAGCGCTTTGGGTGAGAGCAAAAACATTTGATTTCCGACGGCCGAATCGCCATTATCGCGGATAACTAAAAATTATCGATGACTATCGAGGAACTCGCCGCGCCAAGCGCAATGCATAGCCTCGCCTCTGACGGCTTTCTCCTTGTTTCAATCCCAGATGGTACCAGGACAGCTATCGATTCCACGTTCAGGCGAGGAGCGGCATTCTTTCGTCAGACGGTAGAGGCGAAGATGACGACAAGTTTGGCGGGCGATCTGGGTTACCGGGCATACGGCGTCGAATACTCGTCATCGCCAGAGCGTCCCGATCAAATGGAGTCCTTTACAATTAATCGGGGCTGTACAGATCGTCTAAGCCAACTGCCAAACATGAGAGGGCGAGATTTGTCCAGTGACATGGCTCGTACGCTCGAACTCTTTGCATCCGTCGCAACCTCATTGACCAGGACCTTAGCTCATTTCTTTGGGCAAGATACCGACGGGCTACTCTCGAATAGCCTTGTGGACTGGTCAATATTGCAACTCAATTTTTCGCGACCATCCCGAGCCCAGGGGGAATACATCAACGAAGTACATGAAGATGGTTCCCTGTTGACGGTTGCTTCAGTAACTGGTCACGGATTGGAAATTCAACGCAACAGCGGACTGTTCGCTCCGGTCACGCCAGCTCATGACCAACTCTTGATATTTCCGGGTGAAATTCTACATCTTCTCTCTGCTGGCTTGATCAAGCCTTGCTACCACCGCGTTAATGCACTGGACTATCTACCAGAGCGAATGTCGTTGCTGCTGTTTGCAGATTGTGATCCGAAGCTTTGTGAGCCTTGGGTGACCGGAGACGCGAATCGGGGGGTAAACATAGGCGAACGCGTCCTGAATAATTCGTTGCGCTTTGGATTAAAGGAATGGACGACTAAATGAGATGGCCTCCCGTAGCCAACTTTATATCGCCGGCTCAAGTCTGTGATGCCGGATCTGTGGCAACGTAGGACGGATTGACCGGACAGGAATGAGATTGTCATTCCAAGGCAATACGCAGAGCCCGCGCCAGTCTGGCAAACATGCCAATCTCCGAGTGATCTCATAATCGCTGAGGCGAACCGAATACAGGCAGTGGTTGTCGGGGCGATTGACTGCATCTGTTGTTAATTTTAGTTTGAACCGTCGCAGGATGTCGTCACCCTCCTCCGTGGCTGCGACTGCAAATACGAGCGGCTGCATTGAGCCATAGTAATGTTCCATATATCGCAAAAGGGCCCAAACCAACATGCTCGCATTGCGGCGTCCGCTGAATGACTCCGGAGACCAAACCGCCAAGCCGGCAACAAACAGGTATTTGCAGTGCGCACGCTCCGACACCGTGCAGACATCGTCGTGTCGGAGTTGGTCTTCGGTGACCCGCCCCTCAATAAACAACTGCGCAAATGCATCTTTCAAAGGAATGACGTCAAAATAGCCGAGGAGATTTCCTTCTTCATTGACTAGCGCGGCCAATACTTCAGGATTTTTCAACCAGATAGCTTCGTAGGTGGTCGCCGAGATTGTAAAATGCGTTCCATAGCATTCTTGTGCCAACCGACTGGCTTGTTGAGCAACACCGCTACTGCACGGACATTCGACGCGCGTTCGCGCGACGTGGCCTATCTCCTCAGGAAGAACATCATTTACCGACAGCTGCGCTTCGCGCATTTGTTTGCGGCTTGCTGCCAAGGCAACTGCGAGGCTGATTAGCGTAAGGGCAACCGCCTGCAACCAAGATAAATGTTTGTCAACTAGTGATAAGACAGTCGAGGTGAAACCAAGAATTCCGGCAAATATGAGCCAGAAGCGAAGGCGAAAGCCTTTTCTCCCAATGGCTGTTCCTAGGCGACGGAGCGTTCCCATAGGAGAAAATCATGACCGTACCAGTGGTTAACGAGTGTACAGATCTCCCGGTAGCCCGAGCTCGCGAGCGTGACGCGCGATGCGACATTATTTGGTCGGCAGTCACACCAGATCTTGTGTGCCCCCGCCCGCTTCGCCCGTTCATCAAGTGCGCTCAAAAGAGCAGTGCCCATACCACGCCGACGGTATTCGGGACTCACACCGAACCAGGAAAGCCAGATCAGCCCGTCATCGAGGTTGCTGAAACAAAAGCCAACGATCTGCGTATTGACCGTTGCTACCTTAACCGAATCCACGTCTGCAGCAATCATCTGTTCGAGACGACAAGGACTATATTTCGAAACCTCTGAACATCTTGCTGCTTCGTTGTAATACGGCAACGATAGAACAATCTTGGCGAACAGAGCACTGACTTCGGCAATCCCCTCGTCACGGGGACAAGAGATCGTAATGCTCGCGGCTGCTTCCATTGCGTGGAGGGTGTTCCGGGCCATCGATAATTTTTAGTTATCCATACTAAGATACCGGACCGAAGGCCGGAAAAGGCACTTTTATCGATGTAATGTTCAAAGAGTCCATCGCTGGCGGCGAGTCATGAGCAAAAAAGCTCCTCTCACTAAGGAGGGGAGCTTGTGGCGGCCAACTTCCTCCGCCCGACGTCGGGCTGCGGAATTTGCAAGAATACGGGACTGACGGTTATGATTAATTGCCAGCCCTTGAGCTCAACGCTTTGGCTGTCGGGGTTGGTTGCCAATCCACTCGAAAGCCCGTGCAGCGATCAGGCTCACAACCAAGAGGTTGTTGCGGCCAAAACTGCTGGAGTTCTTCCATGTGTCTCCGTCCTTGTAAGACCGCTGGAAGGTGACGTTGAACAATGGACCTTTCTCGCTCTCCTGGCGCCAAATGCTCGCGCTGATGGCACCGTGACGGATTTTGTGGACTGGTTGGCTGTTTGATGCACTGGCTTGTGTTTGGTTTTTCATGATGTTTTTGTTTTGTTGGTTTGATGGTGAGGAGGCAAAGTGTTGGTGGCGCCTGTTGGCACTGGCATGGACCAGCGAGAATCCGCAAGTTTTCAAAGTGCTGTTGGTCGTAGACCGCTCCAACATCCCAGAGCGGAGAAGGAACTCACTAAACGACTACATGGCGGGAACGTAGTGGATGCCTTTGTCCAAATAGCTCGGGAAGACAAATGAGCAAGGCCAAGAAAGGTCGACTTAGATACGGGTACCGGCGTCTGAGCCTCTGCGTTCAAGGGTATGGGATGCGAACCGATCAGAAAAGAGGGTAAAATTTGCGTTTTGCGGCAAACCTGCATCACGTTCTGAAGCGCGCAGCGACTTCGCAAGCGGTCGGTTTTATTGGTTGGCAAAGATGCATGTTTGTTATACTCTCAAGCCTTACCGGCGTTTGTTTATGTCAAAAGAAATCACTATTCTTCACATTAGCGATCTGCACGCAAAATTGGATGAGAAGGACAAGCTTCAATCGCGTGCAAATGCCCTTTTTGATGACATCTCGCGGCTAAATTTGGAAATCGATTTGGTCGCGTTTACAGGTGATGTGGCATTTTCAGGCAAAAAAGAAGAATATCAACTTGCAAGCGAGGTTTTGCTCGAACCGCTTTTGCGACGATACAAAATATCACCCAAAAAGGTATTTGTCATTCCAGGCAATCACGATGTCGATCGCGAGCTGGTCGAACCGATGGAGGAAACGGGCTTAAGGAAATCCCTTAAAACGTCGGAGGCTGCGGGGAAAGCCTTCCGAGAAAATGGCTACGCATCGAAACGATTAGCAGGATATTTTGATTTTTTTAGTGGGCAGTATAATTGTTCTTCAGCACCATTTGCCTATAATTCGTTGTCCGCCCGCGGTTTCGATATAGGTGTGGCTAGCTTGAACTCAGCATGGCGCTGTTCGTGCGACAATGACAAAGGAAAATTATTTCTAACATATGAACAGGTCAACATTTCTGCCGATGCTTTAGATAAATGTGCACTGCGGATTGCATTAATCCATCATCCTTTCGAATGGTTCCATGAAGCTGAGAGTGACATTCTGGAGGATCTAAAACGCCGTTTCGAAGTAATCCTGACTGGACATTTACATCGGGCTATAAGTACTGCCGAACAGACAACAGCCCATAATTCGCTTTTTTTGACAGTTCCGGCTCTTTATGCAGGGGCCCACGGAGATGGTTACAACGTGTATCGCATAGGAATTGAGGATCGGGCTTTCACGGCAAACTTTCGTAAATACATCCGTAATCGCAACGAATTTGATAGAGACACGACTCACGCCAGAGATGGCTCACACAAGTTTGATCTTCCCGTCAGAGACATCTCAAAGATGTCTCATGCAGTAATGATTCAACGTATCACCGCGTGTAGGACACGATTACAGGAAGTAGTAAAACATCAATTACAAGTAATCCAAAAAGTTGATAACCCAGTATTAGTGACACCAAAGATTGCTAACGTCTCATGGCATTTTGGGACAAAGATTAAATCGCCTATCCAGGGAAGCCTTATCGATATTGCAAAAAAGCATGCAATTATCTATGGCCCAATTGACGCTGGAAAGACGATCCTTTTGGAAACTTTGACGGCGGATTTAAGTGATCAACGGGCTTCAGACAACGCTTCACGCTTAGCCCTCTATGTTGAGCTTAAGTCGAGCCAATCTTTTGAGTCAAAAGAAGCTGTTGCAGAGTTTATCGAAGCGGCCGCTGCCAGTGAACTGTCCGGAGAAGAATTGAGACACGCGGTAGTATTGCTCGATGGTCTTGGTGAAAAGCATTTGGCCGTTTTGGATTATCTTCTCGATTTGGCTTCGGAGCGTGACTGGGTGATAATTGCTTCCACGGGGAGTGAGTTGCTCTTCGACGCGCTTGGGCAAAGATCGTCATATAATGAGAAAGTTGATTTTTTTGAGGTGAGTCATTGGGGTCCGAGCCGTATTCGGGAATTTGTTGTAAAATATTTCGAGGGTACTGGAATCGACGTAGACGCTGCATACAACTTTGTTAGCGCCAGTCTTGAAGACACGGACATACCAGCGACTCCAATGATAGTCGCCCTGTATCTTTCAATATTTCCCTCATTGGGCAAACAAGTTTCGAGTCTATCGTTCGTCCGTCTACTTGAGAAAATCGAAGAACAACGCCTAGGTCAGGTCGAAACGTCAGCCGCAGATTCACTCTACAACAAACGTCAAATCCTTATGCGATTGGCTTGTGTCTGCAGAGAGCGCGGGACCATCAGTGTCGACCGGAAGACTCTTGAACAGATGATCGAAGCGTTCTTCAAAGAAAAATTTCTGCCTGTCGATTCACAACGGTTCATCGCATCGTTGCACGATAGTGGATTGATTATTGTTTCTGGCGGTTCGGTGAAGTTTTCGTATTTTGCCTTTTATGATTATTTCCTTGCTCGCGCGTTCGAGCGTAAGATAGCTGAACCTGATGAAATTCTCACCAGTCTGTCAGGGTGTTTGTCTATCGGCCATGCTCTAACTGTTTATGGCGGTATTTTCCGCGAGAATTCGAAAATTGCAGAAACAGTTCTCGGCCATGTCGGAACTGTCTTCAAGAACGATCAGGAATTCACGACAAAGGATTTAGAGAAATATATCAACGGTTTACTGATTGAAAATGATCCCAAGAAGACTGCCGATGAAATTGTGGATTCTGATTTAAAAAAGAAGATAAATTATGAAAAATATGACGAGGAATTTGAAAAACGTAAAAACCAAAAAGCACACGAGCGGATAGGATTATTACAGCCACATGAGCCCACTTGTCAAATCGAGGAACTTGCAACCTGTTTTCGCGCTTTGAAGACATTTTACAATCTTTTTCGCAATCTTGAAAATATTCCTGGTGAGAAAAAAGTTAAGTTCTTAGATCAAATTCTCAATTTTCACATTTGCAGTACGCTTAGCTTGATACAGTTCATACATAATCTGAAAAAGGAAGGTGCTAGCAGCGATTTTAAAACAATTACGGCATACATCGTGACTATGGGCGGGCAAATATTTCTTTCAAGTAATATTGGCAATCAGAGTTTGCAGGAAACGATCTTAGCAGCCTTAAAAAACACAAGTAATGACTTAAAACGTCTATTGCTTGTCTGTTTATATGCGGATTTACGCTTGCATGGCTATCAGAAGCAATTGGAAGATTATGTCACCCAAGCTGACGCTATGATTGCGGTAGAGCTAATTTATCTTCAAACTCGATTTTTGTTAATTACCCATGACTCTCTTCAAGTACCTGCGTCACTGATTTCTGCGTTTCAGGCTGCCTTTAAGAGGCGACATCAATTGTTTGGTGAGAAAACATCTAGGGGTACGTATGATAAGGCTTACTCTGCAGATTTCGAAGAAGCCAAGCGTCAACACCTGAGTTTTTTCAATGCCCAAGAGGCCTTGTTCCGTGCGAGCCATTACGGTTAAAATGGATAGAAAAATAATGTTTTTATTTCACTCACGGCTCGACTGTGTCATTCTCGGCACAACGAATATCAAGAATCTTCCGGAATCAGCCAAAGAAGGTCTACCGATTAACATTACATCTCGAACGCCCGTAGTGGCATAACCGACAAAAGAGATCGGCAAGAATATTTCTTGCCTCCACTGGCAAATTTACAGGTCTTTCATTGGACAGGCGTCGATCTATACTAATCCAGCAGCCTATTTCCGTTTGATCGGAACCCCAAACTCTTTTCTGAAGTGGGCATATATAAGTGCGGCTGCACGCTCGGCTTTGCGTAGATAGGTTCGAACATCGTCCCTCCCTCCCCGCATTTGAGGACGCTGAAATATGGAAGGGATGTTTCGCCCTTGTATCACCTGCATAATTTCAGGTTCGATTGGTGGAATGACCGGTGCTTCAGAAGACAAGGCGTCTCCCAGGATGACAAACGGTTTTCTGGCTTCAATCAACAGCTTTTTGTCCTTCAAGATTAGGTTCGATGCAATGGTGTCTAGAATCTCCTTTTTGGTCTTTGAATCGCCTTTGGTGAAGCGTTCCTGCACCAAACAGGCGAATTCGAACGTCCGTTCCGACAATTTCAACCTCTGTTCGTTTTGCTGCCCGGCGCAGTTTGACGATTTCTCCAAGTTTGCCTTTTCTTCGAGCAAATGGCTCCGCCGTTCTGCATATTCCGCATCAGAAAGGAGGCTGCCATCCCGGTTGCCGGGCGAGGTTTTCAGACTCACTAGCCCCTCGATCTGCCCCAGACACGCCCGATACGCCTGTTCCTGGGCCTGAACGATCTCCGCTTGGGATTGAGCCTCCTGCGCGTCTAATTCGTGCAGGTACTTATTCGCCAAATCTTTGAACTGCGTAGAAATGCTGATTTGGGCGAGCCGCTCATTGATCTGTTGTTCAAGCTCCGGTCCGCTCACGCATTTCTGCCGGCATGATGGCCTTTTGCTTCTGGAGCAATGGTAATATGTGTAATGGAGAAACAGCGGATCGGCCATTTTTTCAATCGTCGTTTTGCAACGCGGACACACATCGCGGTTTCGGCAGGCAAATTTGAATTTACAATTGCCGCACATGATCTGGTGCTTTTCCTCGGCAGTTACCATCCGGCCACAGTCGCCGCAACGGATGAGACCCGTAAAGGCAAATTCGGGATGCGCTTGCGGGCGTGGATTCCCATTGCGGCCAAGCAGGGTCTGCACCTGGTCATATTCAGCCTCTGTGACCATCGGCTCGTGTTTTCCGTCGTACCACTGTCCACTTCCACGGGGATATTCGAAGCGGCCGTAATAGAAAGGTTTGGTGAAAATCTTGTAAATGGCGCTGCGGGCCAGCGGCCGACCGCCCAACCGTCGCGTTCGACGCGTGCGGAAGCCCCATTCCGTGTTCGCCTTCTCAAGAATCTTTGGTGGAGTATAACGGCCGGTTAGCATCAAGTCCCACATATGACGAATGAGAGGAAACCGATCCGGGTCTTTAATCAGAGTGTTTTCACCCGTCAGTTTGTTGGTCTGATTAAGGTATCCAAGCGGAGCAACACCCGGATACCAGCCGTTTTCAATCTTGGTCTTGAGCCCGCGCTTGACGTTTTTACTCAGGTCATCTACGAATTTTTGGGCCATGCCGAATTCGATGTACATGAGGATGATGTTGTCATCCTCGCGGGCATAGCTTTGAGCCGGCGTCAACACTTTGATACCGTGCTCCTTGATGGCCCAGATGATGGCACCGCCGTCCACCGCGTTGCGTGCCAGACGATCCAATTTCCAGCAGATGATGCCGGCGGCTTCGCCCCGGTAGAGCCGCTGCATCATCTCATTGAACACGGGCCGCCCTGGGGCTTTGGCGGACATTGATTCGGTCAGTATCTCGGCCACGGGCAGATTGAGTTTGGCAGCTAGTTCTTTCAGTTCGCGGGTTTGGGATTCAATGGAAAGAACCTGCCGGTCTTCGGCTTCGGATGATTTACGGCAATAGATGAAGTATCCGGACATTGAAGTGTAGCCAAAACCAGAGAGGGAAACGATGCCATGCTAGCGCGCCAGTGCATAAGCGTCAACCAAGGCCCTTTTACTCTTTTGACAAAATCCCGAAAAAGCGAAGCAGGCGCATGGCGATTTCCCGGACCTCATCATCCGAGAGTTCCTCGCCAAATTCGTCTTTATACGCGGCCTTGAACTCCTCTATGGCCTCACGGCTCAATTGTTGTGGTGTTTTCATGCCGTCCACCATACCGGTGCATGGATGTAAGGCGTAGGAGGGCGATCTTGCCTAACACAGCAAGTTGTATGGCTGTCACGCGTTGACTAACAATTAATGGTGTGCTTTGGTATAAACGTCCGCGCCGAACCATATCGGTTCGGGGCGTGTATAAAACTTGCCGGATTCGGCAAATTTACACGTCTGCCATATTTGTAGCGAAGAACCTATTGTATGGCTCTGAACTCGCTTTGAGTTCGGTTCGCCCTCATGTCTTCGCTTCCACTTACAAATTACCTGCGGACCAATCGAAAGCGCCTGGCGTTTACGCAAGAGGAAGTGGCATTTCTCCTGGGCTCACGCGGCGAAAGCAAAGGAGCCAAGGTGTGCCGGCATGAAAAGTTCACCTGTGAATCAAAACTTCGGACGGCGTTGGCGTATGAGGTGATATATCAAAAGCCGGTCCGCGATCTCTTTGCCGGCCTTTACCGGCAAATTGAGCAGGAAGTTGCCGAACGGGCCAAAATCCTCAGCTTACGAAAAGACCTAAACCCCAGCCAGCGAACGGCATACAGGCGTCAGGTGCTCGCAGGTCTGGCTGCCCGGCAAACCGAGCAATCTCTTAATCCCACACAAAAATGAACCATCAACATCCCAAACAATTTCGTCTGTTGGCCATTGCGCTTACATGCCGCGGCCTCGGCTATGCCGTGCTTGAGGGAGAGGAATCGCTCATCGAAAGCAGCCACATGTCGGTAAGAAAGGGAGACAAGAACGAAAAATGCCTGGCGAAAGTCGAAACGCTGATCAAATTCTACCAGCCTGAAGTGCTAGTGCTTCAAGATGTAAGAGCCAAAGGCTCTCGACGCGCTCTACGAATCAAAAGACTATACCGGGCAGTCGTTAGGTTTGCGAGAAAGCAGAAAATCAAGGTGGAACTCATATCAGAGGCACAGTTGCGTACTCTTCTTCTTGGCGACCCCAGAGGGACAAAGCATGAAATAGCTGAAATGATCGCGAAACTTTTTCCGGATGAACTTGCTTTACGGTTGCCGCCCAAGCGACGTGCGTGGGAGAGTGCTGATTCTCGCATGGACATCTTTGATGCGGTAGCGCTGGCGGTGGCGTTTCGAATGAGGGAAAGATGAGATGCTCTTTTGACTTCTAAGGAAGGGTGTGATTTAATCCGAAATTGACCGTAAAAGGCGCGTCTCAGGCTGAGGAGTTTGGGCCGTCAATGCTCTTTTCCACGAATCTAACGAATGATTCATCTTGAAGATCTTTGACCTTTTCCCATACAGCCCGCGGAATGGGCAAGGAGAAGAACCGTTCAATGTCCTTACGCAAGCCGTATAGCTTTTGGAAGAAGCCAGCTCGTATCGCGTAATAAGTGTTGCTTAGGTGCAAGATCAGGAAGGTTACGAAGATCTCTTCCTCAGCTGTCACCGGCGACTGGGTTGGATCGGCAGTCGGATTAAGGATTCGTGCCAGTTCGGATTGCAGATACATGCGCTCCCACAGGTCCCTGTGTTGCTGGGTTAATTGGATTAGGTTTCCGACCCTTCGGGCGCGGGCGTCAAGGAGAACGGCCATACCTGTAAAAAGCAGCCCGCCGGCAAGCGCGCCCGTCTGTATAAGTGCAAGCCAATTGTATTCAATCCATTCGTTAAACCCCATTGTCCCGCCATTATAGCAAACAAACGCTTTTCTGTCACTGCACACCCCTGCCTCCAACCTATGCCATCTGCGAAATTGCCCAACTACATCCGTACGCATCGTAAACGCGCGCATTTGACTCAGAACGACGTGGCGTTCCTTATTGGCGCCAAATCCAGCGCCCATATCTGCCGACACGAGCGGTTGCAGCAGACGCCCAATCTACAAACACTACTGGCGTATGAAATCCTGTTCCGCACCCCGGTTCGTAACCTGTTCAGCGGCGTGCATCAAGACGTCGAGCACAAACTGATGTACCGAATCCGTCTTCTCATACAGAATCTGGCCAAGTCCGGTCACAGCCGCGTAAAAGCGCGGAAAATCGAAATCTTGAACGATTTTCTGCGAGAACGAGAGTTTCTTCAACGTGCGTGACGCTCAAACCAGCAGGGAAAATCCCTACACAGGAGCACATATCGCCATTGCCGAAATCCGCCCAAGCTTTTCAATGCTCTAGGCTCCTACTGGCTATCGGGAATATGCGGCTTGGCCCCCACGAGCGTCTTGCGCGGGATCACGACGATGCGTTCATCCGGACCGCAGCTTGCGCCGGTCGGCAATTGGCCGACGGCTTGGGAAGTAATGTCCTTTCCGATAATGGCAAAGTCGCCTGTTTTAAGTTCAAAAACGTCGGGACAACCCTTCAACCCCGGCGTTTGCGCTCCGTTAAAATGCGGGTCGGGACCTAATCTGCGTAAAAACATGCCACACCATCCATTTCAACCCATGAATTGTCAATTCTCAATGATGAGATGTTGTTCACGATGGGCAACGCTGGCGCCGTTTAGAAAGACAAAGCTAGGACCACGAAACCCCATATTCATTCTGAACCCGTTGGAAACGTTCCGAAAGGTTCGGAACGAGGGCGCGAATCGGGAAATACCAGCACAGATGACAAACGCGTCAAAGAACTGGAACGGGAGAATTTGGATTTGAAGATTGCCAACCGGGGTAAGGATATGTTCATCGGCAATTGCAGAAAGAGGGGGACGGATTGTTCAGTCAACTCTTGGACGCCAGCCGGAAGGTAGGCAAACTGGAAACGAAGCTTTTGCAACTGGAATCACCGAATGACGACGCCCATTGAATCGTCAGGGCGTCATACGCCAATGGCATCCAGTTCAATTTCAAACAGCAATTCCTTGCGACAAATATCTGCCTGCACCGTTAACACAGACAAGAATTCCCAACCTCGCTCCCGGCGCAATACATCAAAGGCCGGAACATCTCCCAGATTTTTGAAATAGGCTGTAGCTCGTGTTACAGTCGAAAAATCCAACCCTTTGGAGGACAAAATCTGCTCTACCACCTCCATGCTTAACGCAATTTGCCGATCTGCGTTTCCGACATGCACGCTTCGGCCTTCTGGATCAATGCTGGCCGTCCCTGAAATCAGCAGTCGCCGACTATCAGGCACCGTCATGAGCACGGCCCGGCTGAAGGCGCTGCCATAGTCCATGGAAGCACATTGCAGTGGCGAGGGCACCTCGGTCATGGCGGATTCATCCGTCTTTTTTTCAACCGCCCAAGCGCCAGTCATGATAGCAGCGCCCGACGGATTTTTCCCACCTATACCTGTGCTGGCTGGAATCAGCTCATGGAAAAGTTGCTTTTCCTGGTAAAACTGATTGCGGACAGGATTGAACTGACGATACCAGTCACAAATACCATTCAGAAAGAACCATGTCCGAGCGACGTTGTTAACGCGCATTCCGGCCATCTCCAAAACGGTTTCGAGCCGCTCAAATACTTGTCGGTACTGGTCGCTTCTGGCGCAGGATGGGCTTGAAGGGGTCAAATTGCCAAGTAAGCAATGCCGCACGCCTTCCTTTTCGAATATCCTTCCGACAGGCTGGCCGTCCAAATCAAGTGTGTCCACACGAGTTCCAGCGACCGCAAAAACATGCATTCCAGAAATGCCTTCGGTTAAGCCAAGCCCACCCTGAAGCCACATGACCGGCCAGTTGAGCCGTCCAAATTGCTGACTGAGGGCGGACATCGTTTCAGCATGGGCAGTCAGACTACCGAAGACCTCGTGCCAGACAACGCTGGCGTCCCTTTCTCGAAGCGCCAAGGCAAGCCGGTGAATCATTTTGGCGGGTTTTTCGCCGCGCAAAGGGCGGATCGTCAGATGGAATTCCTGATGCGTTGGATGCTCAACTGTTGCTATCTCCACTCCTTTTCCCTCGTACCGTTCCAAACAGAAATTTTTCAATTCATTCATAACGAAAGTACGTACAGGCAAAGGTCATCAATCTCCTGCTTTGACAAGTCTGTTACGTCACCGTGTTTGCCTTCTGGATTGCGCGTGGTGATCACGTCTCGAATGGTGGCCGCCGAACCGTCATGTAAATAAGGTGCCGTGCGCCAGACCTCAATCAATGTCGGCGTGTAGAAACGGTCGGTTGGCTTGTCGAACGAAGCACGCGTACCAACATCGTGCGGCAGCTGATCCGTGTAAAGCCCGGAGACGTGACAATCTGCGCAACCAGCACGAATGAACACTTTTTCGCCACGCTCCGCCGGCTTTGATAATTTGCCGATGACCAGGTAGGGACTTGGCACCGGCTTGAGTGAATCAAGATACGCACCGATTGAATCCACAACGTCGTTAGATGGAATTGTAAAGAGCATGGATTGAATACCGGCGCGAATAGCCACGGTCGCATTGCTCCTTACGCCAAGCCACATTACTGGCGAAGTTCTCGTGGCCAGCAGAAGGCTCTTGGCATTCTTTGGATTGCCAATACCGTCGTTGAGCAAATCCCAGTTTAAACCGTCCGCACGGGCATCACCAGGATGACAACTCGAACAGCTCTGCCATCCCTCAAAACAAAGCCCGGCGTCGTGAAAACAAAATTCACCCTTGCGAACTGCGTCCATTTCCTGCTTGGGACCAAGCAAAATGGATTCGACTTTGGGTTTGGGCGTACTCAGGTCAATCACGCTTAGCGTGTCGGAAAAATAGTTTGCAACGTATGCCGTATGACCGACGATGACTACGGCACGAGGGCCGAGATCGCCAGTAGGCAGTTTAACCCTGAACCTGTTCCCCACAAAGTAAGGCAAATCATCCGGCAATTCGGATTGAGCTTTCGATGTCGCATAATAATCGGCGGTCTTAACCGGATTATAGGTAGAAGGCAATGGGGGCAGGCGCGCAAGCAACTTCTGAAAATCGATGACGCTGATTTCATGAGTTCCGGCGTGCGTGACAACAAGAGTGGCGCTGTCATGTGACCATGCCACGCCCCACGGATTGGCCGCGCCCCGATAATGATCGTCCAACAATGTCGTGCCATAGACTCTCATCTTGGCCATATCAATGATGGTCAGGGCATTAGCATTGATCCAACCTTCGGTAGGGCGGGTCGGCAACCGGTTGAACCGCCCCACGATGTGCGTTAACGCTGCGTATTTGCCGTCCGGTGAAATGCGGATATCATTCAGCGAACCACTGCCATTGGGCAACTGTAGTTCCTTTACGACTTTGCCCGCTGTCAAATCTATCACGCTTACGGCGGCGGCAACATAATCCACGTCTGCGCGACCGGTTGGAAGATGGTTGGACACCAACAAGTATTTTCCATCCTTTGTGATGTCCGCCGCCACCGGCTCGCGCTGAACGGGAATCCGGCACAATTCCTTCTTCGCGGCCAAATCAATCATGCTCACATCGTCGTTGAAGCGGTTGCAAACGTAGAGGGTCTTCCCGTCTGGACTGATCACCGGAGCCAACGCCGTATGACCGACAGGAATGGTCCCAACAATTTCCCACTTTGCAACATCAACGATGCAGACTTGGCTCTTCGGTGCGGCGCAGGTCACATACAATCGTAAACCATCCGCCGATAATGCAAGGCCTGACGGTTGTTCCTGCGTCGCAACAGTAGCCGAGAGCCTCTGCTTCGCGATATCAAAACACAGAACGCGATTGGCAGTCGCACATGCTAGATAAAGCGCTTTGTTATCTTGAGAGGCGATCAGGGCGGTTGGCGAGAGCGGAACTGAAGCCGCCGCGATTTTAAAGGTTGCCAAAGCGAGAAACCCAATAAGCCAGCGCATATACAGAGATGTTATCCAAGCATCGTGCTTGCATCAATATCGAACAACCAAATCATGTTGAGTTGGTGTTGCGAACGATCGAGAAACAGTTACACTCTGCCGCCATAGCCGGGATGGTCGCAGCCATGACCAATGCGTGAGCCGGATGAGAGGAAACGATCATGTCCAGTTCTTAGGGGAGGGAGCGGCAGCAATGCCGCTTCCTTACCCGACCCGCAAAACCGATTCCCAATGGGTTCGCTGCATCGCCGTTTCCCGGTCGTCGTGAACGTGGCCAGCATCATGGCCTGTCTGTGTTTGTGGCCATGTTCGCGGTCGCGGTCGTGTTCTTGGCCGGATGCTGTGCCGGATTTCCACCGCCAAAACCTCGTCCGAACTTCGGATGTGAATCGGATGTTCCACCGCGAGCACGGCTCAAAGCCTGCCCCTTTTCCCAGCCGTTGGCAAGCGCCCGACCAGCGCGACTATGAGCAACTGCACCGCCGACGTTTGGATTTTCTTCCAGCGCGTCTGGCGATTTTCCATCGAGCAATCTTGCGACAGTCTCACCGGCGGCGTCTGATTCGTCCGCCGATTTTTTGACGAGCAACCGTTGCGCTCGGCTTCAAGCAGCTTCGCCACGGCTGGAAGGCGGGGTAACTGTCATGGCTACTTTGCCACTTTTAGCGGCACATTTTGTCGCGCGGTGAAGGGGCGGCGAGCGGAGCGCGGCAGAGCCGCGCCCGCCACCGCCCTTAACCTTGATTATTACGCTAATAACTGTCCACGGCCACTGCTGTCATCGCCACGCGCCTCCCTTCCTTGTCTTTTTGTAACAACTCAATCGAACCCGTGGCCGGAAAGAGCCGGAAAAAAGCGGAAGATCAACCGCTTGTAACAGCGCCGGTTCTCCGGCACAACGGCTGGCCTTGAACGGGCTGGAATAGCGTTGATTTGCGGTGATGACGCCCTTGGAACTTTCCAAGTTACGCCCGCCCGCTTGCCTCGCAAGGAGTGTAGCGTCCATGCTGAAAATTCATTCCGCAACGGCGCATTAACCCGCCGTTTGGCGGCGGGATTTGGCACTATTGCTTGCCCCATTTTGGCGAATGGAAATCTTTATATTTGAAATTCAAAATGCCCGCTATCAAACCACAAATAGCGGCAAATGGAAGATATTTTTCTGCGATGTTCAAGCGTTGGAATTCTTGTTTCGTTCCATAAACGATAAACCGATTAGCATTCACACGATAAATACGGCCGGTCTTTTCATCTGGCGCTTTTGGCAAGTGGTGAGAATAAGATACGTTTAAGAATAAGACCGCACTCAATTCCGCAATAAAAATAGAGAGGAGTAAAGTGATTATAATTTTTCGAATGGTTACCATGTGCCAGTTGGGGTTATCCATGTGTAAGTGCCACCACCAGACCCTCCTGCTCCCAATCCTTCGCCAAATGTAATACCACCACCAGTAACAGGTCCATCAGGACTATTTCCATGCCATAAATTAGCTTCAGCATCTGGACCGAGGCCACCACCTAGATTGAAATTTGCAAATCCCTTGCTGAGGTTACAAATTGTCTTTGCGTTCGATCCTGAAAAACTCACACCTCCGGAAGCATGAACGCCAACTCCGACTCCACCGCCTACGACCCTGTATATCCCGACATTTCCTTCACCATCAATTACAGCGCCAATAGAACCGTTGATATTAATAATACCAATTTGAAAATTGAGTGATAAACCAATACCGAAAGTCCATAAACCAAGCGGATCAATTCTATCAATGGGATTATTGGCGACATAGGCGTATAAATTCAACCCTGCCGCTTCCGCCAACGGATCATGTGACAGCCATCTTCCCCAATCCGCGCCGTAAGGCCGATACAAAGTTAAATTCAACCCACTGGGCTGGTGAAAATACATTCCAACGTAACCGAAATCTGCGCTCATCGTACCGGAGATGAGAATTTGCCGGCCATACGGGTCATAGTCGTAACGTACCTTGATTGCGCCGGTGCTGTCCACCATTTCGCGAACCGAACCAAGATAGTCTCTTGTAAAATAGTAATTAGTTCCGGATATTTGTTCGCCTTCGCCAAAGAATCTTTTGACAACCGTTCCGCCCGTTAAGTCCCGTTGCTCGACCAACACCTGTCCGTCCCATACGAATGTGTTGGTGGCATACGCAATGCCATTTGTCATTTCAATTATTTGCACCCTTCTGCCTAAACCATCGTAGGTAAATAGACTTTGATTGGTTGGACTGGAAGCAGAAATCATCCGGTTGGCCGCATCCCATTGATAACTGTTCGTACTCGTTGCCGTGACAACGTTAGTTGTATTGCCGTTTGCGTCAAACATCAGGGTCTCAGCTACACCATTATTTGTTAACACCAGTTGGTAAATGTTTGTTCGGCTGTGGTTGCCGTAATCCGTTGCAATTACCGGCACGACGTTCGTGCCATTTGTCGCGCTGGTATAACCCACAAAGTTCGTGGTGAAATGATTCATTGTTGCGGCGATGCCGTTGACTGTTACCGTGCCCTGCCGGCTGATATTTCCAGCAAACATCAAAGGCCCAGTGCTACTGACACGGTTGGTCACCTGGTTGTCACTGTTGTAGAATGACTGGCTGATGGCCACAGGCATATTCGTCGTCGCACCAATTTGTTCGCTGGTGCGATTCCCACCCAGATCATAGCCATAGGCATACTGCTTCAAAACCGCACCGGCCACTGTGTTGCTGAACGTCGTCGAGTTCAAGAGCTGGTTGATGGGATCATACTGCATCACGGCGACAGTCGGTGTGGTTGAATCCGCTTGTTCTGTCCAGTTGGTGATGTTGCCAACGGGGTCATAAACGTAATCGAATTTTGAAATCGTGCCGCTGGCACTGTTTTGATTCCAAATTTCCGCCAGCCGCTCATCATTGGTAATGCTCAAATAACTGAACGCAATCTTTTGCCCATTGGGATAAAAATTCGTGCTCAAAAGCGCCGCCCCACCAACATAAGTGTTGGTGAAACTGCCCAAGGCATTCGTAATCACACTGACACGATTCAGCATATCGAATGCCACCTGTTGCGACACACCGGCGATGGCGCGATTGGTGATCCGGCCCAGCGCGTCATAATTGTAGCTGATGACGCTGCTCGCTCCGATGAATGAGTTGGACACCGACGACAATTGCCCCGCGCCCGACTGTCCGTTGGCTACGGGATAATAGTTATATGTTGTCGTGCCCGTTCCATCCGTCATCGTCAGAATACGATTGTAATTCGTATCGTAGGCGAACGAAACCGGCGGTGTGTAGACCATGGCGTTCAAGTAAGTCACCTGCTTGAGATTGTCATCAATGAAATAATTGTAAATAGTGGACTGGCTTTTTGCATCCGTCACCATGTTTAACCGGCTCGTGTTGGTTGCGTAGGTGTAATTGATTTGCGTCTGGTCTGGAAATACCTTGGTTATCACCCGGCTCTGCAAATCCCGAATCCACGAGGTCAGATTGCCGTTGGGATCAATGATGTCTTCCAGGCTACCACAACCGCACCAGTCGAAATGCGTGTGCTGGCCCACGTTGTTATAAGTGTCGGTTAGATGCCGCAATGGGTCGTAGGCCATTGATGTCCAATGACCATCCCGATCGCGCTGCAACACAGGATCGAGGAAGTTATAGACAATCTGCTCATATGTGCCGTCCATGTAGGTGATGTTGGTAGGCCGGTCGGCTAGATCATAACCGGTGGTGACGGTGTAACCCAGCGGGTCGGTCACGGTGCGCACCCGGCCATAGCCGTCGTAGGTGAATGAATTGGTGCTTAGGAGTTGGGTGGTGGTTCCGGCAATAATACTGGTCAGATAGCCATTCGTGTCGTAGTTGAAAAGAACGGTTTCATTTAAAGCATTGGTCATGGCAACCAACTGACCGTTGGTATTGTAACCATAATCACTGGTCTGCCCAGCGGCATCAATCGCGGTTAGCGGCAGGTGGAGTGAATTGTAAGTGTATTGGGCCAGAATATTAGTCGCTCCGGCAGCGACTTGAGCCACACTCAAGAGGTCAATGTTATTTGTGGCGTAGGTGTACAGGGTCATCCGGCCCGATGGATCTATCATTTCCGTCGTTTTGCCAATGGCGTTACGCTGGTATTGGGTCGCCTGCGTTGTGCCGTCGTCCAGCACGTGGGCAACGAAGCTAGGCGTGTTGATTGTCCCTTCCTGATCTGAGAGTGTTTGGCTTGGATAATTGTACCAGACACGGGCGCTTTCCATCGGTTGCTTGAGGCTTTCTAATGTGCTGCTCAAGGTATAAAAATCCGCTTCCGTTCGATCCCAGACATATTGCTTTGCTTTGGTGTAATCAATATTGCCATTCATGGCTTGCATGGTTTCTTTGTTCCAAAAAAAACTCATGCGATAATTCAACTCGGTATTTAAGCGGCCTTGTATGAGTCCGGTGGGAACCAGATTGGTGGGATCAGTTTGACTTGTGAGCAAAGGGTTCTGCGTGAACTCGGCCCGTTCCTGTCCTCCTAATTGGTCTGTTGCCACGAGCCAGCGCCCGCTGAAATCGGCGTTGGCATTGGTAAAGGTCGTCGTGCCATAGGGAGTGGTCAGGGTATTGATGAAATCGGCTTCACTGGGGGCACCGTAAGCAAAGGCCGAGGTAACACCGATTTCATCGGTGATGTTGGTCAATTGGCCCGAACTATTGTATTGGAACGTCGCGTAACGGCCAAAGGGATCAGTTACTTTGGTGATTTTGTAGATGTCATTGGTCAATCCATAAGAAAGCGTGGTCACCTGGCCGATGGCGTCCACGACATTCGTCAAACGGTAATTGGAATCGTAAATAAAAGTCAGGGCATTGCCCTGCGGATCTACTTCTTCAGTCAAGAGAACATTCCGAGGCCCATTGGTAGCAGTGGGAAGAGAATAGATTTCCAGAGAACCGTCCGGGTACAGGCATTGATAACTGCTGCCAGAAGTTCTGGTCAATTGTGCCTGGCTCTTTTCTTCAACAACGAATACACCGTTGGTGGGATTATTGAAGGTTTCGGCATTGCCGTTGTTGAGCACCAGATTTAGAGCGGCATTGGTTTGTGTGGTGTTATCCGAAATATATTTCAACCAGTCGAAACCCCATTGGTCACCGAGGTTGGAATGGGATACGGAACCGCTTTGATTGACCGAACGCTCCGCATAGGTGACTTGGAACTGGACTGCCGGTCCCCGTGGCGGCGTATATGACAACGGAATGTCTGAGATGGTCAAACTTATCCGCATCAGCCCCACCGAATACTGGGCCATTTTTTTTGGTGGCGGGCAAGGCGGGGGACCGGTGGGTGAACTGGCGTCGCCAGCAGTGGGTGTGCTTCTGCCCCAAATCGTTTGCGCCTCCTGTTCGGATACCGGTGACCACCCGGCCGGCAGCGGACCATCGGGAATGAGAAAGTAACCGTCGGATTCTGCGTCCAGGACCTTCGGGCTGACCTCTGTCTGTGTAAAGGTAGGGTCTTCAATCACATAACGACCATCGTCCATTTTGGCGATCGCTGAATAGTGTTCCATCTTCCAGTGAACCATCGCGGGCAACGGGATGGAAGCGCCTGGCTGGCGTCTGGCCATTTGAAATTCCATGCCCATTTTTTGGGCCAGCAACCAGTTTTGATAGAGTGACGTGCCGCTGGTTGTGGACATTTGGGAGCTGATTGCAGTTGACCAGCTGTTTGAAAGGTTCAAGGCAGAGCGAATACGATAGAGAGAGTAGGGGCCGCATTTGAAGGTAATTCGCGGGCGTTGTTCCATCTGCCACAGCGCATTCTGTGCATCGGAAATTCTGACGGCTGAAGCGCCGAGAAAATTACGTCCAGTTACATCTTGCAGAAGCGATTTCAAGTCGTCCATCCGCCCGAAGGTAACCAAAAGGGAAGCCCAATCACCTACAGCCTGATCCCCTATTCGTCGGCCATCCAAATTCGTTGAGTCTTTCGCCAAGGCCCAAATCTGTTGATTAGCGGCGAGGGCCTTGGAAAACTGGCACGTGTGCCGATAGTGAGAAGACAGATGGGCGAGCAGGGAGAGGTAATACGGGGAATCAGGATGCGTTTGGAGAAAGGCTTCAATTGCGCTGGCGTCGTCCTGATCCTGCCGGTTACGATAAGCCAGCAAGGCAGCAGCAAGGTCTGCATTTTCGGTGGCCGAAGTGGTTTTCCCAATAGAGATGATCGGGCTTTCGAAAACGCGGGCGCGCGCGATTTCCGCGTCGGTTGGATTAGCGGAAAATTTGAGGTCTGTGGAAGGTGGCATCACATTAGCCACGGTCCGATTGACCGTCACCTGCGGAGCTGGTGGTGGTGCCGTCAAACGGAGGGGGGCGTTTGCAATGCGAACGGTTTGACTTGGCGCCGATTCAGCGGCAATTAGTGCTTGAGGAAAGATTGGCAGAGCCGCCTGTGTGGCCAGCAAGAACCAAGTGACGCATCGCAACGGCCAGGGCAAAGGTCGGCAAACTTTCCGATAAGAATTTGAAAATATCGTTCTCATAGGTCTCCGAAATCGTAATCAGTGTAGAAGGGTTGCGTTGGCCGGAACCACCAGATTGATCGTGGGCGGCGTAGTGTTGGTGTCGCCCGAGGGCGCTATCCATGGATTCAGGGGGTTGTTTCCCTGCTCGACCAGCAGAAAGTCCGGGATGCCATTGGTGTTGGAACTCAAATAAACAGTCACAGTAACGGCTGAAGAGAACTGGCTGTTTCCAAGGCTGTCGGTTGCCATGGCAGCCAAAGACCAAGGTCCCTCCCGGCCAGACACCCAATTCGCGGTATAAGGCGCGATAGTGGCGGTTCCCAGTAATACCTCCTGATTGGCTGCGCCAACATAAAATCCCACGCTGTTGATTGTGCCATTGACATCCGCCGCTTGTGCTCCAATCAAATTGGTGGTGTTTGGCAGGATCGTTCCCGGCCAATTGGTCAGGCTGACGCTGGGCGGGGAGATTTCCGGTGAATAACCAGAGTCTCCAAAATAATTGACCGCTCTGATGCGATAGTAATTAGTGTTGGATGGTATGGCGGTGGTGTCCAGAAGATTGGTGACGCCGGTGACGGTGGAACCGATAATTTGGTATGTGCCGGCGACGCCTGATTTGCGTTCAACGTTGAAAGCTGTTTCGTTGGTGGAGGTTCTTGCCCACTGCACATTGAGTTGGCCTGGAAGCAGCCCAGCCGTAAAAACATTGGAGGGGGACGACGGCGGCGAACTATTTGTGGCGTATGCCAATAAATTGTATTTGGAGAACAGATAAGTTCCGACGGCGACCTTTTCGGCCCCCGCCAACGGTCGGTTGAACACCAATATCTCGGCGATGTCTCCGGCAAAATAATGAGCGCCACCACTGGTCCGGCCCAAATCGGATGGAGCGTATCCATAAGCGTTGTTGTTTGTCTGAAATTGTAACAGCCCGTTCACCCACGCCGACCAATTGCCATTCTGAGATGATACATCATACAAGTGGTATTGATTTAGCAGTTGAGCCGGCTTACCGATATCGTAGTTGTAGTTCACAGCGGACCCGAAACAATCCGCAATCTCACCGGCCGTGTTGGGGTAGTAAGTCCAGTAGTTAGCATCCGAACCGCCGACGTTCCACAAACCCTGATTGCTCGCCGGCAGATTCGTTGCCGCCTTGATAACCAAAAACGCCTCCGCCCCGGTCGTGTTGTTCAGGATATTGGGCATGGTGAAGTAATAGTTGGTCCCATCAAATTGCAACGCGGGCCTCCCGCTAACGGCATTGGTAACGTAAACGGGTTGTAGACCCATCGGGCTCTGAGAGCCTGACGTCTTCTGACTGACATCATTGTGATTTCCAGACTGGTCAAACCAAGCCCACACGTCGCCATTGGTAAGCCATCCCATCGCACCGTCCGCTTTAAGCCATAACACCAGATTCTGCAATGGCATGTCCGCTCCTGCGGCCAGCGTGGTTGCGTTGGTTTCATTGGAATAGCCGGACTGTCCGGCCCAGTTGCTGGCCATGACCTTATAGTAGTACTGGGTATTGGCCGTTAGATTTGTGTCGAAATAACTCGTCACGTCCTGCACCGCCGCCACCGCTGCATACTGACCGCCGCTTCCCAATTTGCGCTCAATCGTGAAAACCGTTGGGCTTGTGCCAAGGCTAAAACTCCACGTCAAACTGACCTGATCGGTGGAAACCGCCGCTGCCAGCAAATCGGTCGGCGCGGGCGGCGCATTGGTTAACAGGGCATACTTGGAGTTGAGATAACTGTCGACTATACCACGTTCCACACTGCTTAATCCCCGGCTGAACACCAATATCTCGGCGATATCCCCGGTAAAATAATGAGCGCCACCACTGGTCCGGCCCAAATCGGATGGACCGTATCCATAGGTAGAGTTGGTGGCCTCAAACAGCAGTGATCCATTAATCCAAGCCATCCAACTGTTTGTTTGAGCTGACACTTCATACAGGTGATATTGATTCAGCGGTTGCGCTGGAATGCCAATGTCATAGTTGTAGTTCACGGCGGACCCGAAACAATCCGCAATCTCACCGGCCGTGTTGGGGTAGTAAGTCCAGTAGTTTGCACCCGAACCGCCGACGTTCCACAAACCCTGGTTGCTCGCCGGCAGATTCGTTGCCGCCTTGATAACCAAAAACGCCTCGGCCCCGGTCGTGTTGTTCAGAAAGGTCGCTAAAGCAAAATAATTGTTCGCCCCATTGAACTGTACCACCGGCAACCCATTGAGTGCGTTAGTCTCATAGAGCGGTTTATAGCTGAGCGTGGATTGGGTCGCATTGTAACCCCAACCGCTGCTGTCGGGCCAGGTACTGATCGGGGCATTATTGGTGGTCAACCCGGTAATCGCATCCCCCTTCAACCAAAGGACCATGGTATTGGTGACAAACAGGGGCGAGATCGTGATATTCACAACCCGTGAAGTCGCCGACTGCCCATTGTCTACCGCTACAGCCGTAAGGGCATAATCTCCAGTTGTCGCGTTACTCCAAACCAATGTGTAGGGAGTATTGGTCAGCGTGCCAAGGCTGTTGGTTCCTTGGAAAAATTGAACCTGACTGACGGTGCCGGCGGTGACGCTGACCGTTGCTTGAATCGTTATGTTGGTTGGGCTGGCGCCAAAGACCGAGTTATTGACCGGATTGGTAATCATTAACGTGGCCACTGTGAGAGTCGCCACCGAACTGGTAATTGAGCCAAAATTGTTGCTGACAATGGCGAAATAATTACCTGCATTACTGGTCTGAACGTTGCTCAAGGTCAATGCTGCGTTGGTCGCATTGAGCACCGCCCCTGAACCGAAATACCATTGATAATAGATGGGAGCGATGCCTTCTGCCGTCACGCTAAAAGTCGGGCTGGTTCCAACGGTCGCCAGGAGGTTCGACGGTTGCACTAGAATGGCCAGGGCCCAGTTGGATTCGCCGTTGTCGACTATTCCATTCCCATTGGCATCTTCCAGATAATCGGGAATTCCATCTCCGTTGCTATCCAGCGGATTGCCATTGGCGTCGGTGGCCACGTAGTGGTAGCCAATGCTCACGATGTTGGTGCCCTCAACGGCGTTTGCGTTTGTAATGACAGTGTAATGATAGAGGCCTAAGGAGCTGGCAGCGGCACTGCCGACATTAAGCAACTTGCTCAAATTTCCGCCGTTGGTTGGATAATAATAATTCCCCAGCGGGCCAACCTGAAAGTCGAGATTTGAAATTGCTTGGTCATGACCAGAAGAGCCGGCCATTTGCGTGGTGTTGTAATAGGCATTATATCCGTTTCCAGGATCTACACTGCCAAAGCTTATAGAAACATTGTCGAAAAGGTTATTCTCGATTGTCCAAGATGATCCGGCGTTATTCAGATTAATAGAAATGCTTCCGTTTAGGAACAAGTTGTTGATGAGGCCGTTCTGAAATGGGCCGCCTTCTTCAAGGTAGCTGTAGGAGCAGCGGGTCAGGACGTTATTGGTGTAGTTTATAAGCTCGTCTTGACCGCCTATGTTGACCGCCCTGATCTGACAGTCCTCGTATGTAGCCGGCACCACATCGGAATAGTGATAGCCCGCCAAAAGTATCATGTCAGTGAAGCGAAACCACGCACTCCGTACGCTTACCAAGCTAAATGATTCAACAAACGAGCCTACGGAGCCCCACTGCACCGGCTGTTCTTGAGACGATGCGTAACGCACGAATGCGTTATGATTAACCGGTGTGCCTTGGCTTACTATAACTGCATTTGCTTTTAAGTATGTTCCATATTGACCATAAAAGCCTATGACGACGCCGTTGGTTAACTCCAACGTCGCGTTGCTGACGGCCAAGCCGCTCCAACAGTAGTCCAAAGGATCATAGTGGTAGCCAATGTCTGGCGTGGCGGAGTTGTCCCGTAATACCAAGGCATTTGTTGTCAGATTGGTGGTCGCGGTAAAATTGTTCGTCAAAACGGCCGGCGGCCAGGTCGTCATGCGGCTCAGGTCTTGAGTCAGGCCCACATTGATGTTACTGGTACCGACTCCTCGATAGGGACTGTTTGTAGCCAAGTAATGGTAACCGGCGCCAACCGTTTGGAAGATGCCAGCGCTACTGGCATTGGAGTAGATCATTGAACCTGAATATCCGCTGGTATTTGTCACTGCTATTAACAAACAGTTGGTCAAATCCAAAGTCGGGCCGGTGTTCAACCAATTGGCACTATCCACAGTCATTTGTTCCACGTCTCCTGTCGAGCTGCCGCCACTAAAATTGGTTTGCATATTGCAAAACAGCGAGTTGTAGAGACCGAAGCTTTCGTTAGTGGCATAAATCCCGGTCTGACAGTTTACCAGTTGCACATCGCGGATGACATCGTTTGTTCCGCCGTTCAACGCAATCGCTGTCTGTGCATTGCACACGCGCAAATGGGCGATGTTCAGATTGGTTCCTGTATTAAAATTCAAAGCGATGGCTGCGTAATAATTGGTCGGACTACCGCTAGAACCGGAAATTTTGTCCCCTACAGTGTTGTCATCCATCGATGTGAAGACCGCCGGATAGTACGACCCTGCCTGCCAGTTCAGCGGCCCATTGATATTGAGGGAAGTCGTGGCGTTTGTGGTGAATTTGACCACCGTGCCTCCTTCGACCGTCGTTGTCTGGCTCAAGTTGACTGTCCCGCTAATGTAGTAGGTCGTGTCGCATTGAAATGTGTAGTTGGTCTGGCCACTGTTGATCGTCAGATAATCCAAGACCAGCCCGTGTGATGGTGTGGCATTTTGTACTACTTGCATGGCGTGTCCACTGGGGACCTTCACCAGCCGTTGAGGTGGCAAAACAAAACCCTTTGATAAGACGGGTTTTGCTCCGGTTGCGGCTTTGGCCAAGTAAGGAGGCAGAGTGTCAATGTCCTGGGCTACGGACACGATGGGTACCTCCTCAATCAGAAATTGCCGGCCATTGATGATGAGCCATTGTTTGTTCACCGCCGCAGAAGGTGTATTCGTGCCCAACAGGAATGCCTTACCCTGTGCCATTTGCATGATTCCAAAGCTCAGATTATCATTCTCCAAATTCCCAGCGGCCGTTGGAACTGTTGTTGCGCTCAGACTGGGCTGCGCCGGGCTGAAAAACTCTGTGAGCATTTGCAGCCGAGTGCTTTGAGGATTCAAACCCAAGGAACTCGGATCGGGCGGCTGTTCGCGCAAAATGACATCTTGCTCAAACCCGGCCAGCGTGTAGTTGTAAAGAAAGTCGGCGTCCAAGCCTGTAAAGGCATTAGTGTAGATGACCTGATTTCCAGAGGGCAGAATTGCGCCGGTTGAATTGGTGACCACGGCAAGAAGCACGCTGTTTGTGCCGTCAAAATAGCTCAAGGCAATTGGCTGGCTTTGGAGCACAATGCCATCGGGTGTCACAAGCTTGATCTCTCCATTGTAAATGTTGCCGGGGAAATACGCCTGATGCTGGCCGTTGGTCGCCATTGCCGAACTACCGTCGGCTGAGATGACAATGTTTTCATCACTAGGCACGTATTGTCCATTTACCAAATGGTTCAATCCCGTCGTCAGTTCAACGTATTGATTGACGTTCGTGTGCATTGTGCCATTCGGATCCTGCTCATAAGTCTCGCTCCGCCAGACGGCCGAATTGGCGTCCCGCGAGGCGACAACATATGGTGTCGGGGCAGGTACGGTGGAAGGGTTGGCTGTGGGAGTGACCGTTTGTGCCTCAAGCACGGAACACACCGACACCAGCATAACAACAGGAATCGTTTTCATCGGATTGAATCTGGTTGAAATGGGAACGGCAGAAGAAGGCACCGACATCTTAGGGCGGTTGGCGGAATACAACCCCTACTTGTTTGAATGGCCTGTACAACCGGTTGTGAGGTCCACACGGACATTTTCCCCGAACTTTCCCTCACTCCTTCCCTGCGCAGGCTTTCCCAAGGCGCGACAGCCTGAAGACTCGCGGCTGAAGGTTCAATGATTGTGTATCTTATCTATCTGTTGATTTCAAAAAGCCAGAATAATGAATTATCTGAGGCGGCCATTTGTTATCTGGCGCGGGCTTGTTTCCGCTGGAGTTCAAGATTTCTCTGACCGCTACTCCAGACCAGAAAATCCGTCGGGGAAACACCGTATCTGAGTTTGAATTCCCGCGAGAAATGGGAAACCTGTTTGAATCCAAGCCGAAAGGCAACGGTTTTAACCGAACAAAATCTTTTCAACATCTTGCCGGCTTGAACCAGCCGCTGTTCGTTCAACCAATATTGTGGACTGCATCCAAAATTGGCATGAGTGTAACGACGTAATTGTCGAGGGGAGACTTTCAGTTTCTTCGATAAGAGGTTGGCATTATAGGTTGAGTGCCTGGCAATTTGAAGCCACTGCTGAAAATTTTGGAGTCGAGCCAACCCCGCCATATTAAAAAATACGGAATAAAACTGCTCATCTTTCAAATCATTGGATTTTAAGTAATATTCTTGCGATAACTACACACTGGTATTTGTTCCCAAAAAAACGAAGTCACGCCAATTTTCTCTTAGTGCCTCGTCACCGTGATTGCCAGGGGGAGTTCAAATGTATGATTTGCATTTTCGATTCCAAAATCATTGAAAGATTCTGAATTTGTCTACGTAAAGGCTGTAGTGCGGTTTTGTGTGATGATGACGGGGTTGACCGCGATTGCTGTTTCATTTGGAAACAGCAATCGCGAAGGGTGGTAAATCAGCCAAGAAGCCGCGCAGTGACATTTTATACCAACTCCGATTCCAGGGATAGGGAAAAGGTTCCAGGGACAAAGGGTTTATCGGGACGGAGTTGGTATTTATGAACAAATAGTGAAGTGCTATGGTATCGATTCCGTGCAACCGGAGCAGGATGCAGGGTGGATGTTATGCCTCGGGCAGATCTGCCATATTCAATTAAAAAACAGGATGTTCCAAACACGGAAAAAATGGCAGCAGACGGAACGGCAGGCGCATATTCAATCAAGTGCCCTGGAAGCCGCTGCCAATAGTATCATTCTGACGAACAAGGCGGGGAAAATTCTGTTCGCCAACAAGGCTTTTTGTGCCATGACCGGTTACACCCCGGAGGAAGTCCTCGGCCAAACGCCGAACTTTCTCAAGTCGGGCAAACACGACACCGTTTTTTTCACGGAACTTTGGGAAACCATTTTGGCAGGCCGGGTCTGGCAGGGTGAAATCATCAACCGGCGCAAGGACGGGACGCTCTATAACGAGGAAATGACCATCACCCCGATTCGGGAGGCTGATGGAGAAATCAGCCATTTTATTGCGATAAAGAAAGACATCACCCAACACATAAGATTGAAGGAACAATTGCATCATATGAACAAAATGGAGGCGATTGGCCAACTGGCCGGAGGGGTCGCCCATGAGTTCAACAATCTCCTCACCATCATGCATGGCAACGCTCAATTGGTGTTGTCGGAGGGAAGTCCTCTCAAGGAGGAAAATCGCCGATGTCTTCAACAAATCACCGACGCCGCCGAACGCGCTGCCAATTTGACCCGCCAGTTGCTTGCTTTCGGACAGAAACAGAAAATTGAATTTCAACCCCTCAGCCTTAACCATGTCATCAGCAATTTCACCAAGATACTCAAACGGGTCATCGGCGAGCATGTTGTACTGCAATGCCGTTACGCCGAAAATCTGCCCCCGGTCAGCGCGGATGTCGGTATGATCGAGCAAATTCTCATCAATTTGATCGTTAATGCCCGCGACGCCATGCCTGCGGGCGGGTCCATTACGGTCACGACGGAGGCCTTTCACATCGATGCCGCCTATGTGGACACCCATCCCGAGGCACAACCCGGCAATTTTGTTTGCTTTGCCGTAAGCGACACGGGGACGGGTATCTACCCGGAATACTTGCCACGGATTTTTGAGCCCTTCTTTACCACCAAGGAAGCGGGCAAGGGCACCGGTCTCGGTTTGGCAACAGTCTACGGCATCGTCAAGCAACATCAGGGCTGGATCGACGTATCCAGTCAGTTGGGGGGTGGAACCACTTTCAAAATCTTCCTGCCGGCCGGCGTTTCCCATGCGGAGGAAGAAAGGGTTTCGCCAACACCGCTGCGTCCTGTCGGTGGGCGCGAAAAAATCCTGCTGGTCGAAGACGATGTGGCCGTTCGAATGGTTGCCCGGGATGTTTTGGAGGCATCCGGTTATCAAGTCTGGGAAGCTTCCGATGGCTTGGAGGCTTTGAATATCTGGAAGGCCAACGCTCCACAAATTGATTTGTTGCTGACCGATATTATCATGCCGGGCGGCCTTAACGGGCGGGAACTGGCCGACCGGCTGCGGGAAAAACGGCCAGGGCTCAAAGTCATCCTGATGAGCGGCTACAGTCCAGATCGGTTTGGAACGATTCAAATGGACAACCGCATTTTGCCCAAGCCTTTTTCACTCGAAAGCCTTACCAAGGCCGTCCGGAGTTGTCTGGACGCGACATGTCTGGCGCTTTGAAATTTCCAAAGAATCAGGTCTAGCCCCGCTTTTGATGAAGTAACCGTCCGCCGTGTGGGCGCAACTGATGATCACTCCGTTGCCAGCGCTTTTTGGGTTTCTTGCAGGGCACAGTGCATTTCCGCAGCCGATGCATAACGGTGCGCCGGGTCCGGTTGACAGGCCTTGAGGATGACGGTGTTTAACGGGAGGAAATCCGCCGGATCCTCTCTCTCCACCAGAGTCGTGGCAATCTCAGGGAAATAGGCCGCACTACGGCCGGTACTAAGCACGTAAAGCACCATGCCCAGCGCGTAAATATCCGCCTGCGGTGTACCCGGACGTTCCGGCGGTGGCGGCATATAACCGGGCGTGCCTACTAACGTCCGCTCCTGGTCGGGCGGCCTGATTTCGGTGATGAGTCCCATGTCCGCCAGTTTGGGGTGGCCATTGACAAAAATGATGTTCTGGGGCTTGATGTCGCGGTGAGTAAGACCATGGCGATGGATGAAATCAAGGGCATCACTCAATGCCAGCCCAATTCGCACACACTCCCGCACCGGCAGCTTGCGTCCGCGGGAACGGGCGCGTTCACTCATCAAATCACGCGGTTTATAGGTGGAAGGCTCTCGTTCCCAACCCGGCTTAAGCGGGTCCCCTAGCTCCATAACATAATAAAAATATCCCGCCTGTTTCTCACTGACAAATTCCACCCGTAACAAGCCGGGATGCTTGTCTGAGATCGGCTGGTATTTTTTGATGCCGCTGAATTCGCGTTCGTAGGGATCGGTATTTTGGTCGAAGTTAGCCAGATAAACCGCTTTCAATGCCCGCCATTGCCCGGCCACGTTCCGCGCCAGCCAGACCTTTCCGTAGGCGCCCTCGCCAAATGGGGGATTGAACAATTTGTAATCCGGCGTATCCGGTGAGTGCTCGACTGCAGCCGTAACACGGGGAAATGACAGGGAAACTGAAACCGTCCTTTTCTTGAGAGCGTGACGTATCCTGATTGCCAGCGCCCAACCCAAGGCACAGGGCACCTGGCCGCCGACAATCACCAGCCAGGGAAACCAATAGTTGGTGAAGTAACTCCAGGAAATCGCCCCAAATGCCGCCACCAAAGCCACCACCACTGCAACCGCACACGCCACCGGCAATCGCAACCGGCATAATCCACCGCCCAGAAATAATCCGCTGGCCACCAGCGTCATTGCCTCCAGCCACCAAGCCGGCTGCCGCAACCAGTCGCCATTCATCAGATTTAAAAAGGAGGTGATCAGGATTTCCACGCCACCGTTTGATTCACCGGTCCAGCGCGTGTACGAAGTGTTAAATTTGTCTTCGTCCGTTTCGCCACCGGGCACCGATGTTTCCGGCGCCGTGCCGATGAATACGACCTGTCCGTGGAAATAATTCGTCGGCCGGTCCAGCGCAAACCGGTAGCTTAATCTGGACGCTGCGCCATCGCGACCGTAGTAACGCAGCCACCGTTCTTGCGGGTTTTCGCTTAACTGCGCCCCCGCCAGCCGCGCGGCGGTCCAAGGCAGGCTCGGATAAGGTCCGGGCGAGGGAAAGGGCCAATGTCGGCGCACAATTGAGTCGAGGTCGGGATCCAGCCACGCCACGCCCCAATTCGTTCCGGCTGCGCTGAGAAAGGGCTCCGTCGGCAATATGGGCTGCGCTCCGGCCAGCGTCGGGAGTGTTACCTGTGCGTGCTCGGCCATCAACACGATGTGCTGCTGCCGCCGCATCGCTTCGGCCAGAGCTTCGTCCTTCGCCGGGTCGTTTGTCTGCCGGAAGAAGGAATCGAACACCACGAGGGCGCAGCCATCATCCGCCAGCCGATTCAACAATTGAGCGTGCAATCCCCGGTCCCAAGGCTGGCCGCGGGTTTGGTGAAATTGATCGAACGCCTCATTGTCCATCAGAACCAAGGTCACCCGATTCGTAACCGCGCGCGCCTCGAATGGGAACAAATAATCGTAGCTGGCGTTCACCCAGGGCTCACCCAGCGGCATCGTCCATAACATCAAACCACAAAGCACGGCCAACGCCGCGCCCAGCGCGGATTTGAATAATTCATGTCGTCCAATGACTTTGATTTCCACCGCTGTCTGAGTTTAGAAAAGGATGGCGGAGAAATCAGCGATTTTCCACAGGTTCACTTGAAAGGGAGCCATGAATGACACGTGGCACCAATGGATTCTGTCTTTCCATCATTATAATTCTGCCAAAATGTCTGAAAGATCGGCCTGGTTATCGCGTATTTGCCTGAGAGCAAAGAAAAACCAAACTTGCTGTGCAGATTCTAGGGGTTTGTCGGGCGAGGTGGAACGACAGCAAAAACCAATAATTACCCATAAAACCATGAAAAGACGTATTCCTCATATTGTTTCAGTGGCGGCAATCACCGGATTCCTTGCCATTGCACCAAACATCACCCATGCCCAAACAACCGACCCGCTTTTGACTGACCCGGCTGATCAATCCGGGTTTCCTGAGATAACGGCCCAGCCGTTGGACCAAGCCGTTCCCATGGGATCGAACGTCGTATTGTCAGTTCAGGCCAACAATGCCGATGCTTGTCAGTGGCTGCGCAATGGAGTCCCACTAGATGGACAGACCAATAACATTCTCATCATTGCCAATGCGGGAATCAGCGACGTGGGATTATATTCCTGCCAGTTGTTCAATGGTGGAGAAATGGTACCCACCCGCGCGGCATCTGTGCAGGTGGAAACCGCTGGCGCATTAGCACCGACCGCAACCACTGCCAGTACGACCGCTTTTGGTTCGACTGGAAATACTGTGATGGCTAATGGCGTTCTGGGTGGAGGACCGATTACAGTGATGGGTACCCCTTATCCAGGCAACGGCTCACAAGGCACTTGCCCGGGACCTTACACAGGATGGGTTGCCTATACCAAAACGGTATCCCAAGGTTGGGGCTGGACACCTGCCTCCGGTGCTACAGTTTTAACCGCTGCCGATGGTTCTGGAAGGACCGATACCAAGGTTCAATATGTAGGCGCTTACGGCGATAACGGATGCGGTCAAACCACAGTGACCATTCCTTATCCTCCATTCAGTCCGGCATACCGTTTCACGATTTACTTTACGAATAATGTCCCGACGAATGCCTATCCGATTACCCTGACTGGATTCAATCCATGAGCGTTTCTGAAAAAGGGATCACACGCATCTGAAATATCCCGGGTTGAAACGAAGTTCAACCCGGGTTTTCACCATCTCCGCCGGTACTCGAAGTGCTACTGATTTCGTGGCCAGTGTTCAATCAACAGCCGTTTGGAGCCGGAATTTTTTAGAAATTCAATTGCAGGCTCACGAGCAGGGTGCGTGAGCGCGGAAGTTCGTTGTAATAGTTGAGCGGATCGAGATTATAGTTTTGATCGGTGATATTGAGCAGGCCAAGCGTGACTTCGCCTTTGCGATGCAGAAAGCGATAACCGACGTAGGCGTTCAACTGCCAGAAATCGTCACCGGGTTCACCGGGCATGCTGTTGCTTTGAGCATACCAATGAGCTTCTCCCTGGGCGAAGAAACCGCACGGGTGATTGTAGACCATGAGCAAATCCGCCTGGTTTAGAACCGAGTGCATGCGCTGGCTGGGCTGAATACTTCCCGGAGCCAGCGCACTGGGAACATCCGGAAAATTCTCGTTTAACACAACATCGCTCACCTGATAACGGGCGCCGAGCGCCCAGTTTTCTCCCAGCAACTGGTTGGCAGTAAAGAGAAGGGATTGTTCTGTGTAATCCAGATGCTCATTCAGGCCGGACAAAGTAAGAGGTGGTGTTGCCAGGAACGAGTAATCAAACGTGCCTATCGTCTGGTCAGCAATGGAATTCAACAGTTGACCGGAAAGACCAAGGTACGTTCGCGTCGGTAATTCTTGTTCGAGAGAAAACCCGTACGTTTCAAATTTTGCGCCCGGAACCGGTCCGACAACCGATTCGGGGATGATGCTGCGATAGTTCTGAATGAAACCCGCTACCTGTGAAGGCTCCAGCTGATAGTCCTGGTCCAGACTTGCCCCGGCGAGCGAACGGGTGTAGGCAAAACGGAAGGTGGTGTTAGCGAATGGCGTGAAAATCAGACCGGCCTTTGGCGAAACCCGGTTGTCGCTTTTTGTGTTTTCGGAAACAGGCGCGCTCTGGAAATTTTCGGGACAGGTCAACCGGTCATAAGCTACGCCGCCGATAAATTGCAGTGGCTCGAAAATCTGCCATTGATGATAGCCATACACAGAAAAACGGCGGAACATGGGGGAGACAGCTTGTTGCGCGGCATCAGTTGGTGAACCTGGGAATATGGTACCTGCAAATGAAGACGGCGTGTTTTGAACATTCTGAATATCGAAATCACCATACTGAAATCGTGTGCCAACAATGGTGTTGTGTTCCGGCGTCTGCCAGATTTGTTGGAGCTCTCCCGAATAAATCGTCAAATCGTTTCCAAGTTGCTCGTTCATGGTTAAACCATCCAACGCGATCACCGGTCCAAACGGCACAAATGCTAAAAGGGTTGGACTAGTCGGGTTGGCGACCGAAAGTGAATCCTTTAATCGCGTAGCGTAAAACAGCGTATGGATGCCGGGGCTCCATTCATGGTGATAGCCCAGTCCCACAATCGGGGTTTGGTCTTCATTTGCGCGAAAACCTGACGGCGCGTTGGACGGATTGTAATATTCGTACAAATTGCCACTGTTTGCTTCGTACTGTTTGATCTGCAAATACACCGAGTCCTGTGGTGTGACCTCATATTTGAACACTCCGGACAGTTGCCTCTGCTCGGTATCATTGTTCACATACTGGCCGGGATCAGTGCGATAGAATGCCTCCACGTCATAACCGAAGTTTCCAAAAACGCCGTACTGTGCGCCTGCCTGTGTCCATGCGCCCCGGCTCAGATATTCCGTGCTGGAAGCGACCCCAAAACCGTTGCGCTCGAAGAGCGGGGAGTATTCCTGTTGTGAAATCGTCGGCGACAACGTGCCGGCGCTGACCGGAGACAACAAGTTTGCCAGCAGATATTCGCTCTCGGCGGGAGTTTCATAACGAAGATTGATCTCGTTCGGATCCACCATCGTGTCGAAGCTGTTGGCCAGAAACAGGTGGGCGGAGTAATTCGCATAATCGTAATTCACCGCGCGGGACGCCTCGTTCACAGCCCAGTCATCCATGCCGTCGTCCTGATACATCGCCGCCAGATTGGCGCTACGCACCGCCTGGTCCTGATCCAGCAGCAGTTGCGAACGATACACGCTTCGGTTCTCATTTAGCGCCTGCGATTTTTCCAAATCACGAATCGCGTCATTGATCCGGTTGTTTTGTTGGTCAAGCAAGGCGGAATAAAGCCACGCCGTCGGGTCGTTGGGGTCCAATGTCTCCGCCCGTTCAAGTTCCTTGGCGGCGCGTGTGTCATTTCCCGAATCCGCGTAAACCTTGCCCAGATAATCCCGCAAAACGGCGCGCTGCGGCTCCAAGGCCGCGGCCACCAGCAGGTCTTCACGTCCACCCCTGAAATTGCCCCGGCGGATGCGGCAAAGACCGCGTCCCAACCAGGCGTTGCCAAGGGCGGAGTCCACGGCGAGCGCCCGGTCGAACCAGCCGATGGCTTCGCCGGTGCGATTTTGCGCCGCGAGCAGGAATCCCTTCAGGGCGAGCGCCTGGGCATTGCGCGGCGCGAGGGCAAGGCTTTTGTCCAGGGCGACGAGCGCACGGCGGGTATGGCCGAAACTGAATTGCAGTTCCGCGACGCGTTCCCAGGCAAAACCGAAATCCGGCGAGTGGGTCACGGCTCGACGGGCCGACTCCAGCGCGGCCTGCAGTGAAACCCCGGGGACAGCACGCGATTGTTCGTAATAGGAATCCGCCAGAAATTCCGTGGCCAATTGTGGATTGAGCGTCGCCGGATTCGGTTGCCGTTTCACGGCGGCGATGAGCTGGCGCAGGGCCGCAGCAATCCGTTGCGGACGGCTGGAGATATCGGAGACGGACAAAGAAGCCAGCGCTGCTTTGGCCGGTTCAACCTGTCCAACGCTCAACAGCAGGCCGGCATAATAGACCTGCTCGGCATCGGAGCCGGGCTGCCGCCCCGCCGGATATTTGGCCAGCGCTTCCAGCAAATCACCCGAGCGATAGGCTTGGAGGGATTCGCCGAGGATTTTTTGTTCTTCCGGTGTGAACGGCAGATCCGCCGGATTAATCACCGCCGGGTAGTAAAAGCACCATTGCAGGACGTTGTTGGCAATGAAACCCGCGGTGCGAACGGGCGCTTTGCCCGGTTCGGCGACGGCCTGATCACCGTTGCTCAGCACAAGCGTTGCCTGCTGGTTGCCAAACCGGACCTTGCCGTCAATCACCGACAGAATCGTGCGTTCCGTGTTGTCCACAGCCATGACAAACTCCGTGCCTTCCACGCCGGCGACGGCGCCGCGGGTGATGACCCGGATGCGTCCCGGTTCATCACGATGAAAGAACGAGAGAATACCCCGAAGTAAATGCAGTCCGCATTGCGCATTCACTGAATCAGGCGGCAGCACTTCGATCTCCGTCAAAGCGCCGAAAGACACAACGCTCCGATCGGACCAAAGGAGTGCAATCCGACTATTGGCGCCGGTGCGCAACCGGTCGAAGGGATGCAGGATTTGGTTGTTTTGCGCCGGCGCCCAGGCGGCGGCCGTGCCGGAAGCGACTTCCACCGCGCCTTGCAGTTCCACAATCCGAACTTCGTTCGTAACTGAACTCCCGGCCATTGGCTGGGCATCAGACTTCTCAACGCAAGCCAGTAAGCTGAAAAAAACAGCAACCAGCCCCACGCCGCGACCAGCCTTACGAAGGAAGTTCAAGTGTTTCTATCAGAATTTCATCTATCTGATGAATGCCATAACAAAAACAGGCAACTCCTGTTTTTTCAAGGATTTTCGGGTATATTTTATTGCCAACCGTCATTTAAGACCACATTACTTGGCTCATGGCAGAGCCGAACGACGAACTGATTCCGACGCGCGCGACTTTGATTCAACGCCTCAAAGACTGGCAGGATCAATCAAGTTGGCAGGTTTTTTTCGACACGTACTGGAAGCTCATCTACGGAACCGCCATCAAGAGCGGTTTGACCGGGACCGAAGCCCAGGACGTTGTGCAGGAAACCATGATCTCGGTCGCCAAGCACATGCCTTCCTTCAAATATGACCCGGCGATTGGCTCCTTCAAAACCTGGCTCCTGAACATGACCCGCTGGCGCATCACCGACCAGCTGCGCAAGCGCGGACCTTTTGTGGCCAATCATTCCGCTTCCGACGACACCGCCACCGGCACCCGCTCGATAGACAAAGTGGCTGATCCCATGGGTTGGGATTTGGACAAGTTGTGGAACGCAGAATGGGAGAAGAATCTGCTGGATGTGGCCACTGCAAAAGTGAAACGCCGTGTGGACCCGCAAAAATATCAAATCTTCGACTTGTACGTGAACAAGGAATGGCCACCCGAAAGGGTGGCCACCACCCTCGGCATATCCGTGGACCAAGTCTATTTGGCCAAACATCGGACGATGGAATTGATCAAGGAAGAAGTCAAAAAGCTGGAGCAGACAATGTGAGTTGATCACCAGAAGCTCCCTCCTAACCGAGTTAGATCACGATTCGCGTCAGCGGAACATTCAATTTAAGGCAGCCATCTTGTGGAGGGTTGGGACGCGAAAGGCAACCGCATCCGGCTCTCGTTGTAGTATCTTGTTACCATGAAAACGGGCGACGGGGCATTTTGTTAGCCACGGTAAAAATAGTGCGTAAAACACCAAAAATTGAAAGATTAGCCGTTTTAATCCGTAGATTTTTTGTATGGCACGATTGGCTCGACCCGAAAATTTTCAGCAGTGGCTTGAAATGGCCCAAAAATCAAACTATAGCGCCACACTATTATCAAAGAAACTGAAAGTTTCCCCCAGGCAATTACGCCGATTCACCCATGTCGATTTTGGGCGCAGTCCCCAAAATTGGTTGAACGAACAGCGGCTGGTTCGGGCCGGCAAGATGCTGAAAAGACTTCGTTCGGTAAAAGCCGTTGCCTTTCAACTTGGCTTCAAACAGGTTTCTCATTTCTCGCGGGAATTCAAGCTCCAATATGGCGTTGCTCCGACAGCATTTCTTAACTGGAACAACAGCCAGGCAGGTGGTTGCGTTTGGCGAACCGATGGCCGCGCCAGATAACAAATGGCCGCCATAGATAATTGATTTAGATTGTATGAGTAGGTAAAGCAGCCATACAAGGTGCGATACAAGACGTTCAATGGATCGCGTGCATTAACCATTAATTCATTAATGAGGAAATCATATGAAAATAAAATCACATGCAGGAATCACACTGGTGACGTCGTTATCATTGGTTTTTTGTCTAACTATGGCGGGCAACGGGAGTTCATTTAGCCCATTGACAAGTCTGTATAGCTTTACTGGGCAGTCTGATCAGGGGTATCCACGGGCGGGACTTATCGTAGGCAGTGACGGCAATTTGTACGGAACAACTGCCGGAGACGGTACAACACTGTGCAACCCGGGTCAGCCGTGCGCCGGTACAGAGGGAACAGTATACAAAATCACGCTCGGCGGCCAGGAGACGACCATATTGGATTTTCCTGTCACCGGTACTTGCCCAAATTGCTCCTTGCCGGACGGTGCGGGTCCGGTGGCGGGGCTTGTGCAGGGCAAGGATGGTTGTTTCTACGGCACAACCGAAAACGGGGGGTCATCTTATTATTACGGCACAGTGTTCAAGATTACCAACGGGACCTGCGTAAATCTGTATAACTTTACTGGAGGAAACGATGGTGCCTATCCGATGTGTGCGCTTGTTCAAGGCAACGACGGGAAGCTCTATGGCACAACTGACTATGCAGGGGCGAATAACTCGGGCACAGTATTCGTAATCACTACCAACGGCACACTGACAACTCTGTATAGCTTTACTGGTGGGTCTGATGGCAGCATGCCGATGGCGGGCCTTGCCCTCGGCAGCGATGGTAATTTTTATGGCACAACCTATCAGGGCGGCTCCTATTCTCAGGGCACAGTGTTCAAGATCACTTCAGGCGGAAGCTTGACGACACTTTGGAATTTTACCGGCGGAAGCGATGGCAGCTATCCAGAGGCAGCCGTCGTACAAGGCAGTGACGGCAATTTATATGGAACGACTTTCTCCGGAGGGTCCGGAGGCGCGGGGGTAGTTTTCAAAGTTACAACTAACGGCAACTTCACCGCGTTACATGGCTTTAGCGATGCATATGACGGCGGCTATCCGTTAGCAGCCGTTGTGCAAGGCAGTGACGGCAACATCTACGGGACAACTGACGGCGGCGGAATAAATAACTATGGCACGGTCTTCGTTATCACAACCAATAATTGGCAATTCACGAGTCTTTATAGCTTTACGGGCACCGATGGCTATGGGCCAATAGGGGCGCTTATCCAAGCTAGCGATGGTAATTTCTACGGGACAACATTTGAAGGGGGAGCGGCCTATGGGACAGTGTTCAGAATCTTTCCGTTGAATCATAGTTGGTCTATCACCAACACGATTACGACCGCAGGCGCAGGAACTTGGACTTGCCCAAGTAATATATATCACGTCCGGGTTGAGTGTTGGGGCGCGGGCGGCGGTGGAGGTTCTAACGGTGGCGGCGGAGGTGGCGGCGCATGCTCACGGGTTAATTACTTCCCAACTGTGCCCGGTAGCACTTATAACTACCTAGTGGGAGCCCATGGCAGCCCTGACAATCCCGGTACCTATTCGAGCTTCAATCAGTACAGCTCCCCCGAAGTTGTTGCAATGGGTGGAGCACCAGGAGAGAATGGCTCGGGCGGCCAAGCTGGAGCCAGTACGGGGGATGTGAAGTATACTGGCGGGAATGGTGCCGCCGAATTCGGTGGCTTCTATTGTGTTATGTGGACTGGTGCGGGTGGAGGTGCTGCTGGAAACTCAAGTGGTGGAAACTCTTCCACCTCTTATAACTATCTTGGCGGGGCTGGAGGATATGCTGGTGGCGGAAACGGCGGCAACTGTTGGGAGATTACGTGCGGCGGGACTACACAAGATTCGCCAGCAACAGCGCCCGGTGGAGGAGGCGCGGGCGGACCCCCGGGCCACTATCTTCAAACGTCAGCAGCGGCTGATGGTCAGATCAGAATATCATACTGAAGTTTGGCTTTTACTGGCTCAAGTTAATTAAATATCCGAACACATGGAAAGACGACGGGCGGTGGGGCTTAACTCCACCGCCCTTTACATTTGGACAACAGGTGTTTCCAAACCAGCATCACGGACATTTCATCTGCCACCTCGTCCATTTGGCGAGTGCTGAACTGCTATCGCTTTTTGAGCCACTCAGAATAGAGTTTTTCGCCATTGTGAACTGCTATCGCTTTTTGAGCCACTCAGAATAGAGTTTTTCGCCATTGGCTGATCCGCTCAGTTTCAATTTTGACCGCACGCACTGGAGGTATTCTGCCGGCGGCAGGCCGCCCAATGCGCTGTGCGGTCGTTTCTGGTTGTAGTCCCACCGCCACTTCTCCAACTTTTCCCGCGCGTCTGCAAGGGAAAAGAACAACTCCGTGTTCAAACATTCATCGCGCAGCCGCCCGTTGAAGCTTTCGATGAATCCATTCTCCACCGGTCGCCCCGGCCGGATGAAGTCCAATCTCACCCCGTTTTGATACGCCCACGCGTCCAGCGCCCGGCTGCAAAACTCACTCCCGTTGTCTACTGTGATGCTCTCGGGTTTGCCCTGCAGCCACGCCAGCCTTTCCAAACATTCCACCACCCGTTTGCCCGTCAATGACCGATCCGCTTCCAGCAATGGACATTCCCGGCTGAACTGATCGACAATCGTCAGCACCCGAAACGCCCGCCCGTCCACCAGCCGGTCACTCGTGAAATCCATCGACCAGCGCTGGTTCGGTCGCTCCGCTCCCGTCAATGGCACTCGGAGGCGCGCCACCCGCTTTCGCCGCGTTTTCGTCCGCACCAAAAGGTTTTCCTGTCGGTACAGCCGGTATACCCGCCGTTGGCCCACCAGCCATCCCTCGCGCCGTAACAGAATCGTCAGCCGCCGATACCCATACCGCACCCGCACCGCCGCTAGCTCTTTTAACCGCATCCGCAATCCACTCTGATCCTGCGCCTGGCTCCGATACCAAAAGGTCGATCGACCCAACCCCACCAGCCTGCACGCTCGGCGCTGACTCACTTGGAACACCGTCATCAGCCAGCGCGCCAATTCCCGTAACCGTGCAGGCTTCAGACTTTTTTTGCCAGCACCTCCTGCAGGATGTGCTTGTCCAGCGACAAATCCGCCACCAACTTCTTTAACCGCTGGTTCTCGTCTTCCAGTTGCTTCAGCCGCCCTAACTCACTGACCCCCATCCCGCCATACTTCTTCTTCCACTGGTAGAAGGTCGCTTCGCTCACCCCCAGCTGCCGACACACCTCGTTGGCTTTGGAACCCGCTTCCACGCGCCGAAGCGCGTAAATAATTTGCTCATTACTATACCGTTTGCCTTTCATGCTCTGGTCCTTTCTTGAGGACCAGCCAATCCCATTTTCCTCCATCTGCCAATGGCTCAGTTTTCCGACAGCACGTCAACATCCATACGTAAAAGTCAAAACTTGCTGTGGTGGCAAATTTTGACGGGCACTGTGATTTTGTTAAACCATGCTTTTCTATGCGAGCTCGTAATATAGGGTGCAAAACTAGCTGCTTGGCTAGCTAGACAGGGACAGAAGACCTGTTAATCTCAACTATACCCATCGCTCGCAAAGGATTTCAGTATTAATTATGTCGTCACAACAAGACAAAAAACCGCTAAAACCGTTATGAAAAAACCAAACAATCCAAAGCTTCTAGCTCTCATCTTGGTAATCACTTGCCTCGCAGGTCCTGTTTTTGCCCAATACGCCGGCATATTCGGTTACGGCCTCGAACTGAGAGGTACCGGTGCGAATGCAATGAGTTCCGGTATCACTACCCTTTACGCGCTGAACAACAACGGGACCACCAGACTCCTGCCGCTTGGGTCATCGGCGACCTTGAATCAGACGGCTTGGTCAAATGGTACTCCGGAGGCGCCGGTTTTGAACCTTGGCACTTTCTATCCCGGTGCCGGCGATACACTCACCCTATTGGGAGGCTCCATGCTTACCTACCAAGGAGGCGGTGCCACCGTTGGGAATTCAATTTATCTCAACTATGCAATCGACCCTGTGCAAGGCCCTTATGGCAACTGGATTGGGAATGATTTGCTCGGTGTGAATCAAACGAATGTTAACGGCACCACCGGCGACACTCGTTGGTCTGATGAATCGATGAACGTGAATTTACTGAGCGGCCTTTCGCGGGGAACGTACGTTTTAGAAAGTTACGGTTACGCAAACAGTACAGTCGGTTCCCTATACGCCAGCGATGGTGGTGCCAATTATGGTGCCACCTTCACCGTTAACCCCGGACCAGTCATTTACGGTTACTTGTCGAGGTTTCCATCACAATCGACCGCAACCTCGTCAAATGAAGTGGCTTGGATGGCAAAATACCATGTTAACTATGTTCAGTTTTACGATTGGCAGTGGAAACACCATGTTCCGTTGGCTGGAACCTTGACGAACCCAGCGACATCCTGGACCAATGTCGCCAATTTAGTGTGTTATCGTCAAACCGTGCAAGACATGATCAGCGCGTGCCACTCAAATGGAATGTATGCGATGAACTACAACCTAATGTACGGGGCTTGGGCGGGTTATGGGCAAGACGGTAGCGGGGTTGACTCCAATTGGGCGTTATTAACCGCAATTAACGGCCCCCAATGGTCCATATCCATGCCGGGTGGCTGGGCTACTCCGACGATATATATATTTAACCCAGGCAATACCAACTGGCAGAACTATATTTTTGGGCAAGAAAATAATGTATTCTCCGACTACGGATTTGATGGATGGCATCTAGATCAGTTGGGCGATTGGGGGACGATGTATGATGTCTATGGACATTCGGTTGATGTATGGACAACGTTTGTTGGTTTTCTGAACAACGCGAAGGCTGCAACTGGCAAGAGGCTTACTTTTAATAACGTCGGCGCCTACGGAATGTACAGCGTCTGCGCCGATACGAGTGATGATGCCGTTTACGTTGAATGTTGGCCCGCTAATGGACAGACAACTTACCAAGATCTAAAGACGACGATCGACAATGGCATTTCGTGGAGTGGTGGAAAAGCCGTGGTACTGGCTGCTTACATGGATACTGATAAGACTTCCGGCAACTTCAGCGTTCCCGGAGTGCTGCTCACAGATGCCACGATCTTCGCCAGCGGCGGCACGCATCTTGAACTTGGCGATGGGGGATACATGCTTTCTACCCCGTATTTTCCGAATACGAACGTTACAATGAGTTCGAGCCTGGCAAATACCCTGACGAATTACTACAACTTTATCTACAACAACCAGACCAACCTCTATGGCGGGTTCGCCAACAGTGGGAACATCATCTGGACGAGTATCCCGTCTTCCGGTTCGGCCACCAATGGAGAGGTTTGGGCCTTCTGCAAAGTAAAAAATGGGGTCAGTATGCTTAACCTGATCAACCTGATTGGCGAGACGAACATCGACTGGCAGGATGTGAATGGCAGTTACCCGGTACCCACCGCACAGACGAACTTCTCGGCCAAATACTACTACGGCAGCACCACGCCAACCAGCGTAAAAGTGTTGTCGCCAGATATCAACAACGGAACGGCCCAAAGCCTGAGTTTTACGCAAAATTCCGACAGCGGTGGAAACTACGTCTTATTCACTGTACCAAGCCTTGCATATTGGGATATGATTATTGTTCACTAGTGATCGCACAGAAAAACATTTAAAACGGACGACGGCTACTGCGACTAAATATTGCGGTCGGCCGCGTCCTGTTTAATGGCAATACGTGCGCCGAAATTGCCCTGGAGCAGAAGTTTTTGCGGATGCCAAAGAATGGGGTGACCCGGTTCAAAAATGAGCGTTCTAACGGCAACAGCCTTATTCTAATGATCGATGTCGCAGCAAAGTCAGTTAAATAAAAAGGGCAAGATGGCGGAAGCTGCGCTACCCACCTTCCCGTCCGGGATGGTTTCCAGACCATGAGATCGGACCCAAGTCGCAACGTGTTTCTATAAATGGCGCATTGTAATCGTCATGCTTCGCATGCTATACGAAAAACATTCCATGTGGCGTTTGTGTAACAAAGTTTTCCCGCTTTCGTGCCTGTGCGCGGCAATTACGGTATCGATTTTGGACGTCACCCCGATCCTTGGAAATGTCGTCGAATCGCCTTTGGAATCCTCGCTTCAAATAACCAACGTAATGCAATTGCAACAGCTGGCTAATTCGAATCAGCGGTTTATTGCTTCGATCCACGTAGAGGGGGTGGTGTGGTGGTCAAGCGACGCCGAAGGTAGAGTAATTTTACAAGATGAAGCCGGTGTGGCGCAATTGGAACTAGATCTGCCATGTCAGATGCCACGCCAAGGTGATCGGTTAAGTTTACAAGGGACTTGCACGGTGGAGAAAACGGCCGGTGCGATCGGGTTGGCGAGTGTTCCGGTAGTGGAAAACGACGGCTTTCATGTGGCAACTGAACAATCTGGCCGCGTTTATCTGAAGATCGGGCAACATCCAGTTCGGGTTGATTGGTTCAACCGGACGGGGCCATATGAGTTGGAGGTTTTTTATGAGGGACCGGGCTTGCCGCGACAGAAGATTCCGGACTCGGCACTCTTTCGAGCCCGGATTGATGTTGCGGACGGACTCACAAACCTTGTCAATGGATTGAATTATCGGTGCTGCGAAGGGACATGGTGGAATTTGCTTCCCAACCTCTGTCATCTCGCAGCCGTGCGCACCGGCGAGGTGAGCAACTTCAATCTCGACGTAATGAGCCGAACAGAGCAAGTGGGACTGCAATTCACCGGCTTCATCCAGGTAAAAAAAGACGGCTTTTATACATTTCGCACCAGGTCTGACGATGGCAGCCGTCTTTTCATCGGAGAACCTTCCCTTGAAGTGAATACCCTCGGCCGGACGGCTTTGCCAGGATCCCAAGCGGTCGCGAACAATTCACTTCCCATGGAAAAGCAGGAATATAATTGGTGTGAGATCGAGGGGACTGTCTCTTCTGTAAATCGTCAGCAGAACACTTTGGAACTCGAACTGGTTACCGATACAGGGCCTGTGCGATTGCTGGTCGCGGAAGATTCGGACAGCTCATTCACGCTCGTACCCCAAAATCGGATCCGCGCCGTCGGAGTTTGTCACTGGATTCACAGCGTGGACGGGCGCACCGTCCCTGGCGAGTTTTTCGTGCAGGGCTGGAAAGACATCAACCAAAGCTATGTCACGCCGGATTTATGGGCCATGTATCCGCTGGTGACGGTCAGCAATCTGGGAACATTGACCCGCCAGAGCGGCAGACAACCGGTCGTTCATCTCCGGGGGAAAATTGTCTCCGCGGGGTCGGGGCAACCGGCATACTTGGTGGATGATTCAGGGCGCATCTGTTTGGAAAAAGCCGGGGCAGAGTACCTCGCGGGCGGGATTTCCGAGGTGCTGGGACGATTTGATGTGGAAGGGGCCGAGCCGGTTTTGCGCTGCTGTTTCTTCCGGCGCATGGGAGAAGGTCCCGGCCAGCCCGGCGTGCTGCCGGTCCTCACCACGGCGGAACAGGTCAACCAATTGAGTCTTGATGAATTGAAGCAAGGTTACCCGGTAAAGTTGCGCGGCGTGATCACGAGCGTCTTGGAAGGAGACGCGGTTGTCCTCCAAGACACGACGCGGGGAGTTTTCGTGGCGCTTGGAAAGTCATTACCGCTCCTGGTCGGAGATTACTGCGAGCTGGAAGGAGTGGCCGCCGCAGGTGAGTTTTCCCCGTATATTCTTGCATCCCGGATCGAAAAGCTGGGTTCGGGCACTCTGCCAAACCCGGTGCATCCGGCTTGGGATCAACTGCTGGATGGAAGCATGCATTGCCAATATGTCGAACTGGAAGGCGTGGTTACTGCGATCAATCGTGATACGATTACATTACTGACTGATCGCGGTCGTATCCACGTGCAATTGAGTTCCATGGCACCAGGTCTGCCCAAGGCAGATGCGAATGCCTTGGTGCAGATACGAGGCTGTCTGTTCGCGGATTGGGATGCGCAAGCACACCGGTTGCAGATCGGCAATATCCGCGTAGAACAGCAGTGGGTAAGCGTGGTTCAGCCAGCACTGATTGATCCGTTCGACATACCAACCAAGCATGTTGGAGATCTGTTGCAATTCAATCCTCATTCGGGGGTACTGCAACGGCTCAAAGTTTCCGGCCAGATCATTTACGTGGGAGATACAGAGTGCTTCCTCATGGATGGCGACAAAGGCCTGCGGTTTATTCCGGCGGGGAAAATGGACGCCCACGTCTGTGATTTGGTGGAAGTAGTTGGTTTTCCGGACTTGAGCGGTCCATCTCCCGTGTTGCGGGAAGCACTGGTTCGACGCTTGGGACTGGCGGAGTTACCCAAACCGGACCGATTGAAAGCTGACAACCTGCTTCGCGATGATTACGACTCGACGCTGGTGCAGGTGGAGGGCATGCTATTGGGGGTTAGCAGCCAACCGGATGGTTCCTTGCTTGAGGTGCAGTGTGGGTTACGCCGCTTCACGGCGATGATAAAAGACGAAGTGGGTCTGGACCAACCTTTGACGCCCGGCAGCCGGATTGAGCTCACTGGCGTTTATGCGGGACAGGGAGGCAATCGGGTTTTGGGCCGGCCGATAGATTCATTCCAGCTATTGCTCAATTCCGGTTTTGACATCCGGGTGCTGGCCCGGCCGCCTTGGTGGACCTTGCAACGTCTGATCAGTGTTGTCGGGGTGCTGCTCTTGGTGCTGGTAGCCGCCTTGATGTGGATCAAATCGCTCCACCGCCAGGTCGCGGAACGCACGCTCCAGCTCGAAACGCAAATTCAGGGACGTCAGCGCGCCGAACGCCAGCGCGAAATTGAACAAGAACGCACCCGAGTCGCTCACGACCTGCATGATGACCTCGGCGCGGGACTGACTGAGGTCAACATGCTTACGTCGCTGGTTAATAGCACGACTACCACCGCTGAGGAGAAGGCTCGTTATGTTGACCAATTAAATGAAATGGCGCGGCGCATGGTGACTTCGCTGGATGAGATTGTCTGGGCGGTAAATCCACGGAATGACACCATCGCCTCGCTCGCCAGTTATTTTGGAGCGTATGCCCAGCGGTTGCTGGAACTGGCGTCGGTGGCGTGCGGTCTGGATGTCGCAGAAGATCTGCCCAGTTATCCGCTTGATCCCAAGTTTCGGCAAGAGCTGTTCTTGGCCTTCAAGGAAGCCATTACCAATGTCGTCCGCCACGCGAGCGCGACCAAGGTCTGGCTGCGGATGTCCGTCCAAGACAGCATGCTCACGGTCACCGTGTCCGACAACGGCCACGGTATCGAGCTTGGCAAGCCGGATGTGGGTGCCGACGGCCTGGCCAACATGCAGGAACGATTGAGCGCGTTGGGCGGGCGGTGCGAGATTCAGAGCGAGCCGGGCAAAGGAACCACAGTTAAGTTCCAGGCCCCGTTACCCAAAAAACTGCAATGATCAAAGTTGGCATTGTCGAAGACAGTAAGACACTGCGGGAAGGATTTGAAACCCTTATCAACCGGACGCCCGGGCTTCAGTGCGTATGTACTTGCACAACGGTCGCCGAGGCACTGAAGAAGATTCCGAAGGCCCAGCCTGATGTCGTGCTCATGGACATCCAACTGCCCGACCAGTCGGGTGTTGAATGCACTGTGAGAATCAAGGAGCTGCTGCCTTCGATTCAGATAATCATCGTCACTGTCTACGAAGATTCGGACAGGATCTTCCAGGCTTTACAGGCTGGCGCATGTGGTTACCTGCTTAAACGGGCCAAACCTGAGCGCATCATTGCCGCCATCCAAGAAGCGCAGGAAGGCGGCGTGCCTATGACGCCGGAAATTGCCCGGAAGGTGATCGGCCACTTCCGCGAGCAGGCTGAGGCAGCGTCAGAATCAGGAAACCTCTCTCCCCGTGAGAAAGAAGTCCTGCAACTGGTGATGCATGGGTTGGGAAACAAGGAGATTGCGGATCGTTTAGGTGTGACCGTCGCGGCAATCAAGTGGCACCTTCAGCACGTTTACGAGAAACTGCACGTGCATTCGCGCACTGAAGCGGCCCTAAAATTCAAGACCGGGAAATCGTCACAAAACTAACCTTTTGGCTAGCTGGTCAAGAATGGGGAGAGTGAGATACTGGGCGCATGATCCCAAGATCATAAAGCAATTCAAACTTTGCCCTCAGACCATAACCAACGTTACCTATGAAAAACGACCTCATAAAATTACTGAAAGTCACCTTGTGGTTCGCTGTGGCGGGCCTCTTCGCGGCTCAAGCCGCCGCGATGACCGGCTCGGACAGTTCCGCCAACTATGTTTCTTGGACCAGTGGGTCAACTGGCGGAAATGGCTTTGGCCCCTGGACTTTCTATACTCACAGTACCAGCACCGGAGGCGGCTCAAGCAGTTACGCAGGACTTGAGGTAGATCGAAACGGCACAGGCGATGCGAACATTCAGGCAGGAGACGGTTCCCTTTGGAAGCACTACGCTGTCAGCTACAATGCCACTACTGCGTCGGAGCAAGCGATAGCCTATCGTGCATTTGACACCCCCTTGAGTGCGGCGGGTGACGGTTTCTCGCTGTCTTTGGAATTGCAAAACGCCAATAATGGTGTTGGCAATCCGGGTCAGGTGGGATTTGCACTCCGGAATGGCAACACCACGGGTGCGGGCAACCAAGGCGCAGGTGCCCGGCTTCAGGTTTATTTGGCAGGGGTCACCAATTTCGCGGCGGGCGGCACCAATTACCTGGTGGTGCAAGACGCTTCGGGTCCGCAAGCGACCTCGATCACGAATGTGGGAACAAGCGCCGCTTTCGATTTCAAGGTGACGCTAACAGGGCCCAACACTTATAGTCTTTCAATCACCCGATATACCGGCCTGGGAATTACCAATCCTCCCGTTGTTGTCACGGGAACGTTGGCTGGCACCGGCACTATTGACTCCTTCGCCATGTTCAGTTGGACCACGGACCCCTCCAGCGCCGTGAATAGTGACGTGTATTTCAACAGGTTGTCCTTCACTAATCAGGCTGCTTTTACCTGTCCGACGATTGGTTTAGGAAGTGTGGTCAGTCCTTTGAGCGGGACGGCATATAGTCAAGTCATCACTGGGAGTGGCGGCTTGGCACCCTACTCCTTCGCCGTGAGCAGCGGTTCACTGCCGCCGGGTTTGAGTTTGTCCGCAAGCGGCACCTTGTCAGGCACACCCACCAGCACTGGGACATACACCTTTACCGTGACGGCAACCGACGCGGACAGTTGCACGGGAACCAGAAATTATAACCTCACGGTTTACGGAACTGGCGCGGACAACTCCGCCAATTACAGTGGCAACTGGTATGAGGGATCAGACGCAGGGATTGGGTTTGGCCCTTGGAATGTTTACGACAATTATCACGGCGAAGGTTTTGCCGGTTTTTCGACGGCGAATGTCGGTGTCAACATTACGGCTTCCGATGGTTCGGTATGGAAACTCTATGCCATTAACTTTAGCGCCGACCTGCACCAGGAAGAATCGACAGCTTATCGCAGTTTCAACATCCCGTTGAGCATGGCTGGGGATGCCTGTTCGTTGTCCTTCGAAGCAGGCGGTGGCATTGGCAATCCCGGTCAGGTTGGATTCGCGCTCAGGAATGGAAACATCATCGGATCAAACAGCACGACCCAGAACGGGTCAAATAACCGGGCTGCCCGCGCCCGGCTGCAGGTTTACTTCGCTGGCGGGACCAGCGAGCTTACGGTTGTGGACGCCTCCGGCACCAATCAAATCCCCGGAGTCAACTTGACCACTTATGGGGATGACGCCATGGTTACCCTGACCAGTTCCAACACCTACAGTTTGTCCATCACTCCTTACTCCGGCGTGGGAACAATCAATACCCCGGTGGTGGTGACTGGAACGTTGACTGGTAGCGGTCCGATTGACTCATTCTCAATGTTCACTTGGAAGAATTCCACCGATGATGGTTACAACGGTGACTCCTATTTCAACAATCTGGCTTACACCTCGACGACCAAATTAATCACAAATAATGTCACTTTCCAGGTGGATATGACCGTGCAAATTGCCACCGGCCATTTCAATCCGCCAAGTGACACCGTCGAAGTACAGGGCAGTTTCAATAACTGGACTGCGGGTCAATACCTGTTAACCAACAATCCGGCTGCCGCCAATTCGAACGTCTACAGCGGAGTGGTTCCCGTTGTCGGCACGTTCAATAGTGGTGAAACCTACAAATTTGCCATTAACAGCAGTTCTTTGGGAATGGAAGTTTACGAAAGCAGCACTCCAAAACAAAGCACGTTGGACAGCGGCCCGGATGACTACGATCGTTTCTTCCAACTCTCGAATACAACCACGACAGTGCTTTCACCGGTCTTGTTCAGTGACATGGAGCTCGACGACTACCTGCCGAAGGCCATGTCCGTCACATTCGCGGTGAATATGAATGGCGCCGTTGGCACCGATGGTCATGTGTTTAACGCCAGTGCGGGTGACACCGTCTGGATCAATGGGGATTTTGTGCCTTGGTATCCTTGGTACACTCAGGTGAACCCGGTTGCCGCTCCGGCTCAATATCAACTGACCGCGTCGGGCGGTGGAATATTTACCCAGACCGTCGCTCTTCCTAAAGGCACACCCGTGGCGTTTGAATACAAATACGGTATTGGCACTAATGGCGACTTGGGACCAGAGGACATCGAAGCGCCTGATGGGCAGAACCACTACCGCGTGGTCCGTTCTACCGTGACGGGCTCCTACACCATGCCGCAAGACACGTTTGGCTACCAATATCACGAACCATTCTTCACCTTCTCGGCCAAAGCCGATGGCCAGTTGAAAAATGGAACCCCTTCCGGTGGAACAGTCCCGGTGACATGGTTGGGGCGGCCCGGAGCGCATTTGCAAAGCACAACCAACGTTACGGGGCCATGGGCTGACCATTTTGAGACCGATGGCACGAACTGGAGCGCCGGCTTTAGTTCAACCAATGGCCTTGTCAGTCAGACCAACTGGCCGACGGCTGGCACCACGTTCTTCCGCTTGGTGAAACCATGATTAAATTGAGAACCGTGGTTCGTTGCGGAAATGATCCCTTCTCCGCCGCGCTTTGACGCGGCGGGGAAGGCCGTTGGCAGGGGTCGATAGGACCAAGAGATTAGTGATGAAAACTATGAGAATTCGCCGTCAAGGCTTTACGTTAATCGAGTTGCTGGTGGTCATTGCCATTATTGCCATTCTGGCCGCCATGTTGCTGCCAGCCCTGAACGCTGCCAAAGTAAGGGCCGTGGCTGTGCAGTGCATGAGCAACCAAAAGCAGCTTCTTCTGTCTTCGCTTATGTACGCGGGTGACAATCAGGAGTATTGGCCAATCAACGCCGATAAGTCTGTCTTCTATCAAGGGAAACCGTCTTGGATTAGTGGCGTTCTGGATTGGAGCACAGGCCAGCAAAACACAAACACGGCTTATTTGGTCAACGACACGTATTCTCTGCTGGGCACTTATTTGGGCCGCAATTACAAGGTATTTGCTTGTCCAATTACTTCCCGCTTCTTGAGTCCACCGCAAGGGTCGAAAGGATGGACTCATCGTGCCCGGAGTTGTGCCATGGACGCGGCGTTGGGTGATGGGAGTAAATTTGGGGCACCCAGCTACCCATTTGGCTGGTCATCCTGGTATGTCGCGAAGAAAACCACTGACCTTCACACTCCTGGACCAAGTCAGGTCTGGGTATTCATGGATGAGCATCCTGACAGTATTGATGACGGGATTCTATACTCAGCGAATTATGCGGTCAGCGCACTGCCCGAAATTCCCGGATGCCAACATGCCGGGGCTTGTGGAATCGGTTTTGCCGATGGCCATGCAGAAATCCATAAATGGACGGGAAAATTCTCCAATCAGCCGGTGACTCACGTCCAAGGAGGAGGCCATCCCCTTCCACTGTCTGATCCCGACAACATCTGGCTTGCACAACACACCCCGTACCACTGACATTGGATGTGCGCACGACTTTGATCACCGAAAAGATTGCGAATTAATATATGCCGGTTGAGGTTCAGGAAGAGTCCCGCATCCGCTTGGCCCTTGGATTGATTTATTTTCTTATCCTTATCGTGGCCTTCTCTGCAAATGGAGGTCCATTTATCAACGACGTAAACACCGACAAGGCAATGTATTCGCCCGGGGAGGCGGTCACGATCTATGTTAGCCTCACCAACAGCACGGCTTCCGCATTTAATGGCGCCGTCCAAGTTGTCGTTTCTCACTTGGGCTACCTCAATACAAACCTCCCCGAGCAGGCGATATCCAATTTGGGTGTGAATTCGACCATCACCGCAGTATTTTCCTGGACGCCGCCGCCGACCGATTACCAAGGATACCTTATTTCAGTCAGCATCGTGGACACGAACAGCAACCAGGTGGACAGCGGATCCTCCGCCATCGATGTCTCCAGCGACTGGTCAAAGTTTCCACGCTATGGTTACGTAGCTCATTATGACGCCGGATTGGACACATACCATATCATGTGGGAATTGAAGAATTACCACATTAACGGGGTTCAGTTCTACGACTGGCAGTGGAAACATCACCTTCCCTACAATCCCGGTTCCACCTGGCCGGATGTCGCCAACCGGACGATTTATCGAAGCACGGTCACCAATCTTATCGCGGCCGCCCACTATTACAATATGGTGGCAATGAATTACAATTCGTATGGGATGGCGTGGGCCGGCTACCTGACGGACGGGAGCGGGGTTACGCTTCCGATGGGGATCTTCTCCAGCTCGCCAGCCACCATCGGAAATCAATACGGTTATTCTCTGCCGAGCACCTGGGCGACAACAAACCTTTACGAGATGAACAACCGTGACACAAACTGGCAAAATTACATTTACGGCCGCGAGCAGGCGGTGTTCACCAACTTCGCCTTTGACGGCTGGCATATCGACTGCGTGGGCCAGGACACGGCGTATGATTACAACGGCACCTTCTTCAACTTGGAAGATTACAATCCCGAGTACATCAATAACGCAAAAGCGGCACTGGGCGTGCGAATGACCTTCAACACAGTTGACGCCGGCGGTGAGAATCAGGTGGCGCAAAGCGCGAACGTTGACTTTATCTATTCAGAACTGTGGGGCAATAATCCCAATTACATTTCGTTCAACCAGCGCGTAAACAATGTGCGGAGCTATTGCAGCAAAGCACTGGTAATGCCCGCTTACGTGGATACCGGGTTGAATTCAGGTTATTTTAATGAGCCGGGTGTGTTATTGGCAGACGCCGCAATGTTTGCCTGTGGTGGCGCGCATCTTGAGTTGGGAGATGGCAACGAAATGTTGAACAACGATTATTTTCCCAACGACAGCAAGGTGGTGATGACCGCTTCGCTGACGGCTGCGATGCGTGCCTACTACGATTTTCTGGTTGGGTACGAAAACTTGCTGCGTGGTGATACAATCAGTGCCAACAATGTTGCGACTATCCCGGAGGTGACGACCAGCACCAATGGCAGCGCGGGCACCGTATGGATTATTTCGAAGAAGACTTTTGGCTACAACATCCTCCACTTGGTCAACTTGCTTAACAACACTAGCACGGCATGGAATGATTACAATGGAACAGACCCAGCACCACCGACGCTCAGCAATTTGGCTGTGAAAATGTATTACACCGGCGCGATCGGCGGTGGGAAGCTATGGTGTGCCACGCCGGACACTAACTTCGATGTGGCTATGCAGCTCACTTATACTTCAGGCAGCGATGGAGGGGGCAACTACGTTAATTTCATTGTCCCGCAGCTTCAATATTGGGACATGATCTGGCTGGAAATCAACGGCACGACCAGCGCCACGAATCAGATTCGTGCAGCGAACTATGACTCCATGTCTGCCATCGGGACGGAAGCGACATCAGACACCGGTGGCGGACTCGATGTCTGCGATGTCAATAATACAAATGGCGACAGCTATGTGACCTTTAACAACATTGATTTTGGCACCGGCCCGACAAGTGTTTCGGTGCGCGTTGCCTCAGCTTTGAGCAATGGGTCGATAGAATTCCACCTCGACAGTCCAACTGGGACGTTAATCGCAACAGTGCCGGTTGGATACACAGGGGGATGGCAAGTCTGGCAGATAGTGAAGGCTACGGTTAGCGGCGCAAGTGAAGTTCATAAGCTTTTCGCCGTTTTCAAAAACGCAGCCTCCAACCTGAACTGGTTCCAGTTCAACTTCAACAATCATGCGCTGCCTGCTCCATGGCTGACGGCGGATATCGGCGCAGTGGGGCTGACAGGTGATGCTGCTTACTCCGGTGACATGATTACCGTCACAGGTTCCGGCGCGGACATCGAAGGCACGGCAGACGCGTTTCGTTACGTTTATCAATCTTCTGGCCCCAATTGTGAATTGCGCGCCCGCGTCGTGAGTGTGCAGAACACCGATCCATGGGCCAAGGCCGGGGTGATGTTTCGTAATGACAACTCTGCCAGCGCGATGAATGTAGCGGTTGTGGCGACCGTCGGGAACGGGGTGGAACTTCAAAGCCGCACAGCCGCCGGAGGTGGCACCACGGGCACGGTTATCTCCGGCGTGACAGCACCGTGCTGGGTGCGGTTGGCGCGTTCGGCCACGAATTCGTTTAGTGGCTACTATTCCTCTGACGGAAGCAACTGGACGCAAATCGGCACGGGCATAATTATTCCGATGGGTGCCAGCGCGTTGGCCGGGTTGGCCGTTACTGCGCACAACAACGCAACCAACTGCACGGCTGGTTTCGATAATGTGAGCGTCAATAATGCCCCGTCACTCGCCGCTGTCTCCAATCAGACAATTGTTGCAGGAGTAGCACTGGTGGTCACTAATTCAGCTAGCGACTCTGACATTCCGCTGCAGACCTTGACCTTCAGCCTGCTCACAGCTCCTACTAATGCAGCCATTGGCATAAATAGCGGCGTGTTCACCTGGCGGCCGGTTATTGCGCAATCACCCTCCACGCAGACCGTTGCCGTGGTTGTCTCCGACAACGGTACGCCTGTGATGAGTGCCACGCAGGATTTCACGGTGACGGTGATTCAGCCAGTCCGCCCCGCGCTGACTGCGGCTTTAATGACCAACGGCCAATTTGGGTTTTGGGTCAACGGTGACGTAGGCCCCGATTACACGATTCAGTTTTCCACAAACCTCGTATCCTGGTCATTGCTGGCCACCGTGGATTCACCGTTGTTGCCCTTTATGTGGTGGGAAACTAACGCCATCAAGTTTAACTCAGAGTTCTACCGGGTTTTATTGGGACCATAAAGTGGTTCTTAGCCACCCCTGTACAGTATCTAAATGAGAAATATTATAGCTTTGGTTTGGTCGGGTATATTTTGCGCAGTAATCTGTCATCACGCGGATGCAGCACCAAGCAATCTGAAAGAAGCTCTGGTTAATGGCTCATCCCGGGCGACGATGGCAATAGGAGAAGAAGGCATCCTGCGGACGTATGAGCTTACAACGACCGCCGAACTGCGCGATCCCGATCCACCCGACAAGAGTGTCGTAATACACGAATTTCCAGGTTGCGCCCGTATCCGAACAGGCAGCGTATTGTTTGACGGTCTTTACGCGCTGGGTGTCCAGGAGGCGATCCAGGACTCGGTCACCCAAATAAAGGACGGCGCCTACAACCACGGCGACCCAATCAAGCTGGAGGCGTTCCAGACGGGCGAACTGTGGACTTACGTTTGGACGCGGGATTTGTCGTATTCCACATATCTGGCGCTGGCGCAGTTTGATCCCCAACGGGCGCTGAATTCGCTCCTGTTCAAAACCTCGGTCACTAAACCATCCGTGACCGGCGGATTCACCAACCAAATTGTTCAGGATACCGGTTCGGGTGGCAGTTATCCGGTGTCAAGCGATCGGGTGGTTTGGGCGCTCGGCGCAAGTCAATTGCTGAAATTTTTGTCCGCCGCTGAACAGCAGGAAGTTCTTGAGCAAGTTTACCCTATCCTGCACGACACGCTTGAACAGGATCGCCGGTTGATTTATGATCCGGAGGACGGGCTATACCGCGGCGAGCAATCATTTCTTGACTGGCGCGAGCAGACGTATCCGGGTTGGACCAAGACCAATGTCTTGGCCATTGCGATGTCCAAGGCGCTGTCAGTGAATGCCGCCGATTATTTTGCACTGGTGACCACTTCCGCGTACGCGGGCAGGTTGGGATTGGGCGAGGATCAAGTCCGCTACGCAACCTGGGCCCGGCAGCTTAAAGTGGCAATCAACCGCCGGTTCTTCGACGCCGAGGCGGGACTTTACAGCTCCTATCTGCTGACCGACGAAGCCTATGGCATCCGGGTGCACCGCTATGATTTGCTTGGCGAATCGCTGGCAATCCTGACTGGCGTGGCCGACCAATCTCAGGCAGAATCCATTCTGCGCCGGTATCCGGTCGGGCCTTATGGACCGCCGGTCGTGTGGCCGGAGGAAACCACGGTTCCCATCTACCACAACCAGGCGATTTGGCCTTTTGTCACCGCCTTCTGGATCGAGGCGGCGCGAAAGGCGGGCGACCCGGCGGTGATTAACGCGGGCGTCCATTCGCTGACGCGCGGTGCGGCCTTCAATTTGTCGAACATGGAGAATTATGATTTCACGAGCGGTAAGACGGAAGTGAAAAACGGTGTGCTTAGCGGGCCGGTAGTTGATTCATGCCGGCAAATTTGGTCGGTCGCTGGCTATCTGGCAATGATACAGGACGTTGTGTTTGGTCTGGAAACCTCTTGGAATGGAATTCGCTTTCTGCCCTGCATTACCGGCGATCTTTGCAATGAAACATTTAATTCGTCGGATGTCATCGAGCTGAAGAATTTTTCCTACCGCGGCCGGACAATTTCCGTCCGTATTCACCTGCCGCCGGTTGGATTTCGCGGTAAGGGGATTTGCCCCATCCGTGAAATCGAGTTGAACGGAAAACCAGTAGGAAGTGACTTTATCGCCGCAACGTCTTTGCAGAACCACAATGAATGGGACGTTTATCTTGAAAAACCGGAGGATAATTCCGGTGAAGAGTCTCTTCACTTGGTTGCGACCGGTCCCGATACAAGCGCGATTCATGGCCCGGTCGAGCCGCAATGGGACGATGTTGGGCAGGGGGGAATCACGGTTCTAGATGGAAAGCTAATGCTGCATTATCGGGAGGCCGACGCCACAAATGTCGTTTTCAACATCTACCGCGATGGGCACCTCTGCGCCAAACGCCTCAAAGAGACGGATTGGGTCGACCCGGATTCGTCTGACTACACAAACCGGGTTCACTTCTACGCCATTGAAACGCTGGACGCCAAAACGGGCAATGCTTCGCATTTGACTCAAAGCCGGTTCTATGCGGACACGAACAGCCAATGGGAGATCGTGGCCAAAGACATGCAAAACCGGGGTGGTCAATTGGTCGAAGGCAATCATTTCGAGAATTGGGGCAAACCGGGCGACGAACTCACGGCGGATTTCACGGCCCGGCGGAGCGGACATTATCTGGTACGCGTCAAATTTTCGAATGGTGCCGGTCCGGTCAACACCGGCATTACCTGCGCGGTGAAGCGGCTGGATATTTGCCGGGCCGGTTCAAAGGGCATTGTTACCATGGGTTATCTGCTTATGCCGCAATCGGGCGATTGGCGACGGTTCGACTGGTCGTCGGTTGTCCCGGCGCACCTAATGGCTGGCGAAACGTACGCGGTTAGAGTTTTCGAAGACCCTTATTCACGCAATATGAGTTATCTGGCGGGCAACGAGAGATATACCGCTTGGCCGGGCGGAAGTGATGACGATTACAATTATGTCAATATCGCCGCGATACAACTGATGCAAGTCAGGGACTGACCCGTCTGACATCCCATTGCAGCACGAGCGGACAACTAAATTATCGAACGTGGGTGCGCATTGGAGTTACTGAAATGTCGGGTTCAAGGGAAGGCTCAAAACCGCATGAAATTTGTCCCAGTCCGCCGGGGAAGGCAAGGCGCGGCCTCGTTCCCAACGCCCAAGCCACTGCCGGTGAAAGCCCGTCATTTCGGCAAGTTTTTGCTGGGTCAGGCCAGCTTTTTTGAGGCGGGCCACCAGCAGGCTCCCAAGGGTTTTAATCGCTGTTGGACGAAGTTTGTCGTGTCTCAAAACAGAGGGTTTATTGGGCAAAACCACGTGGATTGTGCGTTGTGTAATTATCCAATGCGCCAAAAGCCGCATTGGAGTCGGCAAACTCGGTCCGAATAAATAAACAGCGGTTTGCTGGCTGCTTTGCAAAGCGGTCAGACCATTCTCACCATTCAAACTTCCTGTACTAAAAAACGTATTAAAAACAGCCTTTAATCATTTAAAAGGGCAATCGCCTGCATCAAGCCCCAAAAGCCTTACCAACACCTCCAACTGCCTGTTGTCGGGTCGCTTGGTGCCGTCCTCCCATGAACGAACCAGAATTGCTGTAATACCCATTTTTGCCGCCAAGTGGCCGGATGTAAGGTTTTTCTCCATCCGTTTGACATGAATGAGGTCGCCAAGCGTTTTTATGCTCGCCGGCAAGGGTTTAGCATTATTTTGTTTTCTCATTTTTTGGCTGAATTTTATGCGAATTCGCCTTTGTGCAATACCCAGCAGGGCTACTCTCCCCGGGAGAGGGAGAATCGTTCGCCGTGTTTTGAGTCATGCCATATGCCAGCGGGTCGTGCCTCTCACGGCCAATAACACAGAATCGGAGCCGGCGACGAAGATCGCTGAAATGATCCAGCGACGCGCCGAGGCTCACCCTCTCCCCGGGGGAGAGGGCCGGGGTGAGGGCGGACGTCTTCACTGATTTCGCGGTCACACCTGAAGAAAATTGCTTCATCCCCTGTCACCCGCTGAAAACGCCGAGGAACCAGTCTTTTTAGTTGGCCATCCGGCCCCAGCAATGGGTGGGCTCGTGATTTCGTGCCCCGCGCCGGAACTTTTAATCCGGCGCGGCCGCCCGGCCAGTCCGGTCCGGCATGACAGAACGGGGCAGTGTCCCGGGTTGTGCAGCGTCGAGCCTGTGGCTCAAATAAATCGGCGCGAAGCGCCGGCGCCACAACCCAAATCAGACATTGCCCGGAATGGGATTAGCTTGCGCGCCGCCGGTTCTCGCCGCAATGTTTTGACGATGTTTGCATCCCGGCCAGTCCTGAAGCCCTTGTCGGCAAGCCTCCCTGGCTCTTCATTTTCATCGGCGAGCCATTCCGGTGCGGAGAATGTCTCAATACTGAGCAATGTAACAATCTCCTCCCTCTCTTCCATGAAATGGAGGAGAGGGCCGGGGCGAGGAGGTGCCTCTTTTTTTGAAATTCCCCTTTCCTCATTCCTCTTCCCACTCGTTCCTCGCGGGGAGAGGAGGCCAACACTGAGTTTTGAGACAGTCTCCGCGGACCCATCCTCTCGCAAACCGGCATCCGGTCCGGCCGGGAACCGATGGTTGATCTGGCGGGCCGTTCAAACGGCAGTTGCCGCTGGATTGCTCCAGTGCGCCGGCCTGACCGTTCACGCAGAAACCACCAACCTCCCCGAGTATTTCATGCGCGTGTGGCAAACGCAAAATGGTTTGCCGGACAACGCCGTGGAGACGGTGGTTCAGACCCGGGATGGCTATCTCTGGCTCGCAACTTACGACGGTCTCGCGCGATTCGACGGTGTTGCGTTTACGGTGTTTGACAACAATAACACGCCGGAAATGCGCAGCAGCCGGGTGACCAGCCTGTTTGAAGATGCCGAGGGAAACTTGTGGATTGGTTGTGAAAGCGGGGAGCTGACCCGTTACCGGGACGGACATTTTTATTCGGTGTCTTTCCATCCTCCGTGGGAGAGCAGAAAAATTCAGAATATAGGCGCCGACGCCTCGGGCATGGTTTGGCTCCTGAACCCGAGCGGCAAACTGGTGGCGCTGGACGGCCAGGCGGTCGCCATGGCCAACACCGGCGGCGCGGTGTCGGCCGTGACCCTGACCCAAAGTCCGCGAGGAACGATCTGGGTTTTTAGCGACGGCGAGGTTTATACCCTTGACCGTGGCCGTCTGCTTCCCATCCCGGTGGGGCTGCAGTCCCAGGATTTTATCGAGTGGATTTGCTCCAGCGCTGACGGCGGCCTTTGGATGATGACACGCGACCGGGTGCTGAAATGGGAGGGAACCGGGACCCAGGACTTTGGCCCCAGCCCGCTGGGCCCAAGTTCCGTCACCGCCATGATGGAAATGGCGTCAGGCGGCCTGGCGGTGGGAACCTTGCAGCAGGGACTTTTTTTAATCTTTCCGCACCGCGGCGTGGTTCATTTTGATCGCGCCCACGGATTTCCGAACAACTGGGTGCGCTCGTTGTGCGAGGACCGCGAGGGCACCTTGTGGGTGGGCACCGGCAACAGCGGATTGGTGGCCCTGCGCCCCAGCCGCGTCACCACCTTGACCCCGCCGGACGATTGGCAGGGCGCCAACGTGCTCTCCGTCACCTGTTCCCGCCGCGGATCCATGTGGATTGGCACCGAGGGCGCCGGCCTGTATCACCTGCAAAATGGCGAGTGGACTCATTTTGGCGACAATAGTGGCCTGCTGAATTTATTCGTCTGGTCGGTTTCCGAAGACAGCGGGAACCAGCTTTGGGCGGGGACCTGGGGCGGCGGACTGTTTCTTCAACACAGCAACCAGTTCGCGCGCGCGCCCGGTCTGGAAAACTTTACCGCGCCGGTGTTGGCCATCCTGCCGGAGCGCGAGGGCGTGACCTGGATTGGAACCGACACCGGTTTAATGCGCTATCAGGCCGGCGCGGTCACCAGTTTCGGCGCGAAACAAAATCTGGTCTTGCCCGATGTCCGGACCGTTACCGAAGCCCCGGATGGAACAGTGTGGTTTGGCATGATGGGCGGCGGTCTGGGCCGGTGGCAACACGGCGTCGTAAAGCAATTCCGAAAAGCCGACGGACTTTCCAGCGATTTCGTCCAGTCTCTCCATTTGGACACGGAGGGCGCCCTGTGGATCGGAACTTACGGCGGCGGCCTGGATCGGCTCCGAAACGGGCGCTTTTCATCCGTCCAAATGGAGCAAGGTCTGCCGAACAATTTCATTTGTGCCATCGAACAGGACGACCATGGCAACTTTTGGGTCAGCTCGCACGGCGGCATCTTCCGCATACAAAAAAAGGAACTGAACCAGTGCGCCGACGGGCAGATTCCGGCGGTGCACCCCCTGGTTTACGGAACGGGTGACGGAATGCCCACGCTGGAATGTTCCGGCGGCTTCCAGCCTGCCAGTTGCTGGACCAGCGATGGCCGGCTGTGGTTTTCCACCAGCAAGGGTCCGGTCGGCATAGACCCGGACCATATCAAAGTCAACCAACTGCCGCCGCCGGTGCTGATTGAAAAGGTGCTCATGGATGGACGGCCGGTGGAAGGGAACGGGCGCGCGGGCGGCGCCCTCCGGATTCCGCCCGGGCGGCACCAGTTGGAATTCCGCTATACCGGCCTGAGCTTCGTGGCGCCCGAAAAAGTCAGCTTCAAATACCGGTTGCAGGGATCGGACCAGGAGTGGACGGACGCCGGGACGAAGCGGGCGGTTATTTACAATTACGTCCCGCCGGGCCGCTATCGGTTTGAAGTGATGGCTTGCAACAGCGACGGCATTTGGAGCACGGCCAGCGCGGTGCTGGCGTTCACCGTGCATCCGTTTTTTTGGCAGATCTGGTGGTTCTATGTCGTGGCCGGCGTCTCGGCGGCGGCGATGCTGACCGGTGGTGTATTCTGGATTGCCCGGCGGCGCATGCTCCGGAAACTCGATCGCCTCGAACGCCAGCGCGCGATTGAGCGCGAGCGCACCCGCATTGCCCGGGACATCCATGACAATCTGGGCGCCAACCTGACGCGCATCTCGTTGCTCAGCCAGTCCGTCCAGGGCGAACTGCAGAACCCGGAACAGGCCGCGGTCCAGTTGAACCGGATTTATGACACCACCCGCGAGCTGACCCGCGCGCTCGACGAAATTGTCTGGGCCGTCAACCCGGAGCACGACACGCTCGACAGCCTGGCCAACTATCTCGGAAAATTCGCCCGGAATTTCCTCGAACCCCTCGCCATCCGCTGCCGCCTGGATTTGCCCGTGCAACTGCCGCCGTGGCCGGTCACGGCGGAAGTTCGTCACAATCTGTTCCTGGCGTTCAAGGAAGCTTTACACAACGTCGTCAAACATGCCGCCGCTTCGGAAGTCAGCATTTCCCTCACGACCGATGCCCGCGCCTTTACCCTGCGGGTGCGTGACCACGGACGCGGCTTTGTGCCGGAGCCGCTGCTGCGCGAATTGTTGCACCAACCCGGCCGCTCCGCCTCCGGCAACGGACTCAGGAACATGCACCGCCGCCTCGAAAAAATCGGCGGACGCTGTGAAATCCGGAGTGCGCCCGGGCAGGGGACCGAAGTGCAATTCATCGTGCCGGTGTCGTCCGACCAGCCGGATTCGGGCCCGACCCACCCGCCCACGCCGGAACCGGGTGCCAATCCACTTCCGGCGGATGTCGCTAAAAGTAGTGACAAGCCTTTCTTTTCGGACGTGGTAAAGTAAAAAATGAAATGAGATGAGTATCACCGTTTCCATCATCGAAGACGACGTGCCGGCCCGGGAAATCCTGGCTGAGTGGATTCGTCGGGCGGAGGGTTTTCAGGTCGTCAGCGAGCATGGCGATGCCGAGAGCGCGCTGGAGATATTGCCCCGGGAAAAACCCGCGGTTGTACTGGTGGATATCAATTTGCCGGGAATGAACGGCATCGAGTGTATCCGCCGTTTGAAGCCGATTCTGCCCCAGACCCAATTTGTCATGCTGACGGTGTACGAGGATGACAACCATATCTTCAAGGCGCTGGCAGTGGGGGCGAGTGGTTACCTGCTGAAACAAACTCCGCGCCAGATGTTGCTGATCGCCCTGCGAGAGGTTTACGCCGGGGGCTCGCCCATGAGCACCAGCATTGCCAGGAAAGTAGTGCAGTCTTTTTGCCGGCCGATGGCCGGTCCGGGCGGCGCGGCCAACCTTTCCGGGCGCGAACAGGAGGTGCTCGAATTGCTGGCGCGCGGCTTTCTTTACAAGGAAATCGCCGACTCGCTCCAGTTAAGCGTGCAAACCGTGAACACTTACATCCGGCGGATTTACGAAAAACTTCACGTGCGTTCGCGCGCGCAGGCGATTGCCGTCTATGCCCATTTGCCCTTGGGGACGGAAAACTGATCAGGGCGCCCTGGTTTCAAGGTTTAATTTCGCAAAGATTGGCTTGAGGGCCGCCTGCCATTTTTCGTAGCCGATGGCGTTGGGGTGAAGCAAATCGGGAAATTCATCCTGCGGGCAATCGCCGTTTTTATCGGCGTAAATGCTCCATGTGTCGCACAGTGCGAATTGGGGGTCGTTTTTAATCGCTGCGGCGACGAGCGCATTGAGTTTCTCGATTCGGTCGGCGGGATGCTGGCCGCGATCGCTCCTCGGCATCACCTCGCAAACGATGACCGGGAGATGGGGGTTGAATTTCTTTATTTCCTGCAAAATGGCTGCAAGGTTGTCCGCCACATCCTCCGGTTTGGCGCCGTTACCGATGTCATTGGTGCCGATGAGCAGCACGATGGCCTTGGGATCCAGATCCAGCACGTCGGCTTTCAGGCGGTACCATACGCCGCGCGTCGTGTCGCCCCCGATGCCGCGATTGGCAACCTTGAGGTTGGGAAAGGCGTTGGCCAGCGAGTACCAGCCTTGCGTGATGGAATCTCCCAAAAACACGACCGCTCCCTTGTCCCGGGCGGCCGTCCGCGCCCACTCGGCATGGCGTTGCGCCCAAAGTTTTGGCAGTCCGCTCCAGGTCGCCGCCGGCCCTTTGCCCGGTAGCAGCGAAGGATCCTTCGGATACTGCGATACATCCGACACCGCCGCCGTAGTGATGGTATCCTGGGCGAGGATGGTGATGCTTCCGCTGATTGCCAACAAAAGCAGGGCAAAGAAAAACGCGAAATAAATCCGGATGCGGGAAAATTTGAGCGTGGATTTCATAGGGAGGCAAGCTTTACCGTGATGATGAGGGAGGGTCGAGCATTATTTTCGTAATTTTCCCAGGAAACTCGCCTGGCGACGGTGACTGCAGATGACAGAATTGTCATGTGCGATTCAGCCGACGTTCATTATGGTTTTGTTTCATGAAGGGGCTGATAATCTCAAAGCAGATGAACATTGACGGCATGGCATTGAAACATAAAAAGTAACGCAACCATCCAACCAAAAACTCAAGCGCATACAAAAATATGAAGAAATATTCCCAGCTGGTGTTGTTCGGCATTCTGGGTCTCCTGACGGCGGCAGTCTGCCGCGCTGATGGGCCTTATCATTTCATAAAGGAAATCCCCGTCAGCAGTGACGGCTTCTGGGACGGCCTGGTCGTTGATTCGGCGGCGCAACGCCTCTACGTCTCGCACGCAACCCGGGTGGTTGTAATTGATCTCGCCAAAGACGCAGTTATCGGCGAAATCACCAACACACCCGGCGTTCATGACATTGCCGTCGCGCCGAAATTGAATCGCGGGTTCGTCAGCGATGGCCGGGAGGCCAAGGCGAGCATCGTTGACCTGAAAACATTGCAGACGATTTCCAAGGTGGATACCGGCCCCAATCCGGACGCGATTCTTTTTGAGCCAGGGCAAAATGAAGTTTATGCGTTTAACGGGCGCGGCCAATCGGCGACGGTGATTGCCGCCGATTCGGGCAAGGTGGTTGCCACGATCCCGCTCGGTGGCAAACCGGAGTTTGCCGGGGCCGATCCGGAATCCAACCGGGTTTTTGACAACCTCGAAGACAAAAGTGAAGTCGCCGCGATTGACACCAAAACGCATCAAGTCGTGAACCGCTGGCCGATTGCGCCGGGCGAGTCTGCGTCGGGCATCGCGGTTGACCCGAATAATCATCGCCTATTCATGGGTTGCGACAACCGGTTGATGGTGATGATGGACAGCACGAGCGGGAAAGTGCTCGCGACCGTGCCCATCGGCGAAGGCGTGGATGGCGCGGCATTTGACCCCGGCACACAGTTGGCGTTTGCCTCGTGCGGCCGATCCGCGACCGTCACCATTGCGAAGGAAGAGTCGCCGGACAAACTCACCGTCGTTCAGGTTTTGAAAACCGAGCCAGGCGCGCGGACGATGGCGCTGGACCCGGCGACACACAGGATTTACCTGCCTACCGCCAAATTCGAGGCGCCGGCCGAAGGCGAGCGGCGCCCGCGGATGGTTCCCGGCACTTTCAAAATTCTGGTTTACGGGATGGAGGAGTCTGCGGGTAAGTAACTGGCAACGTAGCTTCAGCGCCTTTCGTTTGCGCGCCGGCTGCCGATGGAGCCGACCGGTGGCGCGTCGGAGCAGGCTGAACACCGTGGCAAACAGGCCCCGCCCCGAACGCTGTTTGTCTCGGACTTAACAAAACTTTTGTGACTCATGCAACGCTTTTTGAAAATTCCGGTGGCCGCGGCTGTTATCGTCGTCGCGATGCTGGGGACGGGGATCTGGTGGTGGCATGCGCGGGGTAATTCGAGGTTATCCTTCCTCACGGCAACTGTAAAGCGCGGCGATATCGCGGCCACCATCAGCTCCAGCGGCACCATTGAACCGAGTGAAACGGTGGATGTGGGCGCGCAAGTCGCCGGGCGCATCACCACGTTCGGCACGGACATCAACGGCCAGACGATTGACTACAATTCGGTGGTGGAGCAGGGGGCCATGTTGGCGAAGATTGACGACTCCGTTTATGCCGCCGATCTCTCGGTCGCCAAGGCGGGTGAATTGACTGCCGCCGCGAATCTCGAACAGATGAACGCAAAGCTCGACCAGGCCGGGGCGGAATGGAAACGCGCGCAAGAGCTGTTCAGTAACAAATTGATGTCGCAGGTGGATTACGACACCGACAAGGCGAATTATGAAGTCGCCAGGGCCAATGTCTCCGTCGCCCGGTCGGGTATCGCGCAGGCGCAAGCCGATTTGGACAAGGCGCAGCGGAACCTGGATTTCTGCATCATCAAATCGCCGGTCACGGGCGTCATCATCGACCGCCGCGTGAACATCGGCCAGACCGTTGTGTCCAGCCTCAACGCGCCGAGCCTGTTCCTCATCGCCGAGGATTTGACGAAAATGCAAATCTGGGTGGCGGTGAACGAGGCGGACGTTGCGCGGATCAAGCCCGGTGCCCCCGTGACCTTCACCTGCGATGCCTTTCCGGGCCGGCGATTCGAGGGTACGGTCGGCAAGGTGCGCCTGAATGCCACCATGACGCAAAACGTGGTGATGTACACGGTGGTGGTGAACACGGAGAACCCGGAGAAGGTCTTGTTGCCCTACCTGACCGCCAACGTGGATTTCACCGTGAGCAAACAAACCAATGCCCTGCTGGTCCCCAATGCGGCATTGCGCTGGTCGCCATCGTCGCCCACCGAGATCGCGGCCGACGCGCGTTCACAAAATCCGGTTGACCCGCCAGCCGACAATCCGTCCGGCGCCAAAGGCGCCAGGGGAAGCAAAGGCGTCATCTGGTTGAAGGATGGCGAATTCGTCCGGCCGGTTGAGGTGAAGGTCGGAACTTCGGACGGTTCCAGCACCGCTGTCACCGCTGATAATCTGAAAGAGGGTGAAGAGGTCGTCACGGGTGAAACCACGGGACCGGAGCCGGGGGGAACCCAAAATCCGTTCCTGCCCCATTTTATCAGGCGCTGAACGAGCGTGAATACTTTTCACGGAACCCTGCGAATGGCCTTGCGTGCCTTGCGCCGCAATGTCATGCGCTCGGTGCTGACTTGTCTGGGCATCATCATCGGCATCGCCGCCGTCATCGCCATGATGGAGATTGGGCGCGGTTCTTCCTATTCCATCGAGCAGACCATTGCCAGCCTGGGCGCCAATGTCATCCAGATGGACCCCGCGCACATGATGATTGCCGGCATCAATTCCGGCGCCGGCGGGCGGCCGACCCTCACGCCCTTGGACGCCGACGCCATCCGCGAGAATTGTAGCGCCATCAAATGGGTCGCCCCCAGTGTGGACTGCCGTACCCAGATCATTTACGGCAATCGCAACTGGAATCCGGGCCGGATCCTCGGTACCACGCCGGATTACCTCGTGGTTCGGAATTGGCCGCTTGCCGCCGGAGAATGCTTCACGGAACAGGATGTGCGCAGTGCGGCGGCTGTTTGCATCATCGGGCAGACCATCGCCAGGGAGTTGTTCGGCGGCGAATCTCCCCTCGGCAAGGAAATCCGCGTCAAGGATGTCGGAATGAAAATCGTCGGCGTCTTGAGGCGGAAAGGGCCGAACATGATGGGGCAGGACCAGGATGACTTCCTCGCCGCCCCCTGGACGACCATCAAGTTTCGCGTGACCGGCGTCCGGGAAGCCACCCAGTCCGCGGGCGCTGCGGCCGTATCCGGCGGGGTCAATTCTCTCAACCAGCTTTATCCAAATCAATCCGTGCAACTTTATCCGCAACAATCGGCGATTCAGGCTGCCGACACGCCGCAGGTGACGCGGTTCTCGGACATAGACGACATCTGGATGTCCGCCGACTCACCGCAGGACATCCCGAAGGCCCTCCGCCAGGTCACCGTCCTGATGCGTGAGCGGCATCATATTCAGGCCAGCGAGCTGGACAATCAACCCGGCACGCTGGACGATTTCCGGATTCACAGTCTCACCGAACTTTCACAGGCGCTCGCTTCCACCAGCGGTGTGATGACCAAACTCCTCCTCATCGTCGCGCTGATTTCGCTGGTCGTCGGCGGCGTCGGCATCATGAACATCATGCTGGTGTCCGTCACCGAGCGGACGCGGGAGATTGGATTGCGCATGGCCGTCGGCGCGCGGTCGCGGGACATCCTGCGACAGTTTCTGGTGGAGGCGGTGACGCTTTGTCTGGCCGGCGGCATTGCCGGAATTTTGCTGGGACGCGGGGTGTCGCTCACGGTCACGGCCTTGTTGCATTGGCCGACCATGCCGTCCGTGCCGGCCATCATTGCTGCCGTTGCCGTGTCGGTGACCGTCGGAATCGTTTTCGGATTTTATCCGGCATGGAAAGCTTCACGGCTCGATCCGATTGAGGCGCTGCGGTATGAGTAATTATTCCGGCCCCGTTAGATGACAACACTGTCACTCGCGCTTCACGGAAAGTTCATGCGGCTGCTTCATGATTTGGCGGACGATCCGGAAATTACCGGATTGAATGAATCGAAAAACAAACACATGAAAATTAAAACCATCCTCTGTGTCGCGCTGGCCGCCGGATTACTGGCCGGCTGCGCGTCGGAGAAATCAGAGCAAAACAAACAGGCCAGGCTTGAGGCCAAGGCCAAAATTGCCAGGGTGGACGCCGAAAAAACCGCCCTGGCGCAGGTGACCAACGGTGTCGTGAAAGAAGGCGAAATTGAAAAGGAACACGGCAAGCTGATCTGGTCGTTCGACCTCACCACGCCAGACGCCAAAGACATCACCGAAGTGAATGTGGACGCCATCACCGGCGTGATTGTCTCCGTCGAAAAAGAAGCGCCGGAGCAGGAGGTAAAGGAAAAGAATTAGACACCGACACCGTCGACCAATCCGGTCGTCGCCGGCGAAACGGATCGCCGGCGACAGGGTTACCGGCGGCAAATATCATTGATCTTTATTTATGAAAAAGCTGACCGTTGTTCAAATCATGCCGGTGGCCGCACTGGTGGTGGCCAGCGGTTTCAACGCCACCGCAGCCGGCAACTCACTGGCGTTAAAGTTTTCTCATCCACGAGAAATTACCAATGCGTATCTGCCGCTGGCCTCGTTGAAGCAGGACATTCTCGAAAGCAACGGTGAGCGGGTCGAGCGCACGGCCAAACCGGACGTGCACAAGATCTTTACCATTGGCGGCCAGACGGTAGAGGCGCTGGCGGTGGAGGACCGCGAATATGCCGGTGGCAAACTGGCCGAAGTCACACTGGATTATTTCGCGCAAGCCGACGACGGCACGGTTTATTACCTCGGCGAAGACGTGGACGAATATAAAAACGGCAAGGTCATTGGCCATTCCGGCGCGTGGTTACTCGGCAAGGACACGCAAAAACCCGGCGTCCTGATGCCCGCGCATCCGAAGGTCGGCGACCGGTTTCGTTCCGAAGATGTGCCGAAGATCACGTGGGAGGCAGACGAGGTGGATTCCGTTTCCGAGACCGTGACCGTGCCGGCGGGAACCTACCCGCATTGTGTGAAGATCAAGGAAAAGACCTCCGATGGCGACACGGAATACAAGTATTACGCGCCCGGTGTGGGCTGTGTGAAGGAAGTGGAACCGGATGCCCAACTCTCCCTCGTCTTGCATCAAACCGTGAAGGTCACAGACGAAACCAGACACAATGACGGAACATGAAAACGACAAAAACCATTTTCTTCGGGGGACTATGGGTTGCTATTGCGGCGGCCGTCGCCGGCATGTTAATTGCCAGACATCACCCGGTATCCCAGGCCGATCGCGAAACCAAATCGCGCCTGGCCGCGAATGTGGGACGTCCTGTTGCCATCTCAGCGCCGGTTGCGACCGCGCCCAAAGTTTCGCCGTCGGCAGCGGCCAGCCGGTCTGCCAAAACCGCGTCCGTAGTACCGCCAGAAAAGCCGGATGTCTCAACCAATGGCCAGCCGCAGGCAGTCCAGGCACCGGCAGACCAAGGCCTGTCGTATAACGGCTACGAGGTCCATGATCCCATGGCGCGCGTGGCCTTGTATGGCGTCGGCACGGATCCTGAAGCCGACGCTTACTGGGAGAGCGCCATTGACGATTCCAACCTGCCGGCCGAAGAACGCAAGGATCTGATTGAAGACTTGAACGAGACCGGCTTGTCTGATCCGCATCACCCCGGCCCGACAGATTGGTCGTTGATTATGGCCCGCATTCGGCTCATCGAACGACTGGCCCCTTACTCAATAGACGAGGTAAACGCCAAAGCCTTCGCGGAAGCCTACAAGGACCTGGTGGGCATGGCCAACGGCCAGGCGCCACATTAGCGAAAAGCGCTCGCTCCGCTTCATAAAAGTGCTTTAATTCCTGTCATGCGCGTACTGGTGGTTGAAGACGAAAGAAAGACGGCGTCATTTGTTCGCAAGGCGCTCCAGGCCGAAGGCTTCGCCGTGGATGTCTGTCCCAACGGCGACGACGCCTTGGCCGCGACGCGCGTCACCCCCTTCGACGGCATCGTGCTCGACATCATGCTGCCGGGCCGCGATGGCCTGAGTGTGCTGCGCCAGTTGCGTGAACGTAAAAATACCACGCCCGTCCTGCTGCTTTCCGCGCGCGGCGAGGTCAACGAACGGGTTGAAGGCCTGAACGCCGGCGCGGACGATTACCTGCCCAAGCCGTTTGAGCTGGCCGAACTGGTCGCGCGGGTGCGGGCCTTGACGCGGCGGAGCGGTGAGAACAAATCCACCGTCCTGCGCGTGGCCGACCTTACGCTGGACACGGTCACCCACCGGGCGCAACGCGGCGGAAAGGACATCGAACTGACGGCGCGCGAATACCGGTTGCTCGAATTTCTCATGCACTCCGCCGGCCGATTATGCGGCCGCATGATGATTCTCGAAAAGGTCTGGGACTACGATTTCGATCCGGGCACGAATCTCGTGGACGTTTATATCAAACGCCTGCGGGAAAAAGTTGACGCGGATTTTGAACCCAAGCTGCTCCACACCGTGCGCGGCGCGGGTTACGTGCTGAAGGAGCCCGCATGACCATCCGCACGCGCCTGACTTTGTGGTATGCCGGCGTTCTGACTGTGTTTCTGCTCATCATCGGGGTGGGAACCTACCGGGAAATTGACGAACAGTTGCGTCACGCCCATCGCCGGGCGCCGACGGAACACGCCATTTCCGAAACCAGCGAGATGGTCTTCGAGGTGGGTCTGCCCGCGGTCGGGCTGGGGTTGCTGGGTGGCTGGTGGTTGACGCGGAAAGCCCTGACGCCCGTCTCCAAATTGACGGAGGCCATCACCCGGGTTCACGAACGCAATCTGCGCGAACCGCTCCCGCGCACCGGCAGCCGCGATGAATTCGACCGGCTGACGGAAGTGTTCAACGCCATGCTGGCGCGGCTCGACGACTCTTTCAATCGTATCCGCGAATTCACCCTGCACGCCTCGCACGAACTCAAAACGCCGCTGACGATTCTGTGCGGCGAAACCGAAACCATGCTGCGCGACGAGTCACTTTCCGCCGCCGAACACGAGCGCGCCGCCAGCCTGCTCGATGAATTGCGCCGCCTGGCGCGCATCGTGGACGGCCTCACGTTGCTGGCCAAGGCCGACGCGGGCCAGGTTGCCTTGAAGCTGGAACCGGTCCGGTTGGACGAACTCGTGCGCGACAATTTCGCCGATACGCAGATTCTGGCCGAACCGCAGGGCATCGGGGTGGAACTGACCGTCTGTGAGGAAATCACTGCGCGCGGTGACCGTCATCGTTTGCGCCAGCTTTTGCTGAACCTCGCCGACAACGCCGTCAAATATAACCAGCCGCAGGGCCACGTAACGATGAGCCTGCGGCGCGCTGGCGACACGGCGGAATTCACCATTGCCAACACCGGACCCGGCATTCCGGCGGAATCATTGCCGCGCGTTTTCGACCGGTTCTATCGGGGTGATCCGGCGCACAGCAATGAGGTGGACGGTTGCGGCCTCGGCTTGAGCATCGCCAAATGGATTGTCTCGGCGCACAAAGGGACCATTCAAATTGAGTCGGCGCCGGCCAGGCTCACGACGGTTACCGTTAGTTTGCCACTCACTTCCTGAATATGAAACATTCAGCATTCAACATTCAACATTCAACACCGAACCCAGGACGGACTTTTGGAAGTTTTCCTGGCCGTTGGAAGTCGAATGTTGAATGTTGGGCGTTTATCACGCTGCTACTTTGTGCCGCCGGCTGCGCCACGTATCATCCGCAGCCCATTTCTCCGGAGCAAACCGTTGCCGCCTTCGACGCGCGGTCGTTGACCAACGAAAATTTGCGCACGTTTCTGGAAACCAACCAAATCTCTGGTGAGTGGCCGCGACGTTCGTGGGACCTGAACGCACTCACGCTCGTTGCGTTTTATTATCAACCGACCCTGGCCGAGGCGCGGGCGCAATGGGCGTCAGCACGGGCGGCCAAAATCACCGCGGGTGAACGCCCTAATCCAACCGTCGGTTTCACACCCACTTATGACACCACCACCCCGCCACCGTGGATTTATGGAGTGACGTGGGACATTCCGATCGAAACCGCCGGCAAACGCGGCAAACGCATCGCCGAGGCGGAGCATCTTTCCGAAGCCGCGCGCTGGAATTTCGTCGCCGCCGCGTGGCAGACCCGCAGCCATGTCCGCGCCGCGTTGCTGAATCTTTACGCGGCACGCGAAACTGAAGCGCTGCTGGCGCGGCAGGAATCGGCGCAAAGCAATGTCGTCCGTTTGCTGGAAGGCCAGCTTGCCGTGGGTGCGGTATCCAGTTATGAAGTCACGCAAGCCCGCGTCGCGCTGGAGACGACGCAATTGGCGCTACAGGACGCCGTTGGCCAGCGCCGTCAGGCGCGGGTGCAACTGGCGAACGCGCTGGGCCTGCCACTGCGCGCGCTGAATGACGCCCGTCTTTCTTTTGCCGGCTTGAACGAATTTCCCCGCCAGTTGACCCGACCGGAAGTCCGGCGGCAGGCGATTTTGAACCGCGCCGACGTGCGCGGTGCGCTGGCCGAATACGCCGCCAGCCAGTCCGCGCTTCAGCTCGAAATCGCCAGGCAATATCCCGACCTCCACCTCGGCCCCGGTTACGAACTCGATCAGACGGACAACAAATGGTCGTTGGGCGTGACGCTGGACCTGCCCATCCTCAACCACAATCAGGGGCCGGTGGCCGAGGCGAAGGCGAAACGCACCGAAGCCGCCGCACATTTTCTGACCGTGCAAACCGCCGCCATCGGCGAGATAGACAGCGCGCTGGCCGGTTATGACGCTGCGTTGCAGAAGTCGGCGACGGCGCAAGTGTTGCTGGGCAATTTGCAGAAACAGTTGAATTCCGTCCGCGCTCAGGCCCAGGCCGGCGAGATTGAGCCTTTGCTGGTGGCCAATGCGGAAACCGAATATGCCGTTGGCACCCGGAACCGGCTCGACGCGCTGATCCAGGTGCAGCAATCGCTGGGGCTGCTGGAGGACACCGTCCAAAGCCCGCTTACCTTGCCGGCTTCCACACTGGACGCGGCGGAGAAAAATCTTTCCCAAATCGAAAAATGAAACGAAAACAGATTATCATCGGCGCCATCATAGTGCTCTGTGTGGGGTTGGGCATCTATGCGCTCATCAAATCATCCCACGCCACTTCGAGCCCGGGTGATGAGGAGGGGGCGCCGGCAGAAAGCGTCCCGTCCATTGTTTCCGTTCAAACCGGCGCGCTTCAGCGCATGACGTTGCATCGTTACGTTGCCGGTTATGGGATGGTGGAAGCCGCGCCCGCCACGACGGACCAGCCGGCGGCCGGGGCGCAACTTGCCGCACCGTCTGCCGGAGTGGTGGCCAAAGTGAACGTGGTTGAAGGCCAGCATGTGGAACAGGGCGACGTGCTGATGGAATTGAATTCGGGTGCGGCCACGGCCGATTACGCCGCGCAGGAAGTCGAGCGGCAGAAGGCATTGTATGCGCAACACAACACGTCGTTAAAGGCGTTGCAGGACGCCGAAGGACAACTGGGCCTGCTGCAGGTCGTCGCACCGGTCTCCGGCACTGTCACCCGGCTGGCCGTAAAGCCCGGCGAGGCCGTGGATGTGAACACGGTTGTCGCAGAGGTGGTGGATTTAAACCGGCTGGCGGTGAGCGTGCAAATCCCGGCGGCGGAAGCGACGGATTTGAAAACCGGCGAAGAGGTGCAGGTGCTGACGCAGCCACCGGCCACGGCCACGCTTTCGTTTGTCAGCCCGGCCGTGGACCCGAAAACCGGCGCGGTGCTGGCCCGGGCGTTGTTGCCGACGGGCAGCGGCTTGCGTCCCGGCCAGTTTATTCAACTGAAAATTGTCACGGCAGTTCAAACCGATTGCCTTGCCGCCCCTGACGAAAGTGTGGTTACCGACATCAAGGGTCAAAGCGTTATCTCGCTGGTCAAAGGCGATGAAGCCACGCAAACGCCGGTGCAAACCGGCTTCCGTGAAAACGGCTGGGTGGCAGTTGCCGGGAACGGTCTCAAGGAAGGTGATTCCGTAGTGACGGTCGGCGCCTACGGGTTGCCGGACAAAACCAGAATCCAGGTGGTAAATCCATCGGGAGACGAAGTTCCGACAACCAATTCCGGGTCGTCCCCAGGGCAATGACTTCCACCACCTCCTCACGCCTGGGCCGGTTCGCGACGCGACATGCGTTGTCCATCACGTTCATCGCGGTGGCGTTGTGTCTGGCGGGGATTTTTTCGGCGCTGCATACGCCATCCTCGGTATTCCCGCGGACGGATTTTCCGCGTGTGGTCATCCTGGTGAACAACGGCATCATGCCCGCCGATGAATTGATGGCCACCGTCACGCGGCCCATCGAGGAGGCGATGAAGGACATCCCCGGCGCAGTTTCGGTGCGCTCGGCGACCAAGCGCGGTTCGGCCCAGATCAACGTTTTCTTCAACTGGCACGTGGATATGCAGCAGTCGGAATTGTATGTGCTGGGACGCCTGGCGGAAATTCGCGGCGGGCTGCCCGCGACCGCCGAGACCGAGGTCGAGCGCGTGACTTTCTCCGCGTTTCCCATCATCGGCATCAGCCTCACCAGCTCCAACCGCGACATCATGGACTTGTGGGAGACGGCGAACTACCAGTTAAAACCGCTCTTCCTGCAAATCCCAGGCGTTGCCAAAGTCGAACTGGTCGGCGGCCATGTCCCGGAATTTCACGTCATTGTGGACCCGCTGAAATTGCAGGCCGCCGGCCTCGGTTTGCCGGACGTGAGCGACGCGCTGGCGAAGAACAACCTCATCGCGCCCGCCGGCATGATTGAGGAAAATTACCATCTTTACCTGACCACGGTGGACGGGCGCGTGCATTCGCCGGACGACATCGGCCACGTGGTGATTGCGGTCCGCGAGAACCATCCGATCCTGGTCCGGGACGTGGCGCGCGTCGAGCGCGGGCCGGCGCCGGCCTACACCGTGGTTACCGCGCAGGGACGCAACGCCGTTTTGCTGAATATCCATAGCCAGCCGGACGGCAGCACGCTGGATATCGCCGCCGCGTTGCAGGTAAAACTCCAGCAACTCCGGCAGGAACTGCCGCCGGACATGCACCTCTCGTTTTACTACGACCAGTCGCAATTCGTGCGCGACTCCGTCGGCAGTGTCTGGGACGCCATCCTCTTCGGCCTCATTCTATCGGTGCTCATCCTTTATTTCTTCCTGAAAAGCTGGGGCAGCGTGCTCACGGCCATCGTCACTATTCCCATCACCGTCCTCATCACGTTCGTCGCCATGAAACTGACGAACATGACTTTTAACATGATGACCCTCGGCGGCATCGCGGCCTGCATCGGCCTTATCATTGACAACGCCATCGTCGTCGTGGAGGCGATGTGCGTGAAAATCGCCGCCGGCCGGCCGCGGCTGGCGGGCATCCAGGAGGCCATCGGCGAGATCTTTTATCCGCTCATCGGCTCGACGCTGACCCCGGTGGTGGTGTTCATTCCGCTCGCGTTTTTGACCGGTGTGGCCGGCGTGTTTTTCCGCGCGCTGGCGCTGACGATGGTCGTGTCGCTCCTCGTATCGCTGCTCCTGGCGCTAACGCTGACGCCGTCGCTGGCCGCCTGGTTCATCCGCGGGCGCGAAAAAATGGAGCACGGCCATGCGCCGACGGGACTGGAAGGCGGATTTTTGCTGACGCGGGTCATCCGGATTTACGAACGTGCCGTGCGAGTGGCTTTGCGCCACGGCTGGCTGACCCTGGCGGCGTGCGGGTTGGTCCTGCTGGGCGGCGTTTTCATTTATCAACATTTGGAATCTGATTTCCTGCCCGATTTTGACGAAGGCGGTTTTGTGATTGATTACTGGGCGCCGCCGGGCACGGGCCTCACCGAAACATCGCGCATCCTCAATGAGGCCGAGGATATCCTTCGCGCCAACCCGGATGTCGAAGGCTATTCCCGGCGGCTCGGCACGGAGATGGGCATGTTCATCACCGAACCGTATGTGGGTGACTTTGCGGTCAAACTTAAACCCAACCGCAAGCAGACGACGGAAGAAGTTATCGCCGAATTGCGTCATGAATTTGCTGCGCGCTTTCCGATGATGCGCTGGGAGTTTCCTGGCATTCTTACTGACGTGATTGGCGATTTGCAACTGACCCCCGACCCGGTCGAAATCAAATTATTCTCGCCCGACCTGAAATGGCTCGGGCAAACGGCGCCGCACGTGCAACAAGAAATCAAAACCGTTCCCGGCGTTGTGGATTCCTTCGACGGCCTGACCGAGACCGGCCCGTCCATCAATCTGCGGGTGCGCCCTGCCGATGCCGAACGGTTCGGCCTGACCGTGCAGTACATCGCCGACGCGGCGAACACCGCGCTGCTTGGCCAGGTCGCGTCGTCGATGCTCGAAGGCGACCGCGTGATTGACATCCGCGTGCTGGACGAGCCGTCGAGTGTCAACCGCATTGCCGCGTTGCGCGAATTGCCGCTGCGCACACCCGACGGCGTGGTAGTACGGCTGGATCAAGTGTGTGATGTGTCCGTGGAACCGAGCCAGGTGGAACTCGACCGCGATGATTTACGGCAGGACATCATCGTGTCCGCGCGGCTCGAAGGCCGCGATTTGGGCAGCGCGATGAAGGACATCCAGGCCAAATTAAGCCAGGACAAATCGCTGCCACCCGGTACGGTGGAATACGGCGGACTTTACCAGCAGCAACAGGAATCCTTCCGCAACCTGATGGTCGTCCTCGCCGCGGCTATCCTGCTGGTCTTTACCGTGCTGTTGATTGAATTCCGCTCGTTCTACGAACCGGTGGCAATCGTCTTCGGTTCGGTGCTGGCGTTGTTCGGCACGGTCGTGGCACTCTGGTTGACCGGCATCACGCTCAACATCGTTTCGTTCCTCGGCGCGATTATCGGCGTCGGCATCGTTGCCAAAAACGGCATCCTGATGCTGGATTTTTCCCGGCAATTGCAGGACAACGGCGTGGAACTCGTGGAGGCGCTGGTGCGTGCCGGCCATCGCCGCTTGCGTCCGGTGTTGATGACCTCGCTGGCCGCGGCACTGGGCATGTTGCCGCTGGCCTATGGCATCGGCGCGGGCGCGGACATGCTCCGGCCACTGGCCGTCGCCGTCATCGGCGCGCTCTGTATTTCCGTATTGCTGTCGCTCGTGGCAACACCGGTGGCCTACTACCTCCTGTTGCAATTGCGTGGTGGCGAACGGGTCAAGGCCCAGACCGGAGAAGCGGCGTAAACCGGTTATTCCTCCGCCTGCGGTTCTGCCGGTTTGGTTGCGCGCAACAATTCCGCAATCAAACCGTTTGTGGTGTGCTCTTTGGCTTCGAGCGCCGGGGTTAATCCCTGGGCGCGGATGGCTTTGCTGGTTTCCGGGCCGATGGACGCCAGTTTCATTTGCGGAAATTTTTTCAACAGCTTCGGCAAATTGAATCGCGCGTGAAAATGTTTCACCGTCGAGCCGCTCGTGAACGTAATCCAATCCGCACCGTTCTCCAGCAAACTCGCGCCGGCGCCGGTTAAATCCTCCGTCTCGGCGACCGTGTGGTATATCGCGATGTCGTCCACAATCGCGCCCAGCTTTTCCAATGCCTGCGGCAGGTCGGGATTCGCTTCTCCGGCGCGCAGCAGGCACATCTTCAGATTTTCCACGCTTTCATATTTGGCGAAGACCGCGGCGATTTTTGCGCCCAGCGCCTCGTCCGGCGTCAGGTCCACCTGCAAATGCAGTTCGCGCAATTTCGCCGCCGTGGCCGGGCCGACCGCCGCAATGCGCGCGCCGCCGAGGTCGCGCAGATCCTCAAAGCGTTTGAAAAAAAGTTCAAAGAACGCTGTCACGCCATTCGCGCTCGTGAACACCAGCCAGTCGTAGGAATTTAACTCCAGCAGCGCGTCCACGACGTCCTGCTTGTTGGAGGTCGGCACGGTCTTGATGGCCGGAATTTCCAGCACCTCCGCGCCGAGCTCCGTCAGTCGCTGCGCAAAATCACCGGACTGCGCCCGGGCGCGCGTGACCACGATGCGCCGGCCAAACAGCGGACGCTCTTCGAACCAGTTCAGTTTCTCGCGCAGCTTGACCACGTCGCCGATAATGGTGAGCGCGGGCGGAAAGATTTTTTCCTTTGCCGCGAGCGCCGCAATCGTGGCCAGCGTGCCGGCGGCCGATTTTTGTCTTCCCAACGTGCCCCATTGGACAATGGCCACCGGCGTCTCAGGTGCCATGCCCTGCGCGATGAGCGATTTCGTCCAGTCGTCCAGGTTGTCCGTGCCCATGAGCACGACCTTGGTGCCGGGAATTTTGGCGATTTGTTCGTAGCGCAACGCCGTGGCCGCGTCCGCCGAATCGCTATGGCCGGTGAACACGGTGAAACTGGAGCAATGCTCACGGTGGGTGAGGGGAATACCGGCGTAATTCGGCGCCGCCACGATGGACGAGACGCCGGGCACGACTTCAAAAGAGATTTTCGCCGCCGCCAGCGCCTCAGCCTCCTCGCCGCCCCGGCCGAAGATATACGGATCGCCGCCCTTGAGCCGGACGACGCATTTACCTTCACGCGCCCGGGCGACGAGCAGGGCGGTGATTTCCTTTTGCGGCATCGTCATGTTTTTGCCGCGGGCGACGAGTTCGGCGGAAGGCGACGCCAGCCGGAGCAATTCCGGGTTCACGAGCGCGTCGTAGAGGACGACATCGGCGCGGCGGAGCAGTTCCGCGCCGCGCAACGTGAGCAGACTCGCGTCGCCCGGCCCGGCCCCGACCAGATAAACCGCGCCTTGGGATTTCACGCGGTCAGTTTAGTCAGGTGGCGCATTTGGGCAATCAAATCAGGCTTTTGGTCGCAGGAAATGAATAAGGACGTCTGTGATCCGATTGAACGAAGCGTCATGCAGAACACCAATCGCGGGTGGAGCAATCAAACTTTGATGCGCGGTGAAAAGCTTCGTCGGACGGGCGAAGCTTGTGGCGCGCAGCGAACCCGTGAGAAAATCCTTTTCCGTGAGTTGAATCGCGCGCGTATCTGCATACGGATTGCTGGTGATCTGGCAGAGCAGCCAGTCGTTGCGCTCGCAATCCGCCAGCACCACCGCCGGTCGCAATTTGGATTGCGACAGATCGGAAAAGGGAAACCGGACAAGAACTATCGACCCTGTTGCAAATAAGCCCACGCGGCATCCTCCTCCGGTCGGTTCCAATCCTCGGCGAGCGCGGTTTCGCTCAAGAGCGCCGTCTCGTTGAGGTGGGCAACCGGCTCGTCTTCGAGAATAGTGACGAGTGCGTGGCGCGCCGACGGCAGTTGAATTTTCTCAAGCAGGCGCACCGTGCCCTGCTCATCAATCACTGCTTCGACTGTGCGGTTCATGCCATTAATGTAACCGGTTTAATTTTTAAGGCAAGCGCGGCCCCGACGAGATAAACCGCGCCATTGGATTTCACGCGCCGAGTTTATGCGAATTGGGGAAACGGGCAATAAAGAGGAGGAAGTGTGTAGTTTGTCTTAGCGCTATGTCAGAGGCCCAAAAATCTCAAAATATCCGTTCGGCGGTGAAACGCAGGCTGCTAAAACAATGCCAACAATCAGTGCAAAGATCCCAAACGCGATGCTCCATATCGCTGCCCGGCGCGAACACTTGAATAGCTGAATCAACCCGCCAATCAGCAGCACGCCCGCAGCGAGAAAATATAAAAAGCTCACGCCGAACGCTACCATGGCAAAATCGTCAGATGTCATATACCACGTCTCATCAAACCCGGTCTGCGCGTTTGAGTGATTTGGAGGTAGCATCACATACCAAATGAGCAACAAGACGGCCGCGCTTACGGTGAGCAGCTTGAAAGCGAACAAGAAAGCTGCAAACCATGGCTCCGGTATCTCAATGCGCTTGGCCAAAATTGGGTGCATACGATGTGGCCCAACCTGTTATTGGAACGAAAAGCACAGTATTATTTTCTTCATGGATACGACCCTATTCCGGTGCTGGCGGATTGTCCAACGATTTTGGCAGAGGGTACGGTCATTTGAAAGGTTGTAGCGTCGGCGCTGCGCGCCGATTTCGAGCCGCAGGCTCGACACTACAAATCGCTGTTCTTTCCTCGACAGGCCGGATGGCGAAATTAATTCTCACCAGCCGGGATCAAATCTTTGCTCAGGTGCGGGTGCCAGGGATGTTGCTGGTCGGCCGCCACCGCTTGAATGGTGCCGTGCATCTGCGCCAGAATCGGCACCGCCGACCGGTCATAGACGTCGCCCTGCAAGAGTTTGGTCAATTGGCCCCGGGTATCGGGCCGGGCAATCAGGTCCAGGAAAAGCGGTGGCAACTGGTAATAGAGCAGGATGAATTCCCGCCAGATGTCCACGCCGGCGCGCAACGTCCGCTCGTATCCGGCAAAGGCATCGGCGCTCACGCGGTTGCGCTTCAGCGCATGAATGATGGCTTCCGCGGCGCGCTTGGCCGATTCCAACGCGACGCTCACGCCGGAGGAAAAAACCGGGTCCACGAAACGCGCGGCGTCGCCCACGAGCAGCCAGCCGTCGCCGGCAAAACGGTCCATGACGTAGCTGTAATTGCCTTCGCGTGTGAACTCCTGCACCGGGCGGGCCCCGGCCATCCGGCGCGCGAGCAACGGATGACTGGCGACGTGACGGGCAAAAAATGCCTCCGCCGTCTCCCCGCCTTTGGTGAAATCGGCGCCCTTGGTGACAATACCCACGGACGTCACCGTCCGGTTGATGGGAATCAGCCAGGCCCAGGCGCGCGGCAGCGGCAGGACGTGGATGTGAATATAATCCGCCGTTTCCGCCGGCCCGCGGTCCACGCCTTCAAACCAGTTGTGCAGGGCGAATTGATCGAAGAGGGCGTCGTGGCGTTTGAGGTGGAGTTGCGAGCCCAGAACTGTGCTCCGGCCCGAGGCGTCCACCACCAGCCGGCAGCGCAACCGGCGTTCCTGGCCGTTGTGCTTCACGCGCACCCCGGTGGCGGCGCCGGATGCGTCAAACTCGACGTTTTCCACGCGCGCATTTTCGAGCACCCGGGAACCCTGACGCGCGGCGTGTTGGAGCAGGAGCTGGTCAAACCGGCTGCGATCCACGTGATAGGTGTAATCCTGGGTGAGGCCAAGCTCGGGAATTTCACGAAAGCGGATGACATGCTCCTGCTCGTTTCCCCAGTGGGTCCAGACCGCACCGTACTTGCGCACGAATGGTTCCCGTTCCATCACGGGCAGAAAATGAATGTCCTGAAAAATACGGGTCGTGGAGCAAACCAGCGACTCGCCGACGTGTGCACGCGGATGCACGGCCTGGTCCAGAATCAAATGGCGCACACCGGCCTGCGCCAGATAAGCGCCGAGGGTCGAACCAGCCGGTCCGCCACCGATGATAATCACCTGGGCGTCCAAATCCGGCCAGTCGGTCCCGCCGGTGGGCGGTGAAGAAATTTCACAACCGGGGGAATTGCCGGGCACGGGGGGTGTCGTTCCAGATGCGCCGCCTTCCGGGAATGGTCCACCCCCGGATTTACGGGAGTCGCTGCCGGCCAGGTGGAGCAAGTCCAATATCTCGCTCCGGAGACGGAGAAATGCCTCGCTATTGCGTTGGCGCGGACGTTCCAGGGCGACGGGGATGATTTGTTCGACCCGGCCGGGTCGCGGCGTCATGATCAAAATGCGGTCACCCATGTAGATGGCTTCGTCAATGTCATGGGTCACCAGGAGGATGGTGGTGCGGCGGGCCTGCCAGAGGCGCAGCACTTCGTCCTGCATCCGCATGCGGGTGAACGCGTCCAGCGCGCCCAGCGGTTCGTCCAGCAGCAGCACCTGGGGATGATTAATGAGTGCCCGGGCCAGGGCGACGCGTTGGGCCATGCCACCGGAAAGATGGTGCGGATAAGCATGGGCAAAGGCTTCCAGTCCCACCAGCCGCATGAATTCATCCACTTCGTGCCGTTTCTGATGGAGCACGCCGCGCGCGACCAGGCCGGCCTGAATGTTGTGGCTGACCGTGAGCCAGGGGAAAAGGTTGGGATCCTGAAAAACCAGGCCCCGTTCGGCGCCGGGGCCGGTGATGGGGGCATCGCCGACCCACAATTCGCCCGAGTCGGGAAAATCGAGACCGGCAATCAGGCGCAAGAGCGTGGATTTGCCGCAGCCGCTCGGACCGATGATGGAGATGAATTCGCCGGCCGCCACCGAGACGGTGGTTTCGTCCAAAGCCGGCGTTTGCGCCGTCGCGCTGTTGGCTGCGGGAAAAGTCTTCTTAATCCCCAGAATCCTGAGCGGGGAACCTTCATTGGAGGCCGCTGGGGAGGACGTCACCATTTGATCATTCCTTTCTGCCAGCCCAGCACGCGGTCACGCAACTTGAACAGCAAGGTCATGATGGTTGAAAAAAAGGCGGCCATGATAATCAGGGCGGCGAAGACCTTTCCGTACTCCGCCCAGCCCTGTGCCCAGCTCACGTACCAGCCCAGTCCGGATTTCACGCCGACCGTCTCAGCCACCACCAGCGTCAGGAATGAGGTTCCCAATCCCATAAACAATCCGACGAAGATGCTGGGCATGGCGGCGGGGATGGCGACCCGAAAGATGAGATAAATCCGCCCCGCGCCCAGGGTGCGGGCGACGTCCAGGTAGGACGCGCGAGTGTTGGCGATGCCGGAGATGGTCAACATCGTTACCGGAAACCAGACCGCAAGTGAAATCAGACCCACCGCCGAAAGCATCGCGGAAGGAGAAACCACCATCGCGAGCGGAATCCAGGCGGTGGCGGGGATGGGTCCGACCACCTTCAGCAGCGGCATGCCCCAATAACGCATGCTGGTTGACCAGCCGATGCAAACTCCGGTGATCAGGGCAATCGCGACGCCCAGCACGTAACCCGAAAGCAACAAAAGCAACGAATGCCAGGTACTGTCGAAGAGCAGAGCCCGATCATTGACCATGCTTTGCAACACCGCCGCCGGAGCCGGGAAATAGGGCAGGGGGAGCCAACGCAAAACTCCGGTAATTAATTCCCACAGGCTCAAGGTCAGGATGGCCGCCCCGAAAATCGGGCACATGTTCCGCATCCAACGGCGCAGGCCCGGCCAGAGAAACTGGACCAGCCCGGCGGCGACGGCCGCGCCAAGAATGAATGTCAAAAAACGCGAGTATAAACCGGCTTCGGATGGCAACTCGTTGTTCGGAAGTCCCAGATGAACGGCGAGCGCCACCAGGACGGCCCCCGGAACCGGCAGAAAGGCCCGCCACCGTCCCTTGGACGCGGCAGCACGTCTGAGGTCGGCTTTTGGTACCGGCTCCTTCATTCCGAGCGGAGCGATGTTTACTTGGTGTTGGCCAGTCTGCAACATGACATTTCGCCATATTCGGTGACAGTCGCCTTGCTATGCGACAGCTCGGCGAGCAGGCGGGCGTTTTCATCCGGGGGCAATTGGCCGCCGGCCACTTTTTCCACCTGCAGCGAATTGATCCATTCATCCGAAACTCCATCCAGATGCACAAAGGCGCGTTTGGCCAGTTCATCCACGTCGGTGCTGGGGCTGAGCAGGCCGTCTTGCTTCATGGCGACAGCGGCTGATTTGACCGAGGCCTCGGCGAGAGAAACGCTTGGGATGTAATTCAAATGCGAAATCGCGACCATGTTGAGTTCCGGGTTCGACGCGAGATATTTTTTTTCAACCGAAAGCCGGGCGGCCGCGGCGGGATTGGTTTGCACCCACTTGGCTGCCTTGAGCAGGGCGCGCGTGGCGGCGGCAGCGGCCTTGGGATTGGCGGCAAGGAATTTGCCATTCACAATCACCTCGCAGCAATATTCGTCCTTGTAAGGTGCATCCTTCGCCTGGTCGGCGATGTTCTTCACCTTGCCTTGGGCGACCAGCAGGGTGCCGATCGGTTCAGAATCAGCCACCGCGTCCACGTCTCCCTTGTCCAACGCCAGGCCCAGCTCTCCGGCCGGGTAAACGATCCACGTAATCTCTTTGGATGGGTCAATGCCATGGGCGGTGAGGACCCGGTTGGCGAAAATGAAAGGCGGAGTGCCCATGCCGGGGATGCCAATCCGCTTGCCCCGAAGGTCGTCAACAGAATTTATTTTCCCGTTCACCGCCGCCTGGACCCGCAGGCAGCCGCGATGGATGCCGCCGGTGAATTTCACGTCCAGGCCCTGTTCGATGGGCTTGAGAAAATACATGACCAGGTGATGGGTGATGTCAAAACCGCCCAACGCCATTACGTCCTTGTAATCCGACCAGTCGCATTTGACCAGGACCGGGTCCAGTCCTTCCTCCTTGAAGAACCCCTTTTCCACCGCCATGTAGATGGGGGCCTCGCAGGTCAGGCCGATGTAACCGACACGGATTTTGACCAGACCATTGCCGCCGGCGGGGGTTGCGGAACTTTGCGAGTTCTGCTTGCAGCCGGCCAGGACGAGGATGCTGATGGTGGCGGCCGCGATGACGGTGGCGATGGGTTTGGTCATGGGCATGTCCGGGTCTCCTTGATTAAACGTTGTTCAATAAGTCAGGCCGGGCGATAAGGTCTTTCCCGTTGACCCGACTGAAAGCCGGGCCAAATGGCGGGACCTCGATAAGGGCAACCGCCGCCTTCCCGTGCCTGAAAATTGCGCTGCTGCATTTCACAAGCCCAATTTATGCAGAAAAGTAGATAGCAAGGGAAATAAAAAATGGCGGAAGTGGTAATTGGCCGGTGCCGGTTTTGGGGAAGACGTTGGCGCGGTTGGAATTCTGCGGATATTATTTCAGTTGTTCCTCGGCTTTTTTGATGTCGGCCAGGGTGCCGGTTTGGAACCAGCGACCGTGATGCGGCACGCAGAACAACCGGTTTTGCTTCAGCGCCTGATGCCAGAGGATTTTCACGGAGAATTTTCCGTCGGGCGCGCCGTGCAACATGCGCGGATGAAAAATGCCGATGCCGGCGATGATGTACGGGGCATCGTGTTCGCTCCAATCAATCGTGTTGTCGGGCTTGATGAACAGGTGGTCTTCGCCTTGGTCGTAGCCAACGGCTTTGGACCTGGGTTGTGCGAGCAGTAGAAAATCCATTTTCGTGTCGTCCCAATGGCGCGCCAGCCGGTCGAGTGCACTTTCACCTTCGTCGGTCCAGATGATGTCGCTGTTGACGACGAACACCGGTTCGTCACCCAGCAACGGCAGAGCCTTTTTCAATCCGCCGCCGGTTTCGAGCGGCTCGGCCTCCTCGGACAATTTGACCGTCAGGTTTTTGCGTCCGGCCAGCCACGCCTTCAGTTGCTCCTTGAGATGCGAGACGTTGATGACGACTTCTTCAATGCCGTAGGCCTGCAGCTTTTCGAGCGCGTATTGAATCATCGGTTTGCCGGCGATGGGCACCAGCGGTTTTGGGATGCGGTCGGTCAGGGGTTTCAGCCGTGTGCCGTAACCGGCAGCCAGCACCATCGCTTTTTTGATGTCAGGCATGGGGAGTTGCTTCAATTGATTTGGCCACTCTTTGTGCAAGCTGCGCAAGTGCATGTCCGGGAGCGCCGGCATCCTGCCGGCGAGTCTCCAGATCAGGGCGCCACACCCCGGCAAGATGCCGACGCTCCCGGGGTTTGGTTTGCGAAAACATAGTCGCGCTCATGCAACAGGTTTCACGTATTCATCAAACCAGTATTTCACGTGACTCAGCATGGGATGGCGCAACGCTTTTTGCAACAATCGCTCCACGCGCGGGGAATGGAGTTGCTTGTAATCGTGCTTGCCCTCTTGCCGACTCAACCGTTCGAAGATGGCCAGCACCCGCGTATGTCGCAACGCCGCCAGAATGGCCAGGGAAGTTTCAAAATGGTTCCGGTCCAGCGCCGGGAATTGCGCGAGATAACGCGCCGTCATTTTTTCCGGCAACCCCTCCGGCATATCGTGCCGGGCATCTTCGAGCAGCGACACCAGGTCGTAGGTGACCGGGCCTTGATACGCGTCCTGAAAATCGAGCAACCCGGCCTGTGGGACGCCGGTGCGATCAGGCAGCAGCATCAGATTGGCCACGTGATAATCGCGCAAGAGCAGCGAGGCCGGCACCCGATGCGCCACCGGCAGCACTTCACGCCAGGCGGATGTGAATTCAGCCCGGCCCGTTTCAGAGATGCCCGGCGTGCACCAGTCCAGAAACAGTTCGATGTCTTCGAGCATTTTTTCCGGATGATACGCGCGCAGGTCGGCGGGAATGGCCTGGGGAAGTTTGTGCAAAGCAATCAGAACGTCGGTTGCCAGGGTGAAAAGCTTTTCCGGTTCCGTGCCGTCATCCAACAGCCGGGCAAAGGTGGCATCACCAAAATCTTCCAGCAGCAGCAAGCCTTTTGCCTCGTCGCGGGCGAGAATGACCGGCGCGCTGAAGCCAAGCTTGAGCAGATGTTCGTCCATCCGGACAAAGGGTGCGACGGATGCCAGTGCCCGCGAGGCGTCCATGAGAATGGCGCTTAGCCTCTCTTTTCGCAGCCGGAAATATTTCCGGGCCGAGGCGTCGCCGGTGAGCGGCTCGCCAGCGACGTCCCAACCGGCGGAGTCGAGAAACGCGCGGGTTTTGTCGGTCAGTGTTGTGTCGGCCACGGGTGGCGAAGATGACACGGATATCGCCACGAGGCGATAAAAAAGCCGGGCCGGGCGCGGCGGTCTCAGCCGCAGAACCTCCGCTTGCGCAAAGCCTTCGGAATTTTGGGATGCTTCCGGCCATCCCGGCCGCGGCGGGTGGAACTCCCGCGGTCCCTTCGACCGGTTCGAGCTTTTCAAACCGACGGGTTTATGCTACAGGAATGGCGGAACAAAAAAGAATGCCATGCTCGAACTTGCGCTCGAAAAATATCCGATCTCATTGAAGTTGCGCGACGGCACGTCGGTCATCGTGCGCCCGCTCAACAAACGGGACGAAGCCAAACTTCACAAATTTTTTCTCGCCGTGCCCGAGGAGGAGCGGCTGTTCATCAAACAGCCCATTTATGAGCGCAAAATGTTCCACGACTGGTGCCGCCACCCCGATTTCGAGCGCAACCTGCCGTTGTTGATGTTGCACGGCAGCAAAATCATCGGCGAAGCGACGCTGCATCAAAGGGCGGGCGGCTGGAAGCGGCATATCGGCTTGATCGGCGTGTTGACGCATCCCGGTTACCGCGGACGCGACGTGGCTAAAATCCTGGTGGAGGAACAGGTGCAAATCGCGCGGGTTCTGGGTTTGCGCAAGCTGGAGACCGAACTCAACGGCGAACGCAAGGTGGCCATCCGCGCGCTGGAAGACATTGGTTTCTCCCGGATCATGTGCCTGGAGGATTACGTGCTCGACATGAAAGCCGTGTCACACGATCTCATCCTGATGGGCATGAATCTCAAGGTAGATGAAGAATACGCCGGCGTCGGCGGATGAGTGCGATTTTCTCTGCCTTACATTCCGCCTGTGCTCAAGGAACCGCCAGACGGTAAAACTGCTGTGGCCCGGAATTCCAGTTGGTGAAGCCGAAATCAGTCTGCGGATTGGCCACCCGGCCCAGCGTCGTCCACGTTCCCAGAAGATTGGTGACGCCCTGGACGTTATAAACGACGTTCGTCAGGCCGGTCCATTGTAGATTCTGCATCGCATTGGACACGGTCAGGGCCAGCACCGGCGGCGGCACGCTGAACGCCGTCCATTCCAGCCGCACCACGCTGAATTCAGGAATGATGACCGGGTTGGTCACGGTCATCGTCTGGATGACGATGTTGTTGGTCGCCGGATTGGAATTGACGACGCTCGGATCGCTGCCGGTCACAAACGTTTCGAGGAATGGATTGGTCAGCGTGTTGCCGTCCTGGGTGATTTGCACCGGCACGGCGTTCGAGCCCTTGTTGGTCAGCAGCACATAACGCCGGCCATTGTCACCCTGGTAAGCCTGCGCGTAAATCGCCGGCAGGGGAGTGCCATTGGTATCCATGGGCACGGTCGGGCAATTCGTCCCCACGGTGGTGGCACACACTGCTGTGGAACGGTTGATGGCCCAATAAGCCACCGCTTCGGCAGAACCCTGGGCGCTGAGGAAATAACCGAACGGCAGCCCAATGGTGTTGGTTACGTAATTATTCGTGGCGGCCCGGGTCACCGGATTCCAGAATTGATTGGTGGTGTCCACACCGCTGCCGTTGACGAGTTGGTAGCTGCCGGCAAAACTCACGCGCGGACAGGTGGACAGGCGTATGATATATTCCGTGTCGAAGATGCCGCCGTAAAGCGTGCTGGTCGGCGGATTTTGGGTGCCATTGCCGTTGCCGTTGATTGGATTCAATTCCGTCAGCAAGAACGTTGTGTTGGAATTGTTGTCGGCCATCAGGGTGTTGGTGATGTACAGCGTGCTGTTGCTGTAGAGGATGCCATTGTCCATCGCCATCAAATCCGCAAAAGCGGCGTTCGTCGGCAACTGCGGATAGTAATGGTAAACCACCGCGTCCCAGAATTGATTCGTCGCGCCATAGCGGGCCAGGGCATTGTCCCAGCTCATGCCGGGTCGTGAGGGATCACTGAAGAATACCGCCACCACCGCATTGGAATCGGCCGCCTTGATGGCATTACGGTACGGCAGCATCTTGTTGCAATAATCCGTGCCGTTGGTGAAGAAATCGTTCGAGCCCTGGAACAGATACGGCTCGTTGCACAATTCCCACGCCGCCACGTGAATGTGGTTGCTCAAGGCAAATGCGGCGAATGCGCCGGCATCGGCGGTGTTCGTGTCGGTGAAACCATTGATGCACACAATGATTTGTGCGCCGCCGAGATTGTCAGCCAGACCGGCAAAATTGGTGAATTGCGCGCCGCCCTTGCCCTGGAGCGCGAGGACCGTGTCGGCGGTCAGATTGGAAGCGGGGTTGTTCGGGCCTTCCATCAGGCCGATGGTATTGACCCAGTTGGTATCGGTCAGGCTGGTCTGCCAGTTGAAGGCATCGCCCGTTGTCCCGGCCGGAAACAACAACCAGCCCGGCGAAAGTATCGCGGCATATTTTTGCATGTTGGTGTCGCCATACTCGATGCCCGTGCCCAACAATTCGGTGGTGAAGCCGGCGAATCCGATGTTGAGCGGCGTGGAATTGGTCGTCGTGAAGGCCACTACCACGTTGCTTTGGGCGCGGATTTCCGGTGTAAACCGGAAACACAGGATCGAAGTCAAAACCATAAAAATACCAGTTTTCAGGCGCATTTCGGTTTGTTCAGCCAATTATATGCCAAACCCATTGCGTCAGCTGCGGCATTTTCCATCTGCCATCTGCCGGCTGCGGCTCCCCTGTTTTCAGCCTTCTGTCCATCATTTTCGGCCTCGGAAATCGATACCGATAGCCGGCAGTCCGTAAACGCCGGGCGTATAAATGGGCGAGAGAACTGGCACGGAATTTGCGATTAGATGGCAATGATGAAAATGCGTACTGGCAGGCAACGTCACATACTGGTGGTGGACGACGAATCTCTCGTTCGCCAGAGCGTCCAGATCCTTCTCCAGGGCGAAGGTTATCTCGTCCACGGGGCCAAGAGCGGCGCCGAGGCGCTGGCGTTGTTTGAGCCTGGCAAGTTCGACATGATTTTTACCGATTACCTGATGCCGGAGATGAGAGGCGATCAGTTGGCCGCGGCCATCAAACAGCGCTCACCCAGTCAGGCGGTCGTGATGATCACGGCCTTTCCTGAAAAACTTCAGTCGTCCGATTGCCCCCTCGGGGGCGTCGATTCCTTTATCTGCAAACCTTTCGAACTGGACACCCTGCAGGCGGCAATCGCCCGGTACGCTCCCGCCTGAAACCGAGAGTCCGCCAGCCGATGGCGGCTGTTAGTTTTTTTCTTTCAGCCGCGAAATACGCCGAAGACCACACCTACGCTTGCGGCGGAACCAGTGGGCGGAAGGCCGCCATTACTTTCGGTTGCAACATGAAGGCCAGCAGCAGGAGAGGATAGATCAGCCAAACAACCCCGCCGATGGTTCCACTGATCGGCCCGCCAATGGCCGCGACGGTTTCAAATGCCCTTTGCTGTTGGGCTGGTCCGAGCATGGGTTGGTCCATAAAAATGAGATTGATGAGCATCCCGCCGCCACAAAACAGGATGAGATAAATCGCACAAACCAAGGAGGCGGGGCGCGCCCAGGGCTTCAGGGACAACAGGCCAAAGCCTGATGCCAGCAGGAGCGCACAACCCAACACCCCCAGCGCCATGCCCAGCTTCAACCAGACGGCATAGCCCGGACGTTCATGGATGAATTGGATGACGGGATTGTTCGAATCGGCCGGCAGGTTGAGCAGGGTGATGGAGGCGATCAGTCCGATGACGCCGAGCGCGGCGAACACAAAATTCAGAATTCCGAACACGATGATAGAAACCGGTCGTTGCATACCTTGTCGTTTTTTATTGAGATGGGGCGGAGCGGTTAGACGTTCAAAACTGATCGCCTTGTCACGCGAAGGCGGGCGCGGCTTCCGCTCCGTCCAACTTCTGCATTCCGGTTCCCATCTTCCATCTCCCATCTCCTAACTCCGATCGTCAGTGCTTCTGAATCAGGGCGGCGGCCGAGAGCTTTCGGGTGTCGATGGCTTTGGTCAGGACGGTGTTGAGCGCGGCCAATTGGTCGGGTGTGAGAAAACTGCCGGCCTGTTGCAGAATCCGCTGGTTGCTGGCAGTCACCTGTTGCAGGAAAGCATCAATGTCCGCTTGCGACCCCAGAAAAGCCTGGTCCGGAGCGCCGGTGATGCCCTCTGTCAAATTGTTCGGCTCGGCCTTTATCACCTGAAGCAGTTGCGCGTTTTGTTCGGCGCTGAGCGGAGTGTCTCCCAATTGAGTATTCAGCAGCGAAATGGTGGTCCGCGCTGGAATTTCTTCGCCGTATTCCTTGAATCGGGCAAAGCCCGCATCACCCAACAGCACTTGCAACTGTTTTCCCAGTTCCTGGTCATCGGCGCCCGGGTCCGAAGTCGTCTGTCCCGTGGCCGTGAGCTGCTCCAGGTGTTTTGAAGCGTTGTCGTTAATCAACTGGTAAAATTGATTCGCTTGTTCCGGCGTCAGTTTCAACCCCTTGACCAGATCGGCAAACATGGATTTGATTTTGTCCAGTTGCGCCTGGTGTAAGAATTCCTTCATGGCCGGATCGTTCATCATCTTGGCCAGGCCGCTGCGTGAGGCATCCGCCTGGTCGGCTGCTGCCCGTTGTCGGAGCGGCCCGACTTCACCGCGCAGTTTCAGCAGTTCGGACTCGTTCGGGTTGGATTTCAATCGCGCGTTTTCGTCCAGCACCGCGGCCAGTTGGTTGGTCGCCTGATCGCGTTCCTGCTCCAATTGCTGGATTTGCGTCGTCAACGGCACCCGCTCCTGTTGGAGCGTTTGGATTTGGGCAGTCAGTTGCGAGTTCTGGTGGACGGCGTAGATTCCGGTTCCAACCGCGGCGGCGAGCGACGCGGTCACAATGGTTTTTTGTAGTGTAGTCATGGCAATGGTTTTGGTTGCGGCGATAAGGGTGGAAGCCTGGACAGCGCCGCCGGCGATGGCGGCAGCGGAAAGCGTGGCGGCAAAACCGGCAGGCGCGGCCTGGACGGCATTGGCGGCGACCGCGGCGGCCAGCGCCGATGCGGTGGTGGTGACGCCGCGCCGGGCCAGCTTCCCGCGTAACTTGTCCAGGGCGCGCTCCACGCGCATTCGCGCGGCGTTCTCGGTCAGATTCAACGCCGCCCCCACCTCGTTGAGGGTTTTGTTTTGAAAATAGCGAAGCAGGACGGCATGCCGGTCCTGGTCGTCCAGTTCGTGCATGGCGTCTTCGAGCACCGGCCGGAGCTGGTTCCAATCCGCTGGCGGTTCGTCGTGGTGGAGGAGTTCATTCATGGTATTGGCCTCCTGCTCGCGGGCTTTGCGTCGTTGCTCCGTTCGATTGACCCGCAACGCCATCAGCCGGGTGGTGGTATAAAGCCAGCCCACCAGCGCGGGATGCCGGGCCAGCCGTTTCGCCTGCCGGGCCACTTCCGTGAAAACCTGTTGGGTGACATCCTAGGCGGAATGCACGTCGCCGTTTACCAGCCGCAGGGCGGCGGAATAGACCAGGTCCACATGCCGCCGGGTCAATTCGGCGAAGGCGGCCTCCGACCCGTCGGCGGCATAGCGGCTTATCAGTTCGGCATCTTCAGTCATGATGTTCCATAAGGTAATGCCCGCCGCCGGAAAAATCGCACAAGAAAAATGCTTTGACGCAAAAAAGGCGCAAAATCTTTCCCAGAAGAAAACCAAGGGAACCGGGGCCGGAAACAGGCTTCGCTGCGTGCGTTCGGAGCGCCGGGCACCGACTCGGCTCATAGGGACAATCCAGCACCTCGTGCCGAGACGGTGCTCGGCGCTCCACTTTTGCGGAGATTTCTTTTGGTTGGAGTGGACTTATGACGGCGGGCGAAGCGGACTGTGAAGGGACCACTCAACGGGCTGCCGCGGACTTCAGGTTTTTCCCCCCTCCGCTCCCGCCGCCTCCCGTCAAGGCCCGCGCACACACCGGAAGCCGGTTTCGTTGACGGAGGTTGACGGTGATTTGGCATCCCGGTTGGCGCAGCGATTATCGCTGGCGTTGGCTTCCCACGAACCGCCCCGCAAGACCCGCTGGGTCCCGGTGACCGGTCCACGCGTATCCGTTTGCGCCGCGGCCGAATTGGTGTACCAGTTCTGGTCGTACCAATCCCAGCACCATTCCCAGACGTTGCCGGACATGTCGTACAATCCAAAACCGTTTGTGGCGAAAGAACCGCACGGGCTGGTATAGGGCGTCACCCCATTCGTAAACGCCGGGTTATAACCGCGGGTGGGACTGGCATCAAAAGGGAAGTTTGTGCTGCTGAAGTAATTTGCCCGGCTGTGGGTGATGGTATCGGCATCCGTCCAGGGGAAGCGGTGAGCGGTTACGCCTCCCCGTGCCGCCTTCTCCCATTCCACCTCAGTCGGCAGCCGATAACCGTTGGTGGCCCAGTTCGGAAACGGAGTCACCTGGCCGTTGCGATACACCTGGGTCAGGCTGCTGTCGCTGTAGTAAACCGGGCCGAGACCCGCCATCTCCGAGCGCGCATTGCACCATTTCACGGCGTCATACCACGTGACGCGCTGCACCGGATGATTGGCCGCCTTGCCGGCGCCGGCATTCGCGGCGAAGGCATAGCCGCTGTTCGTCGCCCACCCCGCCACGATATCCCACAGGGCCTTCGAAACCTCCATTCGATCCATATAGAAACCGCTGACGCTCACGGCGTGGACGGGCGTTTCATCTACGCCAAGGTCGCCGAAGGTGTCACCCATCGAAAAGGAACCCGCGCGGACAAATGCCAGGCCGGGCGATGCGACCAGCGCACGGTAAAACCGGCCCGACACCCCGGCCGAACCGGCATCGGGAATCACACAGAGACCGTTCGTCACCGCCAGGTTGGTGAGACAGAGCCAGTTGTTCGTGCCGATCAGCCCATCACAATACTGGATTTGACATACCGCGCCGGTGGCCCCGGTACAGGTCAGTTGGGGAATTCCACCGGCAACCTGAATGCCCAGCAACGGAGTGCTTTGAGCGGAGACGAGTTTGAGCGACAGGAAAAAAACCGGAAGAACAATGAGCGAATGAGTTTTCATGGTCGGGTGCGGTTGAGTTTCATGGTTGACGGGGACGATGAAAAACACCAGCCGGGAGGCGGATTGACGATGAGCCTCCTGCCGGGACGCCGTCCCGTCGAAGGCGACGGCGGGTTAATTCGTGCCGTGGTTTTACACCGGGAGCGGGCCGTAGAGAAAGGCAGCGGTCGGATCTCAACGGGAACACATGGCCGGGAACCGTTCATACTTACTCCGATTGCAAAAGCACACCAGGGGCCTGTGCTGACAGGATTATTTAATCTAAAAATAACGTATCAGTCAATGTTTATAAGTGATTGACAAGAAATACGCTATTGGCGGCAGATTCTTGAACCGCGAAATCCGCCAGACTCGCGAAATGGTTTTAACCGCAGATAATCGCGGATGGACGCAGATTTAAAGCAGGGCAAGTCAACCGGCTGGCGATTAATCCGGTTTGGATGTTGGCTGTTGAATGTTTCTGCTTTTACTTCCGGCTTCTGCCTTCGGGCTTCCGACCTCCGTCCTTTCGTGTCGGGTTGACAGCGCGCTGTCAGCGCGTAATGTTCCCACGGTCGTCACCATAAACTGAACCGGGGAGAAACCATATGTCCATCCGACCCATCAAACGCTTGATCAAAGCCAAACCGACCCTCGAAGGCGCGGGCGTGCACCTGCGCCGCGCGTTCGGCTTCGGCAACACCACCGATTTCGATCCCTTCCTCCTGCTCGATGATTTCCGCAACGACATTCCGGACGATTACCTCGCTGGTTTTCCATGGCATCCGCATCGCGGCATCGAAACCATCACCTACGTCCTGGCCGGCACCGTCGAGCACGCCGACAGCCTGGGCAACAAAGGCGCCATCGCCCCGGGCGACCTCCAGTGGATGACGGCGGGCCGGGGCATCATCCACCAGGAAATGCCCAAAGGCGATCCCTTGGGCCGCATGCACGGGTTCCAGTTGTGGGCCAACCTGCCGTCGGCGCTCAAAATGACCGCGCCGCGCTATCAGGAAATCAAGGCGCTGGAAATTCCCGAAGTCACCGAAGACGACGGCACGACGGCCCGGATCATCTGCGGCCAGTTCTGGGGCAAACGCGGTCCCGTCGAAGGCATCGCCGCCGACCCGACCTACCTTGACGTCACCGTGCCGCCCGGCAAACGCAAGCGGCTGCCCGTCGAGAAATCGAGCCATGCCTTCGCCTACGTCTTTGCCGGGAGCGGCAAGTTCTGCAACGCGTCCGCCCCGCTGGCGGTGCCGACCGAAAGTCTCGGCTGGGCCGACACCACGCCGCCCACGGAAGCGGACAACCGTTCGCTCGTCCTGTTCGACACCGGCGACGACGTGGAAGTCCAGGCCGGGGAAGATGGCATCCGGTTCCTGCTGGTGTCCGGAAAGCCGCTTCAGGAGCCGGTGGCATGGTATGGACCCATCGTGATGAACACGCAGGAACAACTCCAGCAAGCCTTCGAGGAACTGCGAAAAGGGACCTTTCTCAAGACGGGTGGAGGGTGACGTGTGACAAGTGACATGGGTTAAACCCAATCGGTGGGGCGAGCGTTTTTCAGCCAAAAATAACCGCAAACACGAACTGCCTGCCGCTACAAATGGAGCGCGACATAGACCACCAGCCCGAAAGCGCACATCGGCACGTCCAACAGCACCGTAACCGGCGTTAACAGCACCCGCTGCGTGGTTTTTTTCGGATGCAGGCTGACGGGCAACGTGTACGGACCGGATGGCACCCCGTCCCGGTAAACCACAAGCACCTTGTTGGTCCGGTTCAAAACCACGTAACCCGGCGGCTGGGAAGTCGCGTTGACGGGCACTTTTCCCGGCGCATACACCGGCAGGGATTCAACTCCGAGCGAGGAATTGGTGAGGTAACGAATGGCCCCGGATGTCGTGGCCAGGTCGTCGGACGACTGGCTGACGCGCCAGGCAACATCTCTGGAGAAGTAGTTTATGCCCACCTGTGCACTCTGCTTGAACACCACCACCGCGTCGCACTGCTGGTTCGTGTTGGTAACGGCCAGCACCTGCACGGCGGGCACGGGTTTCCATTGGAATTCTGACGTGCGGTTCCAAAGATAGGGGGTCGCACAACCCGGGGTAAAGGCGACCGGCAAAATCACCAGCAGGAACACGGGCAGGCGGGCGAATACAATCTTCATGACTGTTCGGTTTGAATTTTCTCCGTTCATGCAGGAGACATTAACCGCATGTTGGAAAAAGCGTGAATTGAAAAGATCAAACCGGGAATCAGAAAAATCAATGAAGCCGCCCTTTGCTTCTGTTAAGTTTCATTTTAAACCACAAGGAACAGAGAACGCAAACGTGGGGCGGGCACCTGTTGCGCCGTAACCCGGCGAAGGCTGATACCCGGGGCTGTTTTAACTTTCAACTGGACTTTGCCACCGGATTTTTGCGCCGGTGGGCCAGGAGCACGGCGGCGCCGAAGGACAGCACACCCAAAGCCGCCGGTTCCGGCACGGGCTGGAAGGCCAGTCCCGCCAATTGACCCAGCCCGGAGGCAAATGTGCTTTTGGTTCCGCCCGGTGTAAATTCATAGATGTTGCCACTGGAGGCATCGCCCACGAACAGATCACCCGCGCTGTCAAACGCCAGGCCTCCCGGACTGCCCAAACCGGAGGCATAAACACTTTTTACCCCGCCGGGAGTGATTTCATAAACGATGCCGCTGGTCGAAACCGCCACAAACAAATCGCCGGCGCTGTCAAAGGCCAGCCCTTGTTCGCCCCCCAGTCCGGTGGCGAAGGTGCTTTTGACGCCGCCGGGAGTGATTTTAATGACGCTGCCGCTGCCATAATCCGTTTCATACAAATTACCGGCGCTGTCAAAGGCCAGTCCCTCAGGATTGCTTAACCCGGAGACAAAGGTGGTTTGCGTGCCATCGGGCGTGAATTCATAGATGCTGCCATTGAGATAGCTCGAGACGAACAAATCGCCCGCGCTGTTGAAGGCCACTCCCCAGGGGGCGCCCAGCCCGGAAGCAAAAGTGCCCTGCACACCACCCGGCGTAATCCTGGTGACGGCCCAACTGTTTAAGTTCGCCACAAAGAGATTGCCCGCACTGTCAAAGGCCAGCCCCACCGCTTCATCCATGCCCAGTCCGGAGACAAAGGTGCTGGGTGTGCCGCCGGGCGTGATTTCATAAATGTTGCCGTTGTAGAAATCCGCCGCGAACAGATTCTTCGCTGGCGGCGGCAGGACAATAGCGTTGGCACACACCGCCGTGCCCAATAAAAGACCTGCGGAGGGGGAAAGTGCTTTGAAGATGGTTTTCATGCAGTTTCTTCCCGGACAACTTCGGGTTTTCCTTTCGTGAGTTTACGCAACTGAACAAAAGACAAAAAATTTACTATCAAAATAAGCAGGCGTTGTCAATCATTTTTGACGTTCGACCGTGGCGATTCGGCTCGGCGACAATAGCTTAGTTCGTTCGAAACTATTAAAGATTGACTTATCACTTCGATAATGCATGATAACGACATCCCATTTGCCCGGTACGTGATGGGATTGTGGCTTAGGCAACGTTAGGGCCCTTGTCCGATGGTTATTGGAAGTTAAAAACCAAGATCCAAATCAAACGTCTATGAAGACATATTTTCGCAGTTCTCTTTGTTACATTCCGGTGACAATTCCACATCCCCGGCCAGTGTCCCCCTGCTTCCGGGGATGGACCCGGTGGTGGCTGGTCAGCCTGGTCATACTGGGTTTGGCCCCGGCCGCACTGGCCAATACCGTGGTTTATCAGGGCCTGACCAACATATCATTGGGGCAGGCTTTTCTGGTCATCTCGAACCTGGGCAGCACTGGCCAGGACGGGTCGGCTTTAATCGTCTCCAATCTGACAAGTGGCGGACAGGACGGCGTCGGCATCGCCATGCCTGCGAACACGTCGGCGCTAAGTGTGAATTATGAGGACCTGGACCCTTCCAACACATTGCCGGTGGGGCCTATGTCCAATCGCAGATGGTCGGCCCCACCAATGGCGTCAACAAGGCGGTGTTGGGCACGGTGACGCAGACGAAGGCCGGCACCAGCAATTATGTGCTCAGCGCGGACTATTCGCCGGTCGGCGCGAGCGGTTATATCGTCCGCGCCTATCTTTACGGGGTGCTGGTAGCGCAGACGACCAATCCAAGCGGGTCGTCCCTGGCCGTGCTGAATAACCTTTCGTTGGCCGCGGGCACAATGCTGGGTGATGGCACGGGCAGGATCAACCGCGTGCGTTTATTCAGTGCGTTGATAGGCACAACCTCTGTAACGTGCGACGAGATTGATGTGACGCCGGAAAATCCGCAGGCTCCCATTGCGCCGACTGCGTTCCAAATTGTCGCTTCCCAAATACCATCCATCACGATCACCAGTGAGAATGAAAGCATCGTGTATCAAGGATTGACCAACACATCATTGGGCCAAGCCTCTTTCGAGGTGATCTCCAATCTGGGCAGCTCAGGCCAGGATGGTGTGACTTTGATCGTCTCCAACCTGACCAGCAGCGGACAGGACGGCGTAACCATCGCCCTGCCGACCAATCTGTTGGCGCTGGACGTGCAATATCAGGATGTGGACCCAAGCAACGCACTGCCGGTCGGCGCCTATGTGCAGAGCTCGATGATCGGCACCTTTGGCACTGTAACCAACGGGATATTGGCGGCGGATAGAATGACCAAGGCGGGAATCTCGAACTATGCAGTGCACGTGGACTTTTCGCCACTGGGGGTGAGCAACTGCCTTGTGCAGGCCTACCTCAACGGAATTTTGGTGGGACAAGGGACCACCAACACGCCGTCAGCCATTATCCGTATCCTCAGCATTGATCCGGACGGCACATCCTGGGACAGGGAATGGGATGATGACGGCTGCTACGTTTGCGATACGATGGACTGTGTGCAGTCCGAGGTAATGCAGTTGCCGGGTGGCCAGATCGTGAGCGCCAACAAGGTGTATTTTATTCCATCAAACCTGGGCACGTGCGTCAAACCAACCGCCTTTCAGATCACGGCTTCGCAGGTGCCCGACCTCGCGATTGCGAGCGAGAATCTAAGTCTGCCGTATGCAGGCTTGACCAACACATCATTGGGCCAAGCCTCTATTGAGGTTATCTCCAACCTGAGCAGCGGCGGCCAGGATGGGTCGGCCTTGGTCATCTCCAATTTGGGCAGCGCAGGCCAGGACGGCGTGTCCATCACCTTGCCGGGTGGCCTGACGAATTTGGATGTGGGATGGAACGAGTTGGATCCGTCGAACACGCTGCCGGTGGGTGCCTATATCCAATCGCAAATCGTTGGGACCGACGGCGGCATTACCAATGGCGTATTGGGCACGCTGACCGAAACCAAGGCAGGCACCAGCAATTATGTGCTCAGCGCCGACTTTTCGCCGGTGGGCGCCAGCACCTACACCGTGCAGGCTTACTATCAAGGAGCGCCGGTGGCGGAGGCAACCCACCAAAGCGGGGCGTCCCTGGCCGTGGCACAAAGGATGGCCGACACCACTGACACAGTGGTGGGTCCTAACGGTTCTGCTCCGGCATCGATGGATGACAGTGTGGCAACGTCCGCGTCAATCGCAGGCCAGATAGTGACATGCGATAATCTCGAGGTGACTCCGGAGAACGTTACGTTCTCAAACGCGCCAGCGGCCTTGCAGATAGTCAGCTCCCAGGTGTCTTCCTTCACCATTACGTCGGTGGGCGTCTCGCCGTTGCTCCTCAACGTCAGCCAGACCAGCCAGAACATATTGCTGCAATGGTATGGCACAAGCATGTTGCAGGAATCCACCGACCTCCGCACGTGGATCGGCGACACCAATGTGACCAGTCCTTATGCGGCGGCCAGTAAAGGCGGCGGCACAACGCAGGCTCCGGCCAAGTTCTACCGCCTCATTTTCAGGCCGTGATGAGATGGGATTTCCGGTGGGGTGAGGCTCCTGACGGGCCGTTTCGACTTCGATGTTCGACGTTCAATGTCTTGCCGAGTCGAAGCGCAGCGAAGGCTGGTGAATGTTCGATGTTCCTCACCGCGTGGCAAAGCTTTACGCGGAGTTCAACTGCCTGCTAACCGCAGATGAACGCGGATTGACGCTGATGGTTTAGCCACAAAGAGGCACAAATATCGCAAAAAAGGTAGGGCGCGATGTCCCTATCGCGCCGGCTAACTCAGGTGGGGCGAGGCTTCCGGCTTCATTTTCCTTCAGCCTTTCTCCTTTTGCCTTCGACGCTCGACGCTCATCTCTCATCTCTCAACCATGGATCAACCGCGAAATACACCAAATACGCGAAAATTGCAGACCGCAGATCGGGGGATTTCTACAGAAGGAAACAAAGGAAACCAAGACTGAAGACTGGCTTCGTTAACTTCGTTATCTTCTGTTTACACTGTCGTCTTGGCCGTGGCAATATCGCGCCATGCCTCGCCGGAAGACGGACCTGTTGCAGCGACTTGCCGCAGCAATTTACCCTGTCTTCTCCCGCAAAGCGGGAGAAGACGGGAGCCTTGGCAAAGTCGGATTTCCTCAACCTGCAATCGAAAGGCCTTTTACGTGGAACTCAACTGCTGTTCAGCTTGGAACCAATGTTCCTGGTCATGGCCCGGTTGCTGTCCGGTCGAGAGCCAGATTTCATAGGCCTTCGTGCTGATTTCCGCCTCGGATGGAGCCGCATTGGCCTTCTTTAATGGATTGCGCAAAAAAGCGCCGGCCGCCGCAGCGAGTGTTGGTTTCGCGGATCCCGATTTTTGGGAACCGGAGAACTGGGTCTTATCTGTGTTTGTTGTCATAATTTGTGTTCTTTCTGGACCTACCTTGGTCTGTGTTCCGGGCCGCTGATGCGGCTCGGGCTTGCAGTGCAGGGAATAAGAGGAGAGGGAAAACCCCCAAACGAGGGGCCGTCAGACACCTGGTAAACGGTGCTCCATCAGCAATTCGACCTTACACCCGGAGCCGGGGTGCACAAGCTATATCGGCACAAATCGTGTGTCCCGAATTGGGCCATCTTTTCGTGCCACGTGAGCCGTAGGCTTTTACGCTGGCCTGCCGCGTGCTCGCGATTTCTCAGAAATTTTAACCGCGGATTACGCTGATAAACGCAGATGAATTCAGCTTTCCGTCTTCCGGCCTCCGTCCTCTGTCTTCTGTCCTCTGTCCCCCGGCCTCCGAAAATCCTGTAGCCGATAGTCCACGGCCTGTCGCGTGGCCCAGTTTTACGCGTACCTGATGCGTGGCGCAGCTTTTCGCGTACGCCGGGCGCGCGAATATTTGAAACCGGTGGGAGCGTACCCGCGAGCCGTTTCGACTTCGATGTTCCTCACCGCGTGGCGCAGCTTTACCCGGCTCGTCTCTCGACCGCCGTTTCACCCCGCCTCAACCCACTGGACCGCGTGCGTGGCTGGAAATGGTTATCTTGATCGCCGCGCCGGGATTCCGATGCAGAAGCTCATCGGTTTTCAGGATGCCTCTGTCCAGGAAGTAATAGCCGTAATCTCCCTCCGTCGGTGGCGAAATCATGGCGCACAGGGCGGGTTTGTTTCCCGAATGACCACACCCGATGTCGTGCTCCACCCGGAACCGGTCTTTGCGTCCGGGCTTGTCGGCCTTGACGGCAAATGCCAGCAGGTCCCGGTCGCTTTCATCCACGTTCACGAATTCAAAATTCGCCCAGACCTCATTGCCTTTACCGGCGAGGAATGGCGCCGGATCAAAATCGGGCGAGCATCGGTCATCCGCCTCATACGGCAACAAAGGAACCAGGGCCGTGCCGCCCACTTCGTTGTCGGTAAATCGCACCAGGGGGCGATGCTGATTGAGCCGGCCGATGGTGCGGGCGGCCACTTTGATTCCTGAAACAATGACTTCACTGTTTTCTTTATGCTGCGACCACAGGACACTATCCGGCCCGGCGAGCGCGAGTTGACTGGCACTGAGCGTGGTTAATCCGGCAATACCCAAAGCTCTAAAATGTTTAAACATGACAATCCTTTCGTTTTGGTTATTGCGAAAAAAGATCAGTCCAGGACCATCTCGACTCCATCTCATTAAGCAAGCCGCTTAACGCGGCGAATCCTTCAAGCACCGGAAATGCCACGAGTACATTTGGGCATTTTGGGGGCATTTCAGTAGAAATCCATGAACACACATCGCCCGGGATGAGTCATGCTGGCTCAGGGCCCTGTCACACCGCGCCACAGTCGCGCAATCGCGGTCACAAACCGAATCAAGACGGATCACCCATTCGGTCAACCGCAGATGAACGCGGATGCACGCGGATTCTCATCTTCCATCTCCTATCTCCCATCTCCTATTTTCGCTCCGCGAAAATCCTGTAGCCGATAGTCCACAGACGACCGCCGCGAATTCAATTTTAAAAATTGTCACTTATCCCCGATAGACTGATTTCCGACAAACGAGTCATATACTGGCCATGCCAAAGCATGACCCGGTTCTTCGTTCGTTAGGCCAGAGCGTAGCCAAGCACCGACGGGCAAAAGACCTTACCCAAGAGGCTCTGGCGGAAAAGGCCAGCCTCGACCGCACTTACCTCAGCGACATTGAGCGTGGCGTCCGCAATCCGGGAATCAAGAACGTTGTTCTGATTGCCAAGGCACTGGGAATTACGCCGTCGAAACTTCTGGAAGGAGTGAATGGATGAGCACGCCGCTTACGTGCATTGATCTCTTCTGCGGCTGTGGCGGTTTCAGCTTGGGGATGAAACGCGCTGGTTTTAATGTGCTGGCGGCGATTGACTTCAACAAAGAAGCCATCGCTACCTTCAAGACGAATTTTCCCAAGGAAACCATGGCGCTCTGTAAAGACCTCACCAAGTTTCCACCGGACAAACTCATGGCGAAACTTGCCGTAAATCAGGTGGACGTCATTGTAGGCGGGCCGCCGTGTCAGGGGTTCAGCACTGTGCGACAGGTTGACGCCGCCAACCACGGCTCACGTGTGAAGCGCGACAAGCGCCGTTACCTCTACCGCATGTTCCTCGATTACGTGGCGGCATTTCGCCCGCGCGTGTTTGTAATGGAAAATGTGATGGGCATCCAGAGTGCAGCGAAGGGCAAATTCTTTACACTCGTGCAAGCCGATGCCCGCAAGCTCGGCTACCGCGTTCACGCACAAGTCGAGGAGGCTTGGAAACTCGGCGTGCCCCAGAAACGCCGTCGTCAGCTCGTCGTCGGTGTGCGGAATGATGTGCCCAGCTATTTTTTAAGTGAACTGAAGCCAGCGTCGCGGGCGTTTGGCTCGCCAACTTTGTGGGACGCCATTGGTGACCTACCGCCGCTCGTCGCCGGAGAAGGCATTGAAGAACGCGATTACGATTTAGGCCGACGCAAAGATTTCTTAGCTGAACGTGGTGAAGCGGCAACGCACTATCTGAAAAACGTTCTCGAAATTGCCGAAGCCGCGAAGTTGTCCGCACACCGTTCCCGTCCGCATAACGAACGTGATCTCCGTGACTTTGACCGGCTGCGCGAAGGTGAAACCGCCGATCAAGCCATCGCCCGTGGTGAGAAGATGGAATTCCCCTACGACCGCAGTGTGTTTCTCGACCGTTACACACGCCAGCATCGTGAACGGCTTTGCTCAACCATCGTTGCGCATCTGGCCAAGGATGGATTGATGTTCATCCATCCGACGCAAACACGTACGCTCACTCCGCGCGAGGCCGCGCGCGTGCAAAGCTTTCCGGATTGGTTTCGATTTCCAGTAGCGCGCACGCATCAGTTCCGAATCATCGGCAACGCTGTGCCACCACTTGTCGCCGAGGCCGTTGGCTACGAGATAAAGGAGTTTCTCGAAACGCCATCCTCTGATCCGGCGCGTATTGAAACGAATAGCCGCGCGCAGAAACATGCTGGGCTGGAGACCGGTACTCCGAAGGCGCAAACCCGCCAAGCTGCCGCCTACGAACTGCGAGAACTCGCCCAACTCGACCGGCGGGGCCTTCGCGCTCTGCCCACGGAACAATTCCTTCATGGCTGGCGTGCCTTGCTCTTTCTCTTTCCTGACCTGCATCCGGATAACGCACTCGATCACGGGAGTAGCTTTGAACAAATCAGTCCTGATCAGCTAGCGCTACCCGGCTATGAGGAACTGTTAGCAAAGCGATATACCCGTAGCGGTTGGCCGGTCGCACTGGAACTTTTGGGACGCGAGGCTTGGCGCCGCCATGATGCCGGCGAGATTTGCAAAGAAGATTTTTACTGTGTGGAAGCCCAACGTTCTGGATTGCGCATCCGTGCAGTTGCGAAGGCGTCCGATCACCAGATAAAGCGAAGCAACCTTGAGGAGATTAAGCCGTGAATCCTCTATGGCACTTCAACCCGCGCCGACCATGTGATCGCATGAGAGATTCGGCAAACGATGCCTTTTTTACCGCTGAGAGCCTAGAGAATTTGAGTGAGGCTTTAGTTCGCGAAGGCATTCAAAATTCGCTCGACGCCGCGCGACGCGATGCAGGCGGCGTACGGCAAGTCAAGGTGAGTATTCAGTTTGTTCCCAACGCGCCGTCCGAAGTGCGAGAATTCCTCGCAAATCATTTTTCCTCGGCCCGCGTGAATTTCGAGCGCGGACTTAACCTGCGCAACTTGAACACGCTGTTTGACGAAAGCAGCGGCTATCTCGTATTCGAGGACTTCGGTACTAAAGGCCTGACCGGCGATGTTCATGAGTGGCGGTTGGAACGAGCTGAGCAGAATGCATTCTTTAGTTTCTTTCGTGCCGAAGGCCAATCACCAAAGAGTGGTGAAAGCCTAGGTCGCTGGGGCATTGGTAAGCAGGTATTCCCCACCTCCAGCCGGCTCCACTCAATGTTCGGCCTGACGGTGCGCGCCGACAATCCATCGCGCGTGTTGATGGGTTCGGCTGTCGTGCGGACTCATTCCATTGGGGAACAAGATTACCAGCCGGACGGTTGGTTCGGATGCCGTGAGATTGCAGATGAACCAGTGAAACCAGTCACAGACTCAGAATTTATCAATTCCTTTGAAAAGGTGTTTGGGCTGAAGCGCGGAAGTGAACCCGGCCTATCCATCGTCGTGCCTTCAGTGGATGAGCGTGTGAATGTTGCCGACCTCAGACGCGGCATCGTCCGAAGTTTTTTCTGGCCGATTCTTCTTGGTGAACTTGTCGTTGACTTGGACGGTCCCGAGGAATCTTGGAGGATTGATGCCGAAACGTTGGCGACGCACCGCTCACTTCTGCCAGTGCCGGAAGCCGCTGTAATTGAATTCGCAAGCTGGGCATCGACTGCGATACCCGCGGAGAGAATCACTCTGCCTGAAACGACCCATCCGGACTGGAAGGACTTCGGCGATCAGTTGCTTCCCGAAGCGAAGCTGGACGAAATTCGCAAACGATTGGAATCGCAGCAGCATGTGGAAATCAGGGTACCGGTGCGAGTGCGTCCAAAAACTGAAGGCGGAACCGAAAGCATGTCATTTTCCACAGTGTATGTTGCCACATGTCGTGACTCGGGGCACAGGCCGATCTTTCTGAGAGATGGCATAGTCATCACGGATGTGCGCTGTCCTCAGATGTCAGGTAACCGTTCACTCGTCGTTGTCGAAGACCCGCCGTTGGCTGGCTTGCTCGGTGACTCCGAGGGCGTCAATCACACTCAATGGCAGAAGGACTCGCCCAAGTTTCATAACCGCTACTTCTACGGCCCGTTCACAATCAAGTTCGTAACGCGGAGCGTTTATGAAATCATGCAGCGGCTACATGCGGCTGAGACGAAGGGCGACCCGAATCTCCTGCTGGACATTTTCTTTTTGCCGACGGACGAAGGATCGACAGAGCCAACGAAGAAGCCCAAAGAGAAAGAGTCCGGCACGGTGGTTGGACTACCTCCGCCACTTCCGCCTCCGCCACCAAAACGGTTTGAGTTGGAGCAAGTGAAAGGTGGGTTTCTGGTAAAACCCGGCAAAGCCACCTTGGAGTCTTTTCCTGCGAGAATTAGAATTGAAGCAGGCTACGCTGTCCGTCGCGGCAACGCCATCAAGCGTTGGGCTCCAGACGACTTCGCTTTCATTCGCGCGCCGCTTCGACAGGACCGAGCGAATGGAGTCTTCGTTTCGCGTGCGGACGCCAATTTCTTGGAACTGGAAATCAGAAAGCCAGACTTTCAATTTGAAATTTCCGGCTTCGACACCAAGCGCGACCTCGTGATACGGGCTATCGAACTTAAGGGGGAGAATGAAGCGGACGTTTAATTATACCGGTCGTAGGAAGATTGGGCGGAAAGACGTTTCTATTACACTCCGTCAGGAAAAGTCCGTTTGGGTTTTCGACGCAGGCTTGCGCTTGGCAGACTACAACTTCTCGCGCAACGCTGAAGTCTGGGTCGAAGCGCATCGGCAGAACCTTTGGATGCAATGGTCGTCGGGTACAGTGTCCTCATTGCGCGTGCCCGTTGATCGCCGGCTGGTGGAGTTTGATGTTCCCGACGGCTTGCTTTTCCGCGTGCGAGTGGTGCAGCCGCCCGGACAGGAACATCACAAGCTACTGGGAGAGGCTGACGGGATTCCCTTCGTGAAGGCTGGCGAGGCGGACGATCGTCGGCGGCATTTGCTTGTGCCCGTTCCGGATGCACTTGGTCAGCAGCTCTGGAAACTGGACTTTGAGCACGATCCGCCGCAACTATTGGTCAACAACGAAGCAAAGCCGAGTTGGAAAGAGATGGCCCGCTCGCCACAGTTCATCGCGCTCGTTTATCCTGAAGTCCTGCGCCGAATGCTATCGCACGCTCTAGTTGACGAAAGCTGGACGGAAGACGACGAGGAAGGCGGGTGGCCGGCGGATTGGGTACGATTCGCGAAGAATCTTGGTGGATTGGGGCCGGTGCCTCCACTTGAGTTGCGAACTGACCGTGACAACTGGGTTGAGGAGGCGGTGGCAGCATTTTGTCGACGGCTCGAAATCCGCTCCACTTGGGATCGGACCTGCGACGAGGAGGGTGGTAGATGAAACTGCAACGTTTCAACCCCGATGGCGTGGCAGCGTTTGCAACATATCGAGCGCGGCTTACGCTAGAGCCCACGCTGCCGCCCCCCGTCGAAATGTTGGAAGACCCGGCTCTAACCGAACTGATACCCGGTGATGTGGATGTCCCAAAGCGAAGTTTCAACAATCGTTTGGAAGCTGGACGCTTTCTCAACGAGTTGTTCGGAACGGCCAAAGTTGATTTGCCAGAGCGTGACCAAGGATTGTGGACATGGCTCACGCTTTTCTATTTCGATGAAGTATGTCCGAAGGATGGGAACGGGCGGCGAAATCCCAAGGACGAGGCGCGCCTAATCGCCCAAGTAGATAACTTCCAAAGATTCTACCGACATTTGCTGTTGGGTCCTTACCTCATCGTGCGCGCGCACCATGACCAGCCCGAGCGCGCTATCGCGTTTCTCTGTAAGCCACTCTGGGAACCAGGTGAAATCGTCGAGCAGCTCGCTTCGCGCAAGGAACTCGTCACCAATCATGCGGTCGCGGAAGTGGCAACTCGACTTTACTATGACCCGCCCACTGGTTCATTTAAGCGCGGCGCTGGTTCGAGTGTGAAAGGTGCGCCCCGACGACTTGCTGCTCTGCTGAATCAACTCGACCTTACCTACTATCTTTACGGCATGACCGCCGATGAATTACTTGCGCTCCTCCCGAAGGAGTTTGATCGGTTTCGCCGGCAGACGGCTTGAATCAGACCTGCCTGACGTTTTCGCCAAGGCGAAGCGGGCGCCCGTCCTCCGTAGCAGCTCTACTGCGGAGGGTGGAGAGGCCGGACGGAGGGCAGAGGTCTGAGGTCGGAAGTCAGAGGTCGGAGGTTGGAAATCGGAATTCAGATTGCGGAGTGCAGAGTGGCGGAAACAAGGAGGCTGAACTGAACGCTTGACGTTATTAACGTCATGCGTTATGGTGCTGTGCGCAATGATCGAAAGTTTTGCGTGCGCGGAGACGGAAAAGATTTTTCGCGGACAGGTGTCGCGGCGGTTGCCGACGGACATCCAGCGGGTGGCCCGGCGAAAGCTGCTGCAATTACAGGCCGCAACCGAATTGCGCGAAATGGCCGTGCCCCCCGGCAATCGACTGGAAGGGTTGAAAGGCAGGCGCGCCGGACAGCACAGCATCCGGGTTAATGACCAGTGGCGCATCTGTTTTCGCTGGGAAGGTTCCGCGGCGCATGATGTTGAGATCGTTGATTATCATTGAATAATTATGAAGAGCAAATTGCTGGCAAACATCACTCCGGGAGAAATTCTGGCCGAGGACTTTCTCAAGCCGATGGGTTTAAGCCAATACCGGCTGGCGATGGACATCGGGGTGCCGCCGCGCCGTATCAATGAGATTGTCAAAGGCGAGCGGGCCATTACCGCGGACACGGCATTGCGCCTGGGCCGCTATTTCAAAATGTCCGGGCAATTCTGGCTGAACCTGCAGGCGCATTACGATCTGGAGATTGTAGAAGAACGCTTGGGCAAACGGCTGGAGCGTGAAGTCAAAGTGCTGGTTCCCGCTTGATCGTCAGCCAATCAGTTTCGTGAGCTTCCGGCGGAGACGGTCCAGTGTCTTTGGCTTTTCGGTCTGACATTCCCAAATCACAATCGGACACCAGCCGAGTTTGCGCAGGGCGCGTTGATGCAGCTTGTCGCGCGCAGCATTGCCTTCAAGTTTGGCGAGCCACCACTCGCGCCGGTGTGTGGGCGTGGTGCAATTCTTGCAACCGCGATGACGATGCCAGAAACAGCCGTGGACGAAAATGGCAATCCGCTTTTTCGTCAGAACGAAATCAGGAGTGATAAAGCGGCGTTGCGATAGTTGAGAGTTGAGGGTTGAAAGTTGAGAGATAGAAATTTTTTTGTGGAGGCGGAAGCGGTAGCCGAGTCGGCGCAGGAGAGACTGGACGACTTTCTCCGGCGTCGTGTGTTTGCCGCGAATGCGTGACATGTTCCAGCTGCGCCGGTCCTTCGTGAGACGATCCCGATTCACGGCGCGAATTTAACCACGGATGGACACGGATGCACACGGATTCTCTCTTGAAAATGGCGTTGCAACGCTGCAACGCTTCAAATCAATTTGCAGAATGACATCTGTGGCATCCGCGCAATCGGCGGATTCAATTCAGGCAGGGAGTTTGACCGCAAGGACGTCGGCTTTTTCGATGATGGGCGGTTGCGCGAGCAGCTCCGGCGCCTTGGCCATCAAAGCCGCCGCGACTTTTCCCGAGAGATGTGCCTGCCGGCCGGATTCGTCCGGGAAGGCGTCAAAAATGCCGAACGTGGTCGGCCCCAAGCGAATTCCAAACCAGGCCAGGGTCGCCGGTTCCTGTTCCACCAGCGGGAGGCCGCCGCGCAGAAAATTCTCCACCTCCGCTGCTTTTCCGGATTTTGCCTCCAGCCGTACAAATAATGCGGTTTTGATCATATTCAACTCCTTTCCATTCGTGCGTCGCACCATAACGCAGATGTCCACCAACCGCAACCCGTCTAATACAAATGTCGAAGGTTGAGGGTGCCCGGCTTTCCCCTTCATTTGCCCTCTTGGCGGTTAAATAATCCTGTGTCCATCCGTGGTTGAAAAAGCTGGCAGGGTGGCGGGTGCTCCGGATTTGGGAATGTGCACCGGCAAGATTCCCACAATCTTGTGTGCGGCGGATTCGATTGATAATTGGCACCTCACCCTGACCCTCTCCCCGGCCGAGGCGGAGAGGGAAATGCTTACGACACCCCGGTTCACATTGGAAGTTTATCGCAACGAAAATCCGTGTCCATCTGTGGTTCAGATTGGATCAAAGTCGAAACGGCTCGCGAGTACGCTCGCCCCACCTTTTGCGCTGTTTGCGGTTAAGGCGGAGTTGAACCGTCAGTCGATTGTTTGCCTTTGAGGGAATTTTGAGGCGCGATGGCCCGCGCGTCTGCCCGCAACTTCGCCATGGCGACCGCGGCTTTGGTGGAACCGATTTCGCGGGCGAGCCGCTTGGTGAGTTTCTTTAACACGCGCTTCACCGTCCCCGTATTGCCAGCGTGAGTGATGGCGCGGGCCGCCAGCAGGTGGGGCGCCTCATGCAGATCGGGCAGGTCGAGTGGTTGCAGCAGGAAATGGCGCCGGCGGCGGGCTTCGAGTTCGGCCAGCGCTCGTCCGATGTGTTCAAGGGCGTGACGGGTGTCCGGTTTGTCAGCCCTTAAATGTTGCTTGGCCTCGTCGAGGTGGTCCAGGACTGAGCGGAGCAGATAAAATTCGAGCAGGAGCACGTAAAAGATGAGGAAAACAATCCAGTAAAAAATGGTATAAATGGCGAAAGAACTCCAACCGGTGATGGCAGACGGCGAGTGCGGGTTGCCGCCGAAAAGATGGGATAGCCCAACCGAGATGACGATTACCGGAAAATAGGCCCAGCCAATTGACCCGTGATAAATGCGCGGGAAAATCAGGAAGGCAACCGTGACCACCCCGGCCCAGAACAACGCAGTCAATGTAAGGTTGCGTTTATGCATTATGGATTCCTGGCATGGAGATAAACCGGCGGCAGTTCCAGCAGGTCATTCGTGTGATTGAAAAATTGCACCGGCAGGTTGGTTTTTTCCATGAAAATATCGTAGGCATATTGAACGGCGCCTTCCAACTCGACCCGTTCTTCGACCTGGTTAGTGTCGCTCTGGACGTCGGGATAACTACGTTCATGGAAGACATGGACAATCTCTTCCCATAAGCCCTCGTTGTATTTCCAGGCTTGAAACGGTTTGTGAGAGGGCGAGGTGGCGTCTTCCAACGGGTGCATGGCCTTGCCGAGGCAGGTGAAGGCGTCGTTGGTGTCGCCGGCTTTCCGGTCCAGGATGGCCCGAGCAAGATTGGTGTGGACGAATGTCTCGGTTTCGAGAATGTAAATGGGCGTCTCGTTGGTCGCTTCCTCACCGGCCTTGTCAACACCGGTCATGGAATGTTCAAAGGATTGGAGAGGTTGCTGGTCCTGGTCCACCACGGTCTGTTGGTCCTGCAGGACTTTTATCAGATCGGGCGGGACCTGATTGGAAAGGACATTTTCAATCGCCATCTGATGAATGGGTTCGCAAGGAGGGAAACTCTTGCTGGACCATGCCAGCGCGAATGAAGCGGTCGCCAGGCAGGCCAACGCCCCGAGCCATCGTGGACAGATTTTGGCCAAGCGCCGGTAACTTTAAGAGCAGGCGTGACCAGGTCAATTCCAAAACTGTCGGCTTGTTTGAGCTGTTAATTTTCACCTATCAGCGCGGATGAAAGATGGGTTCCAGGAACGGCGCTCGCGCGACAAGCGGTCGCGTGAGGAGTGATCGGCCTTCGCGTGGAAGCTTCGGCCCGACAGGCGTGTGACACGTGACACGTGAAGGGAACAATTCACGGCGGAAATTTAACCACGGATGGACACAGATGCACACGGATAGTTAACAGCAGCAAACGAAGTGAACGAAGATTGGTCGCGATTCACGCTGACTGATGCCGACGAGCAAGAAACGCAGTTGCGCTCACGACCAGCAACGTCAACATCGATGGTTCGGGGACAGGCGTGACGCTGACAGCGAACACACCATTGGCCCCGAAGGTGACGGGCGCGGATGTCCACTCGCCGGGAGGGCTTTCCTGCGCGTAATCGTTACGGTAGCCTTGATTGTTTACGAACCAGCCTATGGCCGACGTGTTCTCAGCGGGTTCGGCGTAGAGCCAATACGTTGTGCCGGCATGCAGCAGAGGTTGCGTGATGGAATTCATGGTGACCAAAAGGGAGCTGCTGCCCGGAGCGGGGGCCACCACATTCATGAAACTATCCAGCATCACACCGGGCGTTCCGCCGTTATCCGCCGCGACATAGAAATTCACCAGGCCGGTTCCACTGGAAAGCTGACCACAAGCCACTTGCACCGTAGCCAGGTTTCCGGAGAGGGCCGGGACAAACGATTCGCCGTGCCCGACATATCCACCGGAACTCGAAGCGCCAGATACCCCCCAGTACGCATATGAAACAAAGTCGTTTCCCGGGCCGAACGAGTCGTAAATATAAATCGGCAATTGGACTGACTGGACGCAAGGGACAAATATTAGAGTGATCGCCGTTAACAGAATAAAACGAAGAACCGAGGCACCACTCTGAGTATTCATGAAAATACCTTACTATCAGAATGCTTAAACATTGTCAAGCTAAGACCCTACGATGGTCTTGTGTTACAGGGGCGGTGTTAACCGCAGAGGTCGCCCGTCTTCCGTAGCAGGTACTTCGGATAAAAACAAGCCAGCGACACGTTGATTCCTGTCCGCCCAACCGGAATCACCATGCTATGGCAGATTGAGTCGGTAAAACAAGTTGCTCGCGGGCGCGGGCAGGACGATCTGGTTGCTGGAACCAATCGTCACCGGCGCGTTCGTCAACGTCACCCAATTGGTCGTCCCCAGCGACGTATTGGCCTGAAGGAGATATCCGTTGGTCGGAGAAATCCAGGTGAAGACCAGCCCGTTGGTTGGGGAAAGGCTCAGGTTCAATTCCGGAACGGCCGAGGTCATGGTGACGTTGTCCACCAGGATGGCGCTGCTGGCGTCAAAGCCGTGAAACGACAGAATCTCGGTGGCATTTGAGGCCGTGATGGTGGTGGTGAATTTTTGATAGGGCAGGGCGTTTGAAGAATTCGGCTCATAGTCGGTCAATTGCAAATCCTGGGAGTAATCAATGCCAAACGAGGTGCCGATGACCACATACATGGCGGCGCCCGAGCCGAGGGTGGTGCCATCCGTCGCCAGATAGTAGCTGATGGTGTATTGCGCGCCGACGGTCAAATGAACGGTCTGGCCGAGACAGTCTTGCGAACTGTCGGTTGGATGCCCGTGGAAATAGGCGTAAAAATTGCCATCTTCCGCCACATCGGGGGGGACGCTCGATTGGGCGACGCCGTAATCGCTGTTGTTATCGGCCGGACCAAGTTGGTCCCAGCCGGGAAAGTTCTCAACGCCGCCGCCGCCAGTCTCAAAACTCCCGTTGACGATTAAATTCTGCTGCGCGAACACCGCACCCGCCGACAAGCCGAGTACCAGCCCAACGGTTGAAATCAGGGTGTTTAGTTTGATGGTACTGTTGTCTTTCATCGCCGCTCCTTTCTGCCTGGCCATTTCAGGCGTTTTGCCTCCGTGCCATGATGAGAGGGAGGATACCACAGAAAGGTTCCAGAGACAAAACTCTGCTGCAAATTTCTTTGCGGGATGGCAATGCCAAAATGGTTGAGAGTCAAGACGGCTCGCGAGGATCACCGCAGAGCGGGACAGGCGTTCGCCCCACCTTTTTACTTTAAATCATGCCACCTGTCACCCGTCACGTGTCACTCATCGATCGTTCGTCCTGCGCCCGGCGAAGTGATTGGCGTCGGCTCGGTCTCCGGCGAAAATCTTTTTTGCCTCCCAACTCTCAGCTACAAGCCTCCCAACGTAATCGGGGTTGATGACGGGCCCCAGCCGGCGGCGTTGTGCGCCTGCACGGTCACCGACCAGCCCGGGTTGGAGTCAGCGGTAAAATACGCGGTCAGCGTCGCTCCGGACACTGTCTGCGTGGATGGGGAAGGGGTGGCAGAGGTGTCGCCGTTGCTGGTAATCGTGATCTGATATTGATCAATCGGACTGTCGCCGGGCGCGGGCGCCGACCAGGTGGCGATGAGCGTGTCGTTTGTGATCGGGCCGTCGGTGTACGTCCAACTCGCCATGACATTGGTCGGGGCCGATGGCACAATCGAGGCTACCTCGGTTGTCACATTGGTCGGAATCGAGGCCGGACCGGACCCGCCGATGGTGGTGCTCACGGCGGTGATCTGATACTCGGTTGCGGGCTGCAGCGACAGGATGACCCCGTTTGTGCCCGAACCGGTCACGGTCGTCGTGAGGACGGAATTCGTTGAGTTGACCGGCGTCGCGGTCAGGGTGGACGACGTGATGGCGATCGGGTTCACCCCGTTGGGCGTCCAGGCAACCTGAAATTGATCGCCCGATTGAACGGCGGTCACATCGGTTGGCGCCGCCGGAACGGGAACCATGATAAAGGCGTTCGCGCCGGCATTATAAACGATGTCGTTGAACCCGTCGGTGGCAATGAACATGGGGTTGGCCGGCGCCCCGGTCGCGGGCGTGCTATAGGAGATCACGTTGCCGGCGAAGTCCCAGGTCACGGTCACCGAAGCCGTATGTACGGAGGGGGGAGTGCCGGCCTTGCCGGCGCTGCAAGAGGTCTTCAGGTCCACGTTGCCGGTCGGGTATCCATTGGTGGGATCAAAGCCGGTTAAGTAAACCTGCTCCGAGATGCCGCCGCAGTCGTAGCCAAGGATGGCGAAGGCGGTTCCCTGCGGCAACAGCAGTTGCATCGGCTTGGGCTGGGTCACCGTGCGGTAAAATCCCTGGCCGGCCGAGATCGCATTGGTGAGGGTAACCGTCTTTACGAGCCCATAGCCCTGAAGCCCGGCCTGGAGATTGGTCCACGGCTGCACCAAATCCGGACTCGTTTGCAGCCCGTAATAGTTCGTGGTGGTGGTTGGAAACGACAGCAGGAGATTGTTATTCGATACGGTCGCGGTCAGGCTGCCCGGCGGGGGGACCAGTGCGGTCGCGGGACGCGGTGTTAGCAGAGTTGCAGTCAGGAGCCAAGCCAGGGCGAGAGCGGACGGGAACCTTGTTTTCATAAGCTTCACCTTTGTTTTTATAAGCTAATGCTAACTGTTATCAGTTATAATCAAAGCAGCAGTCTTGTCAAGCTGAGGTTGTGGTTGAGGTTCAAGTGGTTCCTTCAGCGGTGCTCGATGAGCACCAGTTTCGGCGGCCCGGAAGAGCCTGAAGGCTGAACTCCAACAGAAATCTCTGCCACCGTGGAGCGCCGGCCATGTCCCGGTACGAGATGATGGATTGTCCCCATGAGCCGAGGCGGTGCTCGGCGCTCCGAATGCCGGCAAAACGGGTTTGGCAGAGACCTCCAACAGGCTTGGCGGACAAAACAAAAGACCCTGCGTGTTTCGCGGTTATCCTGGCCAATCATTTATCAGTCACGAACCACCAGGATTGAATCCTGGGGCGTCATCACTCGTTCCGGCCCCATCCGTTTTCAAGTCAGCAACCGGCAGGGACTCTTCGCGCCTCGGCGTCTGGGCAGTTAAAATTCCGCGTCCATCCGTGGTTGAAACCTTGTCACCGGTTGCCGGCCGCCGGCAGATGTCAATGGCCATGGAACCGAAGGCTACCACGGCAAAAGCGATCAGGGCTATACTGCCAACGGCGAACAAAATCGGGCGGAAGTTCGGAAAAAACACGATGGCCAGTACGGCAAGACCCACAAATACAACCATGGGTGCCAGCCAATCATTATCCCGTCTTCGCCCTGCCATAGGCAGCAAAACGCCGCAATTCCGGTGCCGAAATTGAGGTGAAATTTGAGAAATCGTTTTAATTCGTTTCCATCTGCGGTTGATTGTAAGTTGAATGTTGAGGGTTGAGGGTTGAGGGCTGAAGGACCGGCTCGACGGAATCTAGCCCCACCGGCCGGGTGAACCGTGACACGTGACGGGTGACAAGAGGTCTTCGGAAAATCTGCGTTCGTCTGCGTCATTTACGATTTAAGAATTCGCCCTTGCCGGTCGGCGCTTGATGCCGCCGCGTCGGTTGCTATAGTTGCGGCGGGTCCGGTTTAGGAGCAAGACTTCAACCATGTTGGCGCCACCATCCTTGAAGAACGTCCCGCATTACCCGGTGACGGCCGGCGTCGCGGCGGCGGCCATGGTCGTGACGGGGATGTGGTGGTCGGGGCAAAACATCGATGGCTTCGTCATGAACGGCCGGGTGTGGACGAACTTCGAATTGTGGCGCGCCCTCACCTGCACGCTGCCACATGTCAATTTCTTCCATCTGGCGTTCAACCTGTATTGGGTGTGGACGTTCGGAACCCTGGTGGAGCGGGAGTACGGTCATTTAAGGTGCGCCGGGATTTTTTTATTGCTCACGTTCGGGTCCTCGCTCGCCGAGTTCACGGTGTTTTCCGGCGGGGTGGGCTTGTCCGGCGTAGGCTATGGCCTGTGGGGCATGTTGTGGGTGCTGGAGAAACGTGACCCGCGGTTTTCCGGGGCGGTGGATTATCAAACATCACGATTGTTCGTGATCTGGTTCGTGCTCTGCATCGTGCTGACCGTGGTCAACGTGATGCCGGTGGCAAATGTCGCGCATGGTGTGGGAGCGGGCATGGGAGCGCTCCTGGGATTGGCCGCGAGCGGCCGGGGCGCCGTGAAGTGGAAGTCCATCGCCGGGGTGGTGGCCGTGATGATTCTGGGTCTGGCCGGGTCAACGGTGTTCTGGCCGTGGGTCAATCTTTCAGCGGATGCCGAACCCGAAGTCGAGTGGGCGGGATGGGAAGCCTTGAGCCAAAACCATGACACTAACGCAGTAAAGTTCCTGGAGATTGCCACCCGGATGAGACACGCGCCTGCCCGGGCCTGGTACAACCTCGGAGTTGCCTATGGCCGTTTGGGGAGATTTGACGAGGCGCTGGCCGCGTACGAACACGCCGCACAGATGCCCGATGCCGACAGCAAGACACAGCAGGCGGCGCAGGAGCTAAAAGGTTATTTGACCTGGAAAAAGGAGAATCCGTCGGAGGAGCAAGGACACGCAACCAACGCTGTCCCGGTGGCTCCAGCCACGCAAACAAATCAATGAAGGTTGGGAGTACGGACTTCAGAGACAGAAGTCCGTAGTCCATGGCCGGTAGTCAATAGCCAGATATGTCCTTTTGCGCCCCGAAAAACTGCGTCATCCGCGAGTGATGATTTACGCCGGTTGCCGGCTTTTCCTGTTTTCGGAGCGGCGTGACGAAGCTGCCCGGAAACTTCACTGCCACACTTTGCTTTCACGGAACTGCTTCATCAGGTCGGCCAGGCATTGGTCAAGGACCTGTTCGCAGAGCGAAGCGCCGGGCCACACATAGGTGCGTTTGCTTGCCGTGTCCGAGAACACCTGTTGTTGAGGCAGGGTCTGGTCCGGCCTGGACACCGTGATGCTGATGTCCGCGACGACGTCCCAATACAGAGGGGTGGTCTTCGTGGTCACCCAGAACTTGTTCACCTCGCACGCCAGATTCACGTCCGCGTTGGTGCTGCTTAAACAGCAGCCCGCCGCGGTCAATTCCAGTTCCAGATTTTCGCGGAGATAGTCGGCCACGTCGCGGGAGATATACACGTCACCCATCGAAACCCCAAAGGCGGCAAATCGTTCACCGATCCGGCCGGTATCCGCCCGCCCGTCGCTAACATCCCCCAACCGGACGGTCCGGGCGTTCGGTCCGGGTTCAACCACCGTGACGACGTCGGCCCGCGATCCGGCTTCCAACACCAAATCCCCGCCTTTGGCGATCCGGACCCGAAAGTCATTGGCCAGGTCCCGGGCCACATCGTTGAGAATGAAGTGTTCGGCCCCGAGGGTGTAGAAACCTCCCGCCGCCACGGTCCGCTGTTCTTCGATCTGCGCGGCCAGTTGCCCGCCGTCGCGTTCCAGCAAGTCGCCCTTGACGGTCAACACCGTGGCGCCCCAACCCGGAAGCGCCCAGCGCTTGAACGCGCTGCCGGGCCGGTAATCCGTAATGTTCAGATTCAACAAAAACTCACCCTCCGCCGGCGTCGGCGAGGCCAGCAGGTCGCGCTTTTCCAGTTACCGCTCCAGGGCGGCGCGTAATTCGGTTTCGACGGTGAATTCAAATGGCCGGCCCGTCTGGTTGGTGACACTGCCGACCGCGACTTTCGCCCCGGGCCGCGGCAGGGCCCCGGAGACGATTTTGGTTTTCGTGGGAGTGACGCAGCCTTGCGTCAGCAGCAGTCCCAGACAGGCGACGGCCACCCAACGGTAGTTCACAGGGAATATTTTAATGGGTTTTGCCTTGGTTTAGCGGGCGGGTTCGGGCATCCGGATCTGTGTTGGCTTATGACGGTTTTCTTTCTGTTCAGAACCATCCGACATTATCCGTCAGCCGATTCGATTCAATCTCTGACCGATTGAAGTCGTTGACAGCTTTAGACCCGGACTCAATCGCTGTCAATCGGGCAAAACTCCGGGCAGTGTCCTGATTTAGTTGGAGCGCGGCTGTGTCGCAGACCAGCCGCAGTGCTGCGACTGGTGCTTCGCACTCAGTCGCGCTCCGGAAAATTCGAAATCAGGTCCCTGCGAAACTCCGGGTGGTAAACGGGGAAACCCTTCTGAAGAAACGGCGTTGCTGCAAAATCCACGTTATCCGTGAAATCTGCGGTTGACTATCACGGTGAACTGACCCGGTAGAAACACTGGGGAAGATTCGTCGCCTGCATATCGGTGAAACGAAAGGAACCGGACCCGGGCGGGTTTTCCGTGACGGCACCAAGCGCAGTCCAATTGGCGAGAGGTAGCGTTACATTCGTCGTGCTCCAGACCGTACAGGTGGAGCCGGGGGTGTTGGTGAAGGCGAATTGGAACGCGCCATTGGCCCGCACCGTTGCCTGTCCCAGAACAATCGGCGGCGGCGCCGGTGTCACCGCCATATTGTCCGCCATGAAGACGGGGCCGTAGTCCCCGCCGGTTACCGGAGCCGCGTCATAATGGACCACCACATGGTTAAAGGTTTGCGGCGAGCTGAACCGGAGGGTTTCCGACGGCCAGGTGCCGGCCTGCGCGTTGGTAGTGGCGGTCCCCACCAGGGCGCCATTCAGGTAAGCCGTCACCCGCATCGTCGCCGACGAGTCGCAGGCATATTCCTCCGGCGCGTACAAAATGGAGAAATCGGTCAGCGACGGGGAGAAATCCACGATGAGATCGGCGGCGTAGATGCTGCTGGGATAGATGCAGAGACCGGAAAATCCCACCGGACTGAGGCCCTGGCAATTGTACAACTGGATGGAGAAACCCTGTCCCGTCGCGGAGAAGTGGGCCGTGACTCCACCCACGGTCAGGGTGATGGGCAAGGGCGTGTATTGCGGGGCATTTTCAAAATTAAACAGGACGCTTTGCGCCTGCGCCCGGGCGATCAGCAGACACGTCAGAACAATCAGGAATTGAGCTTTCATATCAGTGATGAGGTTGATGGTTCACGACATTTCACGACCATCCATTCGCTCACGACTTGGAAATTCTGTCAATTCACAGATATTGCCTTGCAGTTGACAAACAATGGCAGACGGGACAGAGGTCAGAGGACGGAGATCGGAGGGCGGAAGACGGAGGTCAGTAGTCAGTAGTCAATAGTCAACTGCCAGATATGTCTTTTTGCGCCCCGGAAAAATCCGTGTCCATCGGTGTTCATCTGTGGTAAAAAAATTTGTGTCTTTTGCGCTTTTTTTGCGGTCGGAAAAATCTGCGCCATCCGCGTCATCCGCGGTTTCAGTCCTGGTTCCGCCGGTTTCCAACCTTGACCGCGCGCCCGTCCGGCCCTATGCAATGCGCATGAAAATCGGCCTGTTTGGCATTTCCAGCATTACGCCGGGCAAACATAATCTCAAGGACCCGCGGCTGGACCAGGCCGACCAACTGGTGACGGCGCAGAAGAAGACCTGCGCCCAGGTGGACGTGGCGCCGGAAAAGGAGTTGCTCACCTGTGACGCCATTCTCACCAGCCGCGCCGCTTTGAGCGACCTGTTGATGAAGGACCTCGATTTCGTGGAAACGCGGATGAGCCGCGACGCGGGCGAGGCCGAGAAGGCGGTGTTGCAGAAGCTCGCCAACGCGTTAGTGAGCGAGCAGCCCGTTTCTGCCGCGGGCCTCACGGCCGACGAGCTGGCGGTGATCTCGGCGCACAATTTTTATTCGAACAAGCCGGTGGTGGTGGCTACGGAGGCCGAACTGGCGGCGCCGGATGCGTTGCTGTTGCGGGCTTTTGCCGGGAGCGGTTACATCAGCTTTCTTACGGTGGGTGGCAAGGAAAACCGCGCGTGGCCCCTCCGCGCCGGTCTGACGGCGTGGGAAGCGGCGGGCACCATCCACACGGACATCCAACATGGTTTCATCCGCGCGGAGGTCATCAGCTTTGCGGATCTGGTGGCGGCGGGCGGCGAGACGCAGGCCAAACGGGCGGGCAAACTGCGATTGGAACTCAAGACATACGTGATGCAGGATTATGACGTGGTGAACTTCCGGTTCAACAAATGAGGGGGCGTGTGAATGCGGAGCGCTGGAAGTGCGGAGTGTTGAGTGCGGAGAATTCTGGAAAATCGAGGCTCGAATTTTAAACACGAGGTAACGAAGTAAACAGAGTACTACTTGTCACCTGCTTGCCGAGCCGAAGCTCCTGAGCGAAGGCTGGTCACCTGTTTCCGTCTTTGTTTCCATCGTTCTCTTTTATCGAAACGGTCTGTCGCTTTACATTCATCCCCCATCATCCGCGGTTACAAAAGGTAAAGAACTGGCACGGAATATGCCGCTTTTGTACAGGAATGATGAACCAGCGCACTGGACAACCCAAACGCATATTGGTGGTAGATGACGAGCCCCTTGTCCGCTACACCGTCCAGTTGCTGCTTAGAGATGAGGGTTATATCGTTGAAGAAGCCGAAAGCGCCACTCAGGCGCTGGCCCTGTTCAAGCCCGGCAAGTTCGACATGGTTTTCACCGATTACTTTATGCCGGACATGAAAGGCGACCAGTTGGCGGCGACCATCAAAATGCTTGCCCCCAAACAACCCGTGGTGATGTTGACGGCCTTTCCCGAAAAGCTTCAGTGTTCCGCCTACCCCTTGGGGGGAGTTGATTCCATCATCTGCAAGCCATTCGAACTCGATACCCTGCGATGGGCCATCGGCCGGTTCGCTCCCGACTGAAGCCAGAAATCGGACGTCCGAAGACAGAAGCCGGAAACCAGCCGCCGCCGCCATCGTCGGCTAAGATCGGTTGGGGTGAGAATACTTCTGTGTTTGTTGGTGTTCACCGTAGTTTAAACAAAAAGGCGCGTCCAGAGACGCGCCGGTGAGTAGTATGATTTGCGATTATTTCGCCACCAGTTCGTCCATGGGTGGAACCAATGGTTTCGAGCCGTTCTCTTCCGCCGACGGTTTGTCCACCGGAATGCGCATGCAGTAGAACGAGCGATAGACGAACGTCAGCGCAATCAGGAAGAAGATGAAGCCGATGATGGTCTTCAATTCCTGGTTCTTCATCGTCACGGCAATTTCCGCCGCCAGCAAACCGAACAGCGTGGTGAACTTGATGACGGGGTTCATCGCCACGGAGCTGGTGTCCTTGAAGGGATCGCCCACAGTGTCGCCCACCACGGTGGCGGCGTGCAGTTCGGTGCCTTTTTGTTTCAGTTCAACTTCGACGATTTTCTTGGCGTTGTCCCACGCGCCGCCGGCATTGGCCATGAAGATGGCCTGGAACAGACCGAAGAACGCAATGCCGACGAGGTAACCGACGAAGAAATAGGGATTGAAAAATGAGAGCGCCAGCGCCATGCAGAACACCACGATGAAGATGTTTTTCAATCCTTTTTGGGCGTAGATGGTGCAGATTTCCACGACCCGTTTGCTGTCGGCAATGGAGGCTTCGGCCTTGTCGAGCTTGAGGTGTTCCTTGATGAACACCACCGCGCGATAGGCGCCGGTGGCCACCGCTTGTGTCGAAGCGCCGGTGAACCAGTAAATGACCGCACCGCCCATCAAGAGGCCGAGGATGACCTGGGGACGGACGAGGCTCAACATGGCTTTAATGTCGAAGTTGGGGTCATTTTGCAGGCCGATGTTCTGCAGCATGATGATGATGCCGAAAATCATCGTGGTCGCGCCGACGACGGCGGTGCCGATGAGCACCGGCTTGGCCGTGGCCTTGAAGGTGTTGCCCGCGCCATCGCCCTTTTCCAGTTCAAGCTTGGCGTTCTCAAAATCGGGTTTGAACCCGAAATTCTTTTCTATTTCCGCGCGGACATTCGGCACGGACTCGATGCGGCTCAATTCATAAATGGACTGGGCGTTGTCGGTCACGGGGCCGAAGCTGTCCACGGCGATAATGACCGGGCCCATCGCCAGGAAGCCGAAGGCCACCAGGCCGAAGGCGAAGATGGGCGCCGCCCACTTGAATTGGTCCGGCATCAGGACGAGCAGGGCCGGATTCTGCGAAAACTTGTAGGCCGTGGCCATCAGCGTGATGATCACCAGCCCCATCCAGAACGCGCAAAAATTGCCCGCGACAAAACCGGACAGGATGTTCAGCGACGCGCCGCCCTGGCTGGACGCCGTGGTGATTTCGCGGACGTGCCGGGACTTGGTGCTGACAAAGATTTTGGTGAATTCCATGATGAGCGGCCCGGCGAGCGTGCCACACGAAATGATGCCGGCCAGCACCCACCACAGGTTCGGGTTGTCCATGCCGGGGAACGTCTCGTGTGCGGGCAACAGCAGCCAACTCGCGATGAACGTGACAATGATGGAAACAATGGAGGTCAGCCAGACCAGATTCGTCAGCGGCTGTTCCCAGTTGAAATCTTTTTTGCCCTCGAATAGCGACTCACTGGCAAATTTGTTCGCGTAAAAGGATACCAGCGAGGTGATGACCATCATGCTTTGAATGGCAAAAATCCAGACGATGAGCTTGGCGCCGATTGCCGGCTCCGTCGCCAGGGCCAGCCCGAGAAAGGCAATCAGGGCCACGCCCGTCACGCCGTAGGTTTCAAAACCGTCCGCCGTCGGACCGACGGAATCGCCCGCGTTGTCACCGGTGCAGTCGGCGATGACGCCGGGATTCTTCGGGTCATCTTCCGGCAGGTTGAACACAATTTTCATCAGGTCGGAACCGATGTCGGCGATCTTGGTGAAGATGCCGCCGCCGATGCGCAGCGCCGCGGCGCCGAGCGATTCGCCGATGGCAAAGCCGATGAAACAGGGCCCGGCCAGAGCCGGTGATACGAACAGCAGAATGCCGATCATACAAATCAGTTCCACGCAAATCAGCAGCAGGCCGATGCTCATGCCCGAACGCAGCGGGATCATGAGCGTCTGGAGCGCGCTCCCCCGGAGCGAGGCGAACGCGGCGCGGCTGTTGGCGGTGGTGTTGATCCGGATGCCGAACCACGCCACGCCATAACTGCCGAGGATGCCCAGCACCGAGCAGCCCAGGACGACGATGCCGCTGCGGATCAATTCGCCATGGGTCCGGGCGGGATCGTTCCACGGCAGACCGACGAAGTAGTAAACCATGCACACGGCAATCACCGCCCAAAGCACCACGAGGAATTTTCCCTGTTGCGCCAGGTAGGTTTTGCACGTCTCCCAAATCATGTGGGAGACGTCGCCCATGGACTTGTGCACCGGCAACGCGCGGCAGCGCTTGTATTCATAGAAGCCGAACAGTACGCCAATCACGCAGGCGGCCAGTCCCAGATACAAAAGGACGGGGCCGCTCAGGCTGCCGTTCAGAAAGGTCACACCTTTCAGGTCGGGCAATTTGATGTCGGCTTCGCCGGCGAAGGCGTTGGCCGCGCCAAACAACGCAGCCAGCACGATTCCATTTCGGAAGAATGATTTGTTTTTTTGCATAGATTTGGTTTTCGTTATTTTTTCGTCTGTTCTTTCAAATTTCGGGAGGGACGCCGTGTCGGCGTCCCTGATTTAAAAAAGGTTGGGACAGCGGCACGCCGTCCTTCCCGGCGATTTATTTTTTGGCTTTTTTGGCAATTTCTTCTTCCAGCGCAGCCTGGGCGGCGGCGAGACGCGCCACCGGCACCCGGAACGGCGAGCAACTGACGTAGCTCAGGCCGAGGCGATGGCAGAATTTTACTGACTCGGGGTCGCCACCATGTTCACCGCAGATGCCCAGCTTGATGTCCTTGCGGGTACTGCGGCCTTTCTCCACGGCAATTTTCATCAACTCGCCGACCCCGGCCTGGTCAATCGTCGCGAAAGGATTCTTCTTCACGATTTCCAGTTCGGTGTAAGGCGGCAGAAAGCTGCCGGAATCGTCCCGGCTCATGCCGAGACAGGTTTGGGTCAGGTCGTTCGTGCCGAAGCTGAAGAACTCCGCCGTCTGCGCGATCTCATCGGCGGTCAGCGCGCCGCGCGGCACTTCAATCATGGTGCCCGCCAGATAATCAATCTTCACCTTTTGCTCGGCCATGACTTCTTTGGCGACGCGACGGACGACTTCCACCTGCAAATCCAATTCTTTCTTGAATCCGACGAGCGGGATCATGACTTCCGGCTTAACCTTGATACCGGCCTTCTGGACTTGAGCGGCGGCTTCAAAAACAGCGCGCGCCTGCATTTCGGAGATTTCCGAATGGACGATGCCGAGCCGGCAGCCGCGGAAGCCGAGCATCGGATTGAACTCGTGCAGTTCCTTGACCCGTTGTTTGATCTTT
>DATNHM010000016.1:0-56862 GCA_035604955.1 Candidatus Limnocylindrales bacterium | reverse complement strand
AATCCTCCAGCCGTTCGGGGAACATCAGGGTTTGGCTGCGGTCCAGTCCACGTTGATGATTCATGCTTGTCAGACCCTCGCCAACGAGCGATGTTCAAATCCATGACCCACTTTTCACACAGCCTCGCGCTGGAGCCAACGGCCACTGCCCGTTGAGATTTCGACCTGAATATGAGATTTGTTTGTCATCGTTGCATTGCTGAGTTCGCTGCCGGTGGCGGTGGCTCAGCTGCTATGAGATGAGTCAAGCAAGTTCGCGCCAGAGGTTGGTTTGTCAGGTTTTCATTTTGTTCGGCTTGGACAATTAAAGCGAGGCGACGCCGGGCGCGAGCCATTCAGCTCGTGGCGTCGCCGGTGAATGTGCCAGAACTTTCCCGTTAGCACCCCGATGACGATGAATTCGTCCACGTGTTTCCCGCCGCATGCAGGAGTCAAAGCTCCGCACAGTCTGCTATCCGTTTCCTTCATCGAAGGGTTACAAAAAGGCCCAGTCCGTTGGCCGGAGGCGGGGAAACCAAGCACGCCCATTCTTTGGAACGGACCAAAGGTCCACTGAGCCAAGCGAGCGTGCTCCGTTTCCGAAATCAGCTTCATCGTTTTGTCCTTCAAGAAAAGTCTGGTTAAAGTGAAAGGCTTACACCATCACCCAACCCAGTTGTGCGGGGGTGACTTTGCCGGTTTGCCAGCGCCACAGGTCCACCGCCAATTGCCGGGCCAACGCCACCAACGCGCGTTTCTTCTGCCGCGCCGCGGCTTTGGGATTTAACAACTGGTGCCGCCAGCGTTGGACGGCTTTGGATTGGGGTTGATACAGGACCATGCGCCAGGCCAGTTCGATCAGGGCCCATCGCACCCGCGCGTTGCCCGCCTTGGTGATGGACAGGTCGCAGTGCTTTTGACCGGAGCTGCTGACCCCGCCACACAGGCCGGTGTAACTGCCGATCTGTTTGCGGTTCTTGAAGCGCGACCAGTCGCACAGTTCGGCGATCAGCAGCCCCAAGGTCAGCGGCCCCAGACCTTTGGGCCGTTCCTTCGGCGCCAACGCCTCGACTTGTTCGGTCAATTCCTCCAGCAAGGTTTCAACGGCGGCAATGAGTTGGCGCCAGACGGCCAACCGTTGCTTTAGCCAGTCGGGCAAGGTCAGCGCCGCTTTCCACCATTCCCCGCGCAACCGGATGCCCTGGGTCAGGCACAGACTGCGGCCTTGTGCGGCCAGCCGCTGGCGTTCCCGGCGCAACTGTTCACGCTGGCGGCAAAGGGCCCGCCGTTGTTCCTCAGCCGAGGTGGGCACGCGGACCACACTCAGGGCCCGGAGGTTGCCCCGCAGGTAACGATCCAGATTCAAGGTCAGTTCGCGGGCATCGGTCTTGTCGGTCACCACCCCTTTATGCTGGGGATCGAGCTTTTGCGGATGCACGACAAAAGCGCTGACTCCAAGGGCGCTAAGTTGCCGGTGCAGGTGAAAACCGCCGGGCCCGGCTTCATAGACCACAAAGACCTGGTCGGCCAGAGTGAGCTGTTTTTGCACGAAAGGCAGGAAGCTGGCGGGGGTGAACCGCTGCGCCGGCTGCGGCGATTGGCCATCGCACATCCGCACCACCCGGTAGTGATCGGCGTGCCAGTCCACTCCCAGCTTAAGCTGCTGGATACGGACTTGCGTTTCGGGGGTTGGAAGCGTAGTTGTTTTCATAGGCATGATTGAGGTTGATTGTTTATCTGTCATTAATAGTTGTCGCCCATCGCGCCAACTCCCTCAACTCATGCCTTCTTTGGAACGTTAGGCGTCTCGTCGTGCGACTGGAGACATAACTGACTATGAAGCGGTTTTTGTCAGCCGCGGGGATTTTGGTAATCGTAGCCGCCACTTTCGCGCTTCACGAAGCGTCGCATGCTGTCACCGGACACCTATTGGGGTATCAGATATCGGCTCGTATCAACAGTTCCGGTCTGGAAAGGGGAGAATACCGGTCACATTGGGATCGGGACTTAATTACGGCTGTTGGGCCATTGGTAACGGTCTTACAGGGTTTAGTGGGCGCTGCCTTCGCCCTGCGATACCAGTGTTTAGTGATGGAAAAGCCGCAAATAGACGTGATTGGTTGACGTTCCAAGAATCACCTGTTCCTGGTTGCTGACGACGCTGGGGGTGTTGGTCACGGTTACCCAATTGGTCGTGCCCAAAGTCGAGTTTTGCTGAAGCCCAAAGCCAATTGCAAACGTGGACCAAGTCACAGAAATTTCGTTGGTGCCATCCGGAGCAATGTTAAGGCTTGGCTCATTTGCTAGCGCCAGCAGATCATTCATTGAGCCATTGAATTCGTCCAAAACCACCGCGCCCGCGCTGGGGATCCCCGAAACGGTGCCGGTATCCGAGTATTGCCAAATTGCCCAGTTTGTCCAGCCTTCCGCCAGATTGGGACAGGTAACCCCCCAGTCTGCAATCCATAGCGGATAGGCCGAAAAATTCGTGCTCCCCACCGAGCCATTCCAGAACCCTTTTGCGGTATAGATGATGGGAACCCGACCGGTGGCTGCCTGAACGCGATTGACCCAAGTGGCTAGGTAGGCTGCGATCGTGGCGGCGGACTGACTATCGGTGACGTCCACCTCCAGCATGGGGGGGAGATCGCCCGGCTGTAGCGTGCCCATTGCAGTTATAAAATAGTCCGCCTGCATTGTGGGATCTGTATTCGGCTCAAAAACCGCATAGGCACCGCGGAAGATTCCGGCCGCCTTCATGCCCGGCCAGTTTGCGCTAAAATCAGGGTCAGTATATGTTGTCCCGTCGGTTGCCTCGGCGTAAGAGAAGACTATGCCTGCCGCTTTCACGTTGGACCAAGTGATGGATCCGTTGTAATGGGAAACGTCAACTCCTGGCAAGGTAGTGCCTGAGGCACATACCGCGCTTTGCGCGGCGGCTTGGTTGATGCCGACGAGAATTGCCAGCACGCTAAACAAATAGTAGGATCGAGTTTTCGTAATGAGTTGAAAATCTGATCTGTCCCGTAAAACGGCGTTCTTCGAGCGGTGCCGATTTTACGCCTCGGCAAAGATAAATGCAACTAAAAATGTGCATTAGACGGCGGCGAATACTGAGACAAAGGCGCTACGAGCCAGACGTTCCAACCGTCGCCGCTGTTTAGAAGTCCAACGCCGCCGTCCTGATCCGGTTTTTGATGCATCCATGCCAACTTCCGCGTCCTGCGCTGGTACCCTAAACGACCGGATTTTCTTGAAAGAAGGTTCGAACTTTGGTTACAAGACACCGCCAGTTTGCGACCGGACACGGCAGTTGCTGCTGCCGCTTAAACGGAGCAGGGAGCAAGGCCGCCTGCTGTTTTATTTGGGAGCGGCCCGATGATAAATGCACCAACTGTAACCGTTGAGGTTAAAGTCAGGGAGATGGGTGTCCACCGGGACGGGGTTGCCGCTGATTTTTACCGGTTCAAAATCTTCCGCATTGGGCAGTTGAACCGACCCGGTCACCTTGCAACCGGAAAGGTTGATTAAAATAAGGAACTCATCGTTCGCATCCTGCCGGAGGATACTGACGACTTGTGCCGGGGCCGTGTTATCAGGCCAGGCAACCTCTCCATTGTAGAACGCGGCGTTTTGCTTGCGAAGTTTGATCAGGTCCCGATAGATGTCGCGCAGGGGAGGGCGGCCGCCGGGATGCCAGAACACCGGCATTTTTTCGAACAAGGCCGGATCGGCGGACTCGGTGGCATCACCGACTTCCATCCCGTTGTAAAAAAGCGGCACGCCGTCGAGCGTCAACATCAAGACCTGGGCCGCCAGCGCGCCATCCACGCCGTAACGCACCACCGCCCGGACTTCCTCGTGGTTATCGGTAAATCGCAAGTGCAACGCGTCTTTGGGGAACCGCTGGTACTCGATTTGCCATTCGTCCTTCACATAATTGGCGGGCAGTCCGGTGCAAATAACATTGTTCAGCATGCTGATCATGCCCCACGAGGAATCCAGGTCGAAGGCCTTGGAAAGCAGGGCCGGGTTGTTGCCCGCGTCAGCGAGAATGATGACTTGAGGATTGACCTTTTCCAGTTCAGTCCGGGCCGCCTCCCAAAAGTCCAGGGGTACATTAGGAGCCACGTCACAGCGAAACCCGTCCACGCCGAAGTCCCCCAGCCAGTATTTCATCATATCAATCATGTAACGGCGAACATCTGGATTCGCATAATTCAGCCCGGCCACATCCATCCAGGCGGGGTCGGGCGGGATGATTGCGCCATTCGTACCATGCAGATAAAACTCCGGATGTTCCATCAGCACGCTATCCCAGGAGGTTTGGCCTGCCACAACGTCCAAAACCACTTTCATGCCGCGCTTGTGGGCTTCCGCGACCAACCGCTTGAAATCGTTGGTGGTGCCATAGTCGGGGTTGATGGCATAGAAATCACGCACCGCGAAGGGGCTTCCAATGGTGCCTTTTTTCATCTTTTCGCCAATCGGCTGGATCGGCATGAGCCAGAGAATGTCCACACCCAGATCCTTCAATTCATCCATTCGGGCCGTAATGGCATTGAGGTTTCCTTCCTGGGAGAAGTTTCGGGGAAAGATTTCATAGACGACCGCACTCCGAAGCCAGTCGGGGGATTTGCGGGTGCTTAAATTGGACGGGTCTGCCTTGGCGACGACGCAAGAGGTAATTGCCAGCCAGCCAACGAGGGCCGTGGCAAGCAGGTATCGCGGTTTTGGTAGAATTCTGTTCATGGCATTTGGGATTTTGGGTTAATGCTTTGACGCATATTGCCGGTTTGCGTTTCACAGTATATGCAACGGATTGGGCGCAACTCAATGAGCAACTGCAGGTGATGTAAAGCATGAATATGCGGGTAAAACCATGAAGTTTTCCTGCGTTTCTCTTAAGGTGTGAATCATTTTTGGGGAATGATGTCCTGTCGTCTCCATTTGCCTCGCTCCGCACAACCCGGCCGGGGGACGTAATTTGACATCCGCACCGTAATGCGGCCGTCTCGGCTGCGAGTTCAAGCACCGTCCCGGTGCGCGAACCAAAAACACGCGGCGGCGTAAAGCCGCGTGGCGGCCACGCCGCTATACGCGGGACGCCGGTTTTACCCGCCGGCGAGGACGCCAGCGCAACGATTCTACCGCCGGCCAATGAATTTTGGGTGCGGGTGTCAGATTACGTCCCCCGGCAGGACAATAGTTTGATTTGCATTGACCTTGGGGAAATTCCATAGAAATCTCCCGCAACGTTTGAATCGCAAGCTTTGTCAGCATGATTGATGCTTCCACACAACCCATGGCTTCGCCGTGTCTGGCCGTGTTGATACCTGTGTATAATGAAGCTGCGACCGTCGCCGACGTTGTCAAAACGGTGCTGGCCCAGCCGCAGGTGAGGGAATTGATTGTCGTGGATGACGGGTCAAATGACGGCACCGGGGCGGTCTTGCAGCCGTTGGCCAGGGCAGACGGGCGAATAAAACTTTTTCGTCATGAGATTAACCAGGGCAAAGGCGCGGCGTTGCGAACCGGCTTTGCCCAGGTCACCGCGCCGTTGGTGGTGGTCCAGGATGCCGACCTCGAATACGATCCGGGGGAGTATTCGCTTCTGATTAATCCCATCCTCGCCGGCAAGGCCGATGTCGTTTTCGGGTCGAGGTTCACGGGTTCCAGTGCTCATCGTGTGCTTTATTTCTGGCATTCGCTCGGCAACCGGATGTTGACCACGTTCTCCAACATGGCCACCAATCTGAACCTGACGGACATGGAGGCCGGCTTCAAAGCCTTCCGGCGGGAGGTCATCCAGAAAATCCGGATTGAGGAAAACCGTTTTGGCTTTGAACCGGAGATCGTCGCCAAGGTGAGCCGATTGAAGGTGCGGATTTACGAGGTGGCGATTTCTTATTACGGACGGACCTACGCCGAAGGAAAAAAAGTGGGATGGCAGGACGGTGTCAGCGCCCTGCGTTGCATTGTGAAGTATAATTTTTTCGCCGGCGCCTGAAGTTCAATTGTCATTTACTCCGTTGCCCGCCGGGCGCTGTGGTTGGGAAACGGCGCGCGGCCCTCAACCGCAGACTTTGGCCCAACCACGGGAAGTGACAGTGCTCCCAATTCCGGAAAACGCTCCGCGTTCCGCACCAAAATCATTGCCAGATTGTCTTCATAAATTACCGTCCAACCTGACCGATGAGCCAATGCCGCCGTGCCCGCCAGATTAGCCGGCAGCAAGGCCAGGTCGGCCTGGTCCACGTCGAGAACTTTTTTGTCAAACGGCTCGTCGTTGTAAAACTTCCAGTGGGCGGCAATCAGTTCGCGCGAGTAACAGGTGTCCAGCCGGCCGTCCATGGATGGCGGGCAGCCCGGAAGGCGGAAGATTTGCATCTCTCCCCAGTCGAAAAAGGCCAGCGTCCGCCCGTGCAATCGGTGTTCCCGTAAAAAGTCAACGGCGCCGATGGGATATTGGGAGCGCGGAACCTCCATCGTCAAGGGATGTTCCTTGTGCAGCGTGAAGGTGGCAGCGCCGATGCCGACGGAGATCACGGCAAGCAGAATAGTGGCGATTTTTTGAAAACCATCCCCGCGGCCGAGTTCTTCCAGATGCTCAAAATGCCGCCGGAATCGGGCGAGGGCGCTGGCCAGATGCGGTGGCGCCAATGCCAGCGCCACCAGGCAGAACAGCGGCGTATTTCTGATGGCACGAAGGCCCAGCAGAGCGAACGCAGCGCACACCGCCAGTTCCCACCAGGCGCGCTGCTGTCGCGTAAACGCCCAACTAAAGACAACCAATGCCAGCACGATGAAAAAAGCGGCATGGTCCCAATTCAGCGGCGTGGGATTCCATTCGGCAATTTGCGGTCGCAGCCAAAGGACGCTGCCGATGAGCCACTGGATCAGCTTTGGTCCCCAGGGATTGCCGTGCAGCGCGGCGCCGGCGGCAATGACCGCCAGCCATAAACTCAAGAGGGTCTTTAACGGGTGCGGATCGGCAGATTCGCTGGAGGAAATCCGGCCCGGCGCTTTCCGAATTTTTTCCCAAACCAGTTGGATGGTGGTGGTTCCCGCCGCCAGACCCAGCAACCCAAATCCCGCCAGGACGCCGCCGTGGGTATTGACCCAAACCAGGAACAAAACCGGCAAGGCCAGCGCCCAAAGCCGCTTTCCGGAATGGATTTGGTGCAACAGCAGCAGTTCCAGGGATATGAACAGGGCGGTAAAAATCTGTGGCCGAGGGGCAAATCCATAAGAAATTTCCACCACGGCCAGGGCGGCAAATCCCCACGCCACGAATCGGGCCGGCCACGACAGGCTTTGTGCGCCGAGGCGCAGGCACACGGCAAAGGCCGCCAGCCCAACGGCCATTTTCAGGAGTAAAATTCCCGAGCCGCCCCAGGCCGTGTAAAACAACGCCAGGATGATTTCCGCCACCCACTCGTGATTGATCCAGGGCTGGCCGTTGGCGGTCCAGGAATAGATGTCCACCTTCGGAATGGAGCGGCTTTGCAGCATGTGCTGGCCGAAAACGACGTGCCCCCATAAATCCGGGTCCGCCGTATTTTCTGAAAACTGAAAGACCGCCAGCAACAGGACTGCCGCGCAAAACCAGAGTTTCAAATTTTTCATCGCATGGATTAGAGCCGCGCCAAGGGATAACAGTTTGCCTCTGAATTCGCAGCACTGAATTTACTTTGCGGGATTGACACCGGCAGGACACTTTTTTATTTTCAACCGGCAAAGACACCCCGCTTTGCCCCGAATTCACGTTCGGGGATTTTTATTGTTGAAAGGTCGCGTGGTGGAGACACCGCGCCCTGTCCGGGGGAAATAATTTATGGCAAACACAATTCTGGTGGGCGCCCAGTGGGGCGACGAAGGCAAAGGCAAAATCATTGACGTACTGACGGAGAAGGCGGACATCGTCGTCCGTTACGCCGGCGGCAACAACGCCGGTCACACCGTCTTCATCGGAAAGAAAAAATACATCCTGCATCTGGTGCCTTCCGGCATACTCCGCCAGGGCAAGCTGTGCGTCATCGGCAATGGCGTGGTCGTGGATCCGGTCAGTCTCGTCGAAGAAATTCGGGGACTGCGAAAACTCGGCATCAAGGTTGGCGACAATCTGGTGGTGAGTGAGACCGCGCATGTGGTCCTGCCGTATCATCGCGAGCTGGACGCACAGCGGGAAGTGCTCAAGGGCAAAAATAAAATCGGGACGACCAAACGCGGCATTGGCCCGGCTTACGGCGACAAGGCTGCCCGCGTCGGCTTGCGCATGATTGACCTGGTTCACCCGGAACGGATGGAGAGCAAACTTCGTTTGCGAATCAGCGAAAACAATGAAGTGTTGCGCGCCCTGGGAGCGAAACCGCTCTCGTTCAAAACGGTTCTCGCCGAATACCGCGCCGCCGGAAATTATTTGAAGCCGTTCGTCGCCAATACGGTCGTGTTGCTGCACGAGGCGATGCAACGCGGCCGCGATATTTTGTTTGAAGGCGCGCAAGGGACGTTTCTGGACATTGATCACGGCACGTATCCCTTTGTCACGTCGTCCAGCACGACGGCGGGCGGCGCCTGCACCGGTTCCGGCGTGCCGCCGAATCGCATGGATCGCGTCGTCGGTGTGATGAAAGCCTACACGACCAGGGTGGGGGAAGGGCCGCTGCCGACGGAGAACACGGAGATTTCCGATTTGTTGCACGGGATGGGCCGTGAATTTGGCGCGACCACCGGCCGCCCGCGTCGCTGCGGCTGGTTCGATTCCGTCGCCACACGCCACGCCACGATGGTCAATGGCATTGACGATCTGGCGGTCACCAATCTCGACGGCCTCGACAGTGTGGAAACCATCAAGGTTTGTGTGGCTTATCGCCGCGGCAAGACGCGCTACGACTTTGTGCCGAACGACGCGCAATTGCTGGCTGAATGCGAACCGGTTTATGTCGAATTTTCCGGCTGGCGAACGCCGACCGACCAGGCGCGTTCCTGGAAACTATTGCCACCGAAAGCGCGGGCTTACTTGAAGGCGATCGCCGAATTGAGCGGCGCAAAATTGTTCATCGCCTCCGTCGGCCCGGCGCGGGAACAGACGATTTTTGTTTAAACGCAAAACCATCCGCCGATTACGCAGATTGCTACGGCGCGACAAGCTGCGTAATCTGCGGCTGAATGAGTTCCGTTCAGCATTTAAGCCCCGAAGCCAAAGCCTTCTTGCCGAAGCCCATGACCGTCTGATCTGGAAATTCTGCGTCCTTCGCGCGATCTGTGGCAGATATTAATTGACTTCCTTTTGATGATTATTTAGAATCATGACCCAGACGACCCCGAAGGCAGCACCTTATGCGGCTGGTCGTCGTAATCAAAAGCAACCTATGAAAAGCTTAAAACCATTGCCTCTTTTGACCGTACTCACTCTCGCCGGCTTTATCAGCCCTGCGGCCCGTGCCCAGAACGTCTTTGTGTCGAATCCAGGCGTTGGTGGCGTCGGCAACGGCGCGGTGGCGGAATACGACCCGAGCGGCAATCAGATCAATCCGTCTTTCACGCCGGCTTTGAGCGCCCCGGGCGCGGTGGCCTTTGACGGCAGCGGTGATCTTTATGTCGCCAATGGCACAGTGGTTTCAGAATTCGGTTCCAGCGGGAACCTGATCAATGCGTCGTTCGCTTCGGGTTTGAGCAACCCTCAGGGCCTGGCATTCGACAGCAGCGGCAACCTTTACGTGGCGAACAACGGCAGCGGCACGGTGTCGGAATTCGACTCCTCCGGCAACCTCCTCCACCCGGCGTTCATCTCGGGCTTGAACGGTCCGGAGGATCTGGCGTTTGATCACAGCGGCAATCTTTATGTGGCTAATTCCGTCAACAATACGGTGTCGGAATACGATTCGAGCGGAAATCTGATTAACGCGGCCTTTGCTTCGGGTTTGAACAACCCCCAGGGCCTGGCGTTTGACGGTGGCGGCAACCTCTATGTGGCGAACCGCGGCAGCACCTACGGCGGCGGCAGCGTCTCCGAATTCGGGCCCACCGGCAATTTGATCAATGCATCTTTCGCTCCGGGCGTGAACCTGCCGAACGACCTGGCCTTTAACGGCAGCGGCGACCTTTACGTGGCAAATTCCGGCGGGAGCGGGGGCAATTTCTATATCATGGAATACGATTCCACCGGGCATCTGATCAATACCCTCCTGGACGGTGTTTTTTTTGTTTTTTCGCAGCCGATTTATGTTGCCGTGGATCCCGTGCCGGAACCGGCCAGTTGGGTTCTGCTCGCCGCAGGCGTCGTCGCATTCCTTGGCTCGTGGCGTGCGAGAACTTCAAAGACACAAACATCGGCGTAGAGATCGGTCGGACCACCTTCTGCCTTCGCCTTGCCACGGCGAGCCGGGCTGCGTAATCTGCGGCTGAATGAGTTCCGCTCCGCATTTAAGCCCCGAAGCCAAAGCCTCCCTGCCAAAGCATGTGGCCATTATCATGGATGGCAACGGGCGGTGGGCGAAACAGCGCGGCCTGCCGCGGATCGAAGGCCATCGGCAGGGCGCCGAATCTGCCCGCATCATCATCCGCGCTTCCGGCGAACTCGGCGTCAAGTACCTCACCCTTTACGCCTTTTCAGCGGAAAATTGGAATCGTCCCAAGGACGAGGTGGATGCGCTGATGAAATATCTTGTCCACTATCTTAAGACCGAAACCTCCGAGTTAAACAAAAACAACGTGCGACTCGAGGTCATCGGGCAAATCTGGCGGTTGCCGGAAAATGTGCAGGAGCATCTCCGGAAATCCATCCAGACCCTTTCCAAAAACAACGGTCTCACGCTGATCATGGCGTTGAGTTACGGCAGCCGCATTGAAATCGTGGATGCCGTCCGGCGCATTGCCGAGGAGACGAAGAAGGGAAAGCTCGAACCCGCCGACATCAATGAAGATGTCATTTCACAGCATCTTTGGACGCGGAACTTTCCCGATCCGGATTTGCTGATTCGCACGAGCGGCGAGATGCGCGTGAGCAATTTCCTGCTCTGGCAGATTTCCTATTCCGAGCTGGTCATCACGCCCACGTACTGGCCGGACTTCCGCAAGCCGCAATTTTTTGAAGCGCTGGAGGAATATACCCGCCGTCACCGGCGGTTTGGCGGCGTGTGATGACAATTCGACGCTGGCCGTTAAATGAAATCAGACAGCCAAACCCGGTCCGTCCTGTTTATGGGCGTGGTGTACGATCCGGCGAATTAATGGATTTCAGCCGTGGATGAGCACAGATGACAAAGATGCACGAATCATGCGAAATCTTTTGTCGCAAGGAGCGCAAAGACGTTTAAATGTTTCATCTTTGCGATTGCTATGCGATTTGTGGTTAAACAAGGACCATCATCCTTCCTCCCATTTATGAGTGGCACAGGGCCAAAGTTAGCTATGTACCTGTCCATAAACTAGTAACGTCTGTGGACGCGCATCACCAGTATTGGTGACATGACGGGCCGGGGATCGGGTGTATGGTGGTTACAGATTTAGACACCAGTTCTCAGGTGTCACCGTGTGTAAGGCCGGACCCGTTGTCCGGCCTTTCTCTTTTTCCTCCTCGTCCCAACAATGCGACCCCGCCGGTTAGACAGACGCAACCAAGGGCTCCAAAACCCACCTGTCCCACCGATGAGAGGTAAGATTCCATAAACCCGAGGACACAAAGCATGGTAAGGGCAAACAGCGCCAAGGCTCCCAGTGTTGACGCCTGGGTCCGGCGCAACACTGCGACCGCTCCGCCCAGTCCGCCGCAGACGAGTGCCCCGTAACCCGCCTTCCATTGCCATCCGTTGCCCGGCTCGAAAGACGCCAGAAAACCAAATGCGCAAAACGCGGTGGCACAAAGCAGCACCACCGCCAAGATGATGCGGAACAGCCAGTTCAGGATGGAATTCATTTTGAGTGCTCCGGTGTATTTGTTGTTGTCTTCTCAATCCGCTTCCGACAAAGCCGGCCTATCCCGATCATCAAACCGCCGATGGCAAGACCAAGGCTGACTAAAAGCATGAAGGCCAAAATGGGGAACACATACAAACCGGCGTGAAGGGCATCGGCAAGGCGTGCCACCGGGGTGAGGTTACCCGACCATAAAAGGTAATAGGCCAAAAACGAAATCAGCGCACCTGCGGCGCCGATCCGGAACAGTGCCGAACTGGCGAGAATCTTCAGTGACGGCTTCAAAGTTTTCATGTCACGATGCTAAACCCATCCCGTCAAAGGCGTGAATTGATAAAATTCACGCCGACATTAATTTTTTTGATGCGCGAATCCGCGCGCGGTTCCCAGGCCGTTAATCATCGTAAGGTTGTTTCATGGCATTTTGGACGCGCCGGTAGTCAGGCATCTCTTCGGGCGTGACCGCACCAACCCAGCTACGAAATGTTTTCGGTACTTTCCATTTCCAATGGTCGACATGACCATCTACGAAGGAAAGGTTGGCACTTTGCATATGCCGGTCGGAGGGCATGTCCCACCAATAACCATCGTCCCAAGACCCGATCGGAGGGCAGCCAAATTCAGCGTCTTCCATTGTGTCCGAACTTTCGTCAATAAATACAAAAATGCGGCTGGGGTGACGGACTTCCGTGTATTTTTCATAGGCAGGCAGGGACTCGAGGGAATACAAGGGATTGGCATCCGAATCGCCATTGACGGACTGGCTCATGTTATAACTGCGCCAGCGCAAATGCGGGTAAGGTTGCCCGCCGGCCGTTTCCAAAGTGGACCGATCCGCCGGGCAATGATATATAGGCAGCGACCGGTTGTATTGAAACAACAGGCCGTTGATGATGTTGGACGGGTCAATTTCCGTGACGGCATTCAGGTCGGGGAGCCAGGACAATCCGGTGCTAAGACCCATGCCAGGATTGCCGGCCGCCGCGATGGAATTGTTGGGTACGAAATAATCATGATTGTCGGTGACATAAAGGTGGAGACACAGGTTAAGCTGATACAGGTTGTTCTGACAGACGACGCTCTGCGCATGAATTTTGGCGGCACTCAACGCGGGCAGCAACAACGCGGCGAGGATGGCAATAATCGCGATCACCACCAACAGTTCAATCAAGGTGAACGCATCGGCGAAAATACTTTCACGACCACCGCCTGTCGTCTGTCGGTCCATGGCTGTTGGAAGTAATGTATGTCCATTCACTCCTCCTGCAACTGGATTTCTGAACCGCAAATGTTGGTCCACGGATAATCACAAAGGAACGCGGATTCAGGGAGTTTTTATCCCTCAACCTTCAACCTTCAACCCTCAACTCATTTTAAATCGGGCGCAGAAGTCGTTAAGTGCCGTGGACAACAATGTCTTCAGAAGCGCCTCAGGCAGCAGGAGTGGCCTTTCGCTGACGGTGATCTCGGCTTTTCCAGTCGTCAGCGCAAAACTTCCGGCCAGTGTGCCCATGACGTGACCGGTAAAATCGCCACAGACGTCCCCGTTCGGCTCAAAGGCATAATGGCCGGTTACCTTCGGTTGTTCCGGGTTGGGATGGCAGAAATCTCCGGCCAATTCGTTGCCGTGGATTCGGATGTTATGCTGTTCCGCCAGCGCCTGAAGTTCTGCGAACGTCGGACATCTTTCGAGCGGCTGCATAATCACAAACGGCACCGCGCAAAGATGTCGGCTGATGCAGCACACCGCAAGTGTTCATGGGCCTGCCCCCCCTTTCGGGAGTGGTACATTTTGCGACTTTCGGTGGGGTGAGCGTCCTCGCACTCGTGTCCAGTTAATTTCAGTTGGAGGTGATCAAAAGTGGCGTGACGTAAGGGTTTTCCGGGGTTGGGTCGTGTTATCGACATGAAGTCTTCCGTGTAATTTTCCGCGGTGCCAACAGCATTCAGGATTGTGGAGTGTCTTCTGGCATCGTGCGGCCATGCAAGCACCTGCCACGGTCTTTTCCCAAATCACGGCCGCATTATACCCAGCGGAGTTTTCTCGCTGTGTCGAACGTTTTCCCGGTCGGCGTCCTCCACGCGGACTCTCCGCGTACGATCATTTCCTGGCATTGTGTTTCGGACAACTGACTTACCGCGAAAGCTTGCGCGACATTGTTGCCTGCCTGCGGGCCAAGCCACGTTTGCTCTACCACCTGGGTTTTCGCGGACGGCTTTCGCGAACCAATCTGGCTTACGCCAACCACCATCGCGACTGGCGTTTGTTTGAAGCGCTCGCGCAGGTGCTGATGCGTCGGGCCGCGCAGCTTTATCATGCCGACCTGGCCGATCCGGATTTACCCAACGTCGCCTTCGCTCTGGATTCCTCGGTGATTGCCTTGTGCCTGAACCTCTTTCCCTGGGGTTACTACGCCCGTTCGCAAAAGGCGGCCGTGCGCTTGCATTTGCTGCTGTCTTTGCAGGGTAATTTGCCGGCCTGGGCCGCGGTAACCGAACCGCATTTCCCCGACTGCAAGACCTTGGAACAGGTGCCCGCACTGCCCGGCGCTTTTTACATCATGGACCGCAGCTATCTGGATTTTGTGCGCCTATATCGACTGCACCAAGCCGGGGCGCTGTTCGTGGTCCGCTGTATGCGCCATGTGGCCTTCCGAGTGCTGGCTTCTGAGCCCGTGGACAAAAGCACCGGCCTGCGCTGTGATCAAATCATCCGCCTCACCAGTGATTGGTCGGCCCAATCCTATACAGAACCGCTACGGCGCCTCCGCATTTATGACGCCAAAAACCAAATGCACCTCCTGTTGTTGACCAACCAAATGGACCTGCCGGCCACCGCCATTGCCCAACTCTATCGCCAGCGCTGGCAGGTCGAGCTGTTCTTCAAATGGATCAAACAACATCTGCGCGTGCGCAGTTTTTATGGCCGCAGCCAGAACGCCGTGCGCTGTCAAATCTGGTCTGCCATTTGCGCTTATCTGATGGTGGCCATCGTCAAGAAGACGGCTAATTTGAACAAAAGTCTCAACGAGATTTTACAAATCATCAGCGTCAATATCTTCGAGCAATGCTCTCTGGCAGAGTTACTTGCCGACGAACCCAGTGCCACAATAGAAAAACTCGCCGATGCTCATTCCCAGAACTCCTTCCGATTCATAGATTAATAGCTGGACACTACTGAGCGTCCTCGCGAGCCGGCTCGTCAGTAGCCTCGCCCCACCAAACTGTACCACTACCCCCTTTTCTCGCTTGCTTTGAGGGTTCGCTTTGTTATTCAAATCGCGTGAACCATCCGTTCCGACTCGGCTTTCCCGGTTCCGGCCAGGGCTATAATGTTGTCGCCATGGCCGAGGCGTGTGCGGCCGGGAAAATCCCGGCGCAGGCCGCGTCGGTTTTGAGCGGGGTCGAAGGCGCGGGGATCCTGGGACAGGCGAGCGAGAGGTCTTTTTGATATGCGAAAATTCCAGGTGGTTCTTCTCGCGTTCTCGTTCCTTGCCCCGCAGCTTTTTGCCAAAGAACACTGGATCAATCTATTCAACGGCAAAAACCTTTCAGGTTGGACGGTAAAAGCCGGCAACGACAAATTCTACGTGGACGACGGCTGCATCGTCGGCCAGGTCGTTTCGGAAAGTGACACGAACAGCGTCCTCGGCACAAAGAAGGATTACGGCGATTTTATTTTCGAACTGGATTTCAAGGTGGATCATCCGCTTTTCTCGGGCGTTCAGATTCGCAGCCAGTACGCTGTGAAAGAGACACCCTGGAAGTGGGACGATCGGCCCCTGACCATTCCCGCAGGACATGTCTATGGATATTTGGTGTTGATTGATCCAAGCCCAATTCATCGCTGGTGGACCGCCACGCTTTACGATCAGCGCTGGTGGACAGGCGGCATTTACGATGAGCTGCGGCGGATGTGGCTCTATCCTGGTCCGTTGGGGGGCGACCTGGACGATTTTTCAAGACAGGGTATGAAGATTTTCAGGACCAATGATTGGAACCACCTCCGCATCGAGGCTGTTGGCGACTCAATCGAGACTTATCTCAACGGCGTCCGCTGCGCTCAGATCCACGATTCGATGACGTTGAAAGGTTTCATCGGGCTGCAGGTCCGTGACTGGATCAGTGATGACGAGCATGAAGCCCTCGAAGGAGCCAAAGTGCGTTTCAAAAACATCCGGCTCAAACCGGTTTCGGCAAACCTTCCCCGGACGGAGACATCATCCAACTGACGGCGTTAATTCATTCTCAGGAGGAAATGGGTTGAAAAGAATACGAGTTTGTGTCAAAATTGATTGCCACAACGAAAAAATTCAATGAAGTTTTTTAACAGGAGGGGTAACATCTGGTGCGGATTCGTTTTGCTTGCAGTCGCATTATTGTTCTCTCAGGCACGGGCCGTGGATGTACTCACCCAGCACAACGACCTGGCGCGAACCGGCGCCAACACGTCCGAGACCATTCTGACACCCGCCAATGTCAATTCAACCAACTTTGGCATGCTGTTCACCGACAGCGTGGATGGCCAGGTCTACGCCCAGCCCCTTTGCGTTGAGAACCTGGGCATATCCGGCGGGACGCACGATGTGGTTTTTGTCTGCACGGAGAACAACAGCGTCTATGCGTTTGATGCGGACACGCCGGGCATTACTTACTGGCAGACCAATTTTGGGGCACCCTTTAATCCGTCCGCTTCGCCGATATCGTGCGGTGATTTGACGCCGGTGGTCGGCATCACCGGCACGCCGGTGATAGATTCAGGCAGCGGGACGCTTTATGTGGATACGAAACTGGCAGCCGGACCGGCTCACGAGTTGCACGCGCTGGATATTACGACCGGAGCCGAGAAATTCGGCGGTCCGGTAACGATTGCCGCTGCTCAATTCAGTGCCAGCGTAGAACACCAGCGCCCGGGCCTGCTGTTGCTCAATGGCGTGGTGTACGTGGGCTTTGGCTCGCACTGCGACCATGGGAGTTATCATGGCTTTCTGCTCGGTTACAATGCCACGAATCTTTCTCAAGTATATTCCTTTAACACAACTCCCACCGGCAGCCAGGCTGCCATTTGGTCCGGCGGTATGGCGCCGGCAGTGGATACGAATGGAAATATTTACATCATGACCGGCAACGGAACCTTTGACGGTACGGCCAACTTCGGCGAGTCCATGATCAAGTTGAATAGCAGCCTGTCGGAGCAGGATTATGCCACTCCGGGCAACTGGTCCGACCTCAACAATGGTGACGTGGATCTTGGCTCCGGCGGACCGGTGCTTTTACCTCCACACTATGTCGTCGGCATGGGCAAGGACGGTAATATGTATCTGGCCGATATCAACAACATGGGTCACGTGGGCGGCTTTACGCAAGTGTTCGCGGCCGAGTCGAGAGGCGATACGGTGGGCAAATCGCCGGTGTACTGGCAGGGGCCGAGCCTGCAATATATTTTTGCCCTGCACAGCAACAGTCAGACCAAGTCCTTTGAATTTACCGGCACCAACATTATCACCACGCCGCTTGGGACGGCGTCTTTCTCCGCGAATGATCGTTGCGGCGGGCTTTCACTTTCGGCCAATGGCACGACCGCCGGCATCCTGTGGGAAATTGGCAGCGACAGCAATCTGCGGGCGTATGACGCGGTGAATTTTCCAAAGTTACTGTGGAGCGGCAGCGTGGGGACGTACGTGAAGATGAACTGTCCGACGATAGCGAATGGGAAGGTGTACGTGGGAACCAGCAGCACTTTGGGTGTCTGGGGATTGACCAATTATCTTTACATGCAAACCGGCGTTGCCAATCCGGTTTTAAACTGGACCGCTGGAAGCCTGCTGGTGGCCACCAACGTATTGGGACCGTGGGTCACAAACCCGGCCGTTTCACCCTATACGGTGGTGCCGACCAATGCGCAGATGTTTTATCGGCTCTCACTGGGCAGCGGCCACTGAGAGCGTCCTATTGCGCCAGTCATCTTTGCGAATGAGATCCCGGTTTCGGTGAGGCGGGGCGAGGCTGCCGACGAGCCGGCCCAGGCGCCCCAAAGCGAAGCGCCGGCGGCTCGCGAGAACGCTCGCCTCACGGAAACTGTAAACTGTGCCACCACCGCCTTTTCTCTTGTTTTGGAGGTTTGCTCTGCTATTCCAATTGCGATGAACAATTCATTTCGGCTCGGCATTCTCGGTTCCGGCAAAGGCTCGAATTATGTCGCCCTGGCCGAGGCCTGCGCAGCGGGGAAAATTCCGGCACAGGTTGCGCTGGTTTTGAGTGATGTCGAAGGCGCAGGGATTGTGGCGCATGCGCGCGACCGAAAGATGCCGGCCCAATTTATTCCGCCGGGGAAATTCCGCACCAAGCTGGACGAGGACGCGGAGCGGGCGTTTGTGAGCGCGTTACAGGAAGCCAGGGTGGATTTGGTGGTGCTCGCGGGTTTCATGCGGGTGTTGAAGGGCGATTTCCTTCGCGCGTTTGAAGGCCGCATCGTGAACATTCATCCGTCACTGTTGCCGTCGTTTCCGGGTTTGGAAGCCTGGAAACAGGCGCTGGATCACGGCGTGAAGGTGACGGGTTGCACGGTGCATTTTGTGGACGCGGGCGTGGATGCCGGCCCCATCATTGGCCAGCAAACCGTGCCCGTGCTGGATAACGACACGCCCGACAGTTTGATTCAGAGGATTCACGGGGCGGAACACGAGCTTTATCCCCAATGTGTGGCGGCGATTGCGCGCGGGGAAATTTCGGTTGTGGGACGACGGGTGGTTTGGAAAAAGAATTAGACACGGATTTCACAGATTAACACGGATTAAGAAATCAAAGTCCGTGAGAATCAGTGTAATCGGTGTCTTGAAAGCAAAAAGAAGAAAGTGGCGTTCTCGTGCCGGACTTGGCAGATTGATCTTGTCGCATTTGAAATGAGCAAGAAATTACGATTTGGTCTGCCGAAGGGCAGTTTGCAGGAAGCCACCATCCAAAAGATGGCCAAGGCCGGGTTCAACATTTCTGTCAGCAGCCGTTCCTACGTGCCGTACGTGGACGACGATGAACTGGAAATCCGGCTGATTCGCGCGCAGGAAATCAGCCGCTACGTCGAGCACGGCTATCTGGATTGCGGCATCACGGGCTACGACTGGATTGTCGAGAACGGCTCCCGCGTGCACGAGGTCGGCGAGTTTCTGTTCAGCAAGGCGACGCGGCAGCCGGCGCGGTGGGTGCTGGCCGTGCCGGAGAATTCAAAAATCAAATCGGTGAAGGATTTGCGGGGCAAACGCATTGCGACCGAGGTGGTCAATCTCACCAAAAAATATCTCCGCCGGCACGGCGTGAAGGCGGACGTGGAATTTTCGTGGGGCGCGACGGAGGTCAAGGCGCACGAACTGGTGGACGCGATTGTGGAATTGACGGAGACCGGCTCATCGCTGCGCGCGAACAAATTGCGCATCGTGGACACGTTGCTGGCCTCGACGCCGCGGCTCATCGCCAATCACACGGCGTGGAAGGATGCCTGGAAGCGCAAAAAGATTGAGACGCTGGCGTTGCTGCTCAAAGGCGCGCTGGAAGCGGAGGCGAAGGTGGGTTTGAAGATGAACATTGCCGAAAAGAACCTGGCAAGCCTCCTCAAATCGCTGCCCGCGCTGCGCAACCCGACGATTTCCACCTTGAGCCAGAAAGGCTGGGTGGCCGTGGAGACGATTATTGACGAACATGTCGTGCGCGAATTGATTCCCCGGCTCAAGGCCGCCGGCGCGGAAGGCATTATTGAATATCCGTTGAACAAGGTGGTTTACTGATTGTATTTCGCGGCAAATAAGACAAGCTTCAGGCGTGAAGCCAAAAGCGGCCGTTGGCCTTCTGTTGGTTTTTTGGTTTGAGTTTGTTTTATTGGCTCAATCTCCGCCCCGGTTCGTTCAGCTCACTTCCGCCCGGTTGTGGCAGCGGCTGGAATTCTGTGTCACCAACGTGCCCTCAACCGCTAATCCTTTTGACCCTGGTCAAATCCGGCTGGACGCGACCTTTACTTTGCCGTCGGGAAAGACCATGACGGTTCCGGCGTTTTGGTTTCAGGATTACCAGCGCGGATTGTCGGGCGGCAAAGAATACCTCACCGCCGTGGGTTCGCCGCAGTGGCGGCTGCGCTTTACGCCGGTGGAGCCTGGTACTTACTCGGTCAGCCTGATCATTCAGACCAATAATCAACCCTATGGTTCGCCGGTCGCGACGAATTTCACCGTGCCGGCCGGTGTTATTCCGGCGAATTCCGGATACTTGCAGGTGGCGACAAACCGGCAGTATTTTCGAACCAGTGACGGCCAGACGTTGCGGTTGATCGGCATGAATTGCGGTTGGGCCGGTGGCCGCGGCACGTACGATTATGACGACTGGTTTCCCGCAATGCAGGCGGCGGGCATGAACTTCGGCCGCATTTTGACCACGCCCTGGTCATTCGGCCTGGAAACGGATTCCAATTCACTGAACCGGTATCGGCTGGACCATGCCTGGCAACTGGATTACGTCCTGCAACAAGCCGAACAACATAATCTCCGGCTCGAGCTGTGCATGGAGTTTCATTTGATGTTGCAGCCGATTCCGGACATCTGGGGGCCGGACAATTACTGGCAAAGCAATCCCTACAACATCACCAACGGCGGGCCGTGTATCAATCAGGACGCCTTTTTTACCAACACCGTCGCCCGGACGATTTTCGAAAAACGGTTGCGCTACCTGATCGCCCGGTACGGCTACAGCACCAGTCTGATGTCGTGGGAATTCTTCAGCGAAGTGGACAACGAATACACCTGGTTGAATCCGGCGGACGTGGCGGTCTGGCACGGCATCGTGGGCCGCTGGATGCATAGCAATGATGCCTTCGGGCACATGGTGACGACCAGCCTGACCGGCGGCAGCGACCGTCCGGAAATCTGGACCTTGCCGGAACTCGATTACGCCAATTACCACAGCTACGGTGAAGCCTTTCCGGCCGCGCACCTTAATGCCGTGGCGCAGTCGTTTCACCAGAATTATCATAAACCGGTATTGATCGAAGAATACGGCACCAGCGCTTTGAGTTGGAACCGCACGAACGACCCGTGCCTGCGCGGTTTTCGGCAGGGTCTGTGGGGCGGGGTGGTGAGCGGGTCCGCCGGCACGGCCATGTCGTGGTGGTACGAAAACATTCACAATGAAAATGACTATCCAATTTATTCGGCGCTTGGGAGCGTTTTGAACCGGACCGGCTGGGGAAATGGCGTGTGGACAAACATTAATTTTCAAACTGCCGGCCCGCCACCGGCACTGGTTGGAAATCCGGCGCCCGGCGGCCAGCCGTTCAATGTCACGCTCGTTCCCGGCGGTGTCTGGGGTGCGACGCCTTCGGGCCGGCTGGCGGTGCCTGATCCGTCAGCCGCCGCTTATGCCGGCATCACCCTGAACAGCTTTATCCAGGGCTCGTGGCAGTCCGCGCCCCAGGTGGCGTTCGCGCTCAACGCCTGGTTCACGAACAACGCCCGGTTAGTCATCCACCTCAACTCGGTGTCCGTCAGCGCCGCGCTCGGGGTATGGGTGGACGGCACGCTATTATGGTCCACCAACCTGCCCAACCTCGACGGCCTCAATGAGGTGAACAACGAGTATAATCAGGATCTCCCGGTGGCTCTGCCGGCCGGTAAGCACCTCCTGGAAATCACGAACCCAGCCCAGGGCTGGTGTTACCTCGACTGGGTGCGGCTGGAGCAGGTGCTGCCGTCAACTTACCCGGGCAACTGGCAGCCCGGCCCGGAGGCCATCGGCTTGCGCGGACCGCATGAATCGTTGTTATATGTGGTTGCGCCGGGCGTTTCTTTTTCCGGCAGTTCCACCAACGCTGTTTTGCCCCGGCAACACGGGCAACGTGTGACGCTGACCAACTGGCCGCCGGGAAAATATTTCGCCGACTGGTCCGATCCGTTGACCGGCACGAATGCGGGATCCACTCAGGCATCCACAACCAACGGGACTTTGACGCTTCCCTTGCCGGATTTTTCCGAAGACTTGGCGGGTGTCGTCCATCCGCCGGCGACACTGACGGCGTTGGCAACGGGACCGGCCAGTACATTTCAATTCCGCCTCGATTCGGAAACCGGCGGGAATTACCTGATTCAGAAGTCAACCGACCTGCTGACCTGGCTGGACTTTGAGGGAGTGAGCAATAGTACAGGAACACTTTCGCTGTTCGATGCCACCGTGGGAGCGACCCCCCAGGCCTTTTTCAGGGCGGTTTACAACCCGTGAGCGCCGGAGCGCCGCCCTCCGGCCCGGCTGGCAGGGAAATTGGACATGGAAACAGGCCGGAACGGAGGTCGGCGTTCCCCTGACACCGCAATGGCATGGCGGTAGAGTCAAGGACGTGTTGCCCAAAAGAAACGCAGAACGCCTGAACTGATTTGAGCAACACGCCCTGAAGTCGGTGGCTGCATGTTTTTTGTGAAAAAGCTCCAAGTTTTCAAGTCCCGGCCTGAATGACTGGCGTTGGTTACAGAGTTGTTGACAAACCAGACCGGCAGAAGTACTCCATTGGCGCATGGGTTCACTCAAAAAACGCCGCAAGGCGAAAATTAACCGACACAAACGGCGCAAGAAGCTGCGTTTGCATCGTCACAAGAAGCGCACCTGGCAGAAGTAGGTTTCCTTTTTGCCCCAAAGGCGTTCGTCGTTTAATGCCTTTGGGATGAAAAAAGGCGGTTTCCTTTTTGCTCGGAAATGCGCTTGCCGTTAAGCGCATTTCCGGATGCAAAAAGACTGTCTGCCGCGACTTCATTCACCTGTTCAAAGGCGTTTGTATTTGCGCAAGCGCCCGGAAGGGTATTTACTTCATCATTGGCAATGATTTTTTCCGATGAAACATCGTTTTAACAAACATTACACGCGCGACGAAGTGCGGGGGTTGCTGCCGCAGATCCGCCAATGGCTGGAGCGGCTCACCCAGCTGCGCCAGCTCTTGGAACGCCATGAAAAGCGCCTGGGTACGCTGATGAAACAAGGGCAGGACGCGGGCGGCCAGACCGTCAATGACCAGGTCCGCACGCTGGCGGACGTGCAGGAAATACTGGCCGAGTTTCAGCGCCGCCAGATTTTCATCAAGGACCTGGAGCGCGGACTGGTGGATTTTCCGGCCATCATCGGCGGCCGGGAGGTTTTTCTCTGCTGGGAGCAAGACGAAGACGACGTGGAATTCTGGCACGATCTCGAAAGCGGCTTCGGCGGCCGCGAACGGTTGTAACGAATAGCTCTAATCCACGGTGCCGTTGCGAGCCTTCAACCGTTTCTCCGCCTCCGGCTGTAACAACTCGATCATTTCGCTCTCGGAATAGGGCTGGTAGGCGTTCCATCTGCCAAAGGTCTTGGGCAACGGTATAATGATGTCGTCTGATTTTCCGTGCAGCCAGACCGCGACGAAAAGGATGGACGGGCAATCCAACCGGCGAAGTTCATAATCCTGTTTTTGGATTTGCGGCAATGTTTCCACCGTCCGCAGTGCCTCCATCGTTTCCCTGGAAAGGTCAGTGGTATCCAGGCTGGCAAATATCAGCGCCGTGCTATTGGTCGGGTCGGCCATCAATTCGGCCGCGCCTACGGCGTTGGTTCCGTGCATCAACAGATACCGCCAGGTGCCGGCCCGGGCCGCCGGGAGCAATTGTCCGGTAACCAGATTCGTCAGCCCGACGGAATAATCGCGGAAAGGATTGGCGATGGTTAAGTCTTCGATTTGATAACCGCCGAGGTAACGGGAGATGCTGCGGGACAGCCCCTGCCTGAACGTTTCATGGATAACCTGTTGTCCTCCGTTCGGGGCTTTGGGATAGATGATGGCCGCGGGACAATTCAAACCGGCGCCCAAAACGAGCGCGAGGCAGAGGAGGAGTTTGGGGTTCATGGCCAATGTTGTTTCGACTCAAAATTCAAAGGCACGTTCATTAGGCGGATTGCCAACGGATTTGCCCCGAAAATGTCCGGATTTCGTTTTCGGCATCGTGGACCGTCGGAGTCAAAACCCGATTGGTCCGCGAAGCAACGAATAAAACGCTAGGTCCTGAATTCGCTCGGAGTTCCGCCTTCAGGCGGCCCGGAACCGCGTAAACGCGGAACTCCTGACTTAAATCAGGGCACCACCCTTTTCGCGCAAACTTGCAAACGGCGCGTTCAGCCACTACCTTGCGCGCGCTTATGGAAAAGGTCATCGTCATCGGTTCGGGTTGCGCCGGCTGGACGGCCGCGCTGTACACCGCGCGCGCCAATCTCCAGCCGCTGGTGCTTACCGGCCAACAGCCCGGCGGGCTGCTCACCACCACCAGCATCGTCGAAAATTATCCCGGCTTTCCCGAGGGTGTGGATGGCTATGAATTGATGACTCGGATGCAGAAACAGGCCGAACGCTTCGGAGCGCGGGCCAGTTTCGGCACGGTGGAAAAGGCTGATTTTTCCAAAAGACCATTTGCCCTCACCGTGGACGGCGAAAAAGTCGAGGCGCAAACCGTCATCATCGCTACCGGCGCGAGTCATCGGCATCTCGGCGTGCCGGGTGAGGATTTACTTGAAACCAAGGGTGTGACTTATTGTGCCACTTGCGACGGCGCCCTGCCGTTTTTTCGCAATCAACCGCTCATTGTGGTTGGCGGTGGTGATTCCGCCTGCGAAGAAGCGCTTTACCTGACGCGATTTGGCTCAGAGATTTATCTGGTGCATCGGCGCGACAAATTGCGCGCGTCCAAAATCATGGCCGAACGCGCGCTGTCGAATCCGAAAATTAAACCGGTCTGGGATTCCGCCGTGACGGAAGTGCTCGATGTGAAACAGGACAAGGTGACCGGCGTAAAGTTGAAGAACCAGAAGACCGGCGCAGAATCGGTTCTGAACTGTGCCGGTGTGTTCATTGCCATCGGCCACACGCCGAACACGGAAATTTTCAAGGGCCAGATCGAACTGGGCGAAAACGGCTACATCATTCCGAGAAAGGGCACGATGACCAATGTGCCGGGCGTGTTTGTCGCGGGGGATTGTGCGGACCATATTTATCGGCAGGCGGTGACGGCAGCGGGCGCCGGTTGCGCCGCAGCCATAGACGCGGAACGATTTCTGGCGGCGCAGAATCAATGAAGTCGAATTGTAGCCGCCGACGTGAGGAGGCGGAATTTATACGGAAAGAAAAGCGCGCCTCGTTACCTCGGCGCCTACTCCAACGCACTTTTAACCAGTGGTTTGGCCGGTGTAGGCCTTGATGATTTCGTCCATTTGCCGGCCCGTGGCGACATCCACGACCTGACGTTTTTTGTCGGTGTCAAACCACGCCGCTGTGCGGCGGATGCCTTCACGAAACGGAATCACCGCCTGAAAACCGGGGACAAAGGTTTTGATTTTTGTGTTATCGAAAACGACGCTCCAGGATTTGTCGCCCAATAAACTGCCCGCATATTGCGGCGCCATTTTGGCAATGAAATCCGACGGGATGTGCACCATCTTCGCTTCCACGCCCAGCGCTTCGGCGATGGTTTCGTAAATCTGGTTCCAGGTCAGCACCTCGTCCGAGGTGATGTGAAACGCGTGGCCGATGGCCTGTCGATTGCCGAGCAAGCCGATGAATCCCTGCCCGAAATCCTCGGCGTGGGTCATCACCCACAACGACGAACCATCGCCGTGAACAATGATCGGTTTGCCCCGTTTCAGCCGGTCGGCCAGCGTGTAACCGCCAAAGCCGCCGACGGCGACGGGAAAATAATGGTTGTACGTGTAGGTGGGCCGGACGATGGTGGCCGGGAAATTTTCCTCGCGGTACGCGCGCAGCAAGCGTTCTTCGCAGGCAATTTTGTTGCTGGAATAATCCGAGAACGGATTGCACAGCGGGGTTGCCTCCGTAATCAAGTAATGCGTCGGCGGCTTTTGATAGACGGAGGCGGAGCTGATGAAAATGAACTGGCGGGTCCGGCCTTTGAACAGGGCAAGGTCGCGTTCAATGTGGTCCGGACTGAACCCGATCCAGTCCACCACCACGTCGAACTCCAGGTTCCGTAGCGCCGCACAGGCGGCTTTGAGGTCATTGGCATCGGCGATCAAGCTGCGGCTGCCCGGTGGATTTTTGGATTGTTGGCCGCGGTTGAACAGGTAGAGCTCGTGTCCTTCGGCCAGTACCTGCCGGCTGACGGTGGTGCTGATTTTTCCGGTGCCACCAAGGAAAAGGATTTTCAGGCTCGTCGTATCGTGGCTGGCTTTGGGCATAAATCGTAAAAATTGAACGTTCGGGCTGATTGTAATGCACGTCGGTGCCGTGTCGAGCCTGGTGGAATCTGCAATTATTTAACAATCCTAAACTTGACAAGCGACCGGAGTAGTTAGATGAAAGATTCGTCTGAAGGCGAGCCATGCCATGAGCGACATCTCATTTACGTTGATCGTGTTTGGAGTGTTGTTTCTGCTTCTGTTGTCCATTTCCATCTATGCCCAGCGCCCCCGTTTTGGCGGCACCTCACCCAAGGCCATCGAGGTGGTGGTGTTCCGGCCTTTCTCGAATGAAATCGCCTATCGCACCGACATAACGAATCGCGCTGCCTGCGAAAAGCTCCTGCAGGACCTCGGCCAGGCCCGGTTCACGTTTTTTGGCTTTAAACCGACCGGCGTGCTCAACATTCAGTACGACAATGGCCGGGTGGATCACCTGAAATTTACGCAGTGCAATGACGGCACCCACTCCTTGACGTTTCGTTTGTTTTATGAGATCCCGAGCCGGCAATTTTGCCGGGCATTGAAAGAAGCGGGGGTGGACGTTTCCAGATTTGAAGGTGCAGAAACTTGAGGCGCCCGCCCGGCGCTGGAACCAAAACGTTAAATCGATCCGGTGTGTCCTGTCTTCCGCCGGCTTGCCGTGAGGATTCCATTTGGATTAAACTCAAAAAATGCCGCCGACCTCACTTGAACAACTGATTCCCGAACTCCGGGACGCCATCGGCCCGGTCATTCTTATTTCCGGTGTCGGCCTGCTGCTGCTCACCATGACCAACCGGCTGGGCCGCGCGATCGACCGCGCCCGGCAGCTCAAGCGCGAATTACCGGAGCGCACCGGCCACGAACGCGAGCAGACGCTGGCGCAGGTGACTATCATTTACCGCCGGGCGCGGATGATCCGTATGAGCATCCTGCTGGCGGCCATCAGCGTGCTGCTGGCGTCGGCGCTCATCATTACGCTGTTTGTGACTGCGTTGCTGCAATGGCAGCAAGGCACGCTCGCCAGCCTCATTTTCATCGGCTCCATGGTTTCGCTGTTTGGTTCGATGATTGCGTTCATCTGGGACATCAACCTCTCCCTGCACGCGCTCAAGCTCGAATTGGAAATTCCCGAAGCAAAGGCCAAACCCATTTCAATTCGTGATTGACGCCGGTTCCGTGCAATAAACGGTTCGCGTTTGACAATTTCGTTCCAGAATTCTGAATTGACGCTGAGGCGTTTGCCGCTAAATTGTGCCTTCGGTTTTGCTAAACATCTCATTGTAGAAGGATAAAAAATATGGCAGTGAAAGTTGCAATCAACGGGTTCGGGCGCATCGGGCGGCTGGTCTTCCGCGCGCTGGTCGAACAAGGCATGGTGGGCAGGGACATCGAAGTGGTCGCCGTCGGCGATATCGTGCCGGCGGACAATCTGGCGTATCTGCTCAAGTATGATTCCATTCAGGGACGTTTCAAGGGCGAGGTCGGCTCGGAGAAATCCGGCGCCGACAAGCCGGACGACGACGTGCTGATCGTCAACGGCAAGAAAATCAAGGTGGTGAGCGCCAAATCGCCCGCCGAGCTGCCGTGGAAGGCGCTGGGCGTGGAATTGGTGATTGAATCCACCGGCCTGTTTACGGATGTCGAGAAGGCCAAAGGCCACATCACCGCTGGCGCCAAAAAAGTCATCATTTCAGCTCCGGCCAAAGGCGATTGCCTCACGGTCGTCATGGGCGTGAACGAGGCCAAATATGATCCCAAGCAGCATCATGTCATTTCCAACGCGAGTTGCACGACGAACTGCCTCGCCCCGGTGGTGTACGTGTTGCTCAAGGAAGGGTTCGGCGTGGAAGAAGGTTTGATGACGACGATCCACAGTTTCACCGCCACGCAAAAGACCGTGGACGGCCCCAGCAAAAAGGATTGGAAAGGCGGTCGCAGCGCGTCCATCAATCTGATTCCTTCGACCACGGGCGCGGCCAAGGCCGTGGGTCTGGTGCTGCCGGAAGTGAAGGGCAAGCTGACCGGCATGGCATTCCGCGTGCCGACGCCGACGGTTTCCGCGGTGGACCTGACGGTTCGTACCGTCAAAGAAACCAGCTATAAAGACATCTGCGCCGTGATGAAGAAGGCCAGCGAGACGTACTTGAAGGGCATTCTGGGCTATACCGATGACGAGGTCGTCAGCTCGGATTTCATCCATTGCGAGCTGTCCTCGATTTTCGATGCGGGTTCCGGCATGGAGTTGAACAAGCGGTTCTTCAAGCTGGTGAGCTGGTACGACAACGAGTGGGGCTACAGTTGCCGCGTGGGTGACTTGATCAAATTTATGCTCAAGAAAGGGCTGTAAGCCGCAGAGCGAAATTTCAAAGGCGATCCGGCAACGGGTCGCCTTTTATTTTTGATTTACGATATACGATTTATGATTGATTCCCAATTGCGCAGGTGACGCGTAAATCGTATATCGCAAATCGTAAATTCAGGGTTTTGTTTGCGGCGTGGTCTGAATGATCTTTTCCTTCTCCAGTTTGTTCAACTTGGGCGCGATGACCATCTGGCAGTAGGGCGCGCTCGAATGGTTGTCAAAATATTGCTGGTGATAATTCTCCGCCTTGTAAAATTTTGTGAGCGGAACGATTTCGGTGACGATGGGGTGCTTGAAGTTCTTCTGCGCCGCGGCCTTGGATTTCTCAGCGAGCAACTTCTGCACTTCGTCGCGATAGAGGATGATGGAGCGATAGGACGTGCCCACGTCCGCGCCCTGGCGGTTCAACGTGGTCGGGTTGTGCGCCTGCCAGAACACGTCCAGGAGCTTCGCATAGGAAATTATCGACGGATCGAATTCAATCTGCGTCACTTCGGCATGGCCGGTGGTTTCGGTGCAAACCTGTTCGTAGGTGGGATTGGGCGTGCTGCCGCCGGCAAAACCGCTGGTGACAGAAATGACGCCGGGCAGCCGTTCGAAGACGGCTTCCATGCACCAGAAGCAGCCGCCGCCGAGGTCGGCAATTTCAATCTTGTTGGTTTCGTTCGTGTTCATGGCATTAGGAGCGGGAGCAGCCGGCGCGGTGAAATTCAGCGCGGCGATGGCCGGCAGGAAATAAATCATCCATTTCATGCTGTTTCGCAACTGGCCATGAACCTAGCACAGGTGTTCGCTCTGTAAAATCTTAACCGCCTGACGGATGTTTATTCAGTTATCACCTGCCTTGGGATGGTCTAAGTGTCCGTTGGCCGGCGGGCTGGTGTAATTTTCCAGGTGTTCCGGCCGCAACGGCTCGGAAATCGCATGCTCGCCGCCGAGCCATTTGCCCATGTCTATCAGCCGGCAACGCTTCGAACAAAACGGGCCCCATGGCGTGGCAAACCAATCGCCGGATTTTTTGCACGTCGGACAGGTGACCTGGGCTGCGCGCGGATTCATTCAATGGCCGGCAATAATGGGGCGGGCTTCATTCGTCTTCATGAGCGAGACGTAATTTTCAAGAATATGTTCCGTTTCGTCGAGCCAGGGGTCCGTCGGCGGGGCGTTCTGGCTGAGGGAGCCGGAAGCCGTGACGGGTACCGAGGCGGGCATCGTGGCGCTGGAAAGGGTTTCGGGCAAACCGGACCGGTTCACCATGCCTGAGCGTGTGGTTGTCGTGTTTGTTGGCGTGGCCGTCATATTCGTCGGCCAGAGCAACGGCGGCAGGCCGCGCTTGTTGACGTCTTCGAGCTTGATTTCATAGATTTTTTCGTTGGGCGCCTTGCGTTGGGCGCGTTCGGCATCACGCGCTTTCTGGCGGAGCGCGTTTTGTTCCGCGCGGTTGAGCTCCTCCCGCTCATTCAACGAGAAGGTTTTGTCGGCTTGCAACTTTCTAAATTCATCGATGTCCTGTCGGATATACATGAATTCCTGATTGGTGGCCACGCGCGCCTCGGACAGTTTGCGCAACTCGGACCGGTAAGGCTCGACCAGGTTCACCGGGTCATAATCCGCCTTGGGAATGGTGTCCCACGGCAGCGCGTCGGGAAGCGAACTTTCGCCGATGTCGGTCAGGGCGTTCAGCTGGTCCGGCAGCACAATGTCGGGGACGACCCCCTTCAACTGGGTGGAGGCGCCGCTGATGCGATAGAATTTGCGGATGGTGATTTTAACGGTGCCCGGATCGTTCGAAGCCGATTCATCCGACGACCAGATAAACGGGTGTAATGGATTCAAGTTCTGGACCGTGCCTTTGCCGTACGTGGAAGTGTCGCCGACAATCAAGGCGCGTCCATAATCCTGTAATGCGCCCGCCACTATTTCCGTGGCGGAAGCGCTGAACCGATTGACCAGGACGACCAGCGGCCCGCGATAGAGGGCGGTGGTGGACGTGTTCTGGTCCACGGCCACACTGCCGTCCGGCTTTCGGACCAGCACGACTGGTCCGTTGGTGACAAACAAGCCGGTGAAGTCCACGGCTTCCTCCAGCGACCCGCCGCCGTTGTTCCGCAAATCGAGGATAAGGCCGTTGACGTTTTCCTGTTCGAGCTTTTTGATCAGGCGTTTCACATCGGTGGTGGTGCTCTTCCGGGACAAGTCGCCATTGTCGCCGGGCAGATCCACCGTGGCATAAAATGAGGGGAGGTCAAGAACCCCCAGGCGATTGGTGCCGCCATGGCCGTCGGGCATTTCAATCAGTTCGGCCTTGGCGGCCTGGTCGGCCAGTTTGATTTCGTCGCGAATCAAGGTCACCACGTGCCGTGAGTTGGGACTGTCAACCGGGATGATGGTCAGGCGCACCTCGGTGCCCTTGGGCCCGCGAATCATCTGGACGATTTTGCCCAGATCCATGTCCACCACATCCACGGGCGATTGTTTGCCTTGCGCGACAGCGATGATGCGGTCCTGGGGCTTGATTTGCTTGCTTTTGGCCGCCGGGCCGCCGGCGACCAGTGTAGCGATGGTGCAATAACCGTCTTCGGAACGGAGTTCCGCGCCGATGCCAAAGAGCGCCAGGCTCATGTTGATGGAAAAGTCCTGGGCATGGCTGACATTGAGATAATCCGAGTGCGGATCATAAGCGTGGGTGAGCGCCTCGAGATAGGTTTGCAGGACGTCGTCACTGTCCCAATTGTTAAACCAATGTAACTGCCAGTGATAATGCCGCGTGAGTTTGTCGCTGATTTCCCGGGGGGCGGAATCGGGCAGGGGCAAAATCACCCCGCTGTTGGTGGGGGAGATTCTGCGGCTGACGACTTCCTGCAGATAATCGTAAATCAGCCGTTGTTGCCAGAGGCGCCGTGCCTCGGTCAGACTTTTCGGATACGGGGCTTCGCGCCGGTCCAGGAGAAGGCTTTGCCGGGTATCCAGGGAAAAGTGGTCGCGCTTCAGGAGTTTGTCATCGTAGGCGACCCGCTGCTTAAGGCGCTGCAAAAATCGTTCAAAAATCTGGTAGGCCGGCGTGAGATCGGCGTTGCCGCGGTTGTTGATGGTAAGCGTGTCAAGGTTGGTGCGATAGGGCGAGAATTCCGCCACATCTGATTTCAAAAAATAAAGATGCTGCGGGTCGAGAGAGTCCAGATAACCGTCGAAAAACTTTTTCGACATCTCCTTGTCCAAGGGCTGCTGCGAGTAATGATATTCCTCCAAAAGGCGCGCCGTCACGTAGGCAATACGGCCGTCATTGGGGCCGGGCGCCAATCGGGGAGGGGCATTGGTGTTGTCCGCCGCCCAGGCGTTGAAACGCAGGAAAATCCCCAGCGCCAGCAACGCGAAAATTTTCAAGCCCGAACCTCGGGATGAGTTGTCATGGTCAGAATGGCACGTTATGGTATGCACAAATCACCCTGACTATAGCAGAATTCATGCACTGGGGAAACATTTTGCAATATAACGGCGTTGAAATTCAACGTGGTGTCCTGATTTGAATTTTAACCGGAGAACCGGAGCGCGAGTTGTCTCCACTCGCGGCCTTTTCGGTTGAATCAAACGACTGCGGGTTGAAACCATCCGCGCTCCGGGATAAATCAGGACGCTGCCTGATTTAAATCGGGGTTGCAATTGGGAGCCGAATCCTCAAAATAGCAGGTAAATTAACCATGAAAACCATTATATTAACCGCAGTTTGTTCCTTATTGGTCGTGGCGCCTTTGCGGGCCGACGACACCAATGTGTTGGGCGACGACAAGTCACGCATCAGCTACGCCATCGGCATGATGCTGGGCCAGCGCTGGAAGGCCGATGACGTGACCAATCTGGATTTCGCGTTGCTGGTGCGAGGGGTGAAAGATGCCCAGGGCGGCGGCGCCACCCTGATGACCACGGAGGATGTGCGTAAAACGTTGTCTCAATTCTCACAACAACTCGCCGCGCAGCAGGCAAAGAAACGCCAGGAACTTGCTGAACAAAACGCCAAGGCCGGCGACGCTTTCCTGGCGCAGAACAAGGAGAAAAAAGGAGTCATCACCACGCCGGACGGCCTGCAATACAAAGTCATCACCGAAGGCAGCGGGCCATCGCCCGGGCCTGACGACACGGTGACAGTCAGCTATGAAGGCACATTCATTGACGGAAAGAAATTCGACAGTTCGGACAAGGCACAGGTTCGCGTGGGGGGCGTCATTCGCGGCTGGAGCGAGGCGCTGACGCGCATGAAGGTCGGCTCCAAATGGCAGTTGTTTATCCCCGCGGAACTGGCTTATGGGCCGTCTGGCCGTCCCGGGATTGAGCCTGACTCCACCCTGATTTTTACGGTCCAACTGCTTTCGATCGAGCATCCCCAGCCGGTCACCAGCGACATCATCAAGGTGCCTTCGGCCGAGGAAATGAAAAAAGGCGCAAAGGTCGAAATCATAAAACCTGAAGACGTGCAAAAAGCACAGCAGCAATCACAAGCCACCCATTAGTTCATTGTTCCGGTGACAGAGGTGGAGAGGTTTGAACGTTCGGGCAATTGCGCTGTCAATTTCCATGAATTATTTCGGTTATTTTATGAATCGTCTTTCACGGCCGCTAATAGGTTTTTTTTCAGCTACAGTGGGCGCATTGGCCATCGTGGTCCTGTTTTATCTGACTGCCTGGGGTCAGGAAAACGGTCCGGCTATCAAGGTTGATGCCACGCCGCTCAACCGCGATGCCCGACCTGGCGTCAGCTTTTCACCGGTCATCAAAAAGGCCGCTCCTTGCGTGGTGTACATCTATTCCACCCGCATCATTCATGTGCGTCCGTACCGCAATCCGTTTCTCAATGATCCATTCTTCCGCCAGTTCTTTGGCGAGCAATCTCCTCAAGGCAATCAGCCGCGCACGCGCCGGCAGGAAAGCCTTGGGTCCGGAGTCGTGGTTTCGCCGAACGGCTACATTCTGACGGCCAACCACGTAGTGGAAGGCGCGGATGAAATCAAAGTCAAAGTTACTTCCGCCAACGGGGACAAGGAGTACAGCGCCAAGGTCATCGGCACTGACCCGCCGACGGATGTCGCGGTGTTGAAAATTGACGCCACGACCTTGCCGGCCGTCACCCTGGGCAACAGCGATCAACTTGAGGTCGGCGACATGGTTCTGGCCATTGGCGACCCCTTTGGTTTGGAACAAACCGTCACCATGGGCATCGTGAGCGCGCTCGGTCGCAAGGGCTTTCAATTTGGCGGAGACACCGACCGCCCCAATTATCAGGATTTCATCCAGACTGATGCGGCCATTAATCCGGGCAATTCCGGCGGCGCGCTGGTGGATGCCGAGGGCCGGTTGGTCGGCATCAACACCTTCATCGTCAGCAGCACCTATGGCAACGAAGGCATTGGTTTCGCCGTGCCCATCAATCTGGCGCGTCATGTCATGGACCGGCTGATTCAGAGCGGCAAAGTCACACGTGGCTACCTGGGAATCGTCCCCAAAGACCTCAGCGCGGGCCTGGCGGAAAGTTTCGGTCTGCCTGACCAGAACGGCGCCCTGGTGGACGACGTAAATCCGGGTACGCCGGCGCAGAAAGCCGGCATCCAGCCCGGCGACGTCATCGTGGAATTCAACGGCAAGAAGGTGACGGATGCCGACAATCTTTCATTGATGGTTTCCGAGTGTTCGCCGGGGACCGAGGCCGCTGTGAAGCTGATTCGCAATGGCCATGAAAAGAACTTCACCGTCAAATTGGCTGAATTGCCGGGCCAGGTCGGGCAAAACAGCAATGGTCGGAACACCGGCCCGGGCAATTCAAATAACGATGCGCTCGATGGGGTGACGGTGTCCGATTTGGACCCGCAGTCCCGGCAGGAGCTGAGAATTCCCGCCGACGTGCAAGGCGCCGTGGTCACGGAAGTCGGGCCGGACTCGAATTCCGCCGATGCCGGCTTGCAACAGGGCGACGTCATTGTGGAAATCAATCACCAGCCGGTGAAGGACGCTGAGGAAGCTGTCAAACTCTGCACCCAGGCCAAGGGGGATCGCATTCTGATAAGAGTATGGCGTCACAGCGGCAACTTCTCCGGCATGACCTATTTGAGCGTGGACAATACGAAGAAGGAATAAGGCTGAATGCTGAAGGCCAAAGGCTGAAGCCGCTTTTGCCCGGCGCCTGCTTGTGTTTTGGGCTTTAGCCTTCAGCCTTTAGCCTTTAGCCTTTCCCGCCGATGCCCGTTCAATACAAAGATTATTACGAAATCCTCGGTGTCCCGCGGGGTGCCAGCGATGGCGAAATCAAGAAAGCCTTCCGCAGGCTCGCGCGGGAATATCACCCGGACGTGGCCAAGGACAAAAAGAAGGCCGAGGAAAAATTCAAGGAACTCAACGAAGCCTACGAGGTCCTGGGCGACGCGGAAAAACGCAAAAAATACGATCAACTCGGCGCGAACTGGAAATCCGGCGCTGAATTCCGTCCGCCGCCCGGCTGGGAAAATTTTGGCGGCGGACAGACCTTTCATGGCCGCGGACAGGGCGGCGAGGAATTTGAATTTCAGTTCGGCGGCACCGGCTTCAGCGATTTCTTCGAGCAGCTCTTCGGTTCGATGGGTGGACGGCGCGGCGGCTTTGGCCGGTTTTCAAATTTTGAAGAGCCGGAAACGTCCGAGCGCGGTCGCGACATCGAAGGCGACATCATGGTAACGCTGGACGAGGCCATGCACGGGGCGGTGCGCACCGTCAATGTGCGCCATACCGTCGGGCGCTCCGTCAAAACCGAAACGCATCAGGTCAAGATCCCGCCCGGCGTGACCGAAGGCCAGCGCCTGCGGATTGCCGGTCGCGGTGAGGCCGGCCGCGGTGGCGGCGCGGCGGGCGACTTGTATCTGCGGGTGCGGCTGGCCAAACATCCCGACTTCGAAGTCGAGGAGCATAACCTGATTTATGAAGTCGAACTGGCCCCATGGGAGGCGGTTCTGGGAACAAACCTTTCCGTGCCGGCGCTCGACGGGCGCGTGAACATCAAAATTCCGCCCGGAACGCAAAGCGGTCAAAAATTGCGCGTGCGGGGTCGCGGCCTGCCCGACCGGAACGGCGGTCATGGCGACCTGATGGTCGTCACCAGGATTGTGTTACCGGCAAAAGTCTCCGACGCCGAAAGAAAGTTGTGGGAGCAACTTTCGCGTGAATCCAAATTCAATCCGCGAATTTAGCCGGAGTCGGAGGGACGGGTTACACGAGCCCGTGTTTTAACAGATTTCTCAAGGTGGTAGTCTCCTCATTAGAAACTCAAACCGCCGAACCGGAGCGCGAGTTGTTTCAACTCGCAGCGTTCTCGACAAATCCAGCCGCTGCAGATTGAAGACAATCCGCGCTCCGGGTCAAATCGGGACGCTATCCTCAAGGTCGCGCGCTTGACCGCCGTTGTATTCGCCCCTAGTCTGAATTGATGTCGAACCCGTCACAAAAGAAAAAACGGAAAGCCGTGATTCTCGGCCTCGGATTGGATTCCGACGGACACAAACGCATCACGACGGGCGACAATTTTGCGCTCGTCGGCGGTACCGAGGAAACTCACGAGCGCATGACCGAGAAAGCCGTCAAGATTAACGAGAAACTCAAGGCACGCGGCAAACAACTCGAGGAAGTTACCCGTGAAGAGTTCGACGACATCGCCCAGGAAGTCGGTTTGAAACGGCACAAGCCACGTGGCTGAATTTACGATATTGGATTTACGATTTACGAGGTCTGTTCGCAATTCAAGCCCGGCGCCTAAATCGTATATCGTAAATCGAAAATGCCGGGCGGACTGACGTCCGCTGCTACAGCAACTGAAGTTTTCCCAACGCGGCACGCGTCTTTTCCGGTGTTTCTTGCAGAATGGTCCGCCACCCGCGTGCTGCACCGCCGGCCACGTTTTCCGGCCGGTCATCCAGATAAACGACGTCCGCCCCGTGCCGGCCGGCGAGTTGTTCCAACGCTTCGTAGATTTTGGGATCCGGTTTCATGGCGCCGACTTCGTACGAGTAAATATAGCCGTCGAAATTCCGGAAAAAGGAGAAGTTCCGGCGGATGTGTTCGACGGCCAGATCATTGGTGTTGGAAAAAATGAACGTTTTGAACCCACGCTGCCGCAACCTGGCATGCAACTCAATCATCGGCGGAATCTCTGTGAAGATGTCGGCGAAGTAACCGCCGAATTCCTCCATCGTACCGCAAAAGCCGGTGGCCTGCCGGGCCTGCGCGAAAAATTCCTGACGGGTCAGCCGCCCGGATTCATAATCCACCAGCAACGGCGAGTGAAAGAAGAATTGTTCAACCTCGGTTGGCGAAAGGGCGCTCCGCCCGGCGATGCGGGAAACGGCAATCGTGTAGTCAAAATCCACGAGTACCTTGCCTAAATCAAAAGCCACAATTTCAGGTTTCATAGCCGCCAAGAGGCGCAAAAGTCGCAAAAAGCATTTGAGAAGCCAATCTTGAGTTTTTGTTGGTGTGTTCTGCGCTTTTTTGCGGCAAATAAATCAGTTCATTTCCCGGCGCCCTTCCAGCGCGCGGCTCAAGGTCAGTTCGTCGGCGTATTCCAACCCGCTGCCGGCGGGCAACCCGTAGGCGATGCGCGAGATTTTAAGTCCCTGGCGGGCAAGCCGTTTGGCGAGGTAATGACTCGTGGCATCGCCTTCCACATCCGTGCCGAGGGCGATGACGACTTCCTTGATGGGCTCGTGATTGAGACGCTTTTCCAGTTCGGCAATGCGCAGGTCCTCCGGCTCCACGCCGTCCAGTGGCGAGATTTTTCCGCCGAGCACGTGGAATTTGCCGCGATACGCACCGGATTTTTCGATGCTTAAAATGTCCACCGCGCGCTCGACCACACACACGAGCGAAGATTCCCGGCGCCTATCGGTGCAGATAGAGCAGGGGGATTGTTCAGTGAGAGCACCGCAGAGGTCGCAAAATTTGATCCTTTCGCGGGCGATCAAAATGGTGTCCGCCAATTGTTTCACCGTGGCCGGGTCGGTTTGAACCAGATGCAGGGCGATGCGTTCAGCGGACCGCGGCCCGACGCCGGGCAGCCTGCCCAGTGCAGCGATGAGAGCGGTGATGGAATCGGGAAGGAGCATGTTTCGTTCTCGTCCTCGTCCTCGTCCTCGATTTCTCCCGATCGATTATAAGGACGAGAACGATGGATTTCATCCTAAGCCCGGCAAATTCAGCCCGGCGGTCACTTTGCCCATTTCGGCGTTGGCGATGTCCTTGGCCTGACCCAGCGCTTGATTCGCGGCGGTCACAATCATGTCTTCCAGCAATTGCGCGTCGGACGGATTGAGCGCCTGCGGGTCAATCTTGATGGATGCAAGCGAGCCGTCACACTTCGCGACCACCTTGACTGCGCCGCCGCCGCTCGTCGCCTCGATTGTGCGGGCGGCCAACTGCGCCTGGACCTGTTCCATTTGCTGCTGCATCCGCGCAGCCTGTTTCATGAGTTTGCCGATGCTGCTCATTCAGTTGATGGTTGAAAGTTGATGGTTGAGGGAAAAATCAGACGCGGACTTCGACGATCTGGCCTTTGAAAATTTCCAGGGCCTTTTGAATCAACGGGTCGTTTTTGAAATCATCTTTGTTGAAAGGTATGGCCGCCGGTTTTTCCCTCGACACCGGCGCGGCGGGAACGGCAGATTTTGCGGAGGCAACCGGGACGACGGGGGTGGCGCCGGCCGGTTGCGCCGCGCCGCCAGCCGGTGCTGCCACCTTAATGAATTTGATTTGCGCGTTGGGATGGCCGAGTTCTCCCAGCTTGGTTTGGAGCAGGGCGTGATTGCGCGCGTTGTCCACCAGGCCGAGGTGGTCCTCGAATTCCGGGTCAAAGCCGATGGTTAGAATATTCTTTTCGAACGCAACCGGGTTGGCATCCACCAGATAGCTGCGAGTGAACGGACTGGCACGGCCCACTGCCTCAATCAACCGGATCCAAAGCCCGGCCAAATCGGCGGAAACGGGCGCCACCTCGACCGGCGCCGTTGGAGCGCCGACCGCCGCGTCGGCAAGTCGTTGTTTTGGTTTTGATTCTTGTGTTTCGTGCCGGGCCGGTGCCCGGCGCTCCGCGGCGGGAACAGGCGGCGGGACGCCGCCTGAACTCGCAGGCTGGAAGCCTGCGCCACCCTGGCCGCGCAACTGGCTGAGCTGCTTCAAAACCGAGTCAAGACTCACGGCCTGGCGGGTTTCAATGGCCTTGAGCAAGGTGACTTCCAGCAGAATCTTTTTGGAGGCGGTGTCGCGCAGACGCAGTTCGGAGTCGGTGAGTGCTTCCAGAATGCGCGTGAGCGATTCCGTATTGGCCAGTGCGGATTGTTCCTTCAAGGTCGCTGCCTCGATTTCCGAAACCTCGAGCAATTTCATGTCGCCGCGCGAGACCTGGAAGATGAGCAGGTTGCGGAAATGATTCAACAAATCCGAGAGTAATCGTCCAAGGTCTTTGCCGTTTTGCGCGAGTTCGTTCAATAAACCGAGCGCCGTCTGGATTTCGCCGGCCAGCACCGCCTTGCCCAGACCAAGAATCTGACTTTGCGCCGCCAGGCCGAACATCGTCAGCACGTCCGCCTCTTCGATTTTGTCGCCGCAAAAGCTGATGAGCTGGTCGAGCGTGGATTCAGCGTCGCGCATTCCGCCGTCAGCGCCGCGGGCGATCGCGTAGAGCGCGGGTTCGTCAAGCTTCACCTTCTCCAGTTTGGCGATATAAGTGAGGTGCTTGACGATGAGCGCGGCGGGAATGCGGCGCAAATCAAACCGCTGACAGCGCGAAAGGATCGTCGGCAAAACCTTTTCCGGATCGGTTGTCGCGAACATGAACTTCACGTGCGCGGGCGGCTCTTCCAGCGTTTTGAGCAGCGCGTTGAACGCCGCCGTCGAGAGCATGTGGACTTCATCAATGATGTAGATTTTGAACGGTGAATTGGCGGGCGCGTACTTGCAGGTTTCGCGGAGCTCGCGCACCTGCTCGACGCCGTTGTTGCTGGCGCCGTCAATCTCCAGCACGTCGAGCGACCGGCCCTCGGCAATTTCAATGCAACGTGGGTCCTGGTCGCTGAAATCAATTTTCGGTCCGCCTTCGCAGTTCAGGCACTTGGCAAAGATGCGGGCGATGGTGGTCTTGCCGGTGCCGCGCGGGCCGCAAAACAGGTAGGCGTGGGCAATGCGCTTTTGTTCGATGGCGTTGGTGAGCGTTTGGGTGACGTGTTCCTGGCCGACAACGTCGCTGAAACGCTGCGGGCGGTACTTTCTGGCGATAACTTGATAGGCCACGACGGTTCAAATTTATGATTTACGATATATGATTTATGATTTGCGCACGGAGCCCGGTTTTTGGCAATCGTAAATCGCAAATCATAAATCGTAAATTTCAAGGCCAGGGTGACCACGGCAGATGTCGAGCAGACTACCGTTGCTGCCTTCCGGCCCTGGCGGGGTTCGTAAGTCCACATTCCATGGGCCCTGGCACCGGGAATGTGCGCCAAAAAAACCATGGCTTCAAGGAGAAATGCTCCTGTCCATTTTGGCCGCGGCAAACGGGCTGCCGGAATAACAAACCGCCCCGGAGGCGGCCGTGGTTACGCATTGAATTAATTGATGCCCCGGAAAAATTTTTAATTTCCCAAAACGTCGGGCTTGAAGTAGAGTCGCCAAAACGTCAGACGCGATTGCCCACATGGACTGGATGCAACAACTGCAGTCCGCTAACTGGCACCGGGTGACTGGCTGCGCGCTGGAAGCCTACGTGCTGGGATGCTTCGCCACCGGTTACTACCTTATCCGCGCTCGCACCGGTAAAGACCTCCGCACCGTCGAAAGCGGCAGCATCGGCGCCCGCAATACCGGACGGGTTCTGGGCAAGGCTGGTTTTGCCATCACGCTGCTGGGCGATTTCGCCAAGGGCTCGCTGGCGGTGTGGATTGCGCGGGAATGGACCGGGGACAATCATCTCGCCCTGCTGGCCGTGCTGGCGGTTGTCGGCGGCCATCTCTGGCCGGTGCAACTCCGTTTCCACGGCGGCAAAGGCGTCGCCACCTCTCTCGGCGCGCTGTTGGTCTTGGATTATCGCGTCGCCCTGATGTGGCCCGTGCTGTTCCTGGCCGGGTTTGTGCTCGTGCGCAAGTCTCTCCTGCCGGCGATGTTCGCTTTCGCCTGTTTGCCGATGGCCGCGTGGTATTTTAACCACGACAACTTTACCGTGGCCTCGCTGGCGCTGTTGGTGGCAATGATTTTATTTGCGCATCGGAGGAATTTAACCGAAGAATTTACCGCGCTGGCCGCACGCCGCACCGCGACCACCAAACCGGAACAGCCAAAATTATGAGCGCCCAGGACCCGTTGGTCTTTAAATTCGCGAACGAGGATTGGGAATTCGAGCAGATTCACCGGCTCAATTACAAGACCTTCGTCGAGGAAATCCCCCAACACCATCCGTCCGCCGCCCGCCGGCTCGTGGACAAATTTCACGCCGAAAACACTTATCTGATTTGTCTGCAAAATCAAAAGCTCGTCGGCATGCTCGCCGTGCGCGGCAACCGGCCGTTCTCGCTTGACCAGAAATTGCCCGACCTCGATGTCCACCTGCCGCGGGGCCGGACCATCTGCGAAATCCGGCTGCTCGCCCTGGAAAAAAAATTCCGCGGTGCGCGCGGCGGCCAGATTCTGCAGGGCATCCTGGCGTTGCTCTGGCAGCACGGCGTCGAGAAAGGCTACGACCTTGCCATTATTTCCGGCACCACGCGGCAGTTCAGATTGTATCAGCACCTCGGCTTTGTGCCGTTCGGCCCGGTCGTCGGCAGCGGCGACGCGCAGTTCCAGCCGATGTACGTGACGCTCGAAACCTTCGAGGTCACGGCCCGTGAGTTTCTGCGTTCGTCGCCCGCCCGCTCATTCCAGCCTAGTGCGGTAAATTTCCTGCCCGGGCCGGTGGCCATCCGTCGCGAAGTGCGCCGGGCGTTCGAGCAGGCGCCGGAATCGCACCGCGGCGACAGCTTCAAAAAGGATTTTCAATCCGCCCGCCAAATTCTTTGCGAACTGGTTCGTGCGAAAAACGTCGGGCTGTTTATGGGCTCCGGCACTTTGGCCAATGACGTGGTTGCCGGGCAATTGTCGTTGCTCGGCGGGCATGGTTTGATTTTGGCCAACGGCGAGTTCGGTGAACGGCTCATCGACCAGGCGCGACGGCTTAATCTGAAATTCGACGAGTTGAAATTTAAATGGGGCGAACCGCTGAATCTGGCCCTGGTGGAGAAGAAGCTTTGTGGAGACGGCCGCGTACCCTCCCATTCCGAAAAATCGTCACTCGTCACTCGTCACTCGTCACTCGACTGGCTCTGGTGTACGCATTGTGAAACTTCCACAGGTCTTCTGGCCGACTTGGCCGCCCTCAAGGAACTCTGCGCCCGGCACGGAACCAGATTATGCCTCGATTGCATCAGTACCATCGGCACGATGCCGGTGGACTTGACCGGGGTTTATCTGGCGTCCGGTTCCAGCGGCAAGGGACTGCGTGCGTATCCCGGGCTTTCGATGGTATTTTACCACCACGATGCGCCCGCCGCGCCGGACAAACTGCCGCGTTACCTGGACCTCGGCTTCAGCGCACAACATGATGGGACGCCCTTTACGTTTTCCTCGAACCTGTTGCACGCGCTGCACGCCGCGGTAAAACGCGAGAATTGGGAACGACGTTTCGCCGAAACTGCCGAATGGTCAAACTGGCTGCGCGAACGGCTGACGGAAGCGGGTTTCAGTCTTGTCGGTAACGGCGCGTCGTTGTCGCCGGCGGTCATTACCATTGCATTGCCGGCGGAAATGAACTCGACGAAAACCGGCGAAGCGATGCAGGAAGCTGGTTATCTGCTCAGTTGCAACAGCGAATATCTGCGCCGGAAAAACTGGATCCAGGTCTGTCTGATGGGCGAATGCACGCGCGAAAAGGTGGTTGCCCTCGCCAACGCCCTGAACCGCGCTTGCTTCCTTCGCCACAATGTTCCTTCCACCACAGTGACGGCGGAAAAATCGAATCGCAGTTTTGCGGTTTGATAATAGATTGGGCCGTTACCGTTATGCGTTGCATTGTCATTTTCTTGCTGTTCGTCTGTATGATAGGCGTGCGTGCCGCTCCTGCCGCGCATAACAGTTCGGTAGCTACCAATTCCGCAGATAGTTCTATCAAACCATCCGTTTATGTTGATGGCCAAGTGCAGAAACCGGGTCGTTATGATTGGTTCTCAGGCATGACGGTTCTTGATGCCATCGAAGCCGCAGGTGGACTCAAGCACTCTGCTGGACACCACATAGAGATTATCCACAGTGATAACAGTCGTAGCATATTCCACGCGGACACTTTCCCGTATGGCGTAAAGAAACCGCCATTGCTGAGAGCAGGCGATATCGTCTCCGTACCAATTGAACTGCTACCACCGCGCGGGAATCCGCCTGAGCCTAAGATTCAGAAAAGCGATGGCAGATAGTAAGACAGAAGACACGCTGGTCATCATCAAACCGGATTCGTTCTGGCGCAACCTGAACGGCCAGGTCGAGGCCCGCTTGAAGGCCTTGGGATTAACCGTGGTGGCAGAATGCACGCTCGCCGGGAACGAAAATCTGCCGGAAGAAAAATGGAAGGAATTCTATTTTCCGGCCATCGGTGACCGGCCTCCGTGTCTGGACGGGACTTCCAAGTATATGGCTTACGGCCCGGTGAAGGTCATCCATTTCAGAGGTGACGGCGCCATCCAGAAGGTCCGCAAGGCCGTGGGCGCCACCATGCCGTGGAAGGCGGAGCCGGGCACGATTCGCGGCGACTTCTGGCCGGGCGGCAAGGAAGCGAATGCTTCGTATCGGCTGAAATTCCAACAGCCAGGCGACGACCAATTTCTGTTCAACATGATTCATGCGTCGGATTCGGAAAGAAGTTTTGCCCGCGAAATCCGCTTTTTCAACAAACTGAAACCGTAGCCGCCGACGTGAGTCGGCGCTCACTTTCATTGTATTCAAAGTGCGCGGACTCATGTCCGCGGCCACAAGGTCCTTGGAGGGGAGGATCCGCGCTCCTGGCAAATCAGGATGCTGTCGGGTCGGCGTGATAAGAATTACTCGCCGCTTTTCATCGGCCAACCGGACTGAACCAGCGCCTTGTAACCGCCGGCGAGCGAGTGGACATTGCGATAGGCCATCTTCTGTGCTGCGTCGCAGGTGAGCGCTGACCGGAACCCGCCGCCGCAGTACATGATGATTTCCGTGGCCGGATCGGAAAACAGCTTCTCCAAATCGCGTTCCAAAATCCCCTTGCCGAGATGCACGGCTTCGGCGGCGTGTCCCTTTTGCCATTCGCGGTCTTCGCGCACGTCCATCAAGACGGCCTTGGCATTTTGCTTCAGCCGTTCGCGCGCCTGTTCAATGGTAATTTCGCGGACGCGCGTTTTGGCGTCGTTGACCAGTTTGAGAAAGCCGGGTGAATGATCCATGCACGAAACCTAGCCCGTCACAGTTCCTGGTCAATAAATTTCATTGGCAGGGTGGTTGACCTTTTTGGGCGTAGCAGCCGACGTGAGTCGGCTCCAACTTTCTGCCGGAAAAATGAGCGGACTCATGTCCGCTGCTACAAAGTTCGTGGGCGGGTGCGATCCAAGGAAGAAATTCCTGCTGGATTTTCGTAAACGAATTCTGGCAACTGCTGGTTCCTGACTATTAAATTGCTGCGTGTTGCAATCCAAAAACAACGCGGCGGTGGCGGGCAGCCTGCTGTTCACCGTCTTTTTGTGGGGCGGGAACAATGCCGGCACCAAATGGCTGGTCATGGTGTGGCCACCCATCTGGACCGGCAGCATCCGTTTTCTCCTGGCGGGAGCCTTATTGCTCGCCGTGTTGCGTTACACCTCGTGGCTCGGCGAATACCGCACACCAACCCCCGGCTTGCGTCGGCAATTGTGGCTGCGCGGCGGCTTGAGTCTCGCGGTGTATATCGTCGCCTTCAACTGGGCGTTGCGGCTGACCAGTGCGTCGCACGTGGCGTTGTATCTCGGCGCGTCGCCAGTCTGGGCCCTGTTGTGGGAGGAACGGCCGCGGCGAAGCTGGGCAAGCGCGAAACGCTATGGTGCGGCCTTGCTGGCGGTCGGCGGCGTGCTGATGTTGCTAGGGCCGGCGTTGCGGACGGCGAAACCGGATTTGCTCGGGGAATTTTTCGGTTTGGTGTGCAGCATTCTGTGGGCGTATTTCAGCCGGCAGATGCGATTCTTGAGTGTGCAATTGAGCGGAACGGAAGTCGCGGCTCACACGATGTGGATGTCCGGAGTGCTGTTGTTGCCGTTCGGGTTGGCGGAGATTGTCACGCGCGCCCCGCCGGTCAACCCTGCTTGCCTCGGCGTGCTGGCTTTCTGTGTCGTGTTCGGCGGTGTGATTCCCTACGCGCTATGGAACGACGCGCTCCGGCGCTGGCGCACCAGCCGGGTGATGTTGTTCAACAACCTGATTCCGCTCAGCACGATGTCCTGGGCTTACTTCTTTCTGCACGAACCGGTCACGCCCACGTTCTGGGCGGCGATGATTTTGATTGTAGCCGGCGTCATCATCGGGCAAACCGATTGGTCGAAAATATCCGGAGTATCGGAACATTTATGATGCCCTGATAATTTTGCTGCGCAGCCGCCGACGTCCCGGCGTGTTGTCCAAACCGGGCGTTCTTTGTTTCTTTTGGGCAACACGCCCGTCAGTCGGCGCTGATCATCGTGTTACGCGGAAACATTTTTGCGCCGACTCACGTCGTCGGCTACTTTTTCAGGGACCGATAATTCATTCAAGTCATATGGACATTAAAAATCTCAACGAAGTTCGGCCGTTCATCACCAGGGACGGGTCGGAAATCCGCGAACTGCTGGCGCATCGCAACTCGGCCATCCGCCATCAAAGCCTTGCCGAGGCGCGCCTGCCTGTGGGCGGCGCCACGCAGGAGCATTACCATGTCAGGACCGAGGAAATTTACTACATCACGCAGGGCGCCGGACGGATGCGCATTGAAGGCGAAACCTGTGAGGTGCAGGCCGGCGATGCCGTGGCGATTTTGCCCGGACAAAAACACAAACTTTGGAATATCGGCCGGGAAACACTGCGATTGCTGTGTTGCTGCGCGCCGGCCTACGAACACGACGACACCGTTATTACCGAAAAGGCCTGATCTTAATCTTTTTCTTAATCCCGTTTTATTGATTTAGATTAAGATTAAGAGTCTGGATTAAGATACCGCGCTAACGAATCGTGAATTGACCTGCGCGCCACGGCGCGCTTAACTGTTGTCATGAAATTTTCGACTCTCGGGTATTTGCTCCTCGTTGCGATGCTGGCGAATGGTTGCGCCCTTTTCCACCACCGGAAGCAACCCCCGCCGCCGGCGCCGGCCAGCGCTTATTTGGCGCCCGCTACTCCATCCACGACGTTGAATCCCATCGTCACCCCCGACAATTCGCTCACGGCCAGGGTCGCCTCCTACAATACCGCCGGACGCTTTGTGGTCCTGAGTTTTCCGGTTGGCCGGATGCCGAGTATGGATCAAACCCTGTTTCTGTATCGCAATGGTTTGAAGGTGGGTGAGGTCAAAATCACCGGCCCCCAGCGTGACAATGACATCGTGGCTGACCTCGTTACCGGAACCGCCCAGGCGGGTGATGAAGTGCGCGACCAATAAGCCCTGGATTCGCGCTTTTATTCCCGCGGTTTGTCGCTGAATGACTTGACGGTTTTTGGCAACGCCGCTTTTCGGTAAGGCGAGTGGAGGTTGAAATAAATGCCGCACAACGGGCGGGCTTCATCGCTCTGGCTCAGAATGATGGTCACTTGTTTGTCGAGCGCAATGCCGTGGCGCAACCCCTCGCCGCGGTTCTCATAGGCCTTGATGGCCTTGGCCATCAGCGAGGTCAGCGAGGCCTCGAAATCTTCGGGTGTTTTGTCAATACAGACAATATAACGCTCGTAGGCTTTGACAGCTTCCGCAATCTCCCGTTTATACGTCTCGATAGTCATTGGTTCAAAGATAGACCCTCTGGCGAAAATTGCAGCATAAATTCAATCGGCCGGTGGACGCATCTTTGCCGCCACGCGCGGGCCGAACAAGGCCGTGCCAATCCGCACCATCGTCGCGCCTTCTTCGATGGCCACTTCAAAATCGCCGCTCATGCCCATGCTCAAATGGGGCAGGGGAGCGCCGAGCTTTTGCTCGCATTGAATTTTCAGTTCGCGCAATCGCCGGAAATGCGGGCGTGCCTTTTCCGGGTCGGTAACATACGGCGGCACGGTGATCAACCCATGAATCTCAATGCGCGGTAATTCGTTGAGGGTTTCCAATTCCGCCAGCAGTTTTTCCGGTGGATAGCCGAACTTGCTCGCCTCACCCGCCACGTTGACCTCCAGCAAAACCGGCAGGGTCTTGCCCGCCTGTCCGGCGCGGCGGTTGATTTCCTCTGCCAGCGACAGGCTGTCCACACTCTGAATCATCTCGAACCATTCCACCGCGTCGCGGCATTTGTTGGATTGGAGGTGGCCGATGAAGTGCCAGCGCAACTTGCCCGGGCACAGCGGAATTTTAGCCTTCGCCTCCTGCACCTTGTTTTCGCCGAAAAGGATCTGGCCGCAGTCCGCCGCCGCGCGCACCCTCTCCGGCGGCTGGCCTTTGGTCACGGCCAACAGGGTGACCGAGTCGGGAGCGCGTCCGATGCGTTCGCAGGTTGCCCGAATCCGTTGCTGGATTTTTTCAAAGTTTTCAGCCAGGCTCACGCCGCCATTGTAAATCGTAAATCATAAATCGTAAATGAACTACTGGCTCGTAAAACAGGAACCGGAAGATTATGCCTGGTCTGACTTTTTAAAGGACGGAAAAACGGCCTGGATCGGCGTCCGCAGTTTTCCGGCCCGGAAAAACCTTCGCGGCATGAAAGTGAAGGACCTGGTTTTCTTCTATCATAGCGGCGAGGCTAAATCCGTCGTCGGCGTGGCGCGCGTCGCCCAGGAGGCTTATCACGACCCGACCGCCGGCGAAGAAGACTGGGCGGCGGTTGACCTGGCGCCGGTCAAACCGCTGGCGAAACCCGTTGCGCTTTCTCAAATCAAAGCTGATAAAATACTGAGAGAAATGGCATTGGTAAAACAATCCCGCCTGTCCGTGATGCCGGTGACGCACGAACAGTTTACGCGGTTGCTGGGGTTGTCGGAAACGAAGATTTGACGTTTTTGGCAGCCAGCGCCGCCGTGATCCTGGCGCGCCGGCCTTTAAAATACTCCCACCCGGCCGCCCAGACGAAGAGCAGGGCAATGACCAGCAGGCCGATGACCGTTTGCACCGTATTGGACGGGACGAACTGCTGGACGATAACCGTAGCCGCGATGACCAATGGCAAATGAAAGGCAAACACGGCCAGCGAGTTTCGTCCCAAAAGCGCTGTCGGCGCCATCAACCACTTCGGCGGATGAGGATTCCAGGCGAGCAACAGGACGGCCCATCCGGCACAATTCAACGCCCGCAACGGTCCGAGTGTCCACTTGTCCATCCAGAGAAAGATGTCGGGATTTTGCGAAGCCAGCGGCCAGAATCCGTAACGGGAAAGAATTCCGGCAAGCACAATCACGGACGCCGGGACCACCAGCGGGAAACGAAATTGCGGTTTAATGATGGGCCGGCGAAGGGAGGTTTCTCCCAACGCAAGACCGCACACCCAAAGAAATTGCCAGGCGAGGAGATCAAAGGAGCCCCAACGCAACGGCACCAGTCGCGTCGGATCACCCATAAGTCGTGCGTCCAATTTACACTGCGCGGCCAGCCAGCCGAGGGCCGAGACCATCAGAATCATTCCCCAACCGCGCCGGCGCGCCAGAGACAACAGCCAAGGCACGGCGAGCATAAAAATCACGTACAGTGGCAAAATGTCGAAGAGCGGCGGTTGATGCAACAGCAGTGGCATGAGCGCCAGACTGCCCCAGGGGTGGGCAAGGAAATCACTGAAATGGATGGCCAGCGGTGGTAGCAAACCGGCCAGCGCCCAGACGACCAAAACGACCGGCACCAGCACCGCCAAATGGACGAGGTAAATCTGCCGGGCCCGCTTCCAGGCGCGATGTGACATCGCCGTCCAATCCGCCTGCCAGTAGGTTCGGCCATAAACGATGCCGGCCAGGCAGGCGCTCAAAAAAATAAACCCTTCCGCCGCGCCGTTATAACCCAATGGGTCCTGCATTACGTGCGATACCGGCGTGGGCACATGCACACCGGCCATGATGATTAAAAACAAACCGCGCAACGCATCCAGCCGCATGTCACGCGGTTTTTTCATGCCAAATGTCGGCGGCCCGGCCGGCGCTGCCTGTCTACAATCGTTCACAGCAAAACTTCATCATAACGGAACATCTCCTCCGTCAAAGACTTTTGGTTTTGGTCACTGGACAATTCTTGTTGTCAGCACGGCATTTCCGGCAAAATACCGACCCGATCCTCAAGCACAATCATGGTGGCGAGGGTAGTGTTCTGGTTTGTAGGCGACGAGGTGACGAGTCGTCGGAACATGCACTCCTGACGTCGTGCCCTACTGCCAAATTAGGACACTGCCGTGGCGAGGCGACGCTTGACGGCATGGCTAGGCAACGATAATCATCTGCCGACCACTGGCAAAAACCATTAACCCACAACTCACATGACCGAATCAAACTCGATGCAAATCAAGGATACGACCGCCAATCCGGCTCCGTTGGGATTGCTCGCTTTCGGGATGACGACGGTGCTGCTCAACCTGCACAATATCGGCCTGTACGACCTTAACAGCATGGTATTGGCGATGGGAATATTTTACGGCGGCGCCGCCCAAGTTATCGCCGGTGCCATGGAATGGAAAAAGAACAACACTTTCGGGACCACCGCCTTCACCTCCTACGGCATGTTCTGGCTCACGCTGGTAGCACTGGTGCTGCTCCCCAAAACCGGTGCGATTGGTGCGCCCGACGATAATGCCTGGGCCGGGTACCTCGCCATCTGGGGATTGTTCACGGCCGTAATGTTCGTCGGCACGCTGCGGCTGAACCACGCGTTGCAGGTGGTCTTCGGCACGTTGACGTTGCTGTTCTTCCTGCTGGCCTATGAACATCTCAACAGTGCAGGCGTCAGCACAGGCTTCAAACATTTCACCGGCTACGAGGGAATTGTCTGCGGCCTGTCCGCGATGTATGCGGGTTTAGCGCAAGTGCTCAACGAACTGGCGCGCCGGACGGTTTTACCGCTTGGACCGGTCCAGGCAAGTTGATTCGCGACCGGCGGCGAGATCAGCCGCGCAACACGGTCTTCACGCTGTCGCCCAAAGCAGCGACCATGCGGCTGACCTGGGCGCGGGTGGCGCAATACGGCGGCATCAGGACAATCACGTTGCCGATGGGGCGCGTAAGCACACCGCGCCGGGCCATCGCGTCGCACACGCGGATACCGGCGCGCTCGTGCAACGCATACGGTTCGCGCGTCCGCCAGTTTTTCACCAGCTCAATTCCGGCCATCAACCCGACCTGGCGGATGTCACCGACATTCGGCAAAGACCAAAGCGCGGGCAGCTCTTCGTGGAGGATTTTCTCCAGCGCCTGCCGTGAGCGGACGGATTCCGGGCTTTGCAGGATTTTCAGATTCGCCAGTGCCGCCGCCGCGCCCAGTTGATTGGCGGTGTAGCTGTGGCCGTGATAAAAAGTTTTAAACTCCTCGTATCGGCCGAGGAAGGCGTTGAAGATCTTTCGAGTCGTCAGCGTTGCCGCCATCGGCAGATAACCGCCGGTCAAACCCTTGGCCAGACAAAGGAAATCCGGTTGCACACCTTCGTGATGGCAGGCAAATAAAGAAGTCGAGGGTCGAGGGTCGAGGGTCGAGGGCCGGATTGGCTTTGTATGGCCTTCGACTCTCGACTCTCGACTCTCGACTCCGCATCGCCCAAACCCGGTCATGACCTCATCCGCGATCAACAGAGCGCCGTGTGCCCAGGCAACATCCGCGGCCTGATGCAACCAGCCCGGCGGTTGCGGAATCATCCCCGCCGCGCCTTGAATCAACGGTTCAAACACGAAGGCAGCATAGGGGTTTCCTGTTTTCTTCTGTGCGGAAAAACGCTGTTCAACCTTGCCAATGCATTCCCAATGGCACTTCCGATATTCGCGCGCGTCGGCGCGTTCGGGCCTGGCCTGGTTGAAGGGACAACGATAGCAATACGGCGCCATGACCTTGTCCGTCTTGAACAACAGCCCGGAGTAGCTCCGGTGAAATAAGTCAATGTGACCGAGTGCGACCGCGCCGACGGTGTCGCCGTGATACGCGCCTGCCAGGGAAAGAAATTTCGGTTCGGCAGCTTTCTTTTTCGCGGACAGGCTGTCCGCGCTCCGCGCGCGGCGTGTGAATTCGTAGGCAAGCTTGAGCGCGACTTCCAGGGCCGTGGAGCCGTCGTCCGAAAAAAAGACCTTCGCTAATTTACGATTTGCGATTTCAGATTTACGCGCCGGTTTAGCTGCCGAATCGCAAATCGTAAATCGCAAGTCGAAAAATTGATTGGCGATTTCTATCAGTTTTTCGGCGAGCACTGAAGCAGGCTCATTCGCCAATCCCAGCGCCGAAGAATGGGCGATTTTTCCGAGTTGCCGCCGGATGGCCGTGTTGAGGGTGGGATGCTGATGGCCATGGAGATTGGTCCAGATGGACGAATTGGCATCGAGATATTCGCGGCCACGCACATCACGCAGGACGGCGCCTTTGCCTTCCGCAATCAGAATCGGCTCGCGCTGCAACCAGTCGCGCATTTGCGTGAAGGGATGCCAAAGATACCGATGATCAAGTTGAGCGAGCCGGTGCATTCGATTTTTGATTTACGATTTGTTCCAGGGCGGCGGCCAGTTGATTGATTTCCCCGGCGGTGTGACCTGCCGTCAGCGTCACCCGCAAGCGCGCCTGGCCGCGCGCGACCGTCGGATATCGGATGGCAGGAACGAAAATATGTTGCTCGCGTAATCGGGCGGCGGCTTCGACAGCCCTGGTTTCGTCACCGATGATGAACGGAATAATGGCGCTGGGGATGGCCGATTGCCGATTGCCGATTGCCGATTGAAACCCGCCAATATTTGACCAAAGCAATTTTCGCCGCGCCTCACCTTTGTCCGACTGCACCATGCGAACTCCCGCGGTGGCGGCGGCGGCGGCGGCAGGGACAGGCGCGGTGGAAAAAATGAAGCTGCGGGCGCGATTGACGAGAAAATCAATCAGCACGCGCGAGCCGCTGATGTAACCGCCGGCGGCGCCGAGCGCCTTGCCGAGCGTGCCCATTTGAATCTCGATTTGCTCACTCACACCAAGTTCTTCCGCCAGACCGCGGCGATGCTTTCCATAAAGCCCGGTCGCATGGGCTTCGTCCACCATCAGCCACGCGCCGTATTTTTCCTTGAGCGCAACCATTTCGCGCAACGGCGCGGCATCGCCGTCCATCGAGAAAATGCTTTCGGTCACAACCAGAAGGTGACGAGTGGCAGGTGACGGGTGACGGGAACGGCCGGCGGCCCATTTGAGTTTGTCTTCCAAATTATTCAGATCATTGTGGGCAAAGACGCGGATTTTAGCGCCGCTGAGCCGGGCGGCGTCCACGATGCAGGCGTGAACCAGTTTATCCAGAATGATGATGTCATCCTTGCCGAGCAATGCGCAGATGGTTCCGACGGCTGTGGCATAGCCCGACGAAAAACTCAACGCGGCTTCGGTGCCTTTGAAGCAGGCGAGCGTTTCCTCCAGTTCGTGATGAGGCGCCAGCGAGCCGCAAATCAGGGGCGACGCGCCGGCGCCGGCGCCAAATCGTTCCACCGCCTTGCCGGCGGCCTCCTTGAGCGAGGGGTCGTTGGCCAGTCCCAGATAGTCGTTCGACGAAAAATTAAGCAACGATTGTCCCCCGACCCGGATGTGCGTGCCTTGCGGCGAATCCACGCGGCGGAGTTCGCGAAGCAAACCCTGGCCGCGAATGGCGTCGAGCCGTTGCCGCAATTCTGCATCGAAAGAAAGCACGCGGGGAATTTACGATTTACGATTTACGATTTACGAGCAAAAAGGCGAAATCCTGTGAATCGCAAGCCGGAATGGGTAGATCACTTCGGCGGAATCACCCAGCGCCCGTCCATCATGCTCACGAGTACAGGACCATCGTGGGCCAACACGGTTTCGTAAATCTCCTCGTGTTTTCCTGAAGCGGGGATCGCAATCAAATCGGCGAAGGCATCAGGACGGAGTTCGCCGATTTGTCCGCGGCAGCCCAGCGCCCGTGCTCCATTAACGGTCGCCATCCGGAGAACTTCCGCCGGAGAAACAGCCCGGTCGGCGCCGGCGAGCGCGCGCATCTCCTCGAACAGGTTCAGTTCCGGCTTATTTTTACCCATAAAGCGAACGGTGGCGAGGCTGTCGGTGCCCAGACAAAGGTTGGCGCCGGCGTTGGCCAGCCGTTCGCGCAGGAATGGCGGGTGACGAAAATAGGCATGGCTGCGCGGACAATGAACCACGTTCACCCGATGTTTGCCGAGCAAGGCGGCGTCGCCGCGCGCCAGCACGTTCGCGTGGATGGCGATCAGGTTTTGGGCGAGCATTTTGTGGCGGGCAAGGTGTTCGACGGGCGAACCCAGCCCGCAATCGCTCATGTCGCGAAAATTCCGTTTTAGCCAGTCATACATCATCCCGCCGGCGCGGGTGAACATTTCAAACTCCTGCTCGGATTCGGCCACATGCGTGCACAGCGGCCAGTGGCGTTGGCGCGAAACCCGGGCGCTGGCCCGGAGCAGTTCCGGCAGGGTGGAGTAGGGGGCATGCGGCGAAAGCGCAGCCGAAGAACGCGCCTGGGCGAGCGAATCAATCTTCTCCAGCGCTTCCCGGAGGATTTCATTCGGTTCCCGCCGCGCGTGGATGCCGGTCATTTCGAGAAAGGAAAAAACCCGCAAAGGCGTGGCGTCCCAGACCTCCGGCAAAAGGTCGGGCATGGCCTCGATATCCGCGACCGTCGTGGTTCCATTGCGCACCAGCATCCGGGCGCCGCGCAGCCAGGAATGCGCGTAGTCAGAATAGTTCCACGCGGTTTTGGCGGCCGTGATGAGTGGAATCCAGTCGGTGAAGGTCTTGGGCGGCGGCAATTCGCCGGCCATGTCGGTGTAGTCGAGGTGGCAATGGGCATTGACCAGGCCGGGAAGCAAAATCACTTCACCCAAATCAATTATTTCCTCCCCGGCTTCCGATTTCAAATCGGACCAGGAACCGACGGTGCAAATGCGGTTGCCGGCAACCTGCACTGCGCCGTTCTCCAGGGGCGGCGCAGAGACGGGCAGAACCGTTCGGGCGCGGAGAATCATCAAAGATTCGTTTCCTGGCGGCGGGATTTGGTGCGGGCGGCCAGGTTGCGCTTTCTCGCGGTCCGTTTCTCGTGGCGTTTCCGGATCTGCTGTTCGATTTTCTTTGTCACCTGGTCAATGGCGGCATACAAATCGCTTTCGCGATCCTCGGCAAACAAATCGGGACCGCGCACGCTCAGGCGCATGGAACAACTGAATTGTTTCTCGGGCGCGCGCGTGTGGTCGTGCTCCAGGGTGACGCGGGCGTCCACGGCGCGTTTGTCAAAATGGTCGAGTTTTTGCAGCCGGCCGAGCACATGATCTTCGAGGGATTTGGTCAGGGTGACATTATGCGTCGAAAGAATCAGTTTCATAAAGGGAAGATGGATTTAAACGGCGGTAAAATCCAGTTTTTCTACAAATTTCGCTGGTGCAGCGAATGTTGTGCCATTTTTGCTTGTGCTTTGAGGGAACTGAGTTAAACTAAAAATGCCGATGGTGCAAAGTTTACAATTATCAGCTCGCCTCACGCAATCCCTGGTGCTGGCGCCACAATTACAGCAGTCACTGGCGTTGCTGCAAGCGCCAACGCTGGAATTGAAGGCGCTGGTTGAACAGGAATTGCAGCAAAATCCCGTGCTGGAGGAGGTGTCATCGCCGGAACCCGAGCTCGGCGACCGGCTGGCCGCTGACGGAGAGGAAACCGATGCGCCCGCCGAACACGTGGAGCCGCCGGCGGAGAGTACCGGTGATACCACGCTGCTCAATGACACGACGCTGTTGAGAAACGGCGAAGGCAACGACGCCGCGCCGGACGATTTTCAGGCGGAATTTGACCGGCTGGTTCAACTCGACCAGGAATGGCGCGACCATTTTGCGCAGACCAATATCCCCATCCGCCAGTCGGCCGAAGATGAGGAAAAACGCCAGTTCATGTTCGATTCGCTGGCTGCGGGCACCACGCTGGCACAGGTTCTGATGGACCAGGTGCGGGAAACGGATTTGAACGAGGAACAGCGCCACATCGCGGAGTTAATCATCGGCAATATTGACGATTACGGGTACCTCAAGTCCACGCCTCAGGAAATGGCTGCCACCACCAACCTGGCGGAAGACAAAATTTCTGAGGTCTTGAACGTCATTCAAACTTTCGATCCGCCGGGTGTGGGCGCGCTTGACTTGCGTGAATGCCTCGTGCTCCAACTGCAACGCACCGGACGGCAGGATTCGCTCGAATATCGCATCGTGCGCGATTTCATGGACGCGCTCGGCAAACGGCGCATCCCGGAAATCGCCCGCGGCACCGGCCATACGGTGGAGGAGGTTCAGGACGCGCTGGGCCGCATTGGCCGACTGGAACCGCGTCCCGGCCGGGCTTTCCTGCCGGACACCGACCACTATGTCCTGCCTGAAGTGTTCGTGCAAAAGACCGGCAGCGATTTTGTCGTGACCACCAACGACGAGCATATTCCCCACCTGCGCATCAGCAACATCTACAAAGACCTGATGTCGCAGGGCGAAAATTCCGCCGAGGTGAAAAATTACATCCGCGAAAAAATCCGCGCCGGCAAATTTCTCATCAAGAGCCTCCACCAGCGGCAGCAGACCATCCTGAACATCGCCAGGGAAATCGTCAAACGGCAGCGCGACTTCATGGAAAAGGGCGTCGCCCATTTGCGGCCGATGACGATGGCGCAAGTGGCCGAGGTGGTGGGCGTGCACGAAACCACCGTCAGCCGCGCTGTATCCGCCAAATACATGCAAACGCCGCAGGGCGTGTTCGAAATGAAATTTTTCTTCACTGCCGGCCTGCAAACCGCCACCGGCGACGGCGTGTCCAACACCAGCGTTAAGGACATGATCGCCGAAATCTTCAAGAACGAGGAACCCACCAAACCGTTGTCGGACCAGGAAGTCGTGAAAATGCTCGGCGACAAGGGTATTACCATCGCCCGCCGGACCGTCGCCAAATACCGCTCTGAACTGAATATCCTCCCTTCAAACCTGCGGAAGGTTTACTGACAAACCTTTGCTTCGCAACTCCCGGCGGAAGCAGCGTCCGGGCACCCGGTTACCGAACGCAAAATCGCAATACCGTTTCCGCCCGCCACACCCTGCTTTGAAACAGGGCAACATCAACGAAACCGGATGATAACATCCTTCGGCATTTCCTTCAACGGCGCCAGCGTCGTGTCAGACCTCAAAATCCCTGAACTTGACCCGGTAATGATACACGACCAGCAAGGTCAAGCCGAGTGCAACCGCACCTGAGAACATGAAATCCAGGACAACGGCCTCCCATACCGAAAACTTGTTGCTGATGAATTCGTCAAGATGGAAGAGAACCCATCGGTCGATGACGGCCACCGTGACAATGCCTGCAAGCAATGCCCCAACGAAGGCGAAAGACCAACGGGCGCGCCGATGACGTGCTTGAGCCGTCCGGCACCTGACCAGAGTCAGGACAACTCCCGCCAGCGCACTAATGATAATTGTGATGGTATAACCCATGGCTCGATGAGATCTGACGAGCCAAAGCTGCCTGCCGCGCCTTCGGTCGGCAAGAGCGAAGAGGGGGGCCACCTGGCTCCAGCCCGCTGAAAGGCCGCATGATCCTGTTTGCTCTGAGGCTTCAGTTGCTCGTACACACCTGGCCGCTTGTGCTTGAGGAAATCGAAACCCGCTGGCGTTACGCGAACCAGGGAACGGCCATTCCCGGAAACAGTCTCCACGAGTCCACGATCAGTGGCATCCTCCCAGACAGGAAGCCTCGGACATGATGTGCGCCACGCATCGATCGTCTCTTGGTAGGTGCGTTCCTTCCGTTCCACCCATTCCACCAATATAGGTCATCTGAAGTTATTCATGGGCTTTACAAACGGGTCAGTTCTTGATATTGTCATATTGCTTTCCGGCGGCGATACAAGAGCAGATTCACATAACCCGGCGCCCCCATCTGCAATCGTTCTGCGATCCATTTGACGGTCATCACCGTCTCCGCTCGTAACCGCGCC
>DATNHM010000015.1:0-50270 GCA_035604955.1 Candidatus Limnocylindrales bacterium | reverse complement strand
CGTAATGATATGAATTTTCCATTCGGCATCTCTGCTCGTTGACCAACAACCTTTCAAACCGTCAGATAAAAGGGTCTTCCGGATCTTTGGCAAGATATTTCAAAAGGGAAAACCAAGTTGGTCAGTGACCGTTGGCAGAGTTTGGATTACACCACAGATCGTTTTTTGTTGCTGTACTCTTGGCCCATGCCGCCATGTTGACATAAGGTTCGCGACCGGCGCTGCCATCCATTCTGCCAATTTGGGCGGCTTTTCCATGACGCTGGGAAAAATTCGGCTGCTGGACACCTGCAGCATTTGCTTCCGCTGGATAATTTGAAAAGTCACCCCAATTGCCAGCCGAAGTATTGTTCTCGTCATTCTCCCATTGCAGGATATTAGTTGGCTTGAATTTGATTATTCGCATAGAGGGCGCACCATTTTGGTAACCCACAACCGCACCATTCCAGACGTAGCTGCTGATGAGCTCCTCCCGCTTCAGGTAATTTGCATTCACCAAATCCTGGGGACAAAGGAACAGCTGCGGTTCTTTGAGGTATTGATAAAGCAAACCAGAGCGAGGAGGCTTCGGGCTTCCGGGTTCCAGCGCTGTGATGCCATTGAACCAACTGACCTGCTGGTCATAGTCTCTTTGATAATTTTGGGCGGCGTGGGGGCTAGTCATATCTGGCGGATTGGCACACGTAATCCAGCAGTCAGCAACCACCTGCCAGCCTGGCGATGGCAAATAGTCGTTGTTGTCGGTGCAATACATCGCCGTCGCTATCATCGTTTGCCTGCAATTATTGATGTCGGTCGCAGCATAAGCACGACTTTTGGCACTGGCCAACGCCGGCAGCAGAATCGCCGCCAGAATGGCGATGATGGCGATGACCACCAGCAGTTCGATCAATGTGAAAGCACGAGGGGAGCCTTTTTTACAGGAGAGGTGTTTCATAAAACGGTGTCCTTTTTTCAGAATCGGGTCATGTCTTTTTTGAATCTGCACCCTGAATCACGGCACCGACGGGCACCGCGTGCATGGTCGCGTTTGCACCGCGACTGTAGCCGATGAAAGACCGTCGGCGGTTGCCGTCAACTTGATCTCGCCGGCGTCGCGGGCGGATTGCACGATGATTTGCGCCAGGCCATTGAACAGGCTGCGTGACCACGGCGGGACGCTGGCGTGCCCGAAGATTCTCACGGTCACGTTGGGGTTCAAACCGCCCTGGCCGGCAACGTTGTTGACGCCCACGGCAATGACGTTGTCGCCGGCGTGGATGAATTTTTTGATGTCGAAAATCGGCTGCGCCTGCCAGTCGTGCGATTCGCCGACGAACTGGTTGTTCACGAAATACCAGCCCTCGTCGTCGGCGCCGCCGAAGCAAATTTGCGCGCCGGCGCCGTTCAAGTCTTCTTCCGTCAGCGTGAGATGAGCGCGGTAAATCGCCGTGGTGTTTTCCGTTTTGATCGTCGCTTCGCCGCCGCTGGTTTTAGCATTGAGGTTGTTCCAGGTCGAATCATCAAAAGCATTCGCGTATTCCGGCACGGCGCTGCGGCTGTGCGGAACTTTTGCAAGCTGCCAGCGCCAATCGTTGAGCACAAAGCTGCGCTCGGGCACGCTCGGAATGAACGTGTCCGGTTCGTGACAACCTGGATCACCATTGCCCACCCCGATGATTTTGCCCGGGCCTTCGATGCTGAAATTTATTTTGTTCTGCGCCACCGGCACCACGCGGTTTTGCGCGTCGAGCGCGGCCACGGAGAACACGCTCACGTCTTCACCGTCGGCGTTGATGCTCTTGCGGTCGGGAGTGAGTTGAATTTGCGTGGCGTCGCCGGTGGTCTCAACTTTCGTTTCGGCAATCACATTGCCGGAGGCGTCAAAGCCTTTCGCGCTCAAAGTCCCCGGCGCGTATTTCACCCGCCAGCTCAATTGTGAATTCGGCTTCATCGCCTGCCTGCCAAGCGGTGCGCCGTTCAAAAAGAGTTCCACCTGTTTGCAATTGCTGAAGGCTTGAACGAGGATTTCCTGGCCTTCCCTGCCGGGCCAATTCCAGTGCGGCAACAGGTGCAGCACGGTGTTCGTCGTCCACCACGATTGGTAGTAGTAAAAAACGTCCTTCGGAAAACCGCACGTGTCGAGAATGCCAAAGTGCGAGTTGACGCACGGCCACCAATACGGCGTCGGCTCGCCGCGATAATCAAAACCGGTCCAAACAAAAGCGCCGGAGAGCCACGGACGGTCGGCGAAGAAACTCCACCAGCTTTCGGCGGTCGTCGTCCAGCCGGGCCAGACGATGTCGTAGGCGCTGACGTAACCGTGTTCCCGATCGTTCGCGTAAATGCCGCGGTCACTGACGACGCTGGCCTGCTCGGTGCCAACGTTCGGCTGGTTCGGATGGGCGGCGTGATATTTGTCCATTTGGGGACCGTAGTGATAATTCCAACCGCGCACTTCGATGACCGAGTCGATGCCGCGGAACACGTCGTCTTCCGGCGAGGCGTAGCTGACCGGACGCAGCGGGTCGATTTGCTTGACGTAATCCTGCATCGTGCGGGCGACGCTCGCGGCTTGCGGCGTGTCCTGCACCATGAATTGTTCGTTGGCGATGCACCAGATCGCGACGCTCGGATGATTGCGGTCGCGGCGGATTTGGTCGTCCCACTTTTTCATGTTCTCGGAATCGCTGCCCATCAACCGGCTCTCATCCAGGACCAACATGCCCAGCCGGTCGCAGGCATCGAGCAATTCCGGTGTGGGCGGATTATGCGAGGTGCGGATGGCGTTGCAGCCGAATTCCTTCAATTTCTTCACGCGGAATTCCTGCAACGCATCGGGAATGGCCGCGCCGACGCCGGCGTGGTCCTGGTGATTGCAGGTGCCGTAAAGTTCGTAATGCTTGCCGTTCAGCAAAAAGCCGTTGGTTGGGTCGAAGCCGACCGTGCGGATGCCAAAGGGAGATGCAACCTGGTCAACCACTTTGCCGTCCACGGAAACGGTCGCGACGAGCCTGTAAAGCTTTGGCGATTCCGGCGACCAAAGAACAGGCGAGGAAAGTTTCGATTCCAATTTCACGGCGCGCTGCGATTCGCGTTTTAATTCTTCCGATTCGGAAAATTTTTTCAGCGATTTGCCGTCCGGCGAGATGATTTCGCAGTTCACCGTCGCTTTCGTCGCGTTGGTCGTGGTGTTGAGCAGGTAAACTTCGACCGCGATTTGTGGGCTGCCTTGCGGAATATTTTTTTCAAAACGTGGCGACACAAACATTCCGTCCGGCGCGATGGCCACCGGCGCGGTCAGGTCCAGCCAGACGTGGCGGTAAATGCCCGCGCCTTCGTAAAACCAGCCCTCGGATTCGGTCGCATCCACGCGCACGGCAACGGTGTTCTCGCCGCCAAAATGCACCACGTCGGAAATGTCCTCGCGGAACGGATAGTAGCCGCCCTCGTGCTGCCGCACGAGCCAGCCATTGACCCACACTGTCGCGTCGTGCATCACGCCATCGAACGTCAGCCAGATGCGTTTGCCGGAATCGCTTGCCGGCAACTCGAACGTGTGGCGATACCAGGCGATGCTGTTTGACGGAAAGGCCCGGCCCAGCGGTTTGAAACCGTGGCTGCCGTCGGCGGAAGAGTCGAACGGCAGTTCCACCGCCCAATCGTGCGGCAGATTGACGGCGCGCCAGTAAGAGTCGGCGAACCGTTCCGAAGCCGGTCCGGAACCGGTGCCGGAGTTGACCAAACTGAGCGCGTCCGGCCAGTCGTCGCCAAGATGGAATTTCCAGTTGGCGTCGAGCGAGAGATGCTGCCGCGGCGAATCGGCGGCTGAACGTTGCGTGACCAACAACATGATGAATGCAACCGCGACAAGAGCTCGAACAATCGGCCTGGCAGATGGCGACACCAAGGGATCTTTCATGAGCAACAGGATAAGGCAGGAACCCGGAGAATCAATGTCCTTAAAATCCATGACACCTTCCGAATTGCGGATTGCGAATTCCCATTTTGGCAAGGAAGCGACTCTTCTCAAAACTGCAACTGTGCCATTGAATGGGTGGACGCTGCGGGGGAATTTTGAACCAAGCTGGCCTATGCCGAGAAATCAGTTTGAGCGCTAATGTGCAACGCTGAATCGGCTCGCTGCTCAGGCGCCCAATCCGCGACGGATTGAACATAGTCTTGGAGAACCATGTCCCGCTCCAGCACTTACATACGTTCGGCCCAACGAGCCGCTCCGACTGGATCCCTCAGCGGCCCAGTATTGATTGGCCAGTTCAGCGCTACTTGTTTCAAGCAAGGCATCTTTTGTTGTCAACGCCCAACGAATGAGCGGCTTACGGAACTTCCGTGCCCCACTGGTCAACCATCGCTTTGGCGGCCTGGTTATGCAAAGGTTCACGGTATCTCGTCCCCATGTTCGATTACCGGGATTTTTCTACTTTCCAGCCAATTCGACACTGTTGCAACAATGGTCTTACGTCCCTTGTCGTTACTTTTCACTACTTTTAAGTTCAGCCACTAAGGTCTATCTTGAATCAAATCTGTAAAGGCATGAAACTGACTTTGGACTTTCGCCGGTCCGCAGGGTGGCGATTTGAGCTCCTCGCGGCGAGTGTGGCGCTGGCACTGGCGCTGCCGCTGTTTTGTGGCAGTTGCAGCAAGAAAAGCGACTCGTTGGCAGGAAGCGCACCCGCGCCGACGCCCGTTCCCGAGTCAACCACCGCAGCGCCAACGGCAGCACCGACGACTGTGGCTTCAACGTTCGCACCAGCCACTGCCACCAATGCGACGCCCGATTTGCGCCCGCTGAATCACGCGCTTCTCATCTGGATTGTGCATAATCGCCGCCATCCTGCCAGTTTTGAAGAATTTGCCGCCAATGCCGGCATCCAGATTCCACCACCACCGCCAGGTAAGAAATACATCATTGATAGCAGTGGCCTCATCAGCCTGGTGAACCGCTGAAGAAAACCAAATGAAACCCGTCATCTCAAAATTCAAGACAACCACCCCTGAGTTGACCCGAGATCTGGTAACACGCGCCGGCAGGAGGGGATTCACCTTGATTGAACTTCTGGTGGTCATTGCCATCATTGCGATATTGGCCGCCCTGCTGCTCCCTGCGCTCACGGCAGCCAAGGCCAAGGCATTGAGAATCCAATGCGCTTCCAACATGCGGGAACTGGGACTGGCCCTGAACATGTTTCCCGGCGACCATCACAATCGATATCCGGCAGCGGGCCTTGGGGCCGCCGACGGGCAGTTAAGCTGGGACACTTGGATTTATAACTACGTTGGCGGCGCAAACAATGTTCCACAGTCCTTGCTGAGTGCCGGCGCTTATGTAGTGGATCCAGCCCTTGCCACCGCCGCCGGTGTGGCACCGGCGCTGAAGATTGTGGCCTGTCCAGCGGACCGATTCCAGAAGATCGCTTGGGTGGCAGGTCCTCCGGCGTTTGGCCTGAGGTCTTATGCCATGAATGCGGTGGGCCCGAACTGGGGGACCCAATGGCAGGTTCCAACCCGGTCCGACGGCAGTTATCCACCATTGCCGGATTTGAACCAACCGGGCATGCACGGCGTGGGTATCTACTGGGTGAGTTCCAAGCCCCTGGATTGGAACGCACCCGGCTATCTCACATCCGTGGTTCGTCGTCCATCATCCAGTTTATTGCTAGTGGAGAATACCCATGTTCAGCAATGCGAAGGCAATGTGTGGACCTGCGTTTGTGTAGGTCCTTACTCGCCGAGTCCGAACGTACTCTACCAGACTGATCAAACCCAAACGGGTCCAAGGGGAGCAGCACCAGATTCCAATCAAGGGAGTTTGTTATACAAGGCACATGGCAACCGCTTCAATTATCTGTTTTGCGACGGCCATGTTGAAGCCCTTGGAATGGAACAAACGGTCGGCAATGGAACGCTGGCTAATCCTGCTGGAATGTGGACCGTCCATGGACCGTAAGGCCTGGTTACTGATTTGGTTCCTCTCCCCACTTTTCCGGACACGAACATATGCATTCCTCGTGTTGGACTTTACAATGAACCGGGGCCGGAGCTGCAACGCTTCCTGGAATACGGCGAAGTGGGCCGACAACCACTGGTTGAGAACGTGATCCGGGCCACTTGGCAAAGGGGATTGGCTGTTCTTCGGTTCGAAAGATGCCGGTCGTCGCCGAGATGGAATTCCCAGTTCGGGCCGAGTCAAAGGTGTTCGCGCAGCGAGTCGGCAACGGCAAACTGCGTGGCCAACAGCGCGGCGCACGTGCCGGCGAAAAGGGCGCGGAAGACGGAAATGATTTTCGTTTCCAGGCTGCGCTGAATACTGGGGCGGCAATTGCCGGTCGGCGGAGATTTCATCAACGAGTAAGATCAAACCAAACCGAAGAATCCATGTCGTCAAAATTTATGACGCCTTCGGATGGCGCCGCCACCCCGTGAGTCAGCAGGAAGCGGCAGTCGCCGCCTTTTCAACTGGCCGCACGATTTCTAAAACGGCGTCACAGCGGCCGCACCCCGAGACGACGGCGTTCCATCAACCCATAAAATGGTGGCGGTCAGAGAACGGGCTGATCAGGCGGTATTTGAAATGAATAGCGGCGGCTTATGGCGGCCGCTACAGGGATCACAAGGTAGAAGGGCTGCTTGCCCTATAAAAGCGTCGTTTGAAGGTCGGTTTTACCGCGGGGCAGTGGTGCGCGCTTGCAACCAAGCCAAGTCACCGCCAGTGGCAGCATGGAAGCCGCTGTTCGGCCCATATGGTATGACGGCATGATCGCGGACCCAAGGGTCGGTCCAGACATGAATTTCAGCATGGCCATCGGCAAAAGACAAGACCCCGGATGAGCCATGATAACTGGCTGGTAAATCAATCCACTGATAAGCAGTACCAGGCCCATTGTTCAGCACGGTGACACAAAAGAACCCGTCATTTATCGTATTGCCATGCTCGTCTATGAAAACCCAAGCCATGGAAGGCCGCGGGTTGATGATCGAACTGTATGTGTCATAAAGTCGATAGCCGCTGGAGCTTCCTCCGCGTGGCCCATTTCCTGAGTTGCGTACAACTCCATTTAAATACTGTGCTGAGTCATAACCATTCATCATCCCATTCATGGAAATACTCCGCGCCCTTATACTCCCATTCCGTTCCGCAGTTCTGTCGCCAGGGCATTGAAAAACCCGGGACTGACGACTCAAATATCCACCCAACAGCCCATCGCCATTGGTGACCAGGAGCCAGCCGGTGGTGTTCATGGGTAGGGTGCCCCAATACATATTATTCGCCCTGCCATCCCAACCCGGTGTGTTAAACTGGCCCACACTTATTGAATAATTCGGGACGAGTTGGCCCTGGTTGTCATCGGGGTACATCATCCATGCCAGCGTCAACTGATGCTGGTTGTTTATGCATGAGGCGCGCTGGGCGGACAGCTTTGCCTTGGCCAGCGCCGGCAACAACATGGCAGCCAGAATGGCGATGATGGCGATGACCACCAGCAATTCGATCAATGTAAACCCACAAGTTATCCAAGCTGCGCCTGGGGTCAGGCGCAGCTTGGAGACTTTGAATATTCGCATTTCTATACTTTTACTTTTGAACACGGAAGAACTGTTTCGGCGCGGTCTTGGGCACCGTATAGGGTGACGAAGGGTTGCCGGCGACCGGCGTGTACGGCCCTTGAACATTGGTCGAGGACAACAGCGTGCCTTGCGGCCAGCTTAACACCAGATTCCCCGCCGAATTAGTCGTGGTGATCACCTGATTCATTGCGGCGAGATAGATCTGGTAAATGGCGTTGGACGACAGCGCACTGGTGAATATGGCCACGTCGCTCATATACACGTTGGCTTGGTCTTGCGCGCTACCCTGGGACTCGGTCCACGGGTAGCCGTTGCGACCGAGCAGGATCGAATATGAATTCGAGTGGGTTGTCCCCGGATAACTCGGGTCAAATTGGGCCGGCAGCGTCGTGCTGGCGACGCTCAATGGTCCGGTGTTGGTACCCATATACATGGTGGCGCTATTCGCCGCGCCCCAGACCATGGCTACAAAGTACCAGCTATTGGTCGGCGCATACAAGCCGCTGGACCAGATATAGCCTTGGTACGCGAATCCGTTTGTAGCCTCGCTTGATCCACCCCACCGGTATCCCAGTTCGTTGTTATTGGTCACGCCCCCGGACACATATGTGTAAAAGTTCAGGCCAAAGGCATTGCCGTACCCGCCGTTGTCATTGTAATCCCGATTCCACATGATAGGGCCGTTTTCGCCGATAGGACTCGCGTTCGGCTGCGGCGCATAGAGCCAGCACATCCAGGTCATTCCGGGCTGATAATTCCCCACACCCGGCACATTCACGCGGGCTAAAGGAAAGGGATAAACGAGAGGAATGTACAAGCCGGCGTGATTGGGCGGGAAACCCACGTAGGGCGCCGCAGGCTCTTGTTGGAAGACACCGCCTAAAATCGGCGCATTGCTGCCAATAGTCACCATGTTGGTGGGATCCAGGATAGCCCCGTCATGACCGCCAAAATAATCGTGCAGGTTGGTGACGCCGTAAGGCTCATCCAATCGCCAATAAGCCCAAGGCATGTTACTGACGACCTGGGCCGCGTAGCTACCCGGGGTCGGCACAATGACAATGAAGGGAACAAGCGGGGAATTGGTGGATCCCTGAGGGCTGGACACGTTGACAAAATAGGTGCCAGCCGCGCTGGGGGGGATCGGGGCGGTGAGCGTCAGGAAGTTGGTGCCGCCATTGGTGGGCCCTACGCTTTGCAGGAGATTCGTGACGCCGCCAGCGGTGATCTGATACCAGTTAAAGGTGAACGGCGGCGTTCCGATCACGTTACAGTTAAACGTCAAGGAAGCCGCTCCCGGCGTCGAATACCGGCCGCCACCCTGCGGCTCGGTGGTAAAAACAGGCTGGCTGGCGGGAAGCATGTTCAGATACACCGGCGGGCTGGTGACCAGCAGAGTTGATCCGGATTCCCAGCCGTTTGAGAACACGCAGCTGTAATAACCCGCGGCGGTTACAGGGGCGTTGGGAATGAAGAACGAATTGGAGCCAATACCGACTGCACTGGCACCCAGTGTGGCATTACTGTTATACAACCATTGATACCAGCCATTGGTTGAGTAATCTATTTCCGCAGTCTCATTGAACGTTATGTCCATGCCCGAATACAACGTGTTGGTTGTATTGTACACTGGGCTTATGATCGGCGTCTCCGCTTCCTGCCCGAGAACCTCTGCCCACGTGTTTCCGAAGTGGACGGCGTCTATCTGACAGGGATTCCCATGGTTGTTGCCATACATCCAGACCAACAGAGAATTCAAGGTGGCCGTGCTGGTGAAATGATAGACGGCATCCCAGCCGGTTACCGGATTGTTGGTTTGATCAATGGCATTGGCCACGGGGTCAACGCCGGAATAGTTTTTAACATCTATTTCCGTATTACCGGCGGCCGTCGTCACAATGCGGCCCACCATGATGCCAGCCTCCATGTAGGTGTTGCCGTTTGTCATTATTGGATAGCCGCCGCCGCCAGGGGCGCCAGTATAACCTTCGCATTGATTAATCACACCTTTACCACTTCCATCACCCGCATAAGCCTGAACGTAATAGGGTCCGCCGGAATCACCAGGATGCCCCGGGTAGCCGGCCTGACCCAAAGTGCCCGCCGTGATGTACGGGGTGTCGCCGATGTCAGTCGTGCCGGCGAGATTGGTATATCCCGTGCCGGTGTAGGTATACATTGCCACGCTCCGGGTAATCCCGACACCAATATAGGTGGCATTGGTCGTGTTGCCAGTGGCAAAACCCAAACCCAAACCCGTGTCATCTTCGCCATAACCATTGGTGCCGTTAACCGGATACCACTCGCCGCGCTTAATCCAGTCAAAGCTGAAATAATTCGTGCTGTTCGTGTTCAGATGAATCCACGCGGATGAGGCCATGGGTCTGGTCGCCCAGGATCCGGAATCAAACCCGTTGGTGTTGCCTCCCACCAACGCCAACGAACCGGCCGCGGTCCATTCGGTAGGCAGATAGCCGTAGAGCCCCATCTGCCAATTCATGATATCCCCGTTGCCGACCGTCAAGGCATTGGTGGCTGCCGGGTCTGCTGTGTTCACCTTCCAGGCGAAAGAGGCATTGGTGGGATTATAAAAGCCATAAGAGGTGGTTCCGTTGACCTGACCTTGGAGTTGATAGACGCCATTGACCGGGGCGACATTCGTGACGTTGTCCCACAGTTCTCTCAAGAAGAGGGTGGCGTGGGATGGTATTACACTTGCAAGGATCGATAAGCCGGCGATCGCGATGATTCGTTTCATGATTTGACTTTTGGTTGAGTGCTAAATTACTTTACCAACACCTAATAAATTCGCATGTCATCAAAAATAACGACGATGTGTTTTCGTCGAACTGGCGGTCTAGAAATACTTCCTCGTGATTCCTTTTTCAAACGTGCCAAGCGCTAATTTTGATGCCGCAAACATAAAGGGCAAGGTGCGTCATTCACCTTGCCCATGTCGCAATCAGCTATAAAAACTCTTAGCTTTTCTTTTGACGACGACCCAACATCAGGCCGGTTAAACCAACTCCAATCAACGCCATCACTCCAGGCTCCGGAGTATAAACGACACTGCCGGGCACAATGGCGATTTGGTCAACATACCACGGATTTGCGCCGGTGAAATCGGTGTTTTGCCCGATCCCCAACTGAAAATAACTCAGATTACCAGGTGCAACCGCATTTATGCTGTACGGGATCGTGGCCTGGAACATCTCCATTGTTCCGTTTGGAGTAGTCACCGGTCCTAAATCAGTTGTAGAACTTGAAAACCACCCGCCCCAGTTACCATTGTAGTTATACCAAATAGCTGGTTGGAAGTAACTACCGCCAAAAGTGCTGTCGGGCATTGTGAAATCCATCGTCATAACTCCTGACGCAGGCACAACTGAGCCTGGGCCATAACCTGCTTGCGCGCTATAAGGCGGAGCGGCCAGCGGCCCGTCCAAGGCGATCAGAGCGTTCCCAGGCAATGGTCCCCAAGCTAACGGCCCCCACCCTCCTGTGACTGCATTAAGCTGGAGCGACCCCGCAGTGCCTGTGCCGCCGGCGTTTGATGGGTTGCCAATGCCATTGACCGTCACACCATCATGGTCGAAAGTGCTTACGCCTGTTGCTCCGTCCCCGGACCAACCGTTGGTGAAATCATTATAGGTTGACCACAGTATTTGTGCATTGGCGCTCTGCAGCGTAAACGCCAGCATTCCGATTGATAATAATACAAGTTTTTTCATACGTTATTTGTTGTTTTAGGCTGATTGGTTTCGGTGATTTAAGGATACAATACGCCGGCATCCAAGTCATGTCATGAAAAGTAACGACAGAGGCCCAATTACGCCCGTTTTTCGGGGGTCGCCCGCCGCGAGCCTGCATCGGCAACGCCAGGAACATGGGTAAATTTGGCGACGGCCTGGGAACGGGAACGGACGTGCAATTTTTCGTAAATGCGTCGGATGTATGTGTTTACGGTCGGAATGCTGATTCGGAGCGATTCGGCTATTTCCTTGTACAGATAACCCCGGGCCAGCAATTCCAACACTTCCCGTTCGCGGGGTGAAAGTTCCGCCGCTTCAGACGATTGAAGGGCCGGTCTTAGAAACGATTTCACGACTTTGCGCGCAATATTGCTGCTCATGGGCGAACCGCCGGCATGAACGTCCCGGAGCGCCGCCAGCAATTCGCCACGCGAGACTCGCTTTAACAGATAGCCGCTGGCGCCAATCGCCAATGCATTGAAGATATGATCGGCATCCTCATACACGGTGAGCATTACGAACTGTGTGTTCGGCAGCATTGGTTTGAGCTGGCGCACGCATTCGATGCCACTCATGCCCGGCAGGTTGATGTCCATCAAAACCACCGCCGGTTTTTCGGCGGGCAGGGCCGCCAAAGCGGCCTCCGCGCTGCCGTATTGGCCTGCGCACCGGAAACCCGACGCCCGGTGAATCCAATCGGCAAGCATGCCCCTCGCCGGGGCGTCATCTTCAACGATGGAAACCGTGATGTTCACTTCATCGATACTTTTAAGTTGCTCTACCATAATCCCAATTGTCGCTAATCGCAATTCATGTCGACGCGGCGTAATGATTCATTTTGAGGGTGGGGCCGCACTACTGCGCGGCCTCGGACGACCAGCCGGTCGTCCCTGCCGGCCAAAACAGGTGAACGCACGGCCCGGAGCCGTGTTCGTTTTCGTGACACTCCATTCATCATTGGCCTCCCACCGGCACCCAGCCTATGTTCCAGATGTCCACGTTGAACAGGTCGCCCAGCTTTTGGAATTGCACGTGACCATCCACGAAAGCGACGTTGATTCCGTTTGGCAGACTGTTCAGCGGCGGTGTCAACGCTGGAACCGGAGCCGACTTCATTGGCAAGGAAAACGGCGTGCCGGCGCCATGGCGCTCCAACAAAAACACGCTCATGGCACAGGAATCCACATTGGCACCCGCGCCCCAAGCCTGCAAACTTGACGCGGTTTCTGTTTGGCGCGGGCAGCCGTCACCCCACATGCCGTCGGCAAAGATCGGATTTCGTGAGGGATATCGAATGCCCGCTGGCTTGTAGAACGGAGCGCCGCCGGTGGTTACTGACCCCCGAGGGCCCGAACTGTTAGCCGAATCGCCAGAGGGAAAATGGTAGGTGGCCACATTAAAACTGCCCGGATCATACATCCAGGCATTGATGGCATAACTGGCCTCGTTGGTCACGGCGGCCGGGGCGCCCGCGCACCAGCAATGGGTCACGTCTCCGCCATTGATGTAATTGGGATTGGGATTGGGAGGAGGCGTTTTAGCTGCCGGGCAAAGCCGAACGGCGTCGTCGTGAGAGATTTCGTTAATCAATGTTGATATCCAATTATATCTGAACCATTGGCTGCCCGGTGTTCCCGGCGGCGGGTTGGCGAAAGGGATCATGGTTTGATTGTCATTCATATACATGTTCCCGGCCAGATCGAGCTGGTGGAGATTGGATTCGCACCGAGCTTGCCACGCCTTGCATTTTGCGGCAGCCAGTGCCGGCAACAACATGGCGGCCAGCACGGCGATGATAGCGATGACCACCAGGAGTTCGATCAGCGTGAAAGCCCGCCTTCGGCATTTTTCCCTTGGCTGTTTTGGCATCATGGAGCGGAGACGTCTTTGTTGTTTTTGTATTGGGGCCGAATTACTGGGCTGGATTTGGCGGAAACCATCCAACGTTCCAGATGTCCAGGTTTAGCAGGTCACCCAGCCTCTGCCATTTCACGTGGCCGTCCACAAAGGCGACATTGATTCCGTTGGGGATGTTGTCCAACGGCGGTGTCAGCGGCGGGGAATAAGGCAGGCTTCCGCCGTGCCGCGCCAGCGTGACCATATTCACCTCGAAATAGTAGCCGTCAAGGGTACTGCTCGCCGTTTCACCGGCGCAGGGCAGAGTATCCGGCCAAGCGCCGTCCAAAAAAAAGGGGGTGTAGGACGGATGCGCGACGGCGTTGGGCTTGCCAAAAGGACTACCGAACCTTGCCACGCTTCCCCGCGGCCCGCCACCTGGCGAGTATCCCGGAAAATAAAACCCAGCTCCGATAAAACTGGCTGGATCGTACAGCCAGCCATTGATGGCATAACTCCCATCATTTGTTGCCACGCCCACCACGATCCGCGCCGCATCCCAACAATGGGACACGTCTCCAGAGTTTAATGAGTTCGGTCTAGCCCAAGCTCCGGGACGCGCCGCCGCCGGACAAAGTCGAACGGAGGCGCTATTTGCGAGATTGGCTGTCATCGTCGTCAGCCAATTAGCTTCAGCTATGGTGCTTTTGTCGGTGTACCCTTGAGCATAGGTGATGCATGAACTGTTATCGTTCATGTACATCAGTCCGGCCACGTCAATCTGGTGGAGATTGGACGCGCAACTGATGGTCCAGGCCCGCAATTTGGCCGCGCCCAGTGCCGGCACGAGCAACGCCGCCAGGACGGCGATGATGGCAATCACCACCAACAGCTCGATCAAAGTAAAGGCGGCTTGGTCTGGTCTTTCATTTTGCAAACCGTTCGGTTTCATAATCTGCTCATTCATTTCAACCATTTGCATCATGGCAACGGCGGGCCGACGATGACGCGGTAAAAGCCCGCCGAATTGGTCGCCGCAATGTCCTGCCAGCTGAACGGCATGGCCGGAGAATTGGTCGCGAACACCGCGCTCCATTGCGTCAGATTGGTGGAGGTTTGAATCTCGTAATCCGGCCCGTTCTGACCGCTCACCTGCAGTACAAATTGCCCGTTGCTCCACCCAACCGACGCGAACTGCGGCAGCGTCAGCGGATTGACCGTGACCGTGAAACTTTGCGTGGCGCTCAAGTTGGGACTGCCGCTGGCCGTGACCTCCATTGTGACCGGGTTGGCTGTATTCGCCTGGCTGACCAATGGCCGGAACGAGAAGGCGCCGCTGTTGGGGTCCAACGTCGCGTTGGTCGGGGCGCTTAACAGGCTGAACGTGAGCGTCGGCGGCGGCTGGTTGCTGTCCGTGGCACTGGCCGTAAACGCCACCGTCTGGCCGACATTCACGGTGTAATTGGAAATAGCCGCCAGCACCGGCGGCGTGTTGCCCAAAACCGGAATCACCAGCACGTCCATCGTGTAGGCTGGCAGGGTGACACTGAACGTACTGCCGACACTCGAAATGCTGTTACTGCTGGGCCCCGTCGCCGGCACTTCATTGGTGCTGACGGTCCAATTGCTGGTGCCAAACTGATAGATGGTGCCGGTGGTGTTCAGGTTTGCATTTGTGACCGTCACGTTCACCGTTTGGCTGCTGTTCAGACTTTCATTGATCAGCAGAATTCCCAGGTTGCCGTCCTGCCGCGCCACACCCTGCACCCGCAGGTTGCCGGTGTCCGAGGTCGCTTTGACAAAGGCATCGCCGGGATTGCACAGGTGCCGCAGCATTTGAATGGCATAAAACACCGGGCCATTGCCGCTCCCAAGAAATGAATTCCCGTCGAAATCGAGCCAGTCCGCATTGGCATAGGCAGGGTAGTTCAGCCAGGTGGAATAACAATCTGCCGCGAACAGCGCCTCGACCGGCCCGAGAATCGGCATCCCATTGGTGCCATTGACCAGGTAAGGGTAGTTGTCGGCACCAAACTCGGTGACGCAAATCTGGACGTTGCCGGGGTTGGGGCAGTAATTGGTGATCCAATCTTCCAAGCCCGAATTCGTTCCCGTGTGCGGGTAGGGGCCGGTGCCGTTGATCATCACCGGGATGACCGAGCCCGCTTCCGACAAAAGGCTGGTGCCGAGGTTGTCTGAAAAGTTGGGATACCAGTGGACAATGACAAAATCTATGTTGCTGCCGCATTGCGCCAATACCAGCGGAGTCCAGTGCTGGCCGTTGTTGACGCCGCTGAGGTAGTCCCAACTGTAATCGCCCGGCGGGGTGCTGGAATAGGCCCCCACCTTGATGGTGGGATCAACCGCCTTCATGGCGATCGAAAATGCCTTGACCGCCTGACCGTAAGCCGCCGGGGAGAGAAGCGTGTTGCTGTAACGGGGATAGGTGCTGTAGGGATAGGGAACGGCGTAATCACACTCATACCCGTCGGTGCCGGTGCTATAATAGGCGTTACCGTAGGGTTCGTTGCCGACCTCCCAATATTTGATGCCGACGGGCGCGGGGTGATTGATGCGCAGAAAATTATAGCCGTCGTTCTGGCCCAGCGGGCTGGCGGCGCGTATCATTGCCCAATAACCTGCCGTCTGCCAATTATTGCCCAGGGCATCCACACCGATGGTGACATCATTCGTGGTGCCATAGATGTTCGTACTGGCATTGCAATAGGCGACCCAGGCCGCGGCTTCCTGCGGCGAGCCGTTCGTGCTGGGAATGGCCATCGCCGTCTTATTCGAGTTCCACAAAAAACCGGAGCCCCAATTCACCGAGATCACCGCCTGCGCCTGCGCGTTGGACATCAGTTGGATAAAATGCCCCATGTCCGTGGACCCGGACAGGTAGCCCAAGTTGCCGGCCTGGCCATCGAAGGGGCTCATTAGATATGAGCTCCAATGGTAATTATCCGAATAGCCACCGCCCGGATAGCGCATGGCCGTGATGCCCGACTGCTTAAGCTGGGCAGGCGTACTGCCCCCCCAGGTGTCCCAGACGGCCATGAAGATTCCGAAAGCATTGGTCGGCACCGTGTTAATTACATTGGTCGCATTAATGGTAACATTGACCGGCGCCGTGGGGACAAAGCCCAGGCTGAAGTTCGTGAACGTGGCGGTGTTGAGCGCCGAGTTGTTGTGAGCGGTCACATCGAATCCGGCCATGACCGTGTTGTTCAATGTCACCGTCTGGCTGCCGACCTGCACCCAGTTGCTGCCATCCGTGCTGTAATAGCCGGTGTAATTCCCGCTGGATCGGGCCAATTTCAGCCAAACCGGCGTGGTAATGCCGCTATGCTGGCTGAAAGAACTGGAGCCGGATGCCGTGCTCCGCCATTGGAAACTGACTCCTTGGGTCGCTGTGGCAACGATGCTCACGTTGGCCGAACCCGCCGTGCTGTCGTTGCGGAACATGAGTCCGGCCTTCGACCAGCCCGAACCCGGATCGCTGTTTTGCAAACTCGTCACGAGCACAATCATCGTGCCGTCGCCGGTATAATTGGTGCTGGCAAAATTGAACTGGTCGGCGGTATTCCAAATGTCCGAGCCGCCGCCGGTCACGGTCCACAAGCCGTTGGTGTACCCGGCCGAGCCAGCCAAACCCGGCGATCCAATGTCCGCATCGCTCCATCCCGGCGGCAGGACCGCCCAAGCCGTTCCGGCCATCGGCAACAGCAGCGAGACCAGGCAAAAAAACTTCGCGAGTTTATGGGGGCAGGTAATACTTGATACATTCATTAAAAGTTGGCGCTTTCCAACATGATGGGACAAATAGGGTTTCCAACTGGTTAGGAAACACAGCATGGCAGATTTCATCGCATAAAGAGTACCCCGTTTTTCGCCGAAACGAATGTCGTCAATTATCACGACACCTGCATGCCTTGAAAGGAAGTTTCTACGCGGCGACTCTTTTGAGCGGAATGGTGAAGATGACCTTGGTGCCCTGCCCCGGCGACGACCGGATATCGCAGCGCCCGCCAATTTCCTTCAGTCGCCGTGTCATGTTTTCCAACCCGTTTCCCGATGCCAAGCGGGCGGAGCCATCCGCACTCGTCTCTCCTTTTGCCCCGGGGGTAAACCCACGACCGTTGTCCTCGACAATCAATTCAAAGGAGGTGGCTCCGGCGGCAAGTTGGATATACGTCTCCGATGCAGCGGAATGTTTGGCCACGTTGTTCAAGGCTTCTTTAAAGGCGAGAAACAGATTATGACGCACATCGGGCGTCAGCCGCCACGCAGGAAATTCCATCGGCATGTCCAGCCGGCAGCGGATGCCGGCCGCCGCCAGCAAATCCTGGGCGAATTTTTCCAAATAACTGGCCAGGCCTTCCAAAGTGTCATGCCGGGGACTCACCGCCCAGACGATTTCATCCATGGCCCGTGTCATATCGCGGGCAGTATCGTAGATCTGATTCAGCCCAGCGGTCGCTCGTTCCGGATTATTCAGTTCTCCGCGGGCCGATTCGCTCAGCATGCTGATGCGCGTCAAATGGGCGCCCAAGTCGTCGTGGATGTCGTGGGCGATGCGCGCCCGTTCATGTTCCACCGCCCGCTGTTGCTCGAGGCGTTCGAGTTTCCGCCGCATCCGGCGGCGCGTTTCAAACCAGACCAGACCACCGCTGGCGACGACAATCATGATCCAGGCCAAAATGCGGAACCATAACGTCTGCCAGAAATAAGGCTGCACACGGAGGGCGATGCTGGCGCCGGTTTCATTCCAAACGCCGTCGTTGTTGCAGGCGATAGCTTGAAAGGAATAACGGCCCGGCGGGATGTAATTGTAATTGGCCGTGCGTTTGTCGCCCGCGCTGATCCATTCGGTTTCAAAGCCGTTGAGACGGTATTTGAATCGCACCTTGTCCGGGTCCACAAAACTCAAACCGGTGTACTGAAATTCGAACCGGTGGTTTCCGGGCGGAATTTGGATCGGCGCGCCCGGCGGCCAGGAGACCGGCTTGTCGTCCATCAGCATGGCTTCAATCTGGACCGGCGGCGGCAGCGGGTTGGTTTTCACGTCCAGAGGATTGACCGCCACCAGACCTTTGCTCGTGGAAAACCATATCCGGCCGTCCGGCGTTTTGCACCCGGCCGGCTGCAACCCTTCCGAGCATTCGATGGTCGGCATGCCGTCGCTGATGCCGTAGGTCTGGCAATGAATCTCGTTGGTGTCGCCATCTGCACAGCGGTTCAATTCCGCTTCGCTGACTCGGATGATGCCGTCATGCGAACTCATCCAAAAATTGCCGCGCCCGTCTTCTTCGATGTCGCCGATGACGCTGTCGGGCAACCCTTGTTTGCGGTTGATCACGGCGAAATGTGCGTTCTTGTACCGGTCAATACCGCCGCCAAAGGTTCCGATCCAAAGTGCGCCGGCCTTGTCAAAGTGCAGGCACTCGATGAAATCGCTGGATAGGCCGTCGGTGGCACGGAACCTCTGGACGTAGCGATCCTTCAGGCAGGCCAAGCCGCCGCCGGCCATGCCAAACCACACAGCGCCTTGATCATCTTGGGCTATGGCGCGCACGTCGCGGAAGTGCTGGCCGACGCTCTCCGTGAACCAATTGGTGCGGCCAGCCTGGTAGTGCAATAACCCATCGGCGGTGCCGATCCACAGGCTGCCATCCCGGGCGCGCAACAGGGCGGGCATGGGCATGGTGACATTGCTCATGCCCGGCGCGAATTCGAAACGGTCCCCGCTTTGAACGAACGATCCGCCGCCCCACGTCCCCGCCCACATCCGACCTTGCGCGTCTTCAGCCAGTGACCAGATGTAAGGATTGCGAATTCCCTGATCGATGCCGAAATTTGTCCAATGGTTGTTTTGCAGCCGGTATAAACCCGCGCCCTCGGACCCAATCCACAGCGCACCTTGTTGCCCCGGCCAGACGGACAACACCGCGCGGCCCTGCCATTGGTCCGGCGGCGAAACGGTCTCAATAATACTCGTGCGCAGCATCACTAGCCCGCCTCCAGTGCCAGCCCATAGATTCCCTTCACGATCTTCACTCAGTGAAATAACCCAATCCGACGGAAAATCGCTGGCATGGTCAAAGTGTTGCGGTTTTGCGGGTTGATTCGGGAAGATCAAAAACAGACCGTGGTCCGCCGTTCCCGCGGCCAGAGTGCTGTCTCGCATTTCCACCAGGCGCGTCACGGGAGTTTCACCCCAGGGAACGTTGCCGAGATCTTCGACCCATTGGCCTTCCTTCCATTTTCGGATTCTCCCGTCACAGGCAATCCAAAGACCGCCGTCGTGGCTCGCGCCGATTCCCTGAACATAGGGATAGGTGGCGGCGGTCAGGCCCAGGGAAAGCAGGCGCAGTTGGTTGTGTTCCAAGACCGATACCCGGCCATCCCGTGCCACCCAGATCCGCCCGTCTGGCGACTGGGTCATGTTCAGAAGTTTGGCTACCGGGCCGGCCTCCGGATTCAAGACCAAGCCATCCCTGACGCGCGCCAACTGGCCCTCCCCGTTCATCGCCCACACCGTTCCGGATTCATCGGAAGCAATACCATAAATCCCGCCACCCCCCCAGTCGGGATGGAATGTCACGGCCTCGAATCGTCCTTTATTGTATTCTGTAATTTGGCCGCTTTCATCGCCGATCCAGAGCGTGCCGTTGGGCGCTTCAAACAAGCTGGTCACCCGGCTACTGCGCAGCTCCGGCGTGTTGTTTTCGTCAAAAATCGTGAAGCGCACGCCGTCAAATCGCGCCAGGCCGCTATACGTCCCGACCCACAAATATCCATCACGGTCCTGGACCGCTGCCGCGACCTTGTTTTGCGGCAAACCTTGTTCCGCATGCCAGGCGCGCACAAAATAATTGGGTAAAGCGGAAACCGGCGCCGAAAAGACTGTCCATCCTAACAACCCGGTCCGCGCCAGAACAATCCAGGCAAGGAAACGGGCAGAGGCATTCCTTCGGGACATAAACGAATTTTTCCGCCTAGCCGGATGAAGAGCAAGGACAATTTGTTCAGGCAAAGGCTCAAAGGCCCTGTTAGAGAATAGCCCAGCAGGAGGTTTATCAAAAAAAGCGAGCTTTTTGGACTCGTTTATTTTGACAACAGGACGGTTTCTCCAAAAAAATAAAATTGTTGAAGCCGCCAGCGTGAAGACGTTTTCATTGCCCGTTTGGTGGAAAGATGGTGTTTTGCCGCCGGATGTTTCCGTCCATTGCCACGAGCGCGCTCAATTTATGAAAAACAAATCAAAAACCACGACGCTGCCGCCCTGCCTTTCCGCCAGCCTTTGGTTCATCGGCAGCCATGAACTCTCTGCCGCCAATCCACCGCCGCTGCTCAATAAACCGGTGGACATCAGCGCCGACTTCCACAATTTATCTGGCCGGCGAAGTGGATCTGCTCCAGGCTCTCTTCCCCTTCGACGACGGCGGCCGGACTTGGGTGCGCATCAAAGACAACGACCATCAATTCGGCTGCATCAACCACGTAACCGGAGACCCGCGCATTTACGGCCGGGTTTATTTCCGCACCGCCGGGCGAGGCATCATCTACGGCGACCCGGTTTTGGATTCCAATTGAATTGCGGCTGACCAAATGCACCCGCAGTTTTGTGGCACTCAAAACACTCTCACGCTGCCAACCTCAATTAATTGGCGCCAAAGTTGCGTTTGCCGTCAGCTGGATCGATTCGGTCCAGCGTCACGCCAAACTCACCTTGAGGGCGCAGGCAAAGTCGCACGGCTTTTCTGCAGGCTTTTTTACCGCCAGGGATTCAGCCGATTGGTTCCAGACGAGCTTTTCGTAGCTGCCGACCAATTCGACATTTTCAATCTTGCCCGGCTGCGCCGACGAGCCAGTGCCCAGGTTGTTAATGACAAAGCTATCGCCATCTGGCCAACCGAGCACGATGGCATAGACAATGTCGCCGCGCTTATTACGGGTGAAACGGACGTCGCGGGCATCCAACTGGCCGGCACCCTGGAACGCACCGCCTCGTACCTGGTTCGCGCCTTCGCCAAATACCTTCCAGGGCCGCGTCTCGTAAATCGCCTCGCCGTTGATTTGCATCCAGCCGCCAATGGCGTCCACAATCGACTTCTCATCGGCGTCAATCGTGCCGTCGGGCCTGCCCGGGACGTTGAGGATGAAAGTGCCGTTCTTGCTCACGGCATCCACCATCCAATGGATGGCCTGTCCGGGTTTCATATAGGAATGGTCCCGGATCCGGCCCCGGTTGTAATGCCAGTCGCCAATGCAGGTTTCGGATTGCCAGACGTAAGGCATGATGCGGTTGGTCACGCCGCGTTCGTAATCGGCCACCACCGCTTTGGCGAGATGATTGGGCACCTGCTTGATGTTCAGCACCGCCTCCATTTTGCCACCGCGCGTCTTGAGGTTGTGATTGTAAAAATACGCGCCGATGTTCATGCCCGCCCAGCCCAGCGGCAATCCAGTGTTATCGAAATAAAGCAAGTCGGGATCGTGCAGGTCAACCAGATCGCGGACCCGGTTGTAGAAATTGCGAACATAGGCGTCATCGGGATTCTCATGAATGCCGTGCTTGCGGCAATATAGTTGCTGCGGGTCATAGCCCTGCCACCATTGGCCCTTTCCGTCGTCAAGCGTGAGGTGGCCGTCGTAAGGCACGCCAGCCAGCGGACCGGTCTTGTCGCACAGGTGGGCCACTTGAAACCACCACCAATTGCGGGCTGCGTGAACGGTCACGCCGAAACGGAGTCCTTGATTGCGCGCCGCCGTCGCCCAATCACCGATCACGTCCCGGCGTGGACCGATGTTCTGCGCGTTCCAAGCGTGATACTTTGAATTCCAAGTATCGAATCCGTCGTGATGATTGGCCAGGGCGAGGAACAATTTGGCACCCGCTTTTTTGTAACGTTCAATCAGAGCCTCGGGTTGCCAATTGAGCAGCGTCCATTGCGCGCACAGGTCTTTGTAACCGAATTTGGAAGGATGACCGTAATGGCGGATCTGTTCGTCGTGTTGCCACTGACCCTGGATGTACATGTTGCGGGCATACCAATCGCTGTCCTCCGGCACGCATTGAGGACTCCAATGCGCCCAAATGCCAAACTTGGCATCGCGATACCAATCGGGGGCATCATAGGTGAGCAGCGAATCCCAGTCCGCCTTGAATGGCCCGTCGCCGGTCAAATCAGGAATGTCGGATGGCGACTGCAACGTCACGCCGTCCCAGGTGCCCGGCCCGCCGGCGCCTCCGGCGGTTCCCCATTCTTCCCTCACCACCGCTTCCCAATCAGACACAGGAAAACTCGTGGGCGAACCACCAGTTGAACCTGGAGCGCTGATCTTGGACCGTTGGGTCGCGCAACCAAGATTGCCCGCCAAGGGCAACGATGCGGCGCCCGCGCTCGCCGCCATCAATTTAAGAAATTCACGTCTTTGCATCGTAGTTCCTTTTGTTCAATGGTTGTGTGTTTGGATCATTCGGTATCTGCGGTAAATCGTTTATTAAATTAGTATTTATCGGATGTGCTTTGACGGACCCTCCGGATCAGGACAAGGGTTCAATTAGTTTGGAACCAGACGCCAGAATGCCAGTTCCGTTGACCGCTGCGCGGTCCCGCCTCTCCAAAATGCTCCAGAACGCCCCATAGAGGGCGACCAGGACAAAGCACACCAGTGGTACAAACATCCCCACGCGCATCGAATAAACGTCGGCAATGTGACCCATGCGCGGCGGTGCAATCGCTCCGCCCACGATGGACATGACGATGAGTGAAGAACCCAGTTTGGTATAATCGCCCAGCCCGCGAATGCCCAGGGCGAAAATCGTCGGAAACATGACCGACATGAAGAAGAACGTACCAAACAGGGCAATCAAACCCGATGTGTGGCCACCCATCGCCACGCCAGCCAGCACAACGTTAATGGCTGCATAAGCCGCCAACACCAGATGCGGTTTGAACTGGCTGATAATGGCGCTGCCGCAGAGCCGGCCGACGGCAAACAAGACAAAACCAATCCCTCCCAGCATAGTGGATGCCTTTGCTGCCGTCACGCTGGGGTCATTTTCTATAACGTAATTGACGCAGAAACTAAAGATGCCAGTCTGTGCCGCGACGTAAAGAAATTGCGCGACCACGCCCAGCGTAAAGTGTTTCCGCCGGAACATTTCCCAGTTTTTTACGACCACAATAAATGAGCCACAATAGGCGGCGACCAGCAAACCATATTTGGTTGGGACAAGTAGGCTGGCGGGCAAGCTGAGGAGATTCCAAACCAGCCCCAAAATCGGGAAGATGAAGTAGGACAGCAATCCCCACACCAGCGCCAAGGCAATGCCGATTCCGATGACCTGGCCGCACGAGGGTTTGAGCCTGGCCGTTTGTTCAACGGATTTTTTACTCTCATCCTCGGCGTGCAAGTCCGGCACCGGGGCAAAAATGAAAACGAGCGTCCACACCGCCGCGAAAATGCCAATTCCGAGGTAGGGCATGGACAGCCCGGCGTTGGCGTTGGCGCCTTCGCCGCCGGAGAAAACAAAATTGCCACCGACAATCGGACCGAGAATCCAACCCACGCCGTTAAAGGTTTGAGCGATGTTGATACGCGTGGCGCCACTTTCCGGCGGACCTAGAACGGTCGTGTAGGGGTTGGCGATAGTCTCGAGGCACGTCATGCCCGCAGCAATGACGAACAGGCCCAATAGGAACGCCGAGTATTTGCCGATGCTCACCGCGTGAATAAACCAGAACGCGCCACTCGCGATCAGCACAAGACCGAGCAGGATGCCTCCTTTATACCCAAATTTCCTTGCAATCAATCCAGCGGGAATGGCCATCAGAAAGTAAGCGAGGTAATTGGCGAATTGCACCAGGCCCGATTGCTCCTTACTGATGTGGAGCGAGTCCTGAAAGTGCTTGTTCAGGATGTCAATCATGCCGTTGCAAAAACCCCACAAAAGAAAAAGCGTGGTCACCAGGATGAAAGTGACCAGTAGATTTCCGCCGTCGGGTCCCCGGAACAAGCCGGACCGTTTAATTGTCGAAGGGGAACTGGAAACATGAGTTATCATATCGATTTTGGTTGGATGCTCGACAGTCTGAGGGAAAGCCTCTCCAATCGCTTAATCATGGTGGTGGGATCACCGCACAGGCGAACAATCCCTTCAGGCGCTTTCCAGGATGAGGTTGGCATATTGAATCGTATCTCCGGTTCGGATTAGGCCGATGGCGCGCGGTACCCGTTTCCTGAACACAACGTGCGGTTCATGCTGGAGCCTGATTCCGTTGAGCGCCTCGGCAAAGGCTTTGCGGACCTGACGTTGGTTGTGCTGCAAAAATTCCCGGGCCATCCACGCTTGGCCGATGTTGAAGCTTTGACGAATGGCCGCCAGCACCTGCAACACCGTCGGCACGTCGTCCACCAGCGAGATGTCCACCGTCTCGATCATCGGCCAGAAGGGAAACCCGCGGTCGGCAATCACCAGCGTGTTAGTGTGCCGGACCAGGCTTAACAGCGAATTGATTTGAGGATTTAAGATTCCGGTTTTTAACATAGCATTGTTCTCAAACTAAAATCCCCTCAGGTCTGTGCTGGACCGCTTTGGCAGACCCGGGGCAGGGGTACGTTTAAGTACGAGATATTCGATCCCTAGTTTCTCGCAATACTCCCGCTTGCCGCCCTGGTCACCGTCTTCATTCACCGCGTAAATGTCAGGCTTGAGCTGCTGGATTTCGGGATCGGCGTCCAACCAGCCTTCACCGGTGGAAATCAGCGCCTGCTTCACGTACTTGATCGAACCGACCATATAACGCCGCTCCTCCTGGGGCAATAATGGATGCCCCTCACCTTTGAGCAACCGGATGTTCTGGTCATGGCCGACGATGATGTACAAGTCGCCGTAAGCAGATACCTCCTCGCAAAATCGGACATGGCCGGAGTGGAACTAATCGTAGCACCCAGTTGGGCAATGAATTTACGCCGGCTCATGGCGTGCATTACGGGCGATCGTATTTCCAACCCTGCCGCTGTTCAACCCAATTTGCGTCCACCGAATCGCATGGAACCGGTTACCGGTTCGGCATTCAGGCCAGTTCCAGCTTTGATTCCGCCGTGTGATTTCATCGTGAAGGCCGGGGATGGCTTGAACGGATTTCAATTCTTACTATCACGGTTTCAAGCACTTTTAAAAGGCGAGCGGGTGACCACCTGGCCTGTTTCCCTGCGCCAACACTACCTGTGGGCCCTCGGTAGGCAATCCACAACTTTCGCTCCGCGGGAATTGTGCTACGTTGGGCTGTAAAACTGATCTGCTTTGCTTTGAATCAAAGGTCTCTGAAAAATGAATGCCCCGCTCCCAAACAATGAAGCCGAACGCCTGGCAGCCCTGAAGGAGTATCGAATTCTCGATACCGGGACTGAGCAGCCATACGACGACATCACTGCCCTGGCGGCGCATATTTGTCAGGTTCCCATGGCCATGATTTCCCTGGTGGACGAGGCCCGGCAGTGGTTCAAATCCAGGATCGGCATAGCCCGGCAGCAAACGCCGCGCGAGATCGCGTTCTGTGCGCATACGATTCTTCAGCGCGAGCCGCTCGTGGTCCGGGACGCAAAGAAGGACGGGCGGTTTGCCGATAATGCACTGGTTAATGGCAAACCAGACATCCGGTTTTACGCGGGCTTTCCGTTGATCAGCCAGGAAGGATTGGCCCTGGGTACGCTCTGTGCCATGGATCGGAAACCACGCGAGCTTTCCGCCCGGCAGGAAAAGGCCATGCAGGCCCTGGTGCGACAGGTTATGGCTCTTTTGGAGTCCAGGCGGGTTTCGCTGCACCTGGCGGATGCGCTCAATCACATTAAAACGCTGCAAGGGTTGCTGCCCATCTGTGCCTGGTGCAAGCGCGTCCGCGATGACGAGGGATACTGGGACCAGGTTGAGGCTTACTTCCATAAGAATGCCGGCGTTGATTTTACCCACGGGATTTGTCCGGAATGCTTGGAGAAGATGCGCCCCAAAGTGAGTGCTGAAGTTCAGCGGCCGCAGCCGAGACGCGGCTGACAGTCTGAATTACACTGCTTGGTCAGCGCCCCGAAATTTGGGCAACGACGAAGCGCTGCCCTTCAATGAAAAAGGCGAATGGAAAATTCCATTCGCCTTTCCAATAAAGTTTCTGAATCTGTATCAGGCGGATGCCAGTTTCCGCATTTTACCCCGACTGGCCAACGCCAGACCAAGAACACCAACTCCCAGGAAACCCAGTGAGGAAGGTTCGGGCACTGCCTGCACCGTAAAGATATCGCCGCCGTCCGAGAAAAGCCCGGCCGAATAAGCGTCCGATTCGCCCGAATTCGGCGCGGCCGCCAGTTGCGCCGGCGAAAACGTCGCTGTATAGCCAAAACCTGAGAGCGACTGGCCCGGCTGGATATCATAGATGGACGAGCTGGCGACGTACTGGATGGAAGTGCTGCTAATGGTTGCTGTCCAGCCGGTGGGTGCCGAAGTGCCGGTGGGCGTTCCGGGCAGGAAAAACTGACCGGGGATCCACGAATACCAGACGCTGCCAATCGGGCTGGTGGCACTGGCCCCGTCGCTAAACGTCAGGCTGTAACTGAAAGGTCCGCTGCCGGCGCCGATAATCGTGCCAGAGGCGATTTGGCCCTGAGCGAAAGCGGCGGACGCCGTCCCCAGTATGGCCAAAAGGGTCAAACACATTTTGTTGGAAATCAATTTAAACGTCGTTTTCATGGCTTTTCGTATAGTTTATAGTCGGGTTTTGGTTCAAAACATCCCCGTCATATTTTGAGAGGGAGAAACCGTAAAAATGTTCCAGTTTTTTTCCACCCCCATTTGCTCCCTCTCTCGACGTTTGCAGGTTATCGTAAAAGCCTTGTTTTTGTCAAGACAAATTGCAGTTGCAATTCCCTGATCCAGTGGTATCTGTGACGCATGTGCAAGGTCGCCTCTTTGCCGGGAAGCCGCTTTTCCGCGCGGCTCGCGTTAAGCCGTCTTTATAACCGCAAGCCAAACAGGAACCTCAAATGAAACAACCGCGTCACGATCCTGATGGGCTAAACCGCCGCCAATTTCTTAAAACCTCCACCGCTCTGGCCGGCACGGTGCTGCTCTCGCCCTGGGCACTCGCCGAAAGCGGCGCTGCCACCCAACCGGTGGTGGTACGCACCGCGACGGACCAGGTGACACTGGGCAAAACCGGCATCAAATTGAGCCGGCTGGGATTCGGCACCGGGAGCGATAATGGTTACATTCAAACCGCCGAAGGCAAGAACGCCTTCGTCAATCTAATCCATTACGCCTACGACCGCGGCATCACCTACATTGACACCGCCGAATCGTACCAGACGTTTGGTTTAATTGCCGACGCCATCAAGGGATTGCCGCGGGAGAAACTTTTCATCCAATCCAAGGTGGACGGCCGGCCGGCGGACGTGCTGGCCGTCATTGATCATCACCGTAAAACGTTTAACACCGATTACGTTGACAGCCTGCTGGTTCATTGCATGACCAACGGTCAATGGACTGACGAATGGAAGCGGGTCATGGATGCGTTCAGTCAGGCGCAGGAGCGGAAATGGATCCGGGCCAAGGGCGTTTCCTGTCACAGCCTGCCGGCGTTGCGCGCCGCCGTAGCCTCGGATTGGACCGAGGTGCATCTGGTGCGGGTGAACCCGCAGGGCGCTTACACCGACGGCGAAAATGGTGGTTGGGGCAGCCGCCGTCATGACATTGCCCCGGTGATGGAACAAATCCAAGTCATGCATGCGAAGGGCCGCGGCGTGATTGGCATGAAAATCTGCGGCAACGGCACGTTCACCAGCCCGGCCGACCGCGAGAAATCCATCCGCTTTGCCATGGCCTGCCGGGACATTGACGCCGTGGTTATCGGCTTCAAAAACCGCCAGGAAATTGACGAAGCCATCGAACGTATCAACCGCGCTTTGAAGGAAGTTTGACGACGCAAGGAAAAATTGGAGGGCACCGCTTCGTCGGCGCCCCAATTCCGGGCGGCGACGAAGTGCAGCCCTCAAACGAAAAGGGATGACCGCAACGTGTCCGCGTTTTTTGAGCGATTCACGGGCAGCAAATTTTCGCCAATTGATTAAGGGAGAATGCTCATGTCGTAATCGTCCGTTTTTTCAATTCGCCATTTTTCAATTCGTTGCTTGACGGGGTTTCTTTCCTGTCCGATGCTCTCCGCCCGTTAATTTATAAAAGCCAAAACCAAATGAAATTCTATCTCATTCCCACTCTCGCCCTCGGATTACTCGTCAGTTCCGCGTTGGCACAGGACAAACCCGATCTGACGAATCCGAAACAGAGAACCAGTTATGCCGTCGGAGTGAACATCGGTTCAGGTCTCAAGGTTCAGGACCTGGATCTTGATCCCAAGGCCGTGACCGCGGGCATCACCGACGCGCTGGGTGGCAAGCCGGCGCTGACGCAGGAGGAGGTGCATAGCGCGCTGCTGAAGCTCGAGCAGGACATCCAGGCCAAAAACGCGGCCGAAGCGGCGAAATATGCCGATGGCGCCAAAAACCTCAAGGACGGCGAGGCTTTCCTCGCAGCGAACAAAACCAAGGAGGGCGTCAAGGTCCATTCAGTGACTTTGCCGGATGGCACGACGGCGGAACTGCAATACAAAATTCTCAAGTCCGGCACCGGCGATACACCCAAAAAAACTGACACGGTCACGGTGAACTACACCGGCACGCTGATTGACGGGACGGTTTTTGACAGTTCCGTGCAGCGCGGTCAGCCGGCCACCTTTCCCCTCACCGGCGTGATCCCCGGCTGGACGGAGGCGCTGCAGATGATGAAGGTAGGGGACAAATGGCAGTTGTTCCTTCCCCCGAAACTGGCTTACGGTGATCAAAGCCCCGGTGCAAAAATTGGACCGAACAGCACTTTGATCTTCGAGGTGGAATTGTTGGACATCCAAAAATAGACAGATCCGGTTTTTCGCCAGGCGGTCCGTTTCCGGCGGACCGCCCTTTTATTTTTTTGCCGGAAACGCGTCCACCGATGGCAGCATCACAATTCCCGCAGCGCCGACGCGATGGGCAGGCGCGCGGCGCGAATGGCCGGGAACAAGCCGCCAATCAGGCCGATAACGGCCGCCCAGACGATGCCACGCGCCAGCAATTGCGGCGTGACTTTGAAGGCGAAAGTAATCTGGCTGAAGCTCTGGAAATTCATGGTCGAGGTGTGGAAATTGTTGAAAGCCACGTAGGCCAGCGTACCGCCAATGACGCCGCCGACCAGCGCCAGCAACAGCGATTCGACCATTAACGAGGCGACCACCGCCCCACCGCCGAAGCCGAGTGCCCGCAATGTGGCGATTTCCCGCGTCCGCGCTGCCACCGCGCTGTACATCGTGTTCAAGGCGCCAAACACTGCGCCGACGGCCATCAGAAACGCGATCAAAAAGCCGAGTGTCGTGATTAACCGTGTAAGGGTTTCGGATTGCTGGGCGTAATAATCGGTCTGGCGGATGACCTGCACGTTGAGCTGCGGATTGGAGGTGAGCGAATCCTTGAACGCCTGAAACGCGTCCGGCGAATTCAGCCGGACGGAAACGGATTGAAACGAATCGCCGCGATTGTAGGCGTCCTGCAAGATCTTCGCATCGGTCCAGATTTCCGATTCGGCCACGCCGCCATTGGCCGAAAAGATGCCGACGACCGGCCATTCGTAACGGCCCACTTTGATTTTTGAACCAACCTCCAATCCGGCGAATTCCTGGGCCGCGCCGCGACCGACGATGACTTCGTCCTTGCCCCATTCAAACATCCGGCCCTGGACGATTTTCAGATTGTCGCGCACCAGCAACGCGGCCGGCTCCACGCCCCGCAGCGGTACGTTGGCGTCCGTGCCGGTGGACCGTTTGGGCAGGTCAATGATGACGAACAATTCCGCGGAGGCGAGCGGGCCCTGGGCCGTGCGCGCGATGCCCGGCGTGTCGGCAATGACACGCGTTTCGTCGCGTCCAAACCCACTGACCATTTCGCTATCGGCGCCGCTGCGCAAAATAATCGCGCCGTCGGGCGACCCGGAAACCGCCATGGCCTGCCGGAAACCCGCCGCGATGGAAAGCACGCCCACGAGCACGGCCACGACGCCGGCGATGCCAATAACGGTGGCCGCCACTGCGCCGCGCCGTTGCGGGAGGCTCAGCAACCCGAACTTTGTAATCGAGCCGATTTGCGATAACCAGTTGAGGGGGCCGGACATTGGTTGGTTGAGAGTTGAAGGTTGAAAGTTGAGTGAATAATTACATTCGTCTCAAGGCATCCGCCACCCGCAAGCGCATGGCCTGGAGCGCGGGAAAAATTCCGGTGACGAAGCCCAGCGCAATGCTGAGGCCCAACCCGATGAACAAATCGCGTGTCGGCAGAAAGAACATGGGCAACAGGCCCGCCAGGTTTTGAGCTACGACGGGTGTGATCGCGCGCGCCAGTCCCAAACCAACCGCTCCGCCAATGACGGTCAGCAGGCAGGATTCGGCGAGCACGAGCGCGACCACCTGTCCATTGGAAAAACCGATCGCCTTGAGTACGCCCAGCTCACCGGTCCGCTCGCGCACCGCCTGCGCCATGGTATTGCCGGTCACCAGCAGGATGGTAAAGAACACCGCGCTCAAAATCGCAGCGACGATAAAGACGATGTTGCCGAGTTGGCTGGCCCAGCCCTGGATGAACGCGCCTTCCGGCTCCGTCTTGGTTTCCGCCGGTGAATTTTCAAATTCCGCGTCCACCCGTTTTGCCACTTCCGCCGCTTGCGATGGGTCCTTGATGCGGATGGTGTACCAGCCGACTTTTCCTTTTCCCCACTGCTGGCGCGCTTCATCGAAATAATCGTAGCGGAAAAACATCGGCGTAGTGTCGGTCCCCTTGTCCTTTCCGTCATAAATGCCCACGATGTCAAATGTCCACGTCTGGCTGCCGTCCGGCTGCGTCCAAATGGTGGATTGAATCGGCACCTTGTCCCCGATTTTCCAGTGAAACCGCTCCGCCGTCCGGCGGCCGACGATCGCGCCCGTCCGCGTGGCCAGCCAGGCCTTTTCCTCGTCCGGCGGCAGGATGATTTCGGGATGCATCTTGAGGAATTTTTCCGGTTCGACGGGATTTTGCATGAAGAAATTTTTCGGGTCCTGGTAAACGCCGCCGAACCAGGTCTGGTGCGTGGAAAAATCCACGCCCGGAATCCGGTCCATCCGCGCCTCGTAACTCACCGGCAGGAGATTGATGATGGAGACCTTTTCCCGGACGATCAACCGGTCCGCTCCCGCCAAGGCCACGCCGCCGACCAGCGCCTGCTGGATGGCGGACAGTAAACCGAACAGGACGAACGCCACGATAATCGAAAGCAGCGTCAACGACGTGCGGAGTTTTTTCCGCCGCAAATTGGACCAGATGAGGTGAAGAAATTTCATGGCTGACTTCTCCTCCTCGTTGTCGTCCTCGTCCTCCTAATCGAAAACGGCGACATCGAGGACGAGGAACAAGAAGGAGGACGAGGACGATAAAAGAGGCTCATTTCACCTCTCCGTTGCTCAATTGTCCCTTGTCAAGATGCAGCGTCCGGGCCGCGCGCACCGAAGCGTGCGGGTCGTGTGTGACCATGATGATGGTTTTGCCGTGCTCGCGATTCAACGATTGGAGCAGATTCAGAATTTCGTCGCCAGCCTTGCGGTCCAGGTCGCCGGTCGGCTCGTCGCACAGCAGCAGCGTCGGGTCGGTGACGATGCCGCGGGCGATGCCGACGCGCTGCTGTTCACCGCCGGAGAGCGTGCGCGGATAATGTTTCGCGCGATGCGACAACCCGACCATCGCCAGCGCCGTTTCCACGTGCTTCTGCCGTTCGGCCCGGGAAAGGTGCGTCAGCAACAGCGGCAGTTCCACGTTCCGTTCCGCCGTCAGCACCGGCATCAGATTATAAAGTTGGAAGACAAAGCCAACGTGTCGCGCGCGCCACGCGGCCAGGGCGCGGTCGGGCAATTGCTCCAACCGTTCGCCGGCGACCGCAACGGCGCCGTTCGTCGGACGATCGAGGCCGCCGATCAAATTCAAAAGCGTGGTCTTGCCGGAGCCCGACGGCCCCATCAGCGCCAGAAATTCGCCGGCGGGAACCTGCAAGTTCAGGTCCGTCAGCACGTGGATGTCTTCCGAACCGCGGTGAAAAACTTTTTCCACACGCTCGACCTGCACCAGCGGGCCGCTGTTGGTTTTGATTTCACTCATAGACTTTTCTCCTTTACGGCCATGCCGTCCTGCAAATTGGCCGGCGCGCCCACGACGACTTTTTCGCCGGTGGTCACGCCCGCGCTTAACATGGAATCGTCACCTTGCGTGTCGCTCACGGTGACGGCGCGGCGTTCGGCGTGGCCGTCCCGGACGACAAACACCACATCGCGTCCGTCGCGATTGAGCACCGCGTCCTTGGGAATAATCACCACATGGCCCGCCGCGGTTCCGCCGTTGTCGCGGAAGGCCACCTTGATGGACATGTCCGGCAGGATCCGCGGGTCAAGCTGGTTAAAGCCAACGCGCACCTTGACCGTGGATTTGTCACGGTCGGCAGTCGGGATGATGGCGATGACCTTGCAGGGAATTTTCCAGTCCGGATACGCGTCCAGCGTCGCTTCGACCGGCTGGTCCGGCTCGACGCGGTTGATGTAGCTTTCGTTCACATCAATTTCAATCTCCAGCGAAGTCATGTCCACGATCGTCCCGATGCCCGTGCGTGTGAAACCGCCGCCGGCCGACACTGGTGAAATCATCTCGCCGGGCTGCGCGTCCTTGGTGGTGATGACGCCATCAAACGGCGCACGGATAGTCATGTCGTCCATTTGCTGCTGCCACATCTCCACCTGGCGTTGCGCGACCACGACGTCGAGTTTCTGCTGCGCCAGGTGCGCCTGCAACGCCTTGGCGTTCGACTCGGCCAGGTCGAGGTCGGATTGCGACGCAATGTGTTGTTTGGCCAGTTCGATGGTGCGCTGATATTCCTGGTCCGCGTCCTTGAGTTGTGCCTCGGTTTCGGCGAGGGCCGCCTTCGCCGACGCCAACTGGGCCACGGCCACGTCGAGGCTGGTCTTGACGTTGGAATCATCCAGCCGCGCCAATACCTGGCCGTTGGTCACCTTCATGCCTTCCTCAATCAGCACTTCCATGACCTTGCCGGTGACCTTGGAGGAAACGGTCGCTTCCCGCCGGGCGGTGACGTAACCGGACGCGTTCAACACCGTGTGATCGCCACCGCCGCCGCCGTTCGCGTCACGGGCCACCACCGTTTGTACTTCAACCGCGCCTGCCTGCGAATGCCACCAAACTGCCGCGCTCAACGCCAGCAGAACCACCACCGCGCCGATGACCAGCCACGGACTGAAGCGGCCGGACCGGTCAGGACGGCGCTCAATGCGCAAGGCGTCGAGAGGAGAATTGGATGGACTCATAAAAGTGTCCGCCTGCATCAAACCGATTTTTGCCACGAGGGTCAAGCCGCTTACTTCCGCAGATTTCCCGGTCACCGCGCATTTCTCTGGACGGAAAGTTTTCAAGATGCGAGGCTGAACTTCAGGTTTATTGCAATGCATGTATGAGAACGAATTTTTCCGACTGGCGTGTTAAGACCTTGGGATTGTTCCTCGTGCTCGGGTTGGCCGCAGCCGCGGTTCGTGCTGAACAGGTGTTCCCGTTGGGCCAGCTCGATTTGAGCAAGGTGCAACAGGATTGGGGCGACCCGCACGCGAACAAGTCCGTCGAGAATCACACGCTTTCCATTGGTGGTCAGACCTTTACGAACGGCCTGGGCACGCATGCCTACAGTGAATTACTCGTGGATGTTGATGGGAACGCGGAAAAATTCATCGCACAGGTGGGCGTGGATCAGGAAGTCGGCGCGGGCCGGGGTAACGCGCAGTTCCAAGTGCTCGGTGACGGTCATTTGCTCTGGCAAAGCGACCTGTTGCACGCCGGCGACGCGCCGCAATCGGTGGACGTCAGTCTCGACGGGGTCAAACAAGTGGACCTGGTCGTTACCCCCGGCACGAACGACATCAGTTACGCCCACGCCGACTGGGCCAACGCCGAAATCACCATGCGCACTGGCGCGCCGGAGGCCGCTTCAGCGTCACAGGAAGCGGCGGTCATTTTGACGCCCAAGCCTTCGCCTGAACCACGGATCAATGGCACCCGGATTTTTGGCGTCCGGCCTGGCTCGCCGTTTCTGTTCACGATTCCTGCCACCGGCGATCGCCCGATGACTTTCAGTGCGGACCATTTGCCCAGGGGTTTGCGACTGGATTCCGACACCGGGCGCATCACGGGCGAACTGAAAAAGGTGAAAACGTTTATTGTGACACTGCACGCGAGGAACGCGTTGGGTGAGGCACAGGAGCAATTCAAGATTGTTTGTGGACCGCAAATCGGCCTGACGCCGGCAATGGGCTGGAACAGTTGGAACTGTTTTGCGTCGGCAGTCACGGAGAAGGATATCAAGGCGGCGGCGGACACCATGGTGAAGAGCGGTCTCATGAACCACGGCTGGACGTACATCAACATTGACGATTTCTGGGAGGTAAATCCCCATCAGCCCGACGACCCGACGCTTCAAGGCCCGCAGCGTGATGCGGAAGGCCGCATTTTACCGAATCCGCGCTTTCCGGACATGCCGGGGCTGACGGCGTATGTGCACGACAAAGGGCTGAAGATCGGCCTTTATTCCTCGCCTGGCCCGTGGACATGCGGCGGCTGCGTGGCAAGTTTCGACCACGAATTGCTCGACGCGCAGCAATACGCCCAATGGGGGTTTGATTATTTGAAATATGACTGGTGCTCCTACAGTCCGGAACTGGAGTCGCATCGGGGAAACTCGGCGGCGTTTGTGAAGCAACTGAGCGGCTGGAGCGGTTCTGCGCCGTCGGACCGCGCCAAACTGATGCGGCCTTATGCCTTCATGCGCGCCGCCCTCGAAAAACAACCGCGCGACATCCTTTTCAGTCTTTGCCAATACGGCATGGGCAACGTCTGGACATGGGGCGCGCAAGTCGGCGGCAATTCCTGGCGGACCACCGGCGACATTCGTGACACGTGGAGCAGCATGTCCGCCAACGGTTTCGGCGAAGCCGGTGAGGGCAAATACGCCGGCCCCGGACATTTCAACGACCCGGACATGCTGGTCGTCGGTTATGTTGGTTGGGGGCCGAGCCTCCATCCGACGCATCTGACGCCGAATGAGCAATACACACACATCAGCCTCTGGTGCCTGCTCGCCTCACCGTTGCTCATTGGTTGTGACATGACGAAACTGGACGCTTTCACCCTGGGCCTTCTTTCCAACGACGAAGTGCTGGCGGTGGACCAGGATCCGCTGGCGCGACAGGCGTCGCGCGTTGCGGACAATGGCACGCAGCAAGTCTGGGCCAAGGACATGGAAGATGGTTCAGAAGCGGTCGGCCTTTTCAACCTCAGCCGCAGCAGCGCCACAGTGGTTGCCAAATGGTCGGAACTGGGTCTGATCGGCAAACAACGCGTGCGCGATCTCTGGCGTCAAAAAGACCTCGGTGAATTCTCGGACCAGTTTGCAACCACCGTGCCGCCCCACGGCGTGGTGCTGATCAGAATGTGGCCGGTGAAGTAAAACTGAAATTGATTCCTGAATTCAGGCTGCTGATATCACAACGCGGCAGTGTTTCCAGTTTGTTGGCGCAACAACCGCCATCCGGCCGCCCACAACCCGCCAACGTAAAATCCATCCGGTACGCGACTTGACGCCGGCGTGCTGTCGTTCTAGCTTCCCAATATCGGGGAGCCAACCTGTTTGTGGTAGCGGCGGTCCAGGACCGCCGGTGGCAGACAAAGGCTGAGAGGGCGACGCGGGAGCGCCGCCGACCCGTTGAACCTGATCCGGATAATGCCGGCGAAGGGAGGCACGAGCGTGCCGGCCCGTACCTTTCGAACGCATTTCCCGGACAAATATACGAGTTGTCGGGTTGATTTACTTTCAACCTTCAACTTTCAACCAGCAACCGGTTTATGATCGCAACCAAAGATTCGTTCGAACCGCACAGCGGTGAGCAATTGCCGAACAGCAAGCGCGTTTACGTCCAGGGCCAATTGCATTCCGACGTCCGCGTGCCCATGCGCGAAATCGAACTGACGCCCACCAGGTCCTACACCGGAGCCGTCGAGCCAAATGAACCGGTCCGCGTTTACGATTGCTCCGGCCCCTGGGGCGACCCCGATTTCAATGGAACAGTAGAACAAGGTCTCCCGGCACTGCGGCGGAATTGGATTTTGAAGCGTGGTGACGTGGACGAACACGAAGGCCGTCCGGTTCAGCCGATTGATGACGGCTATCTTTCCGAGCAGCATCGCGGCCTGTCGCGCGCCAAACGTCAGGACGAAACTTCATTTCGCCTTGAAGGTTTGACCGCGCCACGCCGCCGGGTGCTGCGCGCCAAAGCCGGCAAGGTCGTCACCCAACTCGCCTATGCCCGGCGTGGCATCATCACGCCGGAAATGGAATTCATCGCCATCCGGGAAAACCACCGGATTGCGGATCGCGGATCGCGGATTGCGGAATTATCGAAGGACAACGCGCGCAACGATTTGAACAAGCAACACGCCGGTTCCAGCCAAATCGCTGGGAGCGCCGGCTTCCAGCCGGCGAGTTTCACTCCTTCAGTGTTCTCCCGCTTTCCACAAAGAATTCCGGATGAGATTACCCCCGAATTCGTCCGCGCTGAGATCGCCGCGGGCCGCGCCATTATCCCATCCAACATCAATCACCCGGAGCTTGAACCGATGATCATAGGGCGCAATTTCCTCGTGAAAATCAACGCCAATATCGGCAACAGCGCCGTCGCGTCCAGCATTGAGGAGGAAGTCGAGAAGATGCGCTGGGCCACCAAGTGGGGCACGGACACCGTCATGGATTTGTCCACCGGCAAGAACATCCACGCCACGCGCGAATGGATTCTGCGCAACTCGCCTGTGCCCATCGGCACCGTGCCGATTTATCAGGCGCTCGAAAAAGTCGGCGGCAAGGCCGAGGACCTTACCTGGGAAATTTACCGCGACACCCTCATCGAACAGGCGGAGCAGGGGGTGGATTATTTCACCGTCCATGCCGGCGTCCTGCTGCGTTTCATCCCGCTCACCGCGCGTCGCATGACGGGCATCGTGTCGCGTGGCGGGTCCATTCTTGCCAAGTGGTGCCTCGCGCATCATCAGGAAAATTTCACCTACACGCATTGGGATGACATCTGCGACATCATGGCCGCCTACGACGTCAGCTTCAGCATCGGCGATGGTCTGCGGCCAGGTTCGATCGCCGATGCCAACGACGAGGCGCAGTTTGGCGAGCTCAAGGTGCAGGGTGAACTGACCGAGCGCGCCTGGGCCAAGGGCGTACAGGTGATGAACGAAGGCCCCGGCCATGTGCCGATGCACATGATCGAGGAAAACATGGCCAAACAGCTTGAGTGGTGTCACGAAGCGCCATTCTACACGCTCGGCCCGCTCACCACCGACATCGCGCCCGGCTACGACCACATCACCAGCGGCATCGGCGCGGCGATGATTGGCTGGTACGGCTGTGCGATGCTCTGCTACGTCACGCCCAAGGAACACCTCGGTTTGCCGGACAAGAAGGACGTGAAAGACGGCGTCATCGCCTACAAAATCGCCGCGCACGCCGCCGACTTGGCGAAAGGCCATCCCGGCGCGCAATACCGCGACAATGCGTTGAGCAAGGCGCGCTTTGAATTCCGCTGGGAAGACCAGTTCAACCTCAGCCTCGACCCCGTGACCGCGCGCGAGTTCCACGACGAAACGCTGCCGCAGGACGGCGCGAAAACAGCCCATTTTTGCAGTATGTGTGGTCCTCACTTTTGTAGCATGAAGATAACGGAGGATGTGCGGAAGTATGCGGAGGAACAAAAGGTCTCTGAACAGGAAGCTCTGCAAAAGGGAATGGAACAAAAAGCTCGTGAATTCGTGGAAAAAGGAGCAGAAATCTACGCCAAGACATGACCCTGGAAATGCGCAGAAAATTGGCCCGTGAGCCTTTCGAGGAAAAAATCAGAAAGGTGAGCCAACTTCTCCGTTTGGTGAAAACCTTTCCCCGCCGTCCTCGGCTGACTCCGGCACATCGAAAAGCCGGCTAAACCAATTTGAAACATGAAACCTGAAACTTGGAACTCCGCGCAGCGGCTTGGCATCGCCGAGGAAGAGGCGCTGAAGAAGGGCATGGAAGCCAAGTCGAAGGAGTTTGCTGAAAAAGGCAACCAGCTTTACGCGAAGGCGTAAAATAAAGCCGTAGCTTGACTGCGGATTCCATAAAGACGAATATCATCAGCAATGGCACGAACTGTTGAAGACAGACGCGAGAACGTCCTGTGCGCTTTCTACACGCACTCCGACCCAATTCGCAGCTACATGATGAGCAGACTAGCGCTCGCGGACGGCCAATTTGTGCTTGAGCCAGCGGCAGGAGATGGCGCGTTTGTCGAAGCTTTACGCGAAGCGCAGCTCAATCTCCACATTTGCTGTTTGGACAAAAACCCAGCCGCCATCAAGCAGCTCCATGATCGTTTCGGGGACACTGTGAAGACGCTATGCGCTGATACGATTTTAAGTTCACTGGCTGGCGACTTTGGACTGCTCGCTCGTAGCGGACTGCCGGAAAAGTTTGACCGAATAGTTGGAAATCCACCTTACGGCGGGTGGCTGGATTACGAGACTCGCACGGCGCTCAAGAAAGCATTCCCCGATTTTCACGTTCGCGAAACCTACGCATTGTTTATTCTCCGCTGTTTGGAGCTGTTAAAAAATGATGGCGTGTTGTCGTTCATCGTTCCAGACACATTCTTGACCTTGTCTGCCCATCGCGAGCTGCGTGAGGTTTTGCTGAAGCGGACTGAGATACTGGAGATTGTCACTCTTCCGTCGAAACTATTTCCAGGGGTGGCTTTTGGATACTCGAACCTTTGTATAATCACCATTCGCAAGCCTTGGACACTGCCTGACGATAATCATGAGTTTCGCGTCATAGCCGTGAGTTCTTCTGACGAGTTGGAGTCCCTGGCTCGTGGCGAAGATGCCGGCACGAACGTAGCCGTTTTGCAGCGGAAAATTCTCCAGCGTCTGGATTCGAGGATTTGGACGAGCGGAGAGGAACACGTAGAGAGAGTACTCCATGCAGCAAAGCTGCGTCTTGGTGACGTTGCCGACTGCAAAACTGGCATTTATACAGGCGATAACAAGCGGTTCATTCGGGCGATTGCGGGTGCTTTGGTGCGTGGGGATTACTATGAGTCCGTTCCCAAAGCTAAGGTGTGCTGCAGACCGTTGAGCCAGTCCGAAATGTCGAAAGGGCTTCCGACTGATCCAACATGGATTCCGATTGTGAAGGGCGGCTCGCATCGTTTTGTGCAGAAGACGTCATGGGTTTTGGACTGGAGTGACTCGGCGCTTTCGTTTTACCACAACGACGCCAAAGCGCGCTTCCAAAACTCCGACTACTACTTTCGAGAGGGAATCGGCGTGCCGATGGTGACTTCAACCCGCATTAATGCCTTTCTCATTCAAAACAGAGTATTTGACCAGTCTGTCGTTGGGATTTTTCCAAAACGCCACAAGTGGATTTTTCCGTTGCTGGTCATTCTCAACAGTCAGTTCGCCACGAAACTGCTCAAGGAAGGAATAAATCCAACGGCCAACAACTCCGCCAATTATCTCAAGAAGCTGCCTTTGCCCAAGCTGACCGATTCAGAACTGCGTGAGTTGGGCGCGCTAGGAAGACTCATCGCGAAAAAACGTGCCCGCACTCTTTCAACAGAATCTGAAGAACAATCTGCGGATGAATTGGTGGCGACATATTACCAGCGTGAAATTTCGGCTACCACCCAAGATACTTGGTCAGATCTTGCTGCTTCAGATGTTGATACGCCTCTTTTTCCATGTCTTCGTGAAAAGCCACATTCCTACCGATCCAAGCGGCCAAGTCGAAACCTGTGAGTTCCTTGATGAATTCGTAAGCGGCAGGCCCGCAACAAACTTTCCATAGACCCGACATTTTCAGCACTTGAAGGTAATTATTGCCTTCGCCCTCGGCAGCTCTGACGACTAGGACGCACTCGTGAAATTCAGGGAGCAGGCCGTAAATTTTTGCAACGGTGAGCAACCGTTCCGTGTTGCCCTTTTCATTTGAGCCAAAGCCGCTCTTAAAATCGATGACGAATCTCTTTTCGCCTACCACACAGTATTCGTCCTCAGTCAGGTTGATGTTACCAAGCAAATCAATCGCTTGCTGATACTGCTCAAGAATTGCTTTGCTGTTCGTCGCGCGTCCGGCAGCTACCAAGGCCGAAAATCTACCGAGCAATTCAGTCCTGACCGTGGCGAAAGAGGGCGACTTGAGCCGCTTCAATTCTGCATTCGCAGGTGCATCCCAGCATACCTTGCAAAAATCCTCCCACACTTCGCCAATTCGTCGGGAGAAATCCATGTAATCGTATGCGACGACCTGATTTCGGGATTCGAGGTTCACGACGAGCGAGCAGTAAAACAGCCGTAGCTGGCAATCCAGAAGTCGTTCCGGAGTCCATTTCTCTCTGGCGGCTGTCGCCGTGAGGTCTGCGAGCAACTTGGGATACAGGTCATCCCACAGCTTCTTGTTGACTGGCGCAGTCTTTTTTGTCTTCGCCCCGGTGATGCTTTTGCACCGAGCAATCACATCCGCCATTCCTTTTCGGAGGCTCTGCAAGATTTCGCTCTTGGTTGAGAAATTCATGGCTCAAAAATCGAAAATCTCTTTGAGGGAAACTTTCATGGCTTTGGCGATTCGCTCTAATCCGCTGACAGACGGAGCATTGATTCCACGTTCGACCAGTCCGATAAAATCTTCCGAGTAACCAGACGCTTCCGCGAGTTGCGCTTGCGTCAACTCCGCCTTCTGACGGAGTTGCGCGATGCGTTTGCCAAGCTTTTGTTCGATGGTCACAACGGAGTTTAACTGCGGATAACCTATCGGTTTGAGTTGGAGTTGAACACCGAGTTAAACTGCGGAAATTTTTGGTTTCATCAGCATCGATCAGCAGTTGAACGAAGATTTGATTGAGCGCGAGAATGACCTCGGTTAAACAGATTTGAAACGTTTTGCCCAAGTTGCTTTACTTTGACGGCGGCGATGCGTTCGCCAGAAAGTCCATGAAACCCATCCAAAGTTATGAAAGGCGTTGACATGAAAAAGGAGTTGTCACCAAAACAACCCCGAAGCAACCGCTTCGCGTTGCAACGGGGCAGGCGTGAAGAACTGCTCAGCGCGTTGAAAGCCCGGTTTGAGAATAACCTGAACCGCCACAAAGGTCTGGATTGGGCCAAGGTGCAGGCCCGACTGGAAGCCAGTGCCGAAAAGCTGTGGTCGCTCAATGAAATGGAACGCACCGGCGGTGAGCCGGATGTGGTGGGTCAGGACAAAAAGACGGGCGAATACATTTTCTTCGATTGTTCCGAACAAACCCCGGAAGGCCGTGTCAGTCTTTGCTACGACCGTGAAGCGCTGGATTCCCGGAAAGAACACAAACCCAGGAGCAGCGTCATGGAAATGGCCGCCGCCATGGGCATTGAGGTTTTGACCGAAGAACAGTATTTGGAACTGCAAAAACTGGGAGAGTTCGACACCAAGCGGTCGAGTTGGATCAAAACGCCTGCTGATATCCGAAAGCTCGGCGGTGCGCTCTATTGTGATCGCCGTTACGGCCGCGTCTTCGTGGGCCACAACGGTGCGGACTCTTACTACAGCGGCAGGGGGTTCCGCGGCTCGCTGAGGGTCTGAAATTTGCGGAGCGTCTCGCGACCTCCCGGAAAAGCCCATGCCCACCTATATCGCCCTGCTGCGTGGTATCAACGTCGGTGGCCAGAAGCCCATCAAGATGGCAGATTTGCAATCGCACTTTGCTTCCGGTGGCGCGGTCAGGGCGCGCACCTACATTCAAAGCGGCAACGTGGTCTTCGAGCATCGGGAAAAATCACCGGCGGCGTTGCGAACAATCCTGGAACAACATCTGGCCGCGAAACTCGGTTACACCGTGCCGACCCTGGTCAAAACGGCGAAGGACTTCGCCGTCATTGCCGGGGCAAACCCATACGACACGCATCTGCCCGAATTCGGCAGGCGGATGTATGTTTGTTTTTTTGAAAAAGCGCCGGCGGCGGCAGCCATCGCGGATATTCAACCGCTGGTTACTGACGCGGAACGGCTGGTCGTGAAAGGCACTGCCGGCTACGCCTATTACACCACCGGTTTGGGTCGCGCAAAGTTGACGAGCAATGTCATTGAGCGAAAACTCGGCCGGGCGACACTGCGCAATTGGAATACCGTCACAGCCCTGCTCGAAATGGCGCAGCTTCACTTGTACAGGGAAGCGGAATCGGCATAGACCCGGGCGACCCGTTCCATGGACGGTCGGCGGTCGGGATCTTTTTCCAGGCAGGCCATGATGATGACCACGGTGTTGCGGAGCACATTCAGTCCTGATTTCAGGGGCGAAGGCGGCGTCACCTCCCGGATCGCCTTTTCGATTTGCGCCTTGCTGCCGTCAAACGGATGTTTTCCCGTGCACGCATAATAGGCCATGACGCCAAAGCCGAAGACGTCGCCCTGGAAACCCTTCGTGAAATCCCCCTCCCATTTCTCCGGGGCCGAATACTTGACCGTGCCCGCCGGGGGATTTTTCTTGTCCGTGATGAAGGGCGGCAGGTTCCCCTCGAAATATGAGTGTGAAAAATCAATGAGCTGCGTTTCATCGGGCGCGGCCGCGGGCACCAGGACATTCTTGCTCTTCAAATCGTTGTGGACGATCGGACGCCCGCAAAAGATGCCGGCGTGCATATCGGCCACGGTTTCCGCCACGCTTTGCAGGAGACGATGCGTCCGGCCCGGGTTCGAGAGGGTGACACCCGCCTGCACCAACTCATGCAACGTCGCCCCCTCGATGTATTCCAGAAAAAGCCGGTGCGTCGCGGCATCATACGCCAGTGTGCGGCGGATGCGCGGGTGCGTCACCTCTCCCAGCACATAGGCTTCGTTGGCGATGAAAACCTCGTCCCAGAAATGGGCCGGCTCCTTCAGCAAGGCGGGATACGGATGCCGCGCAAACTCCACGCGGGCCAGCCGGGACACGCCGGCCTCCACCGCCAATGGCTCCCGTTTTGTGATGGCTCGCAGGTTCATGGTCATTCGGCGCTGGCGGGCCAGAGCATCAGCAAAAATCCTTTTGGCCGTCAAGCGATGAATCCGAACCGGTGAATTAACAGGAGGAAACGGAGAGAACAGAGATTTAATTCATCTTTGGGCGGCGCGGCAGCGCCGCCCTGCCATGGTTTGGTTCGGCAGGGCAAAGCTGCTGCTTTGCCGAAACTAAAAATCTTTGCGGTCCGCTGGCCGGATGCGCTGAACAATTCGGATTGGTGGGTTGCGATTACGGCATTGAATCTTGGCAAAAAAATGCTGGAACCTCTCCATCTTGAGTTGAGAACTATGAAAACACCTTTACTGATTGCGCTATTGCTGGCCAGCGGCTTCATCGGAGTCGCTCAAGCCGCGGTGGAAGTTGTTCCCTTTCGCATCAACGAGTCCCGGGTCATTGCGTTCGGGGATGACAAGGTCAGCCGGCCAGCCGCATCCCTGGAGTTGACGCTCTCGTTGAACGGGCCGGAAGCCGAGTCCTGCAGCCGATACGGCAATCTGAAGCTCGAAACCGCCGTGGATGGTAAAGGCACCAACCTCATACCGGCCAAAGACGACTTTCATGATCCGGCAAAGTTCAAGGACTACTCGAACGCTTTTTTCCGAAAATCAAACTTCGGCTTCAACAATCCTCCGGCGGCGCCTCAGGTGGAGTTGGACCTCGCCCTGCCGGTGCGTTCAGCAACGAAGATTGTACGGCTTCAAGGCTCGTTGGAGCTTACCGACGCCGGGACAATCCGGACGATTGAACTTGCTCCGCTTAAGGGCGCCGGAAAGAAGGCGCTCGCCATACCGGCGGAAGCCAGGATCAACATCACCGAGGATGCCGGTTCCGGCGATAATGTCCGCTCCCTCAGGCTCGAAATTACCGGCGACGAAAGCGCGTTGGAATCGATCGAGGTTGTGGATGGCTCCGGCCGGAAAGTTTCGAGCGGCATGTCGAGTTGGTCCTTCAATGGCGGCCCGGTTCAGAAGTCGCTTGAACTCGACCAGCCGCTGGATGACACCATGAAGCTGGTGGCCAAGGTCAGCCTGAACCGCAAGCTCGTCAAAGTCCCCTTCGATCTCCAGAATATTGCCCTGCCCTGAGCCAGGAGCATCGATTTCCTTTGGAGCGTTCTGAATCTACAGGCCCACTGCTGGCGGAATGAGAAAAACAGCGCCAGGCTTGATGAATCCCGAACCCGCGCTGTCGCCGGACAAGTGTGAGCAAGGTTTACGCGAAGGTGTGAATTCGTTTTGACGGCACGGCAGCGCCGCCTGACCGTAAATGTGGTTCCGGCAGAGTTGCCGCTCTGCCCCTTCTGAAAAATTATCACTTGTGCCGTCTCGCGCCGGTTGCTTTTTTGAAATGGCGGCGTATGGTTCGCCAGCAAGTTTTATGAAAGCCATTCAAGGTTACCATCTCATCAAGCCGGAAGACCTCTTCTGGCGGCCATCCAACCTGATGAAAATCCCGAACGCGGATTACCTGGAGCGCACCGGGAGCGAAAATGTCGCGGCCCGGCTCTGGCGGTTGCCGCCTAAAAGCGCCAGCACGCTGCACAAACACGTCCGGCAAGAGGAGTTTTATTTCGTGCTGGAAGGCACGGGCCGCCTGCGCGTGGGCGACGAGACGTTGACCGTGCCAAAATACGGCGGCGTGCTGGTCGGGCCGGACCAGTTGCGCCAGGTGTTCAACGACACCGACGCCGAAGTGCTCTGGCTTATTATCGGCGCGCCCGAAGAATTGGAATTTCTCCAGGGCTCGAAGTCCAGGATGGACCTCTCGCTTATTTATCCGGTTGAGCCGACGCAATTGCCCGTGGAACTCGCCGGCGTGGACTGGCCGCCAAAGAGTTGAGTATCAGGATTGGGCCGCAACGCTGGACTATCCCGGGTCAAACTCAGGTCCAAGCCGCAAGAATCTTCTCGGCCTCCGCAACCTGTTCCGGCGAGCCGGTAAAATTATATTTGTATTTTCCCGCCCGGCGGGTGACCTCAACCTTGATGGTATCCAGGCCGCGGTTCTTCATTCGCAGACGGAGTTGTTTGTAAACTTCCTTGATGCCGTGCTGTTGGAGACTGTTGCTCATGATTGAGCTTCCGGGCGCGCCGACCACAAAGCAATGGAAATCGCCGGTTATTTCGGAAGATGGCAACGTCACGAGAAATCACGACCCGGATCAACCCGTTCCGGGTTGTGGCGTTGACGCGTTACGGCTTTCGCCCCTCCAGCACGTCGGTGTAGTCGGGCATGGTCATCAAATCGGCGCGATCGGTGTGCCCGCTTTCCTGTTTCCAGGCGGCCAGCCGGCCGCTCGCTTCATCGTTCCAGCCGCGCTTGCGCATAAACTCGTTCCAAATCAGGATGTCCGTCTCGTCGAGCCTTCGACCCGTGGCAAAACACCATTCCAGAATCTCTTCGTCAGTTCCGCCGTCCAACGCGCGTTTTTTAAGCGCCTCATAGGACACGCGTAAAAACCGGCAGCACAACCCGTCGGCCCGGTTGACCACTCCCAGATTCGCGTGGCAGTCTTCCCGCAGCTCGCCCTTCGCAAACAGCCGCATCTTGTCCAGCATCCTCGGGAAATACATCATCCCGCCTGTTTTTTCGTGAAAACTTTTGGGCGCCTTGTCATTCATGGTGGGGAAATTTTGTCAGTCATGCCGACCTTGTCAACCGTCCTGAAAACTTTCGGCTTGACATGCAACCAAAAGGTTGCATATTATGGCGCGAGATGGATGCGGTGTTCAAGGCATTGGCCGACCGGAACCGTCGCCAGTTGCTCGACCGGCTGCACCGGAGCAACGGGCAGACATTGTCGGAATTATGCGCGCACCTGGACATGACGCGGCAGGCGGTCACCAAGCATCTGGGGTTGCTGGAAAGGGCGAACCTGGTGGCCACGGTCTGGCGCGGGCGCGAGAAGCTGCATTATCTGAATCCGGTGCCGTTGCACGAGATCTACGAACGCTGGATCGGCAAATACGAACGCCATCGCCTCCAGGCATTGAGCGATCTGAAACAAGGTCTCGAACAAAACAAAAACAAGAAAGGATGAAATCATGAAAAAGCCGAAGTTGGTTTACACGACGTTTATTCGTTCCACGCCGAAAAAGACGTGGGACGCCATCAGCAAACCGGAATTTACCCGCCGGTACTGGGGTGGAATGGCGAACGTGTCCGATTGGAAGAAAGGTTCGAAATGGGAACACCACAACCCGGAGAACGAGGTCTGGATCACGGGCAAGGTGGTGGAAAGCATCCCCGCCAAACGCCTGGTGCTGACCTGGGCCGACCCCGATGATCTCAAAGATAAATCGCGCGTCACATTTGAAATCGAGCCGATGCAAGATATGGTCTGCCTCACGGTGACGCATGACCGCTTCCAAGCGGGTTCGAAGATGGTCGGCAAAGTTTCCTGGGGCTGGCCGCGCGTGCTTTCCAGCTTGAAAACGTTCCTCGAAACCGGGAAAGGCTTGAACATTTTCTGCCGCGGTTAAGATTGAACAACCGGGAGGACATTTTGCAAAAGACCACATTTAGCTACGTCACCTATATCCGCTCGACGCCGGAAAAGTTATGGCAGGCGCTGACCACGCCCGGGTTCAATCGCCAATTCTTCTTCGGCGCCACCCAGGAGTCCGCATGGAAGCAGGGCGCCGCCTGGAGACTCATGATTCCCGACGGGCGGGTCGCCGACAGCGGTGAAATCCTCGAGATTGATCCGCCGCGGCGGCTCGTCCTGAAATGGCGCAACGAGTTCATGCCGGAGTTGCGTGCAGAAGGCTATTCGCGCATGACTTTGAAAATTGAAAAGCATGGCGCGTCGGTCAAGCTCGCCATTCTTCACGAGATGGACAAACCCGGCTCGAAATTGATTGAAGCGGTTTCGGAAGGCTGGCCGCCGATCCTGTCGAGCCTCAAGAGCCTGCTCGAAACCGGCGAATCGCTCGAGGAAACCCGGCGCTGGCCGGAGGGAACGTAACGTCAAAATCAAAGACAAGGAGAATGATTATGGAAAAAACAGATTTTGTTTAGCCTTCTCCGTTTCCGGTTGAACCAACGGGCGAAGGTAACATTTTATCCGCCTTCACGTCCTAAATATATGCAACGGTCATTGTGTCTGCTGATTGTATTGCTGGTGTTCGCCGGTCTGTCCACCCGCGGGGCAGAGGCGGATGGTTTACAGCAAATGTCATTCACCGTGGACGGCGTGGCGCGCACCGCGCTGATTTATGTTCCGCCCGCGGCCAAAACGAGCCCGACGCCGTCGGTGTTTGTGTTTCACGGCCACGGCGGCAGCGCCCGGCAGGTGGCACGCAGTTTTCACATCGAGCGGGAATGGCCGGAAGCCATCTCGGTTTACATGCAGGGATTGCCCACGCCCGGCCAGTTGACTGATCCACAGGGCAACCAGCCCGGCTGGCAGGCGGACCTCGGTAATGATGGAGACCGCGATCTCAAATTCTTCGACGCCGTCCTCGCACGGCTCAAGCAGGATTATGACGTGGACGTAAAACGCATTTACGGCACCGGCCATTCCAACGGCGGCGGCTTTACCTATCTGCTGTGGTTGGCGCGAGGTGATGTTTTCGCCGCCGTCGCGCCGTCCTCCGCGGCGGCGCGGTATGCCCATAAACTTCCGCCCAAGCCCGCGCTGATTCTTGGCGGGCAGACCGATCCACTGGTGAAATTCGCGTGGCAGCAACGCACGATGACTGCCGTGCGCCAGGTCAATGGCTGCGCGACGGCCGGCGAGCCGTGGGACAAACAATGCACGATCTACCCGTCAAACGGCGGGACTCCACTGGTCACGGCCATCTTCCCGGGCGGCCATCAATTCAACCCCGCCGCACCGGCGCTGATTGTGAGATTCTTCAAGGAGCATCCGGGTGAAACGACCGAGCAAGCCGGCGCGCCTTATCGGTGATCAGGCTGAAAAGATAGTTGCCGATAGTTGTTGCTATCCCTCCGGAACCAGTCATGCTATGCGTGTCTGTTAGATAGCTTGTCTCTTTCAAGGCATGGTGAATCTTCAAGTGAACCTGGTTCAGTGATGATTTTAAACCCGATGTTCGGGAACAGTCTGTGGAAAGTAAAAGTTTGTCGGACAGTGAAACATCACATGAGCAATAAATTGTTTGTCGGGAATCTATCCTTTGACACCACCGAAAATGACCTGCAGGACGCCTTTGCGGCGCACGGCACGGTCATGGAAACCAATATGATGATGGACCGGGCCACCGGCCGTCCTCGCGGTTTTGGTTTCATCACCATGAGCTCGCCCGAAGAGGCACAGAAGGCCATTGCCGCCCTGAACGGCTCACAACTGGGCGGCCGCGCCCTGACGGTCAACGTCGCCAAGCCGCGCGAAGAGCGCACGGGTGGTGGCGGTGGTCGCCGCGAGTTCCGGGTGAGCGGCAATAGCGGTGGTAGTCGCTACTAAACTGGCAGCAGCCGGGATTTCACGGCGGGGTTCGGGTGAACCGGGCTCCGCCGATTGTTTCCAATCCTGTCAGCGGGACCGATATGAAAGAAGAACACATAGAAGTGGAAGGCCGCGTCACCACGGTGCTGCCCGGCACGATGTTCCGCGTCGAACTCGACAATAAACATCTCGTGCTCGCCACGATCTGCGGCAAAATGCGCAAGCGCTGGGTGCGCCTGACCGTCGGCGACCGCGTAAAAATGGACATGTCGCCCTACGACCTGAACAAGGCTCGCATCACCTGGCGGCTGCGATAATCCCTTCACGGCGGCATTGGGTTGCCGCGTCGGATCGCACCTGATTTCGGGCCGCTGAGCAGCGAGTTCACTGGTTTCAGAAAGGCAATTCGTCAAAGCCATGAGCCAAACCGTTTTATTGACCAGTGTCTGCCGCCCGATGGGGCCGCGATACGGTGACGCGCCGTCGGTCGGCTACGAACTCCTGTACCGCCAGGTCACGCGGGCGCAGGGCATCTTCAGCCCGCGCACGGTGAACGTTTTTTTTGGGCTGGATTACATCGCGGAAAATCTCGACGCGCCGACCGTGGTGCTGCAATACCCGTCCCGGCGCGAATTCATCAAGGAACTCAAGAAGGGCTACGACTATGTGGGCGTCTCGTTCATCATGGCGCTGATGCACAAGATGAAGGAGATGGTGGCGCTGATCCGGGAACATGCCCCGAACAGCAAGATCGTGCTCGGCGGCTACGGCACGATTTTGAAGGACGACGTGTTGAAGCCCTACGCGGATTACATCTGCCGCGAGGAAGGCGTCGCCTATTTCCGCCGGCTGCTCGGCGAACCGGAAATTCCGATGCCCTACAAACATCCGCTCATCATGAGCTGGCTCAAGGTGTTTGGCTGGAAGGTTTCCGGCACGGGAAAAATCTTCGCCGGCCTCGGTTGTCCGAACGGCTGCGATTTCTGCTGCACGTCGCATTTCTTTTCGCGCAAGCACATCAAGCTGCTGCCGACCGGGCGCGACATTTACAACGTGGTGGAAAGATATTTCGATCTGGATCCGAGCCTGGTCTTTCTGATTCTGGACGAGGATTTTCTGCTGAACAAAAAGCGGGCGATGGAGTTTCGCGAGTGCGTTTTGCAGGGCGGCAAAAGGCCTTCGATTTTCGCCTTCTCGAGCGTCAAGGCCATCAGCCAGTACAAGGTAGAGGAAATACTGGAGATGGGCATTGACGGCTTCTGGATTGGGTACGAAGGGACGCGGTCGAACTACGCGAAGCAGCAGGGGCGGCCGGTGGCCGAGATACTCACTGAATTTCGCGAGCACGGCATAACGGTGCTCACCTCGATGATTGTCGGGTTCGATTATCAGACGCCGGAAATAGTGGCGGAGGAACTGGAGGGG
>DATNHM010000014.1:0-43017 GCA_035604955.1 Candidatus Limnocylindrales bacterium | reverse complement strand
ATGAGCAATTTCCTCACGGTTTCCTTCCTTCTGGTCGTAGGAACAGAGGATTCGTTCACGCAAGTCCAAGGATATGGTTCGCATGAACGAATTCTACCAAACCCGGAACCACATGGCTACAGTTTTATTTAAAATGCTCTATCCCCGGCATACTCGGTCATCCCGATCAAAATTTGCCGGTTGTTGTTGACATCAACCGCCATTTGGCCGCGCTTTTTGGCGGCCGCCAGCGCCGGCAACAACATGGCCGCAAGGATGGCAATAATGGCAATCACTACCAGCAACTCGATGAGGGTAAACCCTCGTCGCAGCGCGGAGCGGTTGAATGTTGTTTCGGTGGTCATTTTTATTTTCTGATATTTCCGGTTTGCGACCCGATCAATTCGATTGCAGACGATAAAAACGGCTTTGCACGGGATCCAGAGGCAGGGTCACGTCAAATATTGTCCCGGTATTTTGAACGGAGTTGGTCACGGACGACCAAACCGCCGGCGGCCCCAAATTTGTGGTCGTCATCAAATTCATTCCTGCTCCGTTGATTGGCCACTGCAGCATCAAATTGGGGCCCGTCAAACTGACGCTTAAATCAACCGGCGCCGACAGTTGGCCAAACGCATCCGCCGCCGGCAACAAATTGGCGTCGCTGCCGAAAAACGAGCGCGTTCCAACTCCAGCCTGGTTGGCATTGGGGTATTGATACTCCGCTCCCCACCAAAAAATTCCCGCCCCAAGATTATTGGGCGCGCTTTTGACGATCTGGGCCAGCGTAATGACAAATTGAACCTGACCGTTGGTTGTAGCCGGGATGCCATAGATATTTGTCGAAAAAATGTAAGGAAAGTCAGTTTCGGCAATGAAGATCGGTTTGCCGTAACGCTTGGCGGCGTTGGTGACACAGTTGGCCAGATTCGTGTAAGGTCCGTGATAGAATGGATAGTAGCTTTCGCCGATGATGTCGTAGGGAACTCCCTGGGCATTCAGGTTGTCGAAAAACGACTTGGTCGTATTCCAGTCCCCGCCACGGTCTATGTGGACGACGATTTTGGGCATTGGCGCACCGGCCGCGTTGGCCGCGTCCCGAATTCCCTGGATCGCATTGGTCATCAACTCGCCAAGCCGAATCCACGATGGATTGGAACTGCTCCACATGCCTGTAAGTTGCCCATTGGTCCACAACATGCCGTCGGTGATCTCATTTCCAATTTGGACGTAATCCGGCATGGCGCCCGCGGCGGCAAACGTGGCGATGGCGTTGCTGTTGTAGGCACGCATCTGCGGCACCAGTTGGGCAAAGGTCAGGCCGGCCCAGGCGGCCGGGGTGGCTTGATGTCCGGGATCGGCCCAGGTGTCGGAATAGTGAAAATCCAGCATGAACTGCAATCCGGCGTTTTTAACCCGCACCGCCAGCGGGACCGTATAGGTGAGGTTGTTAATATAATCATAGGGATCCGCCTGCGCTTGTGCAGCACTGCTGGTAAATAATCGAAGACGGATGCAGTTAATGCCGTGATTTTTCAGGATTTGAACCGCGTCGCCCGGCTGGCCATTGTCGGCATAAACGATTCCATTGGTTTCAAAATACGCCAGCAGAGAAAGATCGGCGCCGGCGATAAAATTATTCTGGGCACACAACACCCAAGGGGAGCACAGCGCCAGAGCGCAACCGAGCAGGTATTTAATTTTTGAATTCAAGCTGCTGTATACGATTCAATCTAACACATTAATCAAAAGCTGGAGCTATTCCGGTCTGGCCGTGAACAACTCCAGCTTTGCTCCAGTTCACACTCAAGTTCTTTACGGACCGTTCAGCCGGAAGAATTGTTGTCCGGTTACGTTGAGGGACGCTGAATTTGATCCCTGGGTGTTGGCCACAGTCCCCCAGCCGCCGGACGGGCTGGTGGTACTCTGAAGACGCACATTTGGACCGGCGGTCCATTTGAGAACGGCCACACCCGCGTTGTTGCTGATGGACAGATTGCCGAGATTGGCAACGTTGTTCCAATACACCACCGGAAGATTGGTGCCCGAAACCGGCACCGCCACGGTGCGATTCGCAATGGTTTCCCAGCCACTATTGCCAATCCCGGTGTTACTATCGACATATTTAAAAGAGGTTGTGCTGCCCACGTTGGTTACGCTGAAAGTTCCCACGTAAAGGTCTGCATTGGTGGGTGACTGTGCCAGTATAAAAGCTCCGGTGGTCCAATTATTAAGCGGGTTGCCGGCCACAGATATCGAATCGACGCCGGGGGTGAAAGTCCCCCGGGCATGTTGTACCGCCATGTTTACATTGAAAGTGACGCTGGCGTAGTTTGGCGGATTGGTCACGTTGTTAAAGTAAGCCACCGGAATGTTGGTGGCCAGAGCCGGAAGTGTAAATTGACGGTTTTGGGCACCAGCGGGACCGAGACCGTCCACCTCCCATACACTGGCGGGAGTGCCGCTAATGGGTAGAAAAAGAAATTTATAATTCTCGGTGGCGCCGACCGTGTTGGTCACGTTACAGGTGGCCGTCCAGACATTGTGCCCGTTATCCGTCATCAGGGTTGCCGAATTGGCGGTGAATCCATTGAAATCTCCAGCCACTAAAACTATGTCACCTGCAGCCTCATTGAAATTTCCCATGGCGTTTTGAACCGACATGTCCACCGAAAAAGTCACCGGGACCGTAACCACCTGGTTTGCATTGGATACATCATTGAAAAACACCAGGGGCAGATTTGTGTTCACGGCCGGCACCGAGAAATAACGATTGGGACCGCCAATGACATTGGGTTCCCAGATCAGGCTGGCGAACGTGCCGCCAGGGTTTATGACAAACTGATAATCCTCAAAAGTTCCCGTGGCGTTGGTGACGGTGAAAGTGCCGGTATAGTTGGTCGTGCCTGGCACCAATGTCAATATGTAGTTGGTGGATCCATCCGTGGCTGTTTGCAGCCAGGCGCCATTCGTTTCGGCAAAATTGCCGCTGACAAAAACGGTGTCCCCATTCGCCGGATTGAAATTGCCCAACTGTCTTTGGACCGACATGTTTACGTTATAAGTAACCTGAATTTGTGCGGACGCCGCGAAGGCAGAGAGCACGAAAATGACTGACCAGCAGCCATACTTTTTGGCGGAAGTTTTCAAGGTTTTCATAGGTGGAATTGGTTTGTACAAACGCACGTTTACGGTCGTTTTCTATGACGGTGTCATTACTACTATCAACGATTTCGAGAATTTATCCAGCCTCACAAATGTATGGTTCTGCCTGCGGTTTTAGGCCCGGTCGCCATCAATAAAAGGCGGTCTCCTGCGCGCTGATATATTGCCATTGAATGACGGAATGTTGATGGGTTTCAACCCGGCCATCGGCGAATCCCAGGTTGACATTGGCCACCTGGTTGCCGAGGGAATGGCCGTTGAGCATCGCCGCCGTGTTTGTACTTGTGCCTGATGCGTTACAGTAGTCACTGATGATGGGTTGTCGGCCGGCAATCCGGTCAGTAACCCGGCTGGGCCAGCCGTTGGTGTCGCGACAGGATGTGCCCGCCATATTGGGCGAGGGAAATTGGGAGGGACCGCTGCCAAGTATCCGCGGCACCCACCAGGCATGATACAAGGTGACAAAAGCGCCGCTCAGACCACCATGTATTTGCAGGGCTCTATTCAAATCCGTCAGATTGGCAATGTGCCGATGATAGAAATGGTAGAACCCCGCATCGGCGTCGTTGTACTCGGTGGAGCGAACGGGACAAAACCACATCGGTATAGTCAGACCATAATTTGCCAAGCCGGGAACCATGTTCAACGAAACGTCCCACGGGTTAAGGGCGCTTCCGGTCATGGCAAAAGTAGGCAGCATCCCATGATTCTCGCCGACATACATATTGGCCACAATACCCCACTGGCGATAATTCGACGTGCAATTGACGCACCGGGCGCGGAATTTGGCCGCCGACAGCGCGGGCAGGAGCAAGGCGGCCAGAATGGCAATGATGGCAATCACCACCAGCAGTTCGATCAGGGTGAAGCCCGGTTTCGATCCAGCCCCGGTTTTTATCTTCAATACTGATTTGGACATCGTTCAGGCAATCTTTTGTGCAACGCCAGCAGGAAAATGGTTTGGTTGACTGAACATGGCCGCTTTTGCCGATTTTGGCTAGCCTCACAAATGTAGAGTAATGCGGCAGTTTTCGCAGGTATTGGCCGATCGCGGCTGGCAACACAAGCGATCAACCCATTGCTGAAATGCAAAAGTGCCGCTCGTTTTCACAAGCAGCACTTTCATTGAAGCCAGCCAGAAACGAAATTAACGGGCGGAGGAAATTCTCCGGCGCATGATCAGGAACAGGCTGCCCAATCCGAGCAAAGCGCAGGTGGCCGGTTCGGGAACCCCCACGACGGTGTACAGGGTCGCCGCCGTACCGAATATTGTGCCTCCTGCGTCGGTGGCTGAGTCATAATAATTGGAACCAAGCCAAGGTTGATAGCTGGCATCCGACTCTGCGGGCCAACTCGTGTTGTCCAAGGCACCGTAAGCCGATTGTCCGCCGGGAGCGGCATATGAGGATACAACGTCAAAGTAGAAACTGTTGCCAACGCTTAAATTGAGACTGCTGAGCGGTACCGTCATGGTGGCAAAAGTCGAGCCTGTGCCGCCAGCAACATAACTTGCCCCCGACCCCATTGTCCAGACACCGCCACTAAACGTACCCGGCGTGGCCCCGGTCCCCCAAGTATTGATCAAGGCGTTTTCACCAGTACTGATGCCGACGTGTTCACCCCAAGGATTGACCATGCTGGTATCTCCATTGGCAGCCTGACCTACGATCTGGAGCTCGATCGAATAAAATATGTAGGAAGCCTGGGCCTGGCTCGAGTTGATGGTGAATGTGATACTGGTTGCGTCGTTGTTGACCACCACGCTGCTAATGCCTGCGCCGTCCGCAGCACCGCTGCCGTTGGAATTGCCTGTACCAAGATAAGTGGCGGCTTCCGCGGGCAATCCGGCCACTGTTAACGCGACGATGATTGAACTAACAAACGAAACAGTTTTCATAGGTTCTTGAGTTATGGATTTACTAATGCATTTAATATGCCCAAAACCCTTGAATTTGCCTAGCCTCACAAATGTAGTGTATTCCAGGCCCTCGCCGCATTGGCAAATTATGCAAGTCGTTCTGGATTAACGACTATCCTGTTTGTCCTGCTTCGTTGAGCGGAATTTGAGTGCGGCTTCGGTGCGGGAGCGAACATGCAATTTATTGTACACGTGCCGGAGATGCCAACGCACCGTGCCATCCGTCAACCCCAAACGGTCGGCGATCTGCTTGTTGGGAAATCCGTTGGCCAGCAATTCCAGAATCTCGCGTTCGCGAGCGGTCAGATCCTCCACCTCAACGGCGGTGGTCAGCGGTTCCTGAAACGAAGCGATGACCTTGCGCGCGATTTCCCGCGACATCGGGGCTCCTCCCTGCCGGACCTCGCGGATGGCGGCAATGAGTTCTTCGGGCGCACACCGTTTCAAAAGATAACCACAGGCGCCCATGCGAAGGGCTTTGAATATCCGCTCGGTGTCTTCATAGACCGTCACCATGATAATGTGGACGGAGGGCAGCAACTGTTTTAATTGCGCCAGGCAATCAATGCCCGACATGTTGGGCAATTGAATGTCCATCAGCACGATTTCCGGCTCGTGTTTGGGAATCACCTTCAACGCTTCTTCTGCCGTCGCACAGGCGCAAACACAGCGGCATTCCGGGTCCGCGTGGATGAATTCCATGAGACTCTCACGAATGACTTTATTGTCTTCAACAATGGCAATCCTGGTCATGAACTTAAAGGCATGTAAAACCGCACCGTGGTGCCGTGGCCGGCTTCACTGGCGATTTCAAATCTTCCACCCAGTTTTTCGATGCGCGCCCGCATGTTGGCCACACCGTCCATTTCCTCGGTGTGAACGCCCGAGGCGAATCCGCGCCCGTTGTCGGCGACGGTCAGCCGCACCTGACCCCGTTCCGCCTGGATGCTCAACCGAACTTCCGACGCGTTGGCGTGGCGCACCACATTGGTCAACGCTTCCTTGAACGCCAAAAACAGCTGATGCCGGTGCCGTGAATCCACCATGGGATCCGGCGTCCCGGGCATGCCTTCCAGACGCCAGGCGATGTTGGCCAGGCCCAGAAAACGGTCCGAGTAAAGACAGAAATAACTGACCAGAGACGCCAGAGAATCGTGTTTCGGATTCATCGCCCAGACGATTTCATCCAGCGCCGTGACCATTTCGCGGGCTTTTTCACGCGCTTGTTCCAGATAGTGGTTCCGTTTTTCGTCGGGGGCGGGGGTGAATCTGGCCCGGGCGGCCAGCATGCTGATTTCCGTGATGCCGGAACCGAGTTCATCGTGCAGGTCCTGGGCAATCCGCGCGCGTTCCTGCTCCATGGCCCGCTGGTGCTCGACGTTCTGTCGTTGCCGGATTTGAGCCTCGAGTTCCCGGGTGCGTTGTTCCACTTGCCGATGCAGTTGCGTAATCCACAGCGCGGCGGCGGCCAGCACACACACCAGCACACCCATCATGACCAGCAATCGTTCCAGTGTCCACCAGGGCGGGCGGGCCAACACTTTGATGTCCGCGGGCGAATTGAGCAGCAGTTCGAAGGAGGTAATATCCTGTCCCATCGCCCGGTTCCCGCCTTCACCGAGATAAACTCCGACCAGTTCCAAACGGGCGCCGGGTGCCAGCGAATGTACGGAATCATCCCTGGTGTTGAGCCGGGCCATAAAGGTGCGGACACCGCTCCGCATTTCCAAAGCCTGGCCGGCCGGCGTTTCCCGTACGCTCACGAGCGATCCGTCCACCGTCACGAGTGTCGAGTCATATCCCGCATGGATTAAATTGTCAGATTGCAGCTTTCTTGCCTGCGGCAGGGTGGCGTGGCCGATCCTGCGCGCCACGGCTTCGTGCAGGAGCGGAGAGGCGCCACTCAATCCGGGAAAGCCGACCACATCCACCCGATCACCCGCTGCCAGTCCCGGAACCGGTTTCTTTAAAACAAATTGCACGCCATTTTTGTCGTCCATCAAATAATATTCCGGAGGCTGCGCATAAATAATCTGTCCGGAAACTTTCACCCGCTGGAATACGCCGGCTTGCGGGTTGAACTGCAACAATTCGGCAACGGTCTTCAGGGGCAGCGAAAACAAATCGGTCGGGGCGGGCTGATCGGCCGAGATTTCCGCACCATAAACCCGGATCTCGCCCACTTTTACCTGGTGCGTCACATAATCCCAGGAGGCCAGCAGACATCCCCGCACGCGGACGACAGCATCTTCGTAGCGCTCCAACTCCGCCGTCTTCATGCCGATGACCCTTAACTCCAATTTGAGTTGGCCGTCTCCCGTGAACAGCGTTACGCCATTGGTACTGACCGAAGTGATGATGCCCTGCAATTCAACATACTGGGCATCCAGGCTTCCATTCATCAACTGTTCCCAGGCCGGACGCACCGGCTGCGGCAAACGCCCCGCTCCCAGGTCCCGGACGCGGTCGGCATCAACAATGGGGGCAAACAAGCTGGGATCAGACTTGCCTTCGACCTCCAGGTACTCGCCGATCTGCGGCGGCACGGACCGGCTTTCGGAAGCATCAACCACATACAACCCACGGGTGGCGTCTTGAATGATGAAGGCCTGGCGTTCCGGCAGGACACAGGTAACCACACCCTGGATGTTCGCGGGATAGCCGCGCTGTGCCTCTTCCCGTTTCAATTCGTGGACTTCGCTGGCGGTGGTCAAGACCGGCAGTGTTTCCAGGCCGGCGTCCTGGTTGCTCGTCGTAGAATTGGTGGTCCCGATGATTTTAATTCCGCGTTTGTCCGAAACCAGCAGGATACCCCCCACTTTCTCTCCTTCGGCATCGTAAACGCTTTGGCAAACCCCGGTGACCCGGACCCGGCTGTTCAACAGCCGGTCCGCCGACAATCCGGAACCATCCGCCACCTTGAGCTTCAGGCGGCCGGTCTCGGAGGTTAATTCCAGGTCCCATCCGTCTTTCCGTTCACTGATAAACGTGACCTTTCCTTCCACTTCAACCCACTGATAACCCCCGCTTTCGCTCAAGGTCTGTCCGATGATCATCGGGCGCGGTTTCGGCAGTTCTATGGGTCCAACCGTTTCCAGCCGGGGCGACGGTTCAGCGATGAATAATTGACTACCATCATCCGAGGTGAGGTAAAAGGTATAGAGACCGTCCCGAGGAACTTGAAGATAGCCGGTAAATCGCAATCCAACGTGTTCATTGCGGCTTATGACGCCCAGCATTACGGCCAGATCAAAGTTGGACACATTCCCGGTTTTGAGAGGGGTCAGCGCGCTGAAATCAGGCAGAACTTCGCCATCCGCTTCGTAACAGGCGTAATTCAGTCCGTTGACAAAACTCGTTGCGCCGGTGGCATCGGTTTGAACGCGAAAAAGAGCTGAATCCGGAATTCTTTGCCGGGGCAGAGCCGGCCCTTGATAATCCACTGCCAGGCCAAATTTTTCAACGCCATTAAACCAATCCACACGAATGGGATGGCGGCCCGCCTGAAGATAGACCGCCCCGGATTTTTCAATCATCGTATGGATGCCATCATCGTCCACCACCGGTCCCATGACTCCGAGCTGAACCCCGGCACCACGCCGGGAAATGGAAGTCTCACCTTCCAGGCGTATCCGTTGACCCGGCTGCGGCAACTGGCCGTGCAAATCCATTGCCAACTCCTCCGTCCCGGACGCATCCTGCAAAACGAATTTTCCCTGCGCCGGGTCCGCCCACAATACGTCACCCTCCAGACGGATAAGATAGCTGACATTCGGGTTCTGAGAGCCCAGCCGGGAGAGTTGCACAACGTTTGTCACGTCGGGCGTGGCTGCCTCGGCCGCAACCGGATCGGCCCGGACGGCGGCGGGCAGAGCCAATCCGGCGCCGAAAATCAAACCCCGGCAAATCATGACATACCAAGGGGACGTTCCCAACGCCTGGCGCGCGCATGTCAAAACGGACTTCACGAATTCAATCATGGTAAAATCGGGACCGAATTTGTCGAGACTCTAACCTTCAATTCAACGGCGGCGTCCCTGAGTCCCGCCGCCGACGCGATGATGCGAACCGGACCGGCTTTGCGGCCGGCTTGCACGATGGCGAGACAACGACCATGCCAGGCAAATCTTTGTTCGGCCTTGTAATCTTCATGGCTGATGGGGTTGCCGTTGTCCACGCCGATGATTGAAGCCGCGCCTTGTAGATCAAACGACACCAGATTGGTGGCTCCCGGCACGAGGTCGCCCCGGTCATCAACAATTTCAACCGTCAGATGGGTGACATCGCGTCCGTTGGCGTTCAAGTCAGGACCATCCGTTGTCATGACGACGGCTGCCGGATCGCCTGCGGTATGAACTTCCTCCGCGCAAACTTTTTTGCCGTATTTATAACCCACAGCCTTAAGGGTTCCCGGCTCGTAGGGAACATCCCACGTTAAATGCAAGTCGGTGGTGGTTCCGGTGGGCTGTTGCGGCCGGGCATAACTGTTCCAACCTCCGGCAGTGCCCTGGCGCGGAAATTCCAGCGACTTGACTCCAAAACTTTTTCCATTCAGAAAAAGTTCAACCGTGTCACAACTGGTGTAGCAGACGACCGGAATCACCTGCCCTTCCTGCCCTGGCCAATTCCAATCCGGGAACAGGTGCAGCATCAAATTGGTCGTCCATCGGCTTTGATAGAAATAGTAGTTATCCTTGGGAAAGCCACAGGTGTCGAGCATGCCGCTGGGCGATAGTTTGCCGGGCCAGCGCGATTCACCCAGATAATCAATCCCCGTCCAGCCGAAATCGCCGATGACATAGTCGTGGACTTTGACAAACTTCCAAAGCTGCTCGGCGCGGATCATTGACATCGTGTAGGCGGGCGGCCTTTTTACCGGGACTCCGGGGGGAGCACCACCCGGACCACCCGAGCCACCGAAACCGGCGAAGCCAACGTTGGTGAGCGAGTAATCGCCGCGCGCACCCACGACCACGCTTTCCGTTCCGATGAACTTGCGTTGCGGAAAAGCATGACGGTCCTCGTCATACATGGTCTCCCGCCGGGTTCCCCAGCGGTCCACGTAGTTGTAGCCCACCATGTCCAGCAGATTCAGAAAGGCCGGCGTCGCGCTTTTCGAATCGGTGTAAACATTGTCACAGGCGGAGGTGACCGGGCGCGTCGGATCTTCCCGGTGACAAGTCTCGACGAGTGGACGGAGAATGGCCGCGCCGTTGGCACTGGTCTGCTCGGGAATTTCGTTGCCGACGCTCCAAATCACGATGCCGGGATGATTCCGGTCGCGATGCAGCATGTCGGTCAAATCGCGTTGGGACCATTCCTTGAAATAGTCTGCGTAACCGTGGCGCACCTGAGCCTTCGAGATGGTCCATTCGTCAAACGCTTCGTCCATGACGAGAAAACCCATGCGGTCGCACAGATCGAGCACTTCCGGCGCGGGCGGATTGTGACTCATGCGAATGGCATTGCAACCCATGGCTTTCAACTCTTTTAAACGGCGCTCCCAAACCCCGATCGGCACCGCCGACCCGACCGAACCACCATCCTGATGCAAACACATGCCCTGCATTTTGACGTGCCGGCCGTTGAGTAGAAAACCCCTGTCCACATCAAAGTAAATATCGCGGATGCCGAAGGCAGTCTGGTAATCATCCACGACCTGGTTTCCGGTCTTCACCAGTGTGAGGACGCGGTACAGGTTCGGCGAATCGAGCGACCATAGATTCGGTTGGGCAACTTCGACGCTTTGATCAAATTCGCGAACGGCCCCGGCACCGATGGATTTCTTCGATTCGGCCGTCGCCACGACGTTTCCTTCAGCATTAACTACCTGGCTCACCAACGTGACTTCGCGCCGCATTGGCAACTCGTTGTGAACCTGCGTCCGAATTCGTACCGTTGCCGATTGGGTCGAAACCACCGGTGTGGTCACGTACGTGCCCCAATGCGCCACATGGACCGGTTCGCAAATCGTGACCCAAACGTGCCGGTAGATGCCGGACCCGGAATACCAGCGGCTATTGGGCTGGCGGGAATTGTCCACGCGCACCGACAGAACATTGGCTGTGCCAAATTTCAAATACGGCGTGAGGTCATACTCAAATCCGATGTAACCAAACGGCCGATGCCCCAGGGGTTGGCCATTGACCCAGACGTCACTGTTCATATAGACCCCGTCGAATTCCACGAATACCTTCTTCCCGCGCCAGGTTTCCGGTGCGGTGAAGGTGCGGCGATACCAGGCGATTCCAGTTGGCAGGTAGCCGCCGCTGCCGCCGGTCGGGTCGGATTGGGTATAGGGGCCTTCAATGCTCCAATCGTGCGGCAAATTTACGGTGCGCCAGGTTGAGTCATCGAAATCGGATTTGTCGGCAGCAGGTTGATCGCCCTTGATGAACTTCCAGTCGAAGTCCGCCGTGAGCTGTTGACGAGGTTGGTCGGCCGCTCGCAGAACCAGCGGGTTGCCAAAAAGAATGATCAGGATGCCAACTCCAACCGCGAGGAACGAAATCATCCGATTCAGCCGAATCCGCGGGTGGTCAGTCTGGTTTGGAGCCGTCAGTTTATGTTCGCCTGAGTGTTCCATGGGATTTCATTCTCATTTCAGGTCGTGACCGACCGAAAAACGTTTTATCGCTCAACCGTCAACACGTACCAGGGTGTGACGATCCGGCCGACGGCAATCTCCCAACCTTCGCTGGTTGGTTTGGCGATAATTGGATCACCGATGGGATGGCCCGAACCATCCAAAGCTCTGGCCGAAACCCCGTATGCCCTGGCGAGATCGCGAAGAGTAATGGTGCCGGTCACCGGCTCAATCACCGTCGGCGTCCCGCCCCACTTCGCTGGAAGCGATCGTTCGGTATTCCAGGTCATGCCGGCGTTTTCGACACGCGATCCGGTAACCAGCAACATCCGGTCTGCCTCCGAGATCGGTTTGGCATCCAGCGAACAGAGAATGATCGCGCAGAACGTGTTTGAGACATCGGCGGAAAGGTTGCTGACACTTTTGCCGTTGGCCTTGACGAAACCCACCAGCGCTTGCGAGCGTGGACTGTCAATGGTCACCAATCCCCGGTCAGCAGAGTTGGTGTACCAGGCCAATTGGCCGGTGTCGCTCCGGAAAGGATCCGCCGGGTCCAGCGTTAAGCGGGCCGTCGGTTGGCCGTCGAACGCTTCAATACGCGAAGCATGGAGCAACGGCAGGGAGAGTGGAAAGCCCGGCGTAAAATAGGGCCGGATCGTTCCCGCCAGCCGTCGGCTGTCCCAGACTTCTTCCCGGGTATAGGAACGCTCGACGGTTTCCCGGGCCGGCTCAACATCGCCGCGCAGAAACATCAGCGCCCCGGCCGCCATTTCGGGCATCTTGACGGGATCATGCGACATGTCGAAAGGTTCGGTGAGGACGGGCTGCCAATCGGCGTTTCGTTTCGGCTCAAACGTGTACCACATGATGCCGTTCCAGCCCTGGAAGTCACCGTACGCCGCCAGAATTGGAATCCCCTCGCACGCGAACTGGTTGGGCCAGGGATGGTTGACTTCACTGACCGTGTAAGGTTTGCCGGCGATGGCCGTGCGCGACAGTTCGACCACGGTCGAATTGAACGGTTCATTTACCATCGGATTATGCCGGAAGGGCGGCACACCCGGATGCCGCCAGTAATCATGGCCGTCCATGATATCCAGTTGTTGGGCGTCCGTTTCCAACGGATAGCCGCTGCCAGCGTGACTGTGGTCGGCGGTGGCAATCAGTGCGCACTTCACCCCCAAAGTCGTCCGCAACCAGGAACTCATCTCCTTGAAAAAACCGGACTCCAGGTCGGAGAAGAATCGGCATTCGGTGTAATATCGGTCCTTGGTCGCGCTGTGCAAAGCCGGGCCTTTGAGGCGGGGAATGGGTTGACCCGGACCGACACCGGCTGCGTTGCGAAATTCGTTGAGTTTTCCGGCGGAGACGTTTTTGAGCAACCATGCGTTGAAAAGGTCGGTCAGTTCCTCATCATAGGCTTGATTGCCGCTCCAGCCGATCCCAATGGCATCCTCATTCACGATTTCGACGAGGGCGACGCCCGGGTCATCCACGTACGCCATTTTGGTGTACGGGTTCACATGGGTCAGCAATTGTCTGGCGTAGTCTTTTTCCAGTTCAATCAGGCGCCGGTCGAACAGCAGGGGGCCTTTTCCTTCCCGCAAAGCGAGGACATGGTCCCCTGGTTTGAACGCCCGGCCGACGTTGAGGTTGAAATCAATGTAGATGCCGCGCTTTATCAATTCGGAGAGGAAAAAATCCTCGTTGTCGAGTTGCACCGGATCGAAGTGCTGACTGTCATCGCGGGTGCCGTCGATCAATCCGCGCGGGGCTGCCAGATCGAGAAATTGCAGGCGCACGATATTCACCCCGGCACGTGCCAGCGCGTCCGCCCACATGGGCGCGTCCTCTTTGGAGGGAACCTCGGTTGAACCGTGGCTCCACTCGGTGACGTTGAATCCCCAAAAACGAATCGGTTGGCCGTTTCCTTTGACCAATTGGTCGCCTTTCGCGTGGATAAAGCCGTCCCTGCCGGCGGGCGCTTCCAGCAGGAAGGACAAATCAATCAGGGAGTTGGTGGCGTGGCGATGATCGATGACAAAAGGCTTAAGCTGGATTCCGGGCGTCTCGAATGGCGTCGTCGGCCCGAAGATCCGTCTGAAAAAATCCGGCCGCCACCGGGGAGCGTTCACGTTGGTCGTTCCCACACCGCCGGCCGGCGCTGGTCCGCCCGCGGGTGCCCCACCATTTTGGGCCAGCGCCGGGGCCGTGGTTAAAAGCGCAAACAGCAGGATGCATCCGTGCGTTCGAATTTTCATCTTCCAGTAAAAGTCAGCGGGTTCAGAAGAATGCGCCCGACACTCCGCACATAATTTATGTTCAAGTTCTCCGCGGGAACACTTCGGTCCCTCGTCGGAGGATGTGTGTCTGCTCTTAATGTCGTTCAACCGTTTCCGCATGTGCTGTTTGCATGGCGGGTTGAAGGCCTAATACGTACATTGCGGGAAGCGGATTGCCCTTGGTATCGAAAAGTGAGTTGGCATCCGGCCCGCTCCAACGATCGGTGGAACCCGGAATGAAAGTGGCCTCCGGATGCCAGTAGTTTACCCCGATACCTCGCCCGTCGGGCGCCTGCCGGACCACCCGGATCAGGTCAGCCAGGAATTGTTTCTGCCCCTCGGGCGTCATGGGCCAGACCATGTTTTTGGCCGCGGCCGGTGAAGGATGAACCTCCCGGGAAGGATAGGCGGTTTCGACAATCATCACGTCCTTATGGTATCGTTCAATCGTGTGGCGCAGGTTGTCGCGGACATTTTCCAGTGTGCCATGCCAGTTCGGATAATAACTTTGGCCGATGACATCGTAGTCAACTCCGGCCCGGGTAAGATGGTCAAAATACCATTTGGTGACCGGCCAGTCACCGCCGCAATCAATATGAATGACGATACGGACGTGGTCCTCCGGCGTTGTAACCGAACGGACACCGCCGGCATCGGCTTTTAAAAGCCGGATGAGATGATCCCATTGCCTGGCATCGTTATAGGGTTCCGGTGGCTTGATGACCTTCACGTCACCTCCGAAGACCTTGACGGTGGAAAGTGGAACTTTCACCTGGCCGTCGGGCCACAACATGCCACCGGTGATTTCGTTGCCGATCTGCACAAAATCCGGCGTGGCACCGGCGTCCTTCAAAGTTTTGACGACGTGGGCGGTATACGTCTGTGTTTCTCTGACCAGCGCATCAAAATCCAGATTGGCCCACGCCGCGGGTTTGTTCTGCTTCTGCGGATCGGCCCACCAGTCGGAATAATGAATATCCAGCATGAACGTCCCGCCGGCGGCCTTGATCCGTTTGGCCAGTTTGGTGGTATATTCGAGGCCATTGACACCATTGCGGGGATCAACCCAAATCCGCGAGCGAAAACACGTCCAGCCATTTTTCATGAAGATGGCGAGCGCGTCGCCCGGCTTGTCACCGTCCTTATAAATGCCGCCGCGCCGATCAATTTCCGAGAGGGTGGAAATATCCGCACCCAGATAGAACGGTGAAGGGTTAACCCTGGCCTCCGTTGGCGGAGCGGGGTCGCTCGCACATCCGGTGGAAGGGAATAGAATGGTTGCGGCGAGTATCCAGATGCCCGATTGAACGCTGTTCCAGGACAAAACGGTGGATGATATTTTCATCTTTCCTGAGGTTATCTGGTTGTCGTATTTGTTGGCAGCCGCCGACCCGTGTGTGAAGCCGCCGACAGCGCAACTTCGACGCAGCCAGGCCGGAAAAAATGTGTACATGGAATGATGTTACACCCGCAAATCAAGTTGTTGCATCAGGAAATTAACCAAAGGGCCAAAACCATACATTTGTGAGGCTATGCAAACTCCTCCTAAAGGGTTGCCATTTATTGAATGGCCACCATGAACTTGTCGGAATGGAACCCTTCTCCCGGGAATAACAAGCTGGAAAGGCGATACTTATGAAAGGAACAACATACCTCAATTTATCTCGACTTGGTTGGAGACATCTCGTTGTCGTTATCCTCTTTACTTTGAATTTGTTAACCACCGCTGCTCCAGTATCAGGCCCCGTTAGAGAACGCATTTCATTCAACTCCGACTGGCGTTTTACCAAGGGCGATCCGCCCGGAACGGGTGACGGACTCAATTATACCAACATCAAACCTTGGATGATGGCCACCGGCAATGAGTTTGTGGCAGATGGCAAACCCGCGACGCGCCCGTCGGGTAATCCCGGTGAAGATGCCGCCTACACCCAACCTGGATACGATGATAGCGCCTGGCGCCAACTGAATCTTCCTCACGACTGGGGCATTGAAGGGCCATTCAAACAGGAAGCTTCCGGTTCGACCGGCAAGTTGCCGTGGGAGGGTGTTGGCTGGTATCGCAAGCACTTCACGGTTCCCGCATCCGACAAAGACCGCCGCCTTTGCCTTGCGGTGGACGGAGCAATGTCTTACGCGAATGTCTGGTTTAACGGCCAATACGTCGGCGGCTGGCCTTACGGTTATTCTTCCTGGGAACTCGACTTGACACCGTATGTCAAGGGCGGTGCGGAAAATGTCCTCGCCCTCCGTTTGGATAATCCACCGAATTCCTCGCGGTGGTATCCGGGCGGTGGCATTTACCGCAATGTCTGGCTGGTAAAAACCGGGCCGGTGCATGTGGAACACTGGGGTACTTATGTCACCACGCCGGAAATCAAGCCTTCCGCCGCGACGGTGAAAATACAGGTTGCGGTAGAGAACGATACCGATGCCGCCGCCACCGTGTCGCTGAAAAATGAGGTTTACGAGCTCGGAACGGACAACACCAAAGGCGAATCGATTGCGTCAACGACGACGGATGGGGTGCAGATCGCGTCGCACAAAAATCAGTCGAGCGAAACGGAAATGACCTTGAAGAATCCGCGTCTGTGGAGTTTGGAGAAACCACAACGCTACGTCGTCGTCACTTCGATTGAGCAAAACGGCAAACAGTTGGACCATTATGAAACGCCCTTCGGCATCCGTACCATCCAATTTGACGCCAACCAGGGTTTTTTCCTGAATGGAAAACACGTCCGCCTTAACGGCGTTTGCGACCATGCCGACCTGGGCGCGCTCGGCACGGCAATCAATGCCCGTGCCCTGGAACGTCAGATTGAAATTCTGCAGGAGATGGGGTGCAACGCGATCCGTACCAGCCATAATCCGCCCGCGCCGGAGTTGCTCGATTTGTGCGACCGGATGGGGATGCTGGTGATGGACGAGTCGTTTGACTGCTGGCAGCGCGGCAAGCGGCCAAACGATTATCATCTGCTGTTCGACGATTGGCATGAAAAAGACTGGCGCGCGGAGCTGCGCCGCGACCGGAATCATCCCGGCATCATTCTTTGGAGCATCGGCAACGAGGTGCCCGACCAGGGGACGCCGGCGGGGCCGCAGATTGCGGCGGAACTGAGCCGCATCGCCCACGAGGAAGACCCGACGCGGCCGACCACCGCTGCGTGCGACCACCCTGCGTCCGGTTTCAACGGTTTCCAGACCAACCTTGATGTGTTCGGTTACAACTACAAACCATTCTTGTATGCCAAGGTGCATCAGGCCAATCCCGGTTTGCCGATCTTTGGCAGCGAAACCGCCTCCTGTATCAGCTCGCGTGGCGAGTACTTTTATCCCGTCAGCACCAACAAGAACGATGGCAAGTCGGGTTATCAAATGAGTTCCTACGACCTTTCGGCGCCGCCCTGGGCAACCATCCCGGACACCGAATTCAAAGGCCAGGACGAAAATCCATTCGTGGCCGGCGAGTTCGTGTGGACCGGTTTCGATTACCTCGGCGAACCGACGCCTTACGATGCTTATAACGATCCTGCGCGCAGTTCTTATTTCGGGATCGTTGACCTGGCTGGTTTCAAGAAAGACCGTTTCTACCTGTACCAGGCGCGCTGGCGGCCTGACTTGCCCATGGCACACATTGTTCCGCAGTGCTGGAACTGGCCGGACCGCGCCAGGCAGACTACACCCGTTTTTGTTTATACTTCCGGCGATGCCGCCGAATTGTTCCTCAATGGCAAATCGCTGGGCCGGAAGACCAGGGGACAATATGAATACCGCCTTTGTTGGAATGACGTGAAATACGAACCGGGCAGGCTTAAGGCAGTTGCTTACAAAAACGGCAAACCGTGGGCAGCCGACATGGTGCAAACCGCCGGCCCGGCCACGAAGCTGGCCTTGCAACCGGATCGCAAAAAAATTCACGTGGATGGTGAAGATTTATCCTTTGTTACATTGGCGGTCGAAGACAAGAATGGCCTGCCGGTATCCCGTGCGGCCAACTCCATTCATTTCGAAATTTCCGGACCGGGCGAAATTGCGGCTACCGATAACGGCGACCCAACGGATCTGGTCTCGTTTCCCTCGCATGACCGCAAGGCTTTCAACGGCCTTTGCCTCGCCATCATTCGTTCCAAGACCGGGCAGAGCGGTACCATTAAACTTACGGCGACATCGGATGGTATGAAAACGACCAGTGTTTCCATCCAAGCCCGATGAACTGACTCGGGGCAAAGAGGACCATCCTGATGGGAAGTGGTCCTCCATGCTTGCTGGTGGAGATGAAATTCTCTCTAATCAACGCATGGATTGCCGCAAACCTGGTTTCACCGGCGCGTTCAGGTTCCTGCTTTTATTCGGTACAATCCTTTCAACGGCCGCCGCCGGCGGCCCGTTGGCGTGGCCGCCCATCACTTCACAAACGCGCCCGTGGGTCTATTGGTGGTGGATGGGCAGCGCGGTGGACAAAACCAATCTGACCAGGGAGTTGACCCGTTACCACGATGCCGGACTCGGCGGTGTCCACATCATTCCGATTTACGGCGCACGCGGTTTTGAATCGAATTATATCAGCTATCTTTCGCCAAAATGGATGGAGATGATGAGCTGGTCGGTCACCGAAGCCAAACGCCTCGGCCTGGGTGTGGACATGACCACAGGCACGGGCTGGTGTTTCGGGGGGCCGAACGTCAGCGACGAAGACGCGAACGCCAGTGTGGTGGTGAAAACTTTCGATCTCGGCGTTGGTGAAAGGCTCCGACAAAGATTCGACCGCAAAACGACCCAGGCACTCGTTGCCTTTTCTCCCGATGGAAAATCAATCGACCTGACCGATTTCATTGCCACCAACGGCGAAGTGTTCTTTTCCCCGCCGGGCAACTGGATGGGGACCGGAACATCCGGGCCGCCAAAAAACTGGAAAGTTTATGCGATTTCGCAAAAGCCGTCCGGCCAAAAAGTCAAGCGCGCCGCGCCCGGCGGCGAAGGCTGGATGCTCAATCCCCTTTATGCCGACGCCATGTCGAATTATTTGAAACGGTTCAGCGGCGCTTTTGACCATTATTCCGGCGCGAAACCGCGCGCACAGTATCAAGATTCCTATGAGTATCGCTCCGATTGGTCACCTGATTTCTTCGCCGAATTTGAAAAGCGGCGCGGTTACAAACTGCAAAACGAGCTGCCCGCGCTCTTCGGCACGAACCGCGACGACCACACCGCGCGTGTCCTCTGCGACTACCGCGAGACCGCTTCCGACATCATGGCCGAGGAGACTCTGCCGCTATGGGTGAAATGGTCGCACGACCACGGTTTCATGACCCGGGAGGAAGCGCACGGTTCGCCGGGAAATCTGCTCGACCTTTACGCGACGGCCGATATTCCCGAAACGGAATTTTTCAGCAAGAAGCGGAACCTCCTCGTTTCCAAATTCGCGTCGTCCGCCGCGCATGTTGTGGGACGCCAGCTCACCGCCTCGGAAACCGGCACGTGGCTCGCGGAACATTTCGCCGAAACGCTGGCGGAAATGAAATCCGTCGTGGACGACATGTTTCTTTCCGGCGTCAACCACATTTTTTATCATGGCTGCTGTTATTCGCCCGACGAAGCCGGCTGGCCGGGCTGGGTTTTCTATGCCTCGACGGAAATGAATCCGCGCAACTCCATCTGGCACGACGTGCCCGCGCTCAACGACTACGTCGCGCGCTGCCAGTCCTTTTTACAATCGGGAAAATCCGACAACGACGTATTGCTTTACTGGCCGATTTTTGATTTTTGGAACAGCAACGACCCGCCGACTTTGCTGCCGCAGCTACAGGTCGAAGCGGCCTCGCAGGCGCGCTGGTTCGAAAACCAGCCCATTGGCAAAACCGCGCGCGAATTGTGGAATCACGGTTATGCCTTCGACTACGCCTCCGACCGGCAACTGCAAACGGCAAAAGCAAAAGACGGCGAAATTCAAATGCCCGGTGGCAACTATAAAGTCATCGTGGTTCCGCCCTGCGATTACATGCCGCTGAAGACCTTCCAACAATTGCTGGCGCTGGCCGACTCCGGTGCCACCATTTGCTTTGAGCGGTTGCGACCGTGGGACGTGCCGGGTTGGGGAAATTTAGAAAAACGGCGGGCAGAATTCCTCGAACGGTATAACGCTTTAACCACCGGAGTTAATATCACCAATTCAGGAATTCCAGTCGGGATCAAACGCGGAAAGGGCCTGGTGATTTTCGGGGATTATGAGCAAGCGCTGGAGGATGCTGGTGCCGCCCGCGAGCCGATGGTGGACGCAGGACTTTCCTTTGTCCGCCGTTGGTTTGAAAGTGGGTGGAATTATTTCATCGCCAATCGCAGCCAGTCAGATTTCAACGGTTGGGTGGCGCTGGGTCATACCGCGAAATCCGTCGTCGTGCTCGATCCCCTGACCGGAAATTCCGGCGTTGCCGCAATCCGGGAAAGGGGCGGCCAAAAACAGATTTATTTGCAGCTGCCAGCCGGGGAGTCTTTGATTTTACATGCGTTTGCAAACCAGAAAATCAAAGGCGCGGCCTGGAAGTACTGGCACCCGAGCGGCCAGCCACGTGAAATCGCCGGAAACTGGCACGTGAGATTCATTTCGGGCGGGCCAGTCATTCCGGCAGATACTCAAGTTACCAGGCTGGCTTCGTGGACAACCTTTGGCGGCACGAATGCGCAACATTTTGCCGGTTCGGCGAGCTACGCCATTGCGTTCGACGCCCCGCCGGGCGGCAACAAAAATTATTTTCTCGATCTTGGCGGGGTCCGCCAAAGCGCACGGGTGAAATTGAACGGCAAGGATTACGGCACGCTCATCACGGCGCCGTTTCGCGTGGTTGTGGATAATCTGAAAACGTCGGGCAACCAACTTGAAGTCGAAGTCACGAGCGTCCCGGCCAACCGCATCCGCGATCTGGATCGGCGCGTGGTGCGCTGGAAAACTTTCCATGACATTGATTTTGTGGACATCAATTACCAGCCGTTCGACGCTTCGGGCTGGCCGCTCATCGATTGCGGATTGCTCGGCCCCGTCACCCTGACTGCCGTGGAGCCGTTGGCCAATTGAAGCGCGTCATTAATCAATGTTTGGACTCAGGATGATCCGCGCGACGCCGAGGACGAGTGAAATCAACTCTGCGGTTTTACGACGCACGGAGAGAGCAGGAATGCCCGTTACGCCGGTTATTCACGAGCGGAAAACAGCCGGCTGAATTCAGTGCAGAAATCTCATGTTATCTTGCAAAAGATAGTAATTATTTTAACGGGAATTGGCGTTATCCTTGTTGGGTAGTGGGGAATGGAAGATTTTATGATAGAATTACTGAAACTAGAGAAGTTTTCGTTTGGTGTCGGAGACCGTTTTGCGCGCCAGGCCAAGGCACAACTCCAGGCATTCATTTTGGCCGCCCAACAAGGCCTGGACGTCGTTCCGGTCTGGAATAAATCCAACCGCGAGCATGTCATCGTCGGCTCCGAGCCGTCCGGCACCCGGGCGGCGGTGGAGGCCGCGGTAAAGCAATTGGGCTGGCGAAAGGCCTATCACGTGGATGCCGACCATATCGGGCTGAAAACGGTGGACCGGTTCATACCGCATTCGGATTTTTACACGATTGACGTGGCGGATTGGATTGGAAAGCCCGCGGACGCAACGAGGGTGGAAGCGTTTATCCGGACACATCCCGAACTGGTGGGCGACATTTCGATTCCTGAAATTGAATGGCCGTTCCAAACCACCGTGGCGGAGGTGAGACGCATTGCCGGCAAATATCTGCTGGCGGTGCAGGAAGCTGGAAAAATTTACCGGCACATTGTTGAGACCAAGGGCGGCCGGAAATTCATTACCGAGGTTTCGATGGACGAAACCGACCAACCGCAGACGCCGCCGGAATTGTTGATTATCCTGGCCGCCATCGCCGATGAGAAGATCCCCATCCAGACGATTGCGCCGAAATTTACCGGACGGTTCAACAAGGGCGTGGATTATGTGGGAGACGTTGCGCAGTTCGAGAAAGAGTTCAACGAAGACCTGGCCGTTATCAACTTTGCCGTGCACCAGTATGGTTTGCCGGATACGCTTAAATTGAGCGTGCATTCCGGCAGCGACAAGTTTTCCATTTACGCGCCGATGCGCCGCGCCCTGGGCCGGTTTGGCTCCGGTTTGCACATCAAAACGGCGGGCACAACCTGGCTGGAAGAAGTGATTGGACTGGCGGAGGCTGACGGGGATGGATTGGTTTTGGCCAGGGAAATCTATGCCGGGGCGGTGGAGCATGCCGGGGAGCTTTGCGCTCCTTACGCGACGGTGATTGACATTGATTTCAAGAAGCTGCCGTCGATTGTCACGGTCAACGGCTGGAGCGCCGCCCAATTCACCGCCGCCTTGCGCCATGACCAGAAAAATCCGGCATACAATCGCCATTTGCGACAATTGATCCATGTCGGCTACAAAATTGCGGCAAAGATGGGGGACCGCTATCTTGACGCGCTGGATAAATATGAAGATACGGTGGCGAGAAACGTCACCAGCAACCTTTACGAACGCCATATGAAACCCTTGCTGCTCGGACTGGAACGCGTTACCCCGCGGAAGGCGGCCGTTCCGGCTCAAGCGGCGACGGCGGCACTATGAAATTCATTCACGACGATTTCCTCCTGCAAAACCGCACCGCCCGGCGGCTTTACCATCAATTTGCCGAAACCGAGCCAATTCTGGACTACCATTGCCACCTTTCACCAAAAGACATTGCGGAAAACCGCCAGTTCAAGAATCTCTTTGAACTCTGGCTGGAAGGCGACCATTACAAATGGCGGGCGATGCGTTCCAACGGTGTGGCCGAACGCTTCTGCACGGGTGACGCTGATCCCTTTGCCAAATTCCAGGCGTGGGCGGCGACCGTGCCGCACACGCTGCGCAATCCGCTCTATCATTGGACGCACTTGGAATTGCAGCGCTACTTCGGCATCGACCGGCTGCTCGATGAGGCCAGCGCGGTCATGATTTGGAAGGAAGCCAATCGGCAGCTGGCCACGCCGGAACTCACAACGCAGGGCATCCTGAAGAAATTCAACGTCAGGACCTTATGCACGACGGATGATCCAACGGATGATTTGAGCCACCATAAAGCCATCCTGGCTTCCGATTTGACCACGTGCGTGCTCCCTGCGTTCCGTCCGGACAAGGCGCTGGCGGTGCATCAGCCGGATCAATTTAATCAGTGGTTAAGCCGGTTGTCTGAAGTCAGCGGCATGGGGACCGGAAGCTTTTCGGAATTTCTCGACGCCCTGCGGTCCCGCCATGACTATTTCCATGCGCAAGGTTGTCGTCTCTCCGACCACGGCATGACCCAATGTTATTCTGATTTTTGCCCGGAGAAGACCGCCGCTGCGATTTTTGCCAGAGCGCAAAAGGGGAAACCAGCTTTGCCGGAGGAACAGGCTCAATTCTCCGCCTTTATGATGCTCTTTTTCGGGCAATTGGATGCGGGAAAAGGCTGGACCAAGCAGCTTCATCTGGGAGCCTTGCGTAACAATAATACGCGGCTGCTCAACCAGCTGGGTCCGGATACCGGCTTTGACTCCATTGGCGATTTTCCCCAGGCCGGTGCCCTGGCTGCCTATCTGGACCGGCTGGACCAGGAAAAGGCGCTGCCCAAGACGATCATTTACAACAACAACCCGGCGGACAATTACGTCTTCGCCACTATGCTGGGCAATTTTCAGGACGGCACGATGGCGGGAAAAATCCAACTCGGCTCCGGCTGGTGGTTCCTCGACCAGAAGGAGGGCATTGAGTGGCAGCTCAACGCGCTTTCGAATCTGGGGTTGCTCTCGCGCTTCGTCGGCATGGTGACGGATTCCCGTTCGTTCATGTCGTATCCACGGCACGAATATTTCCGGCGCGTGTTGTGCCATTTGGTCGGACGCGACGTGGAAAACGGCGAAATTCCTGATGACGATTCCCTGCTCGGGCCGATGATTCAAAACATCTGCTATGCCAACGCCCAGCAGTATTTGCAACTGCCGGCGAAGGGATCAAACAAGGAATCCCGCAAGCCGCCGGCTTCACGCTCCGGCGCCCGGATTCATCCCGCGACCCGCCGGGAAAAATGAACCTCCAGCGCGGTGGTTTTCTCCCCGGAATCAGTGCACCGCGCTGTCGCGAAATTGCTTGGGGGACATTCCGGTCGCCTGCTTGAACGCCACGCAAAAAGTGTTGGCGCTTTGATAACCGCATTGGCCCGCCAGCACTTCCAGCTTGTTGCTGGATTCGGCCAGCAGCCGTTTGGCGCGTTCGATCCGCACGCGTTGAAGTTCCTGGCCGGGGGTCCGCCCCACATTTTCGAGAAAAGCCTTGTGCAATCCCCGCCGTGACATCGCCGCGACGCCTACCAAATCCTTCACGGTGATCGGCTCGGCAGCGTGTTCCCAGATAAACCGGAGACTGTTCGCCACGCCTTTATGGTTGATGGCCAGCAGATCACTGCTTTTGCGGGTAACAATGCCGGTCGCGGGAATCCGGATTGGTTTTTTGGGCGGATTTTTGCCATTCATCAAATCCTGCAACAATGAGGCGCCCATATAACCTAAAATCTCCAGATTGGTATCCACGCTGGAGATGGGGGTGTGCATGGTGTTTGCCGCCAAAAGGTTGTTTTCCGCCCCGATGATGGCCACCTGCTCGGGCACGGTCAGCCCCGTGCTCTCGCAGGATTCCAGGACGTCGAGCGCCTGCTCGTCGTTCGCCGCGAAAACCGCCAGCGGTTTGGGCTTGGATTTCAATTGGGCCAGCAGCCATTTCCGCTTGTGCTTCCACTGTTCCCGGTCGTCGCGATAGGCTGGAGACTCGTGCCATCGCAACCAGGTGCAGTCGTGCCCGGACCGTTTCAAGGCCTCGATAAAACCGCGGCCGCGTTCTTCGTAAGACCAGTTATCCGTGTCGCTGTAATACAAAAAGTTGTGAAAGCCCCGGGACAGGAAATGTTCGGCCGCCAGTTGGGCGGCATGGGCATGGTCCTCCAATACCCGGGGAAATCGCAATTGGGGACGGCGAAAACTGAAGTCCACCGTTGGTTTTTTGACGCTGACGACAAACTCCGCCAAATCATCCCCGGCGCCCAGCCAGGCCAGGATGCCATGTCCTTCCCAACCCCAAGGAATGACCTTCTCCCGGGTCAGATTGGCGGATAGGTGCCAGTCGTGTTCCTGGGCAAACTTCTCGATGCCGCGGTGCAGTCGGTAGTCGTACCATCCGAGCGCGATCAGGACCCGCTTTTGCTTGTTTCGCATGTCTCATCACATTGAGCCGAACTGGCGTCCTTTTCAACCGATTTTTGCCGGAAGACTTCCTCGGGGGCGCAACTTCGCACCACCGCCGGAGCGCCGAACACCGTTTCGGCCCGGTGGCGGCATTCGCCAGGTTCACGCCGATACGGTGATCGGCGCTCCGTTCTGGCCGCATCCTCAGGGCGGTGGTGCGAAGTTGCACCCCTTCCTGGGACAAGGCTTTTCGAGTCTGGAAAGAGTCCGGGTGGAACGTGAATTCATCCACAAAACACGACATGAAAATATGGCCTGGCCGACGGATGGGGTGCTCAATTTTCAAACAGGTTTGCAACAATACGAGGGTGACACTAAGGAAGGGCTCAGGTAAGATTTTACAATCAATCAATGTTAAGCGAAGCCGCAGTTTATGCTCATGACAGGTGAGCAGCGGCGGGTGGAAGCCGGTTAAGTCCATAAAGGTAAAAATTAAATTAACGTATAAATCTCAAACCTTCTGGAGATTCCTATGAAACAGATTCGTCTAATTCTCGCAATTGTCCTTGGCGCCGTTTTCAGTCTGAGTGCCAACGCCACCACGATTTTAACAGAACAATTTCTAAACTATACCAGTGGGTATCTCGGCAACGTCGGCATTGGTGGTGGTGGCACCATCCCTGGTTGGAATAGCGCCAAATCTCACATTGTCGTTACCAACGGCAGCGGCAGTCTTTCGGGAACGAACCTGGGTCTGGTGTCGTCGGCCGGCGACATGGTTTACATCTTAAGGACCGCCGAAACCAATGACAATTTCGACACCAACGCCGCGGGTGTTCCTAATGGCTGTTATAATTTGTTTGTCCAGAAGGTTCCGACCCTTCCGAATTTAAATGCGACCAATGCCAATTTCAGTCTTTATACTTCGTTTCTTTACCGATTTAACGACAACACAAATTTCCCCGGCAACGGCGTGGCCATGATCGCCGGGATGTATCTTCAGAGCGGCGGCATTCAAAGCGGAACGCCGCAAGGCATTGATGCCTATTGGCAATTGTTCGCGAGGACCAATAGCTCGGGCCAGATCCAGCTTGGAATCGCCAAAAATATCTTTAATACAACTCCGGCGCCGGCAAATCCAGGCGTTACCAATTGGGATCCCACCATGGTTGGCGTGGGACAGACTTTTTTTGTGGTCGTCCGGCTGCAGGTCGTTGCGACCAATGGAGTCTCGTATTATACGAATGATGAGGCGGATCTTTGGATCAACCCGCCTGTCAATTCGTTCGGGACCAACGAAGCCAATGTGCCGACGCCCGACGTAATCTCGCCTCCGCTCGACGGCGCTCCTATTTCAAGCGCCACCGGGCCGGGACGGTTTTTCATCGTAGATAACGGTCCCACCGCCAACCTGGATGAATTGCGCATTGGTACGAACAGTTGGGCGGATGTCACTCCTCCCTTTGGTCAATGTAACCCCGCAGGTTTTACACTGAATCTGACGAACATAACGCAGAGCGCGGAAATAAACGCGAGTTTCTACACAAAATCGGAGGACAGCACCGCTCCAACTTACCAGTGGCAAATCAGCCGGGACGGCGGCAGCACGTGGTCCAACATCAGTGGCGCCATCAGCCAAAACTACACCACGCCCAATTTGCAGTATCCGGCTGACAACGGAAACGAGTATCGGACCATTGCTTATGTCAGTTGCGACAATACCTATGCCACTTCCTCGGTCGCAACCGTAACGCTGACGGCGCCGACGGCCACGTCGCCCGGCGTGATAATGAACGACACTTTTGGGAGTAGCACCTTTCGGGATGTGGGTCCCGTGACGAGCACCCATTCAGTCTGGTACACTGGAAACGCATCACCTTCCGCTTCGTCGGATTTGGTTACCGATCCGGGCGGCACGGGCTTGATCGCTACGACGATTGCCGGGACTTCGTCCTTGTATTTGGGTTATTATGTTAATGAAACCGCTACCAGCAAAGTGCCGCTTGATTTGGCCATCGGAACACAAATAACCGCCACCCTCGAGTTCACTCCCAACTCGTTCGGTGCTTTTACCAACAACGGGTCGCTTCGGTTCGGCTTGTACGATTATGCCGATTCCGGGACATTGTATAGTGCCGATGATTCAACCCTCACCGGAAGCCTGGGTAATGGACGGAACGTTAGAGGGTATATGCTTGACCTGGACTTTGGTAAATTCTTCAGCACGTCCAACCCCCTGTCGCTGTACGTCCGGGATGGTTTGCAGGATAATAACCTCGCTGGCACGACGGGCGATTATTTGTCCATGGGAAGCGGGCCATTTAATGGGGCTTATTCAAACGTTGCCGCGTTCCAGGCCGGCACTACTTATACTCTGGCATTGACCGTGGCGCGAACCGCCACCAATAACTGCACAGTCACGGCGACAATTACCGGAGGCAGCCTGAACCTGACGTATTCGGCCGCCGACACCAACAGCCTGGGCTATCATCGGTTTGATACCATTGCCGTCCGGCCCAACAAAGCGGAGAATGCCGCCGACACCTTCACCTTCCCCCTGTTCAACGTTCAAGTCGCCAGCGCGCCGGTGTCGGTGTCGAACGTCGCGATTACCGGCATTCAAGACATTCGCAGCCTGGGAACCAATAATGTGACCACCAACACTGTGACACTGACATGGCAGCCCACTCCGGCTGTTAATTCTTCGCTGTTTTTTGTGCAACGCAAGGACAACAGCCTGACCGACACGTGGAGTACGGTGGCAAGTCAACTGCCTTCAACCACAACCACGTTCACAGATACGGTCACCAACAACGTGAGCTTTTATCGCGTGTACGGTCAATAAAACTTGATTCGGTTCTTTCCAAGCGCCCTTGGCTTGCCGCCAGGGGCGCTCTTTTTGTCGAGTGAGAAACCTTGGCTTTCAGCATTTTACCTTTGCGTTTGCCGTTCCTTCTACGTTTTCTTGCGTTGAGGCACATTCCTTTTCGCGCAGGGTGGCCGCTGCATGTTCAGGCTTCGATACGAATACAAATCCCAGAGCTTTTTCAACAAACAGGCAGCCACCGATATCAGTCGGCGCAAATCCAATGAAAGTGAAGATATGGCGCGAACTGATCCCGCAAGGCGGGACGGCTACGAGACTGATTAGGTTCCTCGATATTTTCAGCGGGTGAGAGGATACGAAACAAGTTTCTTAGGTGTGATCGGGAAATCAGTGAAGACGTCCGCCCTCACCCAGCCCCCCGGAGATTTTGAGGATGCGGTTCATCCAGACAACGAGTTTGCGCATAACGGCAGTGAGAGCAACTTTGGCGGGTTTGCCTTTCGCTTCCCGGTCCGCCAGTTCCAGATTCAACTTCAGGAGGAAGGCCAGAATGTCTTCTTCCGGTTTCATGCCGCAGGCACGCCGGACGGCGGCGTGGAGCTCGGCGTGGGCCTAACTTAAGCGGTTTTCGCCGGGCGTTTCGAGCGATTTGTGAAGTTCGCGCAGCGACCGGCCTTTATCCCGTATGATTTCGTGGCGCACTTGCCGCAACGCCCGCGCGGCCACGGCCACGGCCGGATTTTTGTAGCGCACCCGTCCCGGTGCCCGAACCAAACACACGCGGGGCGGGACGCCGCTTTTACCCGCCAGCGAGGACGCCGGCGCTGCGACTTCTACCGCCGGCCAATGAATTTTTGGCGCGGGTGTCAAATGGCGCGGTTGAATGACTGCCTGGCCCTTCAACCCTTGAACAGACCGAAACCTGGCTTCCACGTTGTCGCCAATGCACAGCGGGCGGAACGATTGGATTTAGAGCGTTTTAAAAAATTCTGCAGCCGGCAAACAGGCCTGGGTTGGCCGGATGACGCGCCGGCGTTTGGGAGTGCGGCGGCAACCGGCGCGCGACGCCGCTTCGGGTTGGGGATAAATCATTGCCCGCGGCAGGATTTCGGGCAGCCGATGCAAAAGCAGTGTCACGGCCACCGCAGTTCAAAACCTCGCGGAATTTCGATCCGTGCTTTTCAATCGCGGCTAAAGTTTTATTTGTTTTGCTCCAGATCACTTGGAGCTGCGCTTGCCCCTGCCACCCGCGGTGCTCGCACTGTGTGCTTGTCAGGCTGTAAGGAGATTAAAGAAGACACCCCAAGCCCATTGGCGTTGGTTCGGAAACCGCCCTGGCACGGATTTTTCAAAGCGATCTCGTTAACACAGGGTTTCAGCCCGGTGAAAACAGCCCCGGATAACACCAGCCAATTAACGGTTGCTGACACCATGTCAAAGCCGCTGAAGCGGTTGGGAGTTTTTTCGCCGCACAGGCACCGGGCTGAAGCCCGGTGTTAATGGAAGAAGCAAAGGCAGGTATTAAATATCCGTCCTGGCGACCATTCTCCGTACACAATTACGGAGGCAAAAGAGACCGGACGTAGCGAAAGATACTGGCACCCCCTTTTTCGCCAATGGCATTCGCATTACCCGTTTTATCCCAATAGGTGGCCGTGCCATTAGGTCCGGTGCTCGAGGGATTATAGAGATTAAATGCGTTGGGATTATCGTGCTGACTTACCCACCGGACGTGGCCGTCTGGGAAAAGCGCATTCATTCCAATATTCCCGTTCGCATAGGGAAAGCTGTCATAACCCTGGGTTTGATCGGTGGCAATGCATTTTTTCTGGTCCAATTCAGACACGGTCAAGGCCGCTTTCGGGCGATAGACACCCGCGCCAGCATATTCCGTGTTTCTGGACTGGGGAAAATAATCATAACCGATTCGGATATAACCGGGATTATTGGCTGCCGCGTTTGGTTTGGTTGAATACGACGGCCACGCATAGGGGGGGTTAACATAATAATCGTACGTCATGTTTGCGCCGATGACTCCCGCGCCGACGGGGGTATATAATACTTTGCCATTGGCAATATCCTTGTCTCCCCAGAGCAGCCCGAGATTCCACCAGCCATCCGGCGAGCCAGTGGTTTTGAGAAAACTGTCGTCATACGCTGTGTCAAAAGTGTTACCCGAACTCATGCGTGCTATTTCATGCGTTTCCCAGGGTGAGGCCAGACCGCCGGTGTCTATTTTGTCAAATCGAGCCACGCCACTCCAATGGAGCGGCAGCAACTGGTTGCTGTGGTCCCCCGGATACATCGTCCAACCTTCGCCAACCTGTTTTTCATTGCTGGCGTCAGCGACTCGCAATGCCTTTTGCTTGGCCGCGGACAGCGCCGGCAACAACATTGCGGCCAGAATGGCGATTATGGCAATCACCACCAGCAATTCAATCAGGGTAAACCCCTTGTGCGGTAGACGTTGCGGCCGAACGGCAGCCGGCTTCGCGCCCTTTTCGGCGATCAGACTCAAATTAATAGGCATAATATTTAAATGTTTTGTTACGCCAGACACTTCAGGATTGTTTAATACCTACATCCTAACCCCGTGCCCAAGCGTGGGCAATTGGTTGCATTTGCAAATCCAATTGAAGAAAGTGCACCGGAAAAGTTCCCGGTTCCTTCATTAATCAAGGCCCCCACCCTCGTTGCCGGACAGATGAATGCGGCTGGCGTTGGTAATCATGCTCCGGGCTCCGACACCTGGAAAAATACAATGGGCAATGGTCACATCGGTGATACGCACCGAATCGGAAAATCCCTCAATCACTATTGGCTGTCGGGATAGCCTGTCGAACGTGCAATCCCGAATGACAATGTTCCGAATGACCGGCGTGGCGTCGCCATTAAGTGTGCCGGGATACTTCATGGTTATGCCGATGCCGGTCCGGGCGGATTTGACAGTGCAATGGCGAAGGTAGGCGTCTTCGATAAAGCCGCCGCGCGTCATGCCGGTCTTGAATCTCATGGCTATGTCAAGGTTCGGGCTGTCAAAGCGGCAATCCTCCGCAAACACATTTTCCACGCCGCCGGAAGTTTCACTGCCCACCGTGACACCACCGTGGCCATCTTTGAAAACACAATTCTGAACCACGATATTCCGGCTGGGAATATTGACGCGGCGACCGTCAACGTCGCGTCCCGACTTGATGGCGATACAATCATCCCCGTCGCTGAAATGGCAGTCCTTGATCAATACATCCGTGCTGGAATCCGGGTCGCAACCGTCCGTGTTGGGGCCGTCGGCCTCCACGGTGACATGTGCAACGGTTACATTGGTGCAATAAAGCGGAGATATCACCCACATCGGCGAATCAATGATACGCACGCCTTCAATCAAAACATTTTTGCAGCGGACCGGTTGGATGAAATATGGGCGCAGGTGATGGCCTGCACCGAAAACCCGCTGTTCTACCGGCACATTCCGATTTCCCATGTCCACCAGCTCCCGGGGATCCGGGATTTGTTTCCAAGAATACCAGATTGCCTGATGGCCTTGACCGTCCAGTGTTCCTTCACCGGTGATGGCGATGTTTTCCTGTCCCAGCGCGTAGATAAATGGCGAATAATTCATCACTTCCGTGCCTTCATAACGTGTGAATACAACAGGCAAATAACTCCTGGGGTCGGTGCTGAAACGAACGGTGGCGCCTTTCACAAGGTCGAGGTCCACATTGCTTTTCAGGTGAATCGCGCCGGTCAGATAATTACCTGCCGGGACAACGACTTTGCCGCCGCCCGCCTGACTGCAGGCATCAATCGCTTTCCGGAATGCTTCGGTGCAATCGGTAACGCCATCGCCATTCGCACCGTAGTTTGTAATATCAAAGGTTCGGTCGGGAAAGTTGGGAGGTACGATGTGCGCCAAAATATGAGGCAGCTTCGACCAAGCCTGCGCATTATAGGTTGCAGTGGCATCATCGGCTGTTGCATAGAAAGGCAAAAAAGAAACTGACGGTATGACGGCCCAAACGATAATCGGGCGAAATAAAAACTTAATCATGGTCATGGGACTTCAGAATAGCGGAATCATCGGGTCGGCAAACCTGGAACCTTTGCAAAAATGTGTGAGTAAAGTGCATACGCGATGGAACCTGTTTTCAGGATATTCCCCAAAATGAAACGAGCGCCGTCAAGGCGCTCGTTTCAATAATTGTGTTGTTTATTTCAGCGGCGACGGAACCGCAGCATAAAGCCGCCAACCAGCCCCAATGCTACAAGCGTGCAAATCGCAGGTTCAGGGACGACGTTGGTCAGGACCGAGAGTCCACTCAGATTGATATTATAACCGGCAGTTTCACCAGCACTGTAAACACCAACATCAAACGTATCAAACTTGCTCGTCGGGGTAATATAAGTAGCGCCATTGGTCGCACCAATCGTAAAATTGTCAACCATTGAGCCCAGGGTGTTGTCATAGATTTGTGCGGTAATCTGCATTTGTGACGCACCGGCATTCAAGGCCGAAACGGTGTAAGTCAAGGTGTACGAATCATTGTTGACCAAATTGGCGTTGCTGGCATTTCCCACCGACGTGGAAAGTTGGGTTTTGGGACTGATGTTCGAGTTGTAAGACAAGTTGTTATTGCCGGCACCGGTTTTGGCAAAGAATTTCGTGCCGGTTTTAGGTGAATTGTTGAAGGCAATGTCGCCCAAATAACCTAAATCTCCGGCAGTCGGGCCACCGGTTGCACTCGAACTATTACTTTCAACCCATGGCGGACCAGTCAGACCGTTGAACAGCGGTGTTCCTTCTGAATTGTCGAGGGCGAACAAGATATTGCCAGCGAGAGCTGAGCCGCCCTGCCCAATGTTGGGCGAATTAAAGTTAACCACAAAGCTGACATAATCACCGGCGTTGGCAAGGTTGACAGCCGAAAACGACCCAACCAAATCGACCAGTTTGCCGGTCGCCGCGGTGGTGTTCAACGTAATCCCCGTACCACTCGCCCAAGTCCATGAATCACTGGTGGCACTAACCGTGTTGGCGCTAAGGTAAGAGGCAGAGGGGTCACTTGCGTCGGTGGCAAAATTATCACTGAATACGGTGACCTGGCCCAAGGCAGACCCGCTCGTCATTACCAAAAAGCCAAACCCTGCCGCCAGCGTGGGAAAAACCGAACTTGATAACTTCATATTAGATGCACCTTTCAATTATTGTTTCGAGTTGCTTTGTTGTTGAGTGTTTTAATCTTAACCCGGTTTTTGAATCTGTCAGCCCCCGTTTTGTTGCAAATCTGCATGAAAATTGAGAACTACCGGCTTCGACAGGCTTCAGGCAGTGCCATGTAAGCCATTTATTATCAGTCTGTAACATCCAACACTGTCGGAACATTTGTAGCGCAGAGGGGAATGCAAATTCGCGCTGTTCCTGGCTCCGGCCGGCAATTCTGCCAATCACCGAATTTGCAAAAGATAAAACGCCTGGGGAGCATTTGGATCCGGGACGTTGGTGAAAATGAAATTACCGCTGCTATCAAATAGATTGGTGGCAACCGGCGTCCACTGGTTCAGCGGAAGCGCGATATTGGTGGAAACCAGCACGTAGAAAGTACCATTCGTTGTGCCGCCCGAACCGCTCATCACCAGGCCACTGGCCGTGGCGTTGATGCTGCCGAAGCTGGGCGGTGAAGGTGGCGCGGGAGACTGGACCAGCAATTGTACCAATCCGGGCGGGTTGGTGAGGCTGCAATTGTAGCCGGCCGGGGTAGTCCCCAGGACGGGAGTGCCGCCAAAACCACCGCCGTAGCTGAACAGCGTGTAGGTACCGGCGCCGAAACCAATATCGGCAACAACATTCAGCGTGCTGTTCAAGGTCAGGCTGCCGGTCGTCAAGACGTGAGCAACATTGAGGTTGTTTGTGCCCAGAACAAAATTGACAACGGTCGTGTTGGGCAAACTCAGACTGTTGCTGATGATAAGCGCGCTGGTGTCCAGAGTGATGGGATTGGCGCCAAACACGTTACTGGCGGTCATGCTCGCCGATGCGTCGTAGAGCGCCAATGAATTGGTGCTGGTCATGCCGTCAAACGTGACATTGGGTATTCCAGCCAGGTCATTCGTCAAAGCCAATCCGGCGTTGAACACGGTCAAAGCCATGTTGCCGGCGGGAACCGTGACTTGCGAATCCGCGAATTGCACACCGTAGGCGTTGTAAACGTCGAACGTTTTTGGGGCGGTGATATTGACATGGCTCAAAACGATATTGGTAACGGGCAGTTCAAGACGTCCCCAAACAATGCCCGCAATGCCGCCACTGGCGACCGTGGCCGTCACATTGCTGATGACGATATTGCGCCAGACCGGAACCGTGGTCACGTCCTCCGTCTGGGTCGAGGCTATGAACGGCGTGATGCCGCTGGGAGTTCCATATTCACTATAGTAACTGTAAATGACAATCGCGCCGTGAACGAGGTTGGTCATCCCGAGGTTGTAATAGAAAAGATTCTGCGCAATGCCCCCTTCTCCGCTGCCGCCACTGGTATTGTCATCGGATTTCATGCGGATGCCATAATCCGTCCCGCTAAACGTGCAGTTAATCACCGTCAGGTTGGACACGCCGCCGGCCGTATTGCTGCCGATGGAGACACCGTGGCCGATGCCGAACGCGCAGTTGGTGACGACGGTATCGGACGTCGGCGTATTGGCACTGCTCGTGCCAAAAGCAATATTGTCGTCGCCGTCGCTGATCGAACAATTTTGGACCAGGCAATTCGTGCCAACCAAATCAATGCCATCGGTATTGGGTGAAACGGGCGTATTGATGGTGATTCCCTGGATGGTAATGTTTCCGCCTTTGTTCTTAAGTGAAATATGCATTTTGGGCGCGTTGATTAGAGTCACATTTTGGATCAGCAACCTCTGGCACGAGCTCAAGCTGATCATGTAAGGCCGTTCCGAAGTACTGAGACCGTTCCACCAACCCGATAATGTCGCCGAACCGTCAATCGTCCCAGAACCGCTGATTTCGATGTCGTGAAGGCTCGACCCAGTGATAAAATCAGGCGGTGACGTACCGCCCGGCCATGTTCCGTAAGGCAGCATTTTCAGGGTGGCGCCGCTGTCAATCTGCAAATTGATGCTGCTTTTCAAAGTGAGCGGGCCGCACAAATAAGCTCCACCCGCCGCTGGAATTTCGACCGTGCCGCCACCGGCGTTACTGGCGGCCACGACGGCGTTGGAAATGGCAATGGTATCCACGGTGGAGCCATCGCCGATGGCACCATAGTTGGTTACGTTATATGTGCCGGCTGGAATGGTCGGCAACGTCGGCGTACCCAATACCATCGTGGCAGGCAAAAGGCTCAGGGTGATGACCGCTGGTTGAAGGTGGGTTCGAAGAATCCTGTAAAAATTGACGTTGCTCATTTACTTCCTGGTTTGCATCGGCGCGTGTTACCGGTCGCTTCTTTCCAAGCAGAGTTTGTTAAAATTAGCAGATTTTCTGTGTGAAAGTAATTATTATTTTGTGCAGATGCATCTGAATATTTTGCACTCGAACTCGAATTCGGCCAGCACGTCTTCCAGGCGCAGTACTCAAATTTCAAGCTTTTTTGCAAAAGTGGCGGCTGCAACTTCCAAAGTGTCGGTTAGAATCCTTGAATGATAACCTCATTCAGCCGGCCGCGCCAGTGGAAAGCAATTATCCAATCAACGAAAAAGCACTTCACCTGGAAAAAAATACCCGTCGCGTGTGTGTGGCTGGTCATGCCGCTTCTATGGCTGCTGCCTGTGCTTGCCGGTTGCGGAACGAATGCGCAGGCCCAGCCGAAGATTTTCAATGTGCGCGAATCGGGGGCGACGGGCGACGGCAAGACCCTGGATACGAAGGCCGTTCAAAAAGCGTTGGACGCTTGCGGCCAGGCCGGCGGGGGCACGGTGTTGTTTCCGGCGGGGACCTATTTAAGCCAGCCGCTCACCCTGCGCACCAAGACCACCGTACTGCTCGAAGCGGGGGCGACACTGCTGGCAACCACCAACCAGCGCGATTTCATGAAGACGCCCGGCAACTGGCTTGAGGCCGGGAGCAGCAGCGATTTCATTCCATTTATCGGCGGCAAGAGATTGACGGACATAACGTTCACCGGCCAGGGGACCATTGACGGGAACGGCGCAGCGTGGTGGGGCGAGGCGGAAAAGGCGCGTCAGGTAAAACCCGGCTACACCCTGCCGCGGCCCAATTTGATCGTGCTGGATCGCTGCCAGAATGTGCGATTGGAAAACATCACCCTGGAAAACTCACCAAAATTTCATTTTGTGCCATCGGATTGTGAAGACGTGGTGGTGTCGAACGTGACCATCCTCGCGCCGGCACACGCGGCCAACACCGATGCGATTGACCCCAGCGGCCGGCGCATGCTCATCACGAAATGCAGGATTGACGTGGGCGACGACGATGTCGCCATCAAGGCCGGGAGGAGAATCGCGGGGCATGAGTTCGAGAGCGAAGACATCACGGTGACGGACTGCACCATTCTGCACGGCCACGGCATCAGCATCGGCAGCGAAACGCTGGGGGGCGTGCGCAATGTGACGGTGCGGAATTGTACGTTCGAAAACACCGAAAACGGCCTGCGCATCAAATCGCAACGTGGCAAAGGCGGTCTGGTTGAAAACATCCGTTACAGCGACATCACTATGAAGAACGTCGTTCCGGCCATCACCTTGACCTGTTACTACATGAATAATTCCGCCGGAGATACCGCGCAACCATCCGCTGCCAAAGCCGACACGGCGCAACTGGCCAGCACCATGACTCCTGTTTTTCGCGACATTTATATCAGCAACCTGACCGCCACCTGCCAGAAATCGGCGGGGGTCATCACCGGTTTACCTGAAAGCGAGATTTCAAACGTGGTGTTGGCAAATGTCCGCATCTCATCGTCCACCGGCATGACCATCAAAAATGCCAGCGGCGTTCAATTTAAAAACGTACAGATCACAACCGAACAAGGTCCGCCGGTTATCATCGAGAACGCACACGTGGAAGGTGCGGAGAATGTGAAAGCGACATCAGTACAATAGTGGCTGGTGCGGTTCGGCCGAATGAAGTGAAGTTGGCACCCCGGAATTTCAATATTCCGGGGTTTTGGGTTTAGGCACAAGAGCCGGGTTGGGAACCGCAATCTGGAGAGAGGTTATCACAAAAAGCAAGTTTTTCGATTCGTTGATTTTGATGACATGACAATGCCGTGGAAGAAAAGCAGAATTATCAATAAAACGACAAAACTCCGGAAATCGTGACCTGCGAATATTCATATTGTTTGCCTTGGATAACAATATCGTGTTACCACCAAACAGGTTTGCTTCCGCACCATGCCATTGAATCAGACCGCCAAGCACTTAAAAGTAGACCTCAATTATGAAAAACAAACGAAACGTAATGGCGCTGCTGGCCTGCCTTTGCGCAGGCTTTTGGCTCAGTGAATCCTCAAAACTGGCTGCCGCCAACCCGCCCCGGTTGTTGAATGATCCGGTGGATATCAGCGGCGATTTCCACAACTTCGCCAACCTTTATTATCTGGCTGACAAACTCGCCGATTTTGATCCGGCCACGGGCAAGGGAGAAATCACCTACCAGCGCGCCGAATATTTCACCCGGCAGGCCTTCGACAACATGCTGGCTGTTATCAGGCCGGTCGACCCGAATGAATTCCCGGAAAATGAATATGCAGCCAATCCCACCCTGCCGTTTTCGGTTGAATTCGTTTCACCGCGAACCGTACGGATCCACCTTCAAACCGGGCCGGAGGTGGCCCCGCCACAACCCGAACTGATGCTCGCCGGGCCGGTGCCCCAGGACCATTCGTGGAAACACCAAAAAATCGAAGGCGGCTACCGTTACACCGGCCAGTTCGGGTCGGTCACCATTCTGGAAAATCCGTGGCGGATCGAATTTCGCGATGCCCAGGGTCGCTTGCTGACCGAAACGGATCATGCGTCAGACAATACCACCACCTTCACACCCATCGTGCCGTTTTCCTTTGTGCGGCGGGCGGCGGATTATTCGCGGAGCGTGGACGCCGCGTTTACACTCTCACCCGGCGAGAAAATCTTCGGTTGCGGCGAATCGTTCACCGGCCTGAACAAACGCGGCCAAAAACTGGTGCTGTGGCCCGATGACGCCAATGGCATTCAGAATCAGGGCATGTACAAGCCCATCCCGTTTTTCATGAGCAGCCGCGGTTACGGCATGTTCCTGCACACCAGCACGCCGGTTACCTGCGATTTCGGACATGATTTCAGCGGCGTAAATTCGCTGATGATCGGCGATGACGCACTCGACCTTTTTGTCTTTCTGGGTTCGCCGAAGGAAATTTTAAATGAATACACTCAGTTGACCGGCAAATCGCCCCTGCCGCCGCTCTGGTCGTTCGGTTTGTGGATGAGCCGTTGCACCTACAACGCAGAGAAACAGGTCCGCGACGTTGCTGCCCAACTGCGCGAAAACAAAATTCCCTGCGACGTGATTCATCTCGATACCGGCTGGTTCGAAACCGACTGGCGTTGTGATTACCAGTTCTCCACCTCGCGTTTCACCGACCCCCAAAAAATGATTGATGATTTAAAACAGGAAGGATTTCACATCTCGCTCTGGCAACTGCCTTACTTTGTACCCAAGAACAAATTATTCCCCGAACTGGTTGAAAAAGGGCTGGTTGTCCGCGACGCCAAGGGCAACCTGCCATACGAAGATGCCGTGCTCGATTTCTCCAATCCCCAAACCGTCGAATGGTATCAAGCCAAGCTGGCCAATCTTTTGAAGATGGGCGTCGGCGCCATCAAGGTGGATTTTGGGGAAGCGGCGCCAGAGGACGGCCTTTACGCCGACGGCCGGACCGGGTTTTACGAACACAACTTATATCCATTGCGGTACAACAAGGCCGTGGCGGACATCACCTGGCAGACCACCGGCGAGCACATCATCTGGGCCCGCAGCGCCTGGGCAGGCAGCCAGCGCTATCCGATTCACTGGGGTGGCGATGCCGAAAGCACCGATGACGGCATGGCGGCCGAATTGCGCGGCGGCCTGTCCTTTGGTCTTTCCGGCTTTTCATTCTGGAGCCATGACGTCGGCGGGTTTACGGCGAACTCCGTCGAGAACATGGATAAGAACCTGTTTGCCCGTTGGCTGGCATTCGGCATGTTAAGTTCGCACAGCCGCTGCCACGGCATCGCGCCCAAGGAACCATGGAATTATGGCCAGGCCTTCATGGATGAATTCCGCCAGATCGACGATTTGAAATATGAACTGATGCCCTATGTCTATGCCCAGGCCAAGGATTGTTCCGAACGTGGTCTGCCGATGGTGCGTGCCCTGTTTATCGAGTATCCGGACGACCCCGGCTCCTGGCTGGTGGACGATGAGTATCTGTTCGGGTCGAGCATGTTGGTCGCACCTTTGCTGCATGAAAACGCAGCCGGACGCGACGTCTATCTCCCGCCCGGAACCTGGATTGATTACCAAACGGGTAAATCATACGACGGCGGTTGGCGTCATATCGAAGCTGGGCAACTCCCCGTCGTCATGCTCGTGCGGGACGGGACGGTTATCCCGCGAATCAATCTCGCACAATCCACGAAAGACATGGATTGGTCACACCTCGAACTCGTTGTGTTCGCAAAAGTTGCGCCAACTGCGACCGGTTTGGTTTGTCTGCCTTCGGACAGCGAGTTGCACGAACTATCTCTGACTAAGGAAGGCAACCGCTTTAAACTGAACAGCGACCCCTTGGCGGGCAAAGTGACCTGGAAAATCACTCAGGCTGAAAATGTCGAATAATTTCATGGAAGGATTTTGAATGCGTTCGGGAAAGCAATTGATGCTCCGCGCCGTGGCACTGATGTTGTTGTGTGGTCCTACAATGATGGAAGCCCAACCGCCACCGGCAGAATCCTATTCCTGGCACAATGTCGCCATCGGCGGCGGCGGGTTTGTGACCGGCATCGTCTTTCATCCCCGGCAAAAAGGGCTGATCTATGCCCGCACGGACGTCGGCGGAGCTTATCGGTGGGATGACACGACGCAGCGCTGGATTCCCCTCACCGATTGGATTGGCCCGGCTGACGTGAATTTCACCGGCATTGAAAGCCTGGCGGTGGACCCTTCGGATCCGAATCGGGTTTATCTGGCGGCGGGCACCTATACCCGTGGCCAGGCAGCCATTCTGCGGTCAGATGACCAAGGCCGCACTTTTCAGCGAGCTGAGGTGCCCTTTAAAATGGGCGCCAACGAGATCGGCCGTTTTAATGGTGAACGCCTCGCCGTGGATCCCAATCAGGGCAAAATCCTCTTCTTCGGTTCGCGTGAGGATGGGTTATGGCGGAGTGCTGACCGGGGAGCAACCTGGCAGAAGGTGGCGGGCTTTCCGAACATCCAGTCCGGGCCGGATCCGGCCGATGGACCACGGCGCCGTTCCTGGTTCCGCCAGGAACCGGTTGGAATTGTATGCGTGCTTTTTGATCCCGCGAGCAGTCATCCCGGCAGTCCTGCTCAGCAAATTTACGTGGCGGTGTCCACCGCCAAAACCAATTTATACCGCAGTACTGACGGCGGAATCACCTGGCAAGCGGTCGCAAACCAGCCGGTGGGGTTGTGCCCCAATCATCTCGTCCTTTCACCGGATGGGTTGCTTTATCTCAGCTACGGCAAGGAACCCGGTCCCAATATCATGACCGACGGCGCGATCCGGAAATTCGACCCCAAAAACGGCGTCTGGTCCGACATCACACCTGTCAAACCAGCAACCGCGGATCAAACTTTCGGCTACGGAGCTGTTGCCGTGGACGCGCAACATCCCGCCACCATCATGGCCACGACGTTTTGCCACTGGAAACCGCACGACGAGGTTTTCCGCAGCACCAATGGCGGCGCGACCTGGACGCAACTCTGGAACGATGACACGGAATGGGATCACTCGAGCGCGCCGTACACCAAATCCCGCAATCCCCATTGGATGGGAGTCATTGAAATAAATCCGTTCAACCCGGATCAGGTGCTCTTCACCACCGGTTATGGCATCTGGAGCTGCGTCAATGCAACCGCCGCCGACTCAGACCAACCGACACGCTGGGTTTTCCTCGACCGGGGACTTGAAGAAACGGTGCCGCTGGCGCTGATCAGTCCACCGGAAGGCGCGCATCTCCTGAGCGGGGTCGGTGACATCGACGGTTTTCAGCACGATAATCTCACTGACTCGCCTCCAGAAACGTTCGCCGGTCCGCGCTTTGGCAATACTGAGGACTTGTCGTTTGCCTGGGAAAAACCGCAAGTGATGGCGCGCACCGGCACTGCCAGCGGGCACGACACCGGAGTGTGCGCCGCCTACTCGCTCGACGATGGCACAACGTGGACAGCCTTTGCCAACAATCCGGCAGATGATCCAAGTGCCGGCAGCATTACGATTTCGGCCGACGGGGCCATCTTCGTGTGGACTCCCCGACGTAATCCCCCGTACTACACCGTGAATTACGGAACCAACTGGATTGCCTGTAAAGGACTCGCCACCGGCTCTCAAGTAGTTGCCGACACGGTGAATCCGAGCCGGTTTTACGCTTTCGACTCGCGCACCGGCAAACTCCTGGTCAGTACCAACAGTGCGGCTGACTTTTCAATTTCAGCAACGACTCTCCCGGCCGTGGAAGGTTTCGGTGCGGGCTTTGGCGGCAGTGGCGGGGCAGGCGCTGTGCTCTATGCTACTCCCGGTTATGAAGGCGATCTGTGGATAGCCTTTCACGCCAATGGGCTCTACCATTGCGCCCATGGCGGCATGACCTTCAAAAAAGTGGAAGGAGCCCGGGAAGCAAATTCTCTGGGCTTCGGAAAGGCGGCGCCGGGAAACAAATATCCTTCCCTTTATCTGGCTGGCCAAGCGGACCAGCTCCAGGCCATCTTCCGCTCCGACGACGCCGGACAAACCTGGGTGCGCATCAACGACGACCAGCACCAATTCGGGTGGATCAATCATGTCACCGGGGATCCGCGCATTTATGGCCGGGTTTACTTCGGCACCGCCGGTCGCGGCATCATTTACGGCGACCCGGTTCCAAATACTAAATGACTGCGTAACCCCTTCGGCTTACTGGCTGAGTTCCAGGCGATAGAATTGATTGGTTCCCGCCATCTCGATCAGCTCCAGATATTCCCCGCCAATCTGGAGCGGAGCGTCAGTGACCGGCTCCCAGTCTGCCGGCGAAAGGCTGGAGCTTGTTTCCAGCACAAAACCCGGCGCGTCCACCGGCCAGAAAATCAACAGATTATTGCCCGACTGCATCACCTGCAACACCGGCGCCGGATTAATGGTCAGCACCGCGTTGGAACTGAGAATGGAACTCACCGGATTGGCCACCAGTACCGCATACTTGCCCGCCTGATCGGGTTGGATACGGTTCAGTACCAGCACGGCGTTGGTCGCGTTGGCGATGTTGGTCTGGTTGAAGTTCCATTGGTAGGTTAACGGCAACGTGCCGGAAGCGGTGACACTAAAGCTGGCGGTGCCTCCAACATAAACCGTCTGGTTCGCAGGTTGGGTGATGATGGTGACAGGAATCAACACCGCTACGGTGAAGGTGTTCGTCGCGCTGTTCCCATGAACGTCAGTTGCCACCAGCGTAACCGTATTCGTGCCAATCGGGAACTGCGAGCCGGAAGACGGCGTGGCGATGAGGTCGGCTATGCCGCAATTATCCGTCGCCTGAGCAGCAAAGGTCACCGTGGCGTAATCCTTACCGGCGTCAACTGCCTGGACCATGTTGACGACAGGTTGAATGACCGGTGGTTCAGCATCATTGACGGTGACATGGAAGGTATTGGTGTTGCTGTTGCCGTGAACATCCGTCACCACCACTGTCACCGGCGTCGTCCCCACCTCGAAAAAGCTGCCCGAGGCCGGCGTCGCCACCTGGCCCGCCACCCCGCAGTTGTCCGTCTGCTCCGGCAGCTCGAAGTGGACCACCG
>DATNHM010000013.1:0-25597 GCA_035604955.1 Candidatus Limnocylindrales bacterium | reverse complement strand
GCCTCGATCAAAAAGCCGGGCGGCTTTGAGCCGTCGCCGTTCGAGTTGATCAAAATCGCGTTCGACACCTTTTGGATTGCCCATGCCCGAAGACTAACACGAGGAATTGCACTTGTCACTATATTATGCGAATCTCAATAGAAGATTGATATTCGGTATTTGCGACGCCAAGTTTTTCGCGGTTGACCTTTGTTGTTTCCGCTGTTAAAGCATACCCCGTTTCCCTCCGCGTCTGCCGTTTGGGACTTCATAGGGGCGGGAAAGTCGTTCACTGTAAACTATCAACCACAGAGAATCACTATGCCCGACGAAATCACCGTCAAACCGAAATCGGAATCCGAATCCACTGCCATCAAACCCGGGCCGGAAAATCAAACCATCAGTCTGAACCGGTCACATTTGGTCATCCTCTGCGCCGCCGGATTGGGCGTCAGCTTCTTTTTGCCCTGGGCGCAAATTATTGGTGCCAATATTTCCGGCTTTGACCTGCAAAAATTGGGAGACCAGCAACGCCTGCTGTGGGCCATCCCGATATTTTGTGCTATCACTATTATTGCCGGCATCACCAAGCGCAGCCAAGAAGCTGCTGGATGGATTACCGGTATGCTTCCGTTCCTAGTCGGCGGATATTGGTACACCAAACTCGGCAGCGATATGTTCCACATCCTGGCATACGGCGCGTTTCTGTCACTGGCCTTTGGGGCGGTCCTGTTCTTTCTGTCATTCAAGTCGAAATAACCATTCCACGGGGGAAAGATATGTTTGGGCTGTTTGAAAAGTCAAAGGCGGCTGTAATTGACCACTGGTATGCGCTCGTTCCCGGCTTCACTTCCTCCACCAAGGAGTTTTACGAGTCCATCGAGAAAGAACTGAAGGAACGCCAAGTTCCCGGCCTTGAGATTTTCCATGTTGATTTCGCCGAGGGTGGTGTTTTGTCCAACAAGCGGGAGTATTTGCGCATGACCCGCGAGCGATTGGTCTTCGATATTTGCTCCGCCCCATTCGGCAGCGCGCACTTCTTCAGTTGCCGGTTTGCTGAGATTCCCGTCGTTGTCAGACTTTGGGAATTCCTGTTGTTGCTCATCGGCTTGTGCGCCGCCGCTTTCTTTGGGTTGAACATCTTCGTCAAGCTTTTCGGTCTGACGGGCTTGATGCTGTATCCATTCGTACTTTTGGCTTTGCTTGTGGCAGCCATCTACGTCATGCGCAATGCCGTTTCCATGGGACTCAAAGACCTTGATGCGTCACTCATCAAGACACCCGTCATAGGCCCGATCTACGAAGCATGGTTTCGCAAGGAAACATATTACCGAGTGGACACCCGGCTCATGTATTGCGAAACGGTGAACGCCGTGGTCAAAGCCAAGGTGGAGGAAACCACCAGAGCAAAGGGCGTCAAACTCATTCGATACATGGAAAATTGCCCGTTGTTAAGCGAACTCTACAAACCGAACATCGTCCCGCTACCCAAGGAAGCATCTTAACGCCTTATGTCCCGGCTCGACGAACAATTAAGCGAGCAGTTCCACCGGTGGGAACGGCGCGGGCGCGGCTGGCAGATGTTTGATGAGCCTGTTTACCCCGAACCGCCATTCTGGCCCTTTGAAGGCCATTATCTTCCCGCGACCCCGCCCATTGACGACGGAGCCAAGCCGACATTTTTGAACTCGTTGGTGCAAAGATTGAGCGGCAAGTTAAGCACCGAACCCACAGTTGCACCAATCATTCCCGAACCCGAAGAAGAACCGGAGCCGACGCCGCTCACCCGTGAATCCCTGGTGGAATTACAGGCATCGCTCCCGGACAAACTCGACATTTCCAAAGAGGTATTCGAGCAGTTCCTTTTGAATTTGTCATTATGCCGCGAGCCGATTGCCTTTGAACTTATTGGCTCGCACAAAAAGGTAGCGGCGCAGTTTGTGGCCGGTGAAAGCGACGCCCCATTGCTCCGTCGCCAGTTGCAGGCATATTTTCCAGAAGCAGTGTTTGTCCCCCATGAAGGCGGCTTGGAACAGGCATGGGAAGCCAGCCAAGGCGATGAGGCGTTGGCTGTGGAGTTCGGATTGAAACATGAATTCATGCTGCCGCTTCAAAGCGGCAAACTTGACCCGTTCATCGGCATCGTAGGCGCACTAGCGGAGTTACAGCCAGGCGAACTTGGATTGTTTCAGGTGCTGTTCCAGCCGGCACAAAATCCCTGGGCAGACAGCATCGTTAATTCTGTTTCTCATGCAGACGGCAAACCGTTCTTTGTGGATTCCCCCGAATTAACGGGCGCAGCCGAAAACAAAGTCGCTCGGCCGTTGTATGCCGCCGTTGTCCGTATCTTGATCCGCGCTGAAGAATTTGACCGCATATTGCAACTGGCCCGCGACCTTGCCGGATCATTGCGCGTATTTGCGCATCCGAACGGCAATGAACTCATCCCGCTTCAAAATGAGGAATATCCGTTCGAGGGACACATTGAGGACGTGTTACGGCGGCAGACTCGCCGCTCTGGAATGCTACTCAATAGCGACGAGCTGACCGGCTTTGTCCATCTGCCTTCCAGTGCCGTTCGTTCCCCTGTCTTTCAACGGCAAACATCCAAGACCAAGGCGGCATCGGCCATTGTCCGGCAGCACGGTTTGTTGCTTGGCACGAACAACCATGCAGGCGAAACGATTGAAGTCAGGTTGTCCGCCGAGCAACGTACCCGGCACACGCATATCATCGGGGCCAGCGGCACGGGCAAATCCACGCTGCTGTTCAATCTCATCCGGCAGGATATTGAAAACGGAGAAGGCGTGGCCGTGCTCGATCCCCACGGCGACTTGATTGACCGCATTCTTGGCATCATCCCCCCGGAGCGGATTAATGACGTGGTTTTGGTTGATCCATCCGACGAACAATATTCTGTTGGCTTCAACATCTTGTCGGCCCACAGCGATCTTGAGAAAAATCTTTTGGCATCTGATTTGATCGCCGTGTTTCAGCGTCTTTCGACTTCCTGGGGAGACCAGATGAACAGCGTCCTGCAAAACGCCATTCTTGCATTTCTGGAAAACGACCGGCGCGGAACCATAGCCGACTTGCGCCGGTTTTTGATCGAACCCGCTTTTCGGAATGAATTCCTGAAATCAGTCAAAGACTCCGAAGTGGTGTATTACTGGCAGAAAAGCTTTCCTCAATTGTCGGGCAACAAATCCATCGGCTCGATCTTGACGCGGTTGGACACCTTCCTTGCCCAAAAACCGATCCGTTACATGGTCTCGCAGCCAGAGAACCGGCTAGATTTCGCACAGATCATGGACAGCGGCAAAATCTTTCTGGCCAAGCTGCCGGAGGGACTCTTGGGCCGGGAAAATTCGCATCTCCTTGGCACAGTGCTGGTGTCCAAGTTCCAGCAGATTGCCATGAGCCGGCAGGCGCAGCAGGTGGCCGCCCGCAAGGACTATTGGATTTACGCCGATGAGTTCGCCAATTTCATCACGCCGAGTATGGCGGAAATCTTGTCGGGAGCGCGGAAGTATCGTATCGGCCTCACACTGGCGCACCACGAGTTGCACCAATTGCAACGCGAACCCGAAGTCGCCAGCGCGGTCATGTCGCATCCGTTCACGCGCATTGTGTTCCGTGTTGGCGACGATGATGCCAAGAAATTGGCCGAGGGCTTGTCGTATTTTGAGGCTAAAGATTTACGGAACTTGGAAGCCGGGCAAGCCATCGCCCGTGTCGAACGCAGCGACTTCGATTTTAATCTCACAGTTCCCTTGCCGGATGGACTGGACGAAGTAGAGGCCGCCAGCCGACGGCAGGAAGTGATTACGTGTTCGAGGAAAAAATACGGCACAGCAAGGGCGGAGGTGGAGGCGATGCTGGCAAAATCCCGAACATCGCCGGAGGAACCGCCGCCTTCCCCGCCGCCAGAGCTGACTAAGCCGAAACCGCCAGTACCAAGGACGCCAGTTGGGCCGGTTGTTTCAGAACCGCCGATGGTCGTTAGCCAGTTTGCCAACGAAGTCGTTATCAAGCCGCAGATAGCTGCTGAAATTCCGAAAGAACAGTCACCAGTCATCAAACACGAGCCGCCACGCGATTTAGGCAGGGGCGGAGCCCAGCACCAGGCAATTCAGAAACGCATCAAAGAGACGGCGGAGGAACTTGGATTCCGCAGTGTCGTTGAAAAACCGGTGTTGGACGGTCAGGGCAGCGTGGATTTGTGGTTGGAACGTATCGGAGAAAGCATCGCCTGTGAAATATCCATTTCCACCACCATTGACCATGAAGTGGGCAATGTCGCCAAGTGCTTGAAAGCGGGGCTTACGAAAGTAGCGGTGATTTGCCTGGACGAGGAACGCTTGCGAAAGATCAGCAATGCCGTTTGCGGCAGCTTGGGCGCGGAACTGGCGGCAAGAGTTGAGTATTTCCAGCCCGACCCGTTCATTATGTATTTGAGGGCATTGAAGTCGCCCGTGCCGCAACCAACCGAAACTCAGTACGGCGGTTACAAGGTCAAACGCTCGGTTCCAAAGCTTTCCGCACCGGAACAGAAGCAGAAGGAGGACATCGCCAACCGAATCATGGCCGAGGCCATGCGCCGAAAGTGATTCTGAGCTGCCAACCGTCATTTCCGTTCCAGATGAAACACCGGCCCAACAACCTTGAACGGCGAATAGGCTACAATCATGCGCGCGCGCAATTTCAGCAAGCCTTGCGCCGGTTTTTCTTCCGCTTGGAAGATGGAGGTTTGAGACACTTCCATTTCCCGCGCCGCCTGTGCGCGGGTTTTGCCGGCCTGTTTCCGGAATCGTTTCGCAAGACGAGCCAATCCGTTTTCTGAAACCGAATATCCTTTCAACATGTGGCGAGCATACGAAATAAAGGCGTTTTGCCTACACTTTTTTCTTGTGAGGGAATTATGTTTTAGGTATGAAGTAGTGCTATGAAGGAAAATAGTGCCTTGAACAAACCGGTAGGCATCTGGATTCGGGTTTCGACCGAGGACCAGGCCAAGGGCGAAAGCCCCGAACACCACGAGGAACGCGCCAGGAGCTATGCCAAGAGCAAGGGCTGGCAGGTCAAGGAGGTCTATGACCTTGCCGGGCAGACCGGCAAGGCCGTCATGCAGCACCCGGAAGCCAAGCGCATGATGAAAGACGTGGAGCGCGGCCACATCACCGGATTAGTGTTCTCCAAACTCGCCCGCCTGTCCCGCAATCGGCGCGAACTGGAAGACTTCTCGGACTTCTTTAACAAGCACCAGGCTGACCTCATTTCGCTCTCCGAAGCCATTGACACCAGCACTGCCGGCGGGCGGATGTTCTTCCATCTTTTGGGCGTGTTCGCCCAATGGGAACGCGAGGAAATCACCGAGCGCGTCAATGCCTCTATATTGACCCGCGCCAAACTCGGCAAATCCATCAACGGCACTTCCCCATACGGCTATGTCTGGAAAGACCGCAAATTGATCATTCGGCCGGAGGAAGCCGCCGTCCGTCGCAAAGCCTACGAACTGTTTCTGCAATGCCGACGCAAAGGCCAGGTTGCCAAGGAACTCAATGCCGCCGGTTACCGCACCCGCAATGGGAACATCTGGCGAGATACCTCGGTTCTGCGCATCTTGAGCGAATCCAGCGCCAAAGGCGTGTATGTGTTCAATACCATGCGCCTGACCGGAACCTGGCGCACTGAAACGAAGCCCGAAAGCGAATGGGGCCGGGCCGAATGCCCGCCCATCGTTTCTGAAGAACTATGGAATCAGGTGAACCAGATCATTGAGGAACATTTAAAAACATGGAAGAAGCCCGGCAAACCGCCCGTTCACTTGTTCAGCGGCTTAGCCCATTGCTCCTGCGGCCACAGGATGTATGTCGCAGCCAACAGCCCGAAATACTTCTGCCGCAAATGCCGCAACAAGATACCAATCACCGACCTTGAGAACATCGCCCGCAATGAGCTAAAAGTCTTTTTCGGCGAGCCCAAGCGGATTGCCGGCCATTTGCGGCAAGCTGACCGCAATCTGGCCGAGAAATCCGCCTTGCTGGACGCCCATAAGCGGGAGATGCAGAAGGTCAAAGAGGAAATGCACCAGACGCACCAGTTGTATTTGCACAAGCAGATTTCCGGCGACGGCTTCCGCGACCTGTATTCCCCCGCCGAGGAACGAATGAGACAATTACAGGCCGAACTGCCCAAGCTTGAGGCCGAGGTTGATTTCTTGAAGGTCAATAAGCTGTCCGCCGATGATGTGCTCCACGAGGCCAACACGCTCCATGACCGTTGGCCGAAACTGCCGTTTGAGGACAAACGCAGGACCGTCGAAGCCCTAATCGAAAAGATTGTGATCGGCAACGGTGAAATTGAAATAACCTTCTCGCACCTGCCATCTTCTGAAGAACTGTGCAAAAACCAACAGAGGTTAGGGCCGGGGTGAGGGCGAGCGTGAACCCTGATTCCACTGGAAACGTCGAGAAACCCTGAGGCTTGTCCCTATTTTTCGTGACATTGTGCTTTTTACTGATTTGGGGTAGAGTTTCTTAAATTCAGCAACCCATATTGCGCAAGCGGATTGCTTTTAAAAATGAAAACGTATTCCAATTTTCGTTGGGGAGCCGCCCGCCCGTCCAGGCGGAGGCAAATTTTATGCGCCGGACTGGTCTGTGCTGCTGCACTGCTGGTTGCCGGTTGCGGCAAACAGTCCCAAAATTCGGCATCCTCCGCCTCGACGCCGCAAGACGTCAATGCGTCGCAATCCGCCCCGGCGGCAACCGTCTCGACGCCGCAAGACGCCAATGCGCCGCAATCCGCCCCGGCGGCAACCGTCACCAACGGCCAGCCGGACTTGCAGTCGTTGAACCGGGCACTTCTCGGATGGAGATTGCAGAACCGTCGCGTCCCCGCCAGCTTTGCAGAGTTTGCCGCCAGCGCCGGTATCAATATTCCGCCGCCGCCGCCGGGGAAAAAATACGTCATAAACAGCCACGGGCTGATCAGCCTGGTCAACGCCAACTAAAATTGAAACCGCCCATGAAAGCTCATCCATTGAAAACCAACAACAGTTCCGCCCATCGGATCACAGGGGGGACATCAAAAGAAAGAGGGTTTACACTGATCGAACTCCTGGTGGTCATTGCCATTATCGCGATTCTCGCGGCCATGTTGCTTCCGGCTTTGGCCGCCGCCAAAGTCAGGGCTTTGATGGCCCAGGATACTTCCAATCAGAAACAGCTGGGTCTGGCCTTCAACGTGTATGCCGGCGATCACCACAATCAGTATCCGGCGGCGGGCATCGGCTCCGGCGGCACCAGCGGCAGCGGCAAGCAAATCAGCTGGGACACCTGGATTTACAACGACATCGGAGGCGCAAACAATCTTTCTTACGCAAAATTGATCGCGGGGGTTTTTGTTGAAGACCCGGCGGATGCCGCCGCCGCCGGCGTGGGTCCCGCGCTCAAGGTCCTGGTTTGCCCCTTCGACAAGTTTAACAAAGTCAGTTGGGTAACCGGCCCGCCCGCGTTCGGCCTCAGGTCTTATGCCATGAACAGCGTGGGGTCAGCCTGGGGCAGCGGATACCAGATTAATTGCGACAGCGGGTATAAATTACCAGACCTCAACCAACCGGGTTTCCATGGCGTGGGCGTTTATTGGCTGACCGGCAGGCTATTGCCCGACCCGAATGCTCCAGGGTATCCCACTACTGTGGTCCGAAGCCCCTCCGGAACCATCCTGCTGGCCGAAGAACCCGGCGGCCAGCAGTGCGAAGGCAACCAGTGGACCTGCGTTTGCCTCGGCCCGGAATCCGCGCAAAATGGCAGTGCCAATGGCAATCTTTACCAGATTGACACGACCTCCATACCCCAGAATCCATCCAGCAGCAGTGGCGTCAATCAGGGCGCCTTGTTGTACAAGGCGCAGAATAAACGGTTCAACTATCTCTTTTGCGATGGTCATGTTGAGGCCTTGGCAATTGAACAGACCGTTGGCACCGGAACCTTGCTCAGCCCGGCAGGAATGTGGACGGTAAGGGTTGGCGATTGATACAGACTGTCACCAGTTCTCGTGACATGACATTTTTCCGGGCTATGGTACCGTAAACTGAGCACGCTAATGTCAGGCATTTCCAGAAGAAAAGGTGTCTGGCGCTTTGGGCGCCGGTAGCGGCCATGGAACGTTGGAATGTGGATGCGCGGCGTGCGGCTGAGTTTAAAAAATTGAATTGAAGAATTTATCAGCCAACCCAGAAACTAAACACTACACTATATGAAAAAAACCGTCTTTAACCTCCGTTTCATTCTTGCACTGATTGCGGTGACCCTCGCGGGTTTGACCGCCCGGACGTGGGGAGCGCCATTCCCGGCCGGTTCCTATATCAATACCTTTAGCACCGGCGGAAATAGTTCCCCCTTTGCCGGCAGCGGCAGCGTGGCCTCGTGGATTTCCTGGTACGATACGCCCGGCACTAACTCACCTATCACCAACGACGTGAACACTCTCGACGCCGGTGCCGGCCCCAACTGTGGCTCATTAATGGTGGTCTGCCCTTTCACCCACGGTAATCAAAATCTGTTCTTTGGAACTTTTAGCAACAATGCTGCCTATGATTGGAGCCAGACCATTTCCAACCTGAACCAATTTGATTTCATCAGGTTTGATGTGCAGGTGAAGCCAATAGATCCCATCACCGGCCTGATTCAACAGACAAATACGGACGGGAATTTCGGCAGTCTCGAGGTAGGTGTCGTCAGCTCCGTTGGTCCGACCCCCACCTTTTTTGGCTCGGTGACCATCCCGGGCAGCGCGACCAACAGCTGGGTGAGTTTGACCATGCCAATTAATCATGCCGTGGGCAATCTCCAAAGCATCGGCGGGGTTGCGTTCAACTACAACAACTACGCTGGTTATCCGACCAATCATTTCGTTTTTTGGATTGGCCATCTGGTTTTGCACTATAATCCGACCCAGGTGATCGGGCCGCCGACGTTGTTGAGCTTCCAGAAACCGGTGTCCGGCTTGAACCTGATTGATACCCAGCCTATCAACAATGACAACCGTTATCAAGTCGAGACGGCGAATTCCACCGGTTATGGCTTTGTGGACAAGCCGAATGTGACTTATTCGTGGAACATCAAGTCATTCCCCACGAATTCACCCAACGGGTATCAACAACACTTTTTCATCGTGAACGGAACTCCCGGTCCGTATGACCAGGCAGCGGATTGGAATCTGCCAAATTGCATCTTCATTACGATTCAGCAGGACACTAATGGGTTTGCTTATATGGCGTTCCGATACAAAACCAACGAACCGTCCGGCAACGGCATGATTTACAATACCGCCACCAATAGTGCCAATGGCTGGCCCGTGGAACCGGTTGGCTTCCTGGCTACGTCCAATTATAGTGCGCTAGGCACTTGGAGTGTGACGTTCAACAATCAGACCAACGTCACCTTGACGGCGCCTCACGGGCAGACTACGAACTTTGTGTTTGACCCCGCTTCCGCGGCGCTGTTTGCCGACCCGGCCACTCCGATTCTGGGAGCTCAACCCAACGACACGTTTGTTGGTGGAGAAGCCGTTGTGTACAATTGGTTTTCCATCACCGGCAACGACAGTCCTTTCACCGACATTTTCACCAATGATTCGCAGTTGAACACGAATTACTGGAAGGTTCTTGCCAACGACCCCAACGGGGTGGTGCTGGTCCCGCCGAATGCAGTTTACTGGCTGCCGTGGACGTTGCCGGATTCCGGGTTCGGCCTGCAAACGAATTCAAACCTGGCCACCCCCGGCGGCTGGAATGACGCGGTTGCCTTGTCGCAAATTCAGAGTAATACCAACCGACAAGCCTTGTTGGGGGCAAATCTTGTGCCGAGCAACCAGGGTTACTACCGATTGCTCGCGCGCACCTACAAACAGTTGCAGGTGTTGTTCCCGGGCGAAACCAACGCGCCGGACACTCCGACCGGCAAGATTGGAACGCCCAATCCTGCCTCGTATAACATTGGCGATACCATCACCGTCACCGTCAACGGCTGTGACTCTACCTGGCACGTCGTCAATTTTACCGGTGACGAAATCTATCTGTACAGCAACGCGGGCAACAATTTTGTGCCGCAAGGTCAGCAGCCGTTGGCTAATGGCACGGTGCAAATGACGTGTGCGTTCCTGGCGTCAAGCACGACGAATACAATTACCGCCGGAGACAACAACAACACCAATATCCTACAGGGCACCAGTTCGATCATCACGATCAACTAGGCTTGGGCTCTGGTGGATTGCGAGTGAAATAATTATACGTTGTGGCGGGCGTTGACTCTATGGTTGGCGCCCGCTTTTTCCTAACGATGGAGGCGTGCTTTTTCCGGTATCGGTTTTGAATTATTATGCGAATCACTTCTTCGTTGGCAGTTCTCGTTGTCTCACTGGCGTCGACTCAGGTGGTTCTGGCGCAGACCAACATGACGATCTATGCCGATTCACTGGTCAACGGCTGGTCGGATGGAAGTTACAATTGCACGCGGAGCTATACCAATACCTCCCCGGTCCATTCCGGCACCGATTCCATCAGTGTCACCATCACCAGCGCCTACGGTGGCCTCGGGTTGAGCCATTCCAGCCTGACGGATACCGGCTTCGCCAGCGTCAGTTTTTGGCTGAATGGCGGTGTAGTGGGCGGACAACAGCTTCAAATGTACGGTACTCTCAACTACGCCGCGCAAAGTGCCCGTTATCATCTGGCAACGCCGCTGGCCAATACCTGGCAACAATACACGGTTTCCCTGTCGGCCTTGGGCGTGGCCAACACGAACAATTTCACCGGCTTCGTCATTCAAGACTCTGCAGGCTCCACCGAGCCTGCTTTCTACCTGGATGACATCCAGTTGAACGCCGCCTTGCCGCCCCCGTCCGTGGTTCACTGTACTATCAATGCCGGCCAGCCCATCCGCACCGCCGATGCGCGCTGGTTCGGGTTGAATGCGGCGGTGTGGGACGGCTACTATGATACGTCCACGACCGTTTCGCTGCTCAATGAGCTGGGCACGCGCATTATCCGCCTGCCGGGCGGTTCGCTGTCCGACGAATATCATTGGGTCTTGAACCGGTCGCTTGCGAATACGTGGCAATGGCAGACTTCTTTCGCCAATTTCATCCACGTTATCACCAATGCCAGTGTCAATGCGCAGGCCATCATCACCGTCAACTACGGCACCGGCACGCCGCAGGAAGCGGCCGCGTGGGTGGCGTATTGCAACGCTGCGACCACCAGCACGGTGTCCCTGGGCGTGGATGCCAAAGGCACCAACTGGCAGACGGCAGGCTATTGGGCGTCCTTACGCGCCGCCGCGCCGTTGGGGACCGACGACGGCAAAAACTTTCTCCGCATCTCCCGGACCGCGCCGATCGGTTTCAAGGATTGGGAAATCGGCAATGAATGTTACGGCGGCTGGGAAACCGACAGCAATACCGTGGCACACGACCCCTATACCTACGCGTTGCGCGCCACCAATTACATTGGCCTGATGAAAGCCGTGGATCCGACCATCAAAATCGGCGCGGTGTCCACGCCCGGCGAGGACAGTTTCGTCAACAACACGAGCCACCCGGCCTACAACGCGCGCGAAGGGATCTATCACAACGGTTGGACGCCCGTGATGCTCGCCACGCTGAATGCTTCCGGTGTGATGCCCGATTTCCTTGTGGACCACTTTTATCCCGAATCCGGCTCGGACAACGACGCGAGCCTGCTCCAGGCTTCCGCCAACTGGGCCTCCGATGCCGCGAGCCTGCGCCAGCAAATCACCGATTATATTGGCGCCGTTGGAACCAACATTGAACTGCTGGCCACGGAGAACAATGCCGATTCAGGCCCGGAGGGCAAACAATCCACCAGTGTCGTCAACGGCCTGTATCTGGCCGACAGTCTCGCTCAATTGATGAAGACGGAATTGAATTCATTCATCTGGTGGGATTTGCGGAATGGCGCCGATACCAGTGGCGACTTTTCGGCTTCGCTCTACGGCTGGCGCACCAACGGCGACCTCGGCATCATCGGCAACCTGAACACGCTCTATCCGACGTTCTACACCGACAAACTCATGCACGACTTCTTTCAACCCGGTGATACCGTGTTGACGGCGGCGAGCGATTACTCGCTGCTTTCGACTTATGCCGTCCGGCGGCAGGATGGCAGCCTGACCGTGTTGGCCATCAACAAGGATCCGTCCAACAGCTACACCGGGCAGGTGGCGGTGGCCGGCTTCACTCCGGCTTCAAGCGGCACGGTCTATTCGTACGGGATTCCGCAGGACAACGCGGCGAAAACCAACGGCCCCATTTTCTTCCAGGACGTCGCCACAACCGCCTTTTCCGGCGCCGGCACAAACTTTAATTACGTTTTCGGGCCGTATTCGGCCACCTTGTTGGCCCTCTCACCGGGGCCGGCAACCTTACTGGCCATCCCGACGGTGCCGGCCGCGGGCCAGTTTGTCTTTCAACTTCAAGGCCAGTCGGGCGTGTCTTATGTCCTGCAAAGCTCGCCGGATTTGATGACGTGGACGTCGGTCTCCACCAACACGCCCCCGACCGGAACGATAAGCATCACCAACTCCGTAGATCCTTCCACTCCGGTACAATTCTGGCGCGCCGTCTGGCTGCCCTAATGGTTCTTTGACGTTTCTTGTGAGTAACGCCAAGTCGAAGCACTCGGAGTGTCGCGAAGCGACTATGGAAATTAGCCGGGGACAACGTCCCCGATAGCTACGCACCCCGCGTCTCCGTCCCGACAGGGACGAAGGAAAAGACTTTTGGCAATCCGACCGTTTCCAGCGTCCCTTCAGGACGCCGGATGTTACGGATGCTTTTCCCGGCACGTTGTGCCGGGCTAATTTCCGCCGTCGCTCCGCGACCGGCAAATTGCCTTTCGGAAATGTTACCCATTATAAACGCCGAGGAACCGCCTTGATTGCACGAGACGAGGTAACGAGTCTCACTTTTTTTGAAAGAAGCAGGTTAAAGACTCCTTACGTCGTCTCCTACGTTCTATAAATTTTCAAGCCATTACCGTGCCAGGTTCTTCCTGATCAACCGGCACCGTTGTTCAACGCAAATCTTCGAACGCATGCCGTCTGCCGGCGTGTTGATCACGTAATCCAGCAACTGGTCCACCGTGCTGGTCGCCACGTGCGTGCGCGTGTCCGATGAGCCGTAATAAATGAATACGTCGCCATTGGCGCGCGCCACCCAGCCGTTGGCAAAAACCACATTGGAAACATCGCCGACGCGTTCTTCGCCTTCCGGCGCCATGAAATAACCGCCGGGTGACTTGATGACCCTGGCCGGGTTCTTCAAATCGCACAGGAACAGGTAAAGCACGTAACGCATCCCCGCGGCGGTGTTGCGCACGCCGTGCGCCAGGTGCAACCAGCCTTTCTTCGTTTTAATGGGCGCCGGACCGAGGCCGTTCTTGCCTTCCTTGATGGTGTGGTAGAAACGCGGATCAATGATTTCTTCCTTTTCAATCACTGCGTGCTCAATGTCATCGCACAAACCCCAGCCGATGCCGTCGCCGGTCCCGGTGGCCGCAAAATCGGCCATCGGCCGCGTGTAAAAGGCGTATTGGCCGGTCACGAATTCGGGGTGCAACACGCAGTTGCGCTGGTGCAGCGACCCAGCCGTTTGCAAATCCGCCAGCCGCTGCCACTTCACGAGGTCCCGGGTGCGCGCGATGCCGCAACGCGCCACGGCGGCGGAAAGGTCGCCCGGTTTCGAATCATCGTGCCGTTCCGCGCAGAACAGGCCGTAAATCCAGCCGTCTTCGTGGCGGACGAGGCGCATATCGTACAGGTTCGTTTCCTGTGGCTCGTAATCGGGCATTTGGACCGGGTAATCCCAATACCGGAAGCCATCCACGCCATTCTTGCTCTCGGCGACCGCGAAGAAGGATTTGCGGTCCCAGCCCTCCGTGCGCGTCATCAGCACGATGTTGCCGTTCCATTCCATGGCACCGACATTGAAGACGCAGTTGATGCCCAGCCGGGTCATCAGATGCGGATTGTCGGCGTAGTTGAAATCGTAACGCCAGAACAACGGCGTGTGTTCGGCGGTCAGGACCGGGAATTCGTAACGGTCAAAAATGCCGTTACCCTGCTTCTGTCTGCGGTTCGGCCGCTTCAGGAGTTTCTGGTGGTGTTGCTGCAATTGCTTCAGTTTTTTTTGGAAGGACGTTTTAGTCATCGGTCGTGGCCATGTTTTCTCAGCGGAAAGACTATAATGACGGCCAGGCTCGGTCTTGTCACTTAAAATGGCGACAGCGCCCGGGCCGTGTATCTGCTAAACTCCTCCCGTGTTCGAGCCAAACCGGGCAGGTCGCGAAGGCCTTCCCGGCGAATGCCGGACTTTCGTGCCGATTAACCCGGAAACTGACAATTTATGAGCAATCGCATCTCGCGCAGAAATTTCATCAAAACCTCGGCCCTGGCGTTGCCATTGGTCATGGCCGGCTGTGCCGCTACCCCGACCGGCGTCGCCAGCCGCCGCCGGCACGGCGGCGATTTTGTCACCATCCGCCACGGACGCTTTGAATTGCGCGGCCGGCCGTATTTCTACGTGGGTACCAATTTCTGGTGCTGCTGCTACCTCAGTGACGCCGGGCTGCCGGGCGGCCGCGAGCGCATGATCCGCGAACTGGATCACCTCCAGAGCATCGGGGTGAAGAACATCCGCCTCCTGGCCGGCTCGGAAACCTCGCCGCTGGCCGGCTCCATTCCGCGCGGCATCACCCGGGCACCGCAGGATTATGATGAAGCCCTCCTCGCCGGGCTGGACTTTTGCCTGGCGGAAATGGCCAAACGCGACATGCGCGGAATCCTTTTCCTGTCCAATTACTGGCAATGGTCCGGCGGGTTTGCGCAGTACGTCCGCTGGATCACCGGCGATACCATTCCCGATCCGGATCGCCCGGTGATCGCCCGCGGCGATTGGAGTGGTTTCATGAAATTTTCGGCGCGCCTCTATACGACTCTGGCCGCGAACGAACTGTATCGCGGTTATGTCACGAAAATCATCCAGCGCCGCAACACGGTGAATGGCCGGATCTATCGCGATGACCCGGCGGTCATGACCTGGGAACTGGCCAACGAACCGCGCCCCGGCGTCAGTGAAAGCAACAACTCCGTTTCCATCTTTGCTCAATGGGTGGATGAAACCGCGCGGTTCATCCATGACCAGGACCCGAACCATCTGGTCTGCACCGGTTCCGAAGGCATTCATGGTTGTCTGGACAAGGCGGATGACTTTGTAACCTCACATAAAAGCCCGGCGATTGATTACGTGACCGTGCACATGTGGCTGAAAAACTGGGGCTGGTTGAAAGACCCCGCCCTCGGTCCCGATTACGAAAAGGCCGCCGCCAAGGCCAAAGCGCACGTGGAAGAGCACACGGTTCTGGCCACCGACACGTTGCACAAGCCGCTGGTGCTGGAGGAATTCGGCATCCCGCGCGACCACGAGAAGTATTCCCCCGACAGCCCCACGACGGCGCGTGATGATTATTACCGGCGCATGTTCGAACAGGTGGCGGATTCCTGCCAGGCGGGCCGCGCCTTGCAGGGGGCGAACTTCTGGGCCTGGGCCGGCGAAGCCCGCGCCGGCTCGGGTAAAATGGATTCAGCCGCCGCGCTCATGGGCGACCCGTTCAGCGAGCCGCAGGGATTGAATACGGTGTTTGATACGGACACAGGCACGCTCGCGGTCATCGCCCAGGCCAATGAAAAACTGGCGGCTTTGGCAACATAGCTGATTGGCTTGTTTCCCGCGTCATCGGGATGAGAATGAAACGGGAGTCCGCCGTGTTGCGAAGCCTTGCCGTGCCCGGGCCGCGAGTTTAATCTTCTTTTCCACGTTTCATGCCGACGACCAGCATTCTGGGCATTTCAGCCTTTTATCATGACAGCGCCGCTGCGCTCGTCGTGGACGGACGGACTGTCGCCGCCGCGCAGGAGGAACGATTCACCCGCAAAAAGCACGATCCCGGTTTTCCAACCAACGCGGTTGCCTATTGCTTGCGGGCGGGCGGCCTGCAATCCGAAGATCTTGATTACCTCGCATTTTACGACAAACCGTTGCTTAAATTTGATCGGTTGCTGGAAACCTATCTCGCCTTTGCTCCAGCCGGCTTCCGCAGTTTTCGCCTCGCCCTGCCGGTCTGGCTCAAAGACAAGCTGCATCTGCGGCGGTTGCTGCGCCGCGAGCTGCCCGCCGCCCGCCGCGCCCGCTTCGTTTTTACCGAACATCACGAGAGCCACGCCGCCAGCGCCTTCTACCCCAGCCCGTTTGACGAGGCGGCCATTTTGACATTGGACGGCGTCGGGGAATGGTGCACGGCCGCCATCGGCGCCGGTGAGGGAAATCGCATCGACCTGCTGCGCGAGTTGAAATTTCCCCACTCGCTGGGCTTGCTTTACTCGGCGTTCACGTATTATTGCGGGTTCAAGGTCAACAGCGGCGAATACAAGCTCATGGGGCTGGCGCCCTACGGCCGGCCGCGATTTGCCGAAGTAATTCGACAACAACTGGTCGAGGTCAAAAAGGACGGCAGCCTCTGGATGAACATGGACTATTTCAATTATTGCCAGGGGTTGACGATGACCAATGAGCGTTTCCATGCGCTGTTCGGCGGACCCCCCCGCCGGCCGGAGGCCCAACTGGAACAGCGGCACATGGACCTGGCCGCGAGCATCCAGGTCGTGACCGGGGAAATTGTTTTGAACATGGCCCGTGAAACTCACCGCCTGACCGGCAAAAAAAATCTCGTGCTCGCCGGGGGTGTGGCGCTGAATTGCGTCGCCAACGGACAGGTTCTGCGGGAAGGACCGTTCTCCGACATATGGATTCAGCCGGCCGCCGGCGACGCCGGCGGCGCGCTGGGCGCGGCGCTGTTCGTCTGGCATCAACTGCTCGAAAATCCGCGCCGACCCGCCGGGGGCGATACCCAGCAAGGCAGCCTCCTGGGCCCCACATTCTCAAACGAGGAAATCGAGCGCACGCTTGCCGCCGAAAACGCGGCATATCAGAAATTCACTGACGAAGCGGAATTATTGGCCGAGATCGCCAGACTGCTCGCGGCCGGCAAGGTCGTGGGCTGGTTTCATGGACACATGGAATTCGGCCCGCGCGCGCTGGGGTCAAGAAGCATCCTGGGCGATCCGCGAAATCCGGCCATGCAGTCGGTGTTGAACCTCAAGATCAAACAGCGCGAAAGTTTCCGTCCCTTCGCACCCTCGGTGTTGAAGGAGCGCGCTGTGGAATACTTCGCGCTGCCGGCGGAAACGGAAAGTCCTTACATGCTCCTGGTCGCGCCCATCCTGGAACAGCATCGCACGGCAATTTCCGATGCCGACCGGGAAACCATGACGACGGACCCGGACCTGCGCCGCCGGGTGAATATTGTCCGCTCAACCCTGCCGGCCATCACTCATGTGGATTACAGCGCGCGTCTCCAGACCGTGGATGAGGAGCGACACGGGCGGTTCTACCGGCTGCTCAAGACCTTTGAACGCACAACGGGTTGCCCTGTGCTTGTGAACACCAGTTTCAATGTTCGTGGCGAACCCATCGTCTGTTCCCCGGTCGAGGCCTTGCGCTGCTTTCTGGCCACTGACATGGACGCGCTGGTGCTGGAAGATTTTGTCCTCAAAAAAGAACAAATGAAGGGTGTCCTTTCCGCCGCCGAACGGGCAAAACATCTGGCCGCCTTTGAAGCTGACTGACATGCCTATGAAATGGTTTCATCTCCCGCTCAAACCGACACCGCGCGTGCTGCGACAGTTCGCCGCTGCCTGGCTGGTATTCTTCCTCGCAGTGGCGGCTCAACAAATGTTCCTGCGCCACCGCGTTACCGCCGCCGCGGTGCTGGCGGCTATTGCCCTGATCGGCCTGGTTGGCCTGTTGAAGCCAACCGCTGTGCGCTGGCTGTTTGTCACCGCCACAGTCGTCGCGTTTCCCATCGGCTGGGTGATGACCCAAGTGGTGCTCGCGGTAATGTTTTACGTCGTGCTGACACCCCTTGCCCTGGTATTCCGCTGGCGCGGGCGCGATGAACTCCAATTGCGGCATAAGCCAGGACAAACCAGTTTTTGGATTGCGCGACGCCCGGAACAGGACGTCAAAAGGTACTTGAAGCAATTTTAGCGCAGGCGTAGGCTTTTGGCATCTCAATGGGTAAACAACCTTCCAGTGAATTTGAGAAAGCGGCGGCGGCTCCGTCCCGCGGCGGCTTTCTGCGCGACCTCTGGGACTTCCTCAAAACGAACAAGAAATGGTGGCTGGTGCCCATTATGCTAATCCTTCTGATTTTCGGCCTGCTGATCCTGTTGTCGAGCACCGGGGTGGCTCCGTTCATCTACACCCTGTTCTGAGGGTCAACGGCCCGGCGGCAGAGTTTACCTGTCAAAGCAATTGGCAGGCGGTTACTTTATAGCAACACGTAAACGGATCAGTCCTGCAACTTTCCCTCGAGGTTTTTCACGTCCTTTGCGTCCAGACTTTTGCCGTAGGTCTGGTCCAAGGGTTTGCCCCAAACCACCTCGGTGTGTTGCAGTGACAATCCGTTGATGTCGCGGGCGTAAATCCCCGCCAGTTTGTAATCGAATATGCCGTTGGTAAACACGCCTGCGGGCCGTTCATCATAAAAGCCGCCCGGCACTTCGCTGGTCTTCGCGATTTCCACACGCACATTGTCCAACACGATGTTTTCCAGCGGCGAATTGGTCCAGCCCATCAGAAAAACTCCGTTTTCACCGTGGCAAAGAATGTTGCTGAATCGGATGTTGCGGACGTAACCCAGTTTGGTCTTCGCGTTGCGCGGAAAATGGCTGATATGAATCGGCTCCGCCGCGCCCCACCATTTGTGCGGCTGGAAACCGGTTTCGACGGTGATGTTGGCAAACAACACGTTCTCGATGTTACCCGCGTCAAGGCTTTGGATGGAAAGCCCGCGGTTGCTGTGCGCGACGACACAATCGGCAAAGACAATGTCCCGCGCGCCCGGCAGGGTGTACGTCTCGTCAATTTTCAACCCGCTGCTCCGCGACTCAATCACGCAGCCCGTCACCGTGATGCGGGCAGAGCCGCCATAGGCGGCAAAATTCGGCGTGTCCTTGATGACAATGCCGTCGTCGGCCGCGCTGATGTCACAGTTGGCCACGCGCACGTCGCGGGAATGGTCAATGTCAATACCGTCGCAGTTGGCCACGTCCCAGGCGTTATGGATGCTGATGTCATCAATTGCCACGTCTTCGCAACCGACCAGATGCACCGTCCAGCTCGGTGCATGGCGCAAGGTAAAATCATGCATCCGCACCTGCCGGCAGCCGATAAAGATCACCATCATCGGCCGGCCGCCGTGTGTTTGCGGCTGGTCGGGCAGCTTGTCGAACGGCCACCAATCGCCGGTGAAGGATTCCGGCCACCAGTTGGTTTTGTTCACGTCGCCGCCGGCTTCTTCATTGGCCAGTTGCTGCCAGACGGCTCGGTCGTTGCCGTCAATGACGCCATTGCCGGAGACGGTGATGTTGGTGGCATCCTTCGCAAACAACAACGCGCCGGGATGACCGTAATCACGCCAGTTGGCACTGCCCTTGAGCACGGCGCCGTTGGCCAGGTGGAAATCAATCCCACTGTGCAACGTGAGCGCGCCAGTAAGAAAAGTGCCGGCCGGCAAAAGAACTTCCCCGCCGCCTTGAGCTGCACAGGTATCAATGGCCTTTTGAACGGCGGCAGTATCGTCGTTTGTGCCATCGCCCCTGGCACCGTAATCGAACACGTTGAAGACGCCAACTGTTTCGGTAGCATGACAAACGATTGTCGCAGCGAGCAGCCCTGAATAGACGAGGCTTTTGCAAAGCCATGTTGTGGCGCTCTGTGAGCGCCGTGCCCTTTTGAAAAGTTCAAAAAATGTCCGGCGGTCACAGGCCGCCGCTACCATGACAGAACTGCGTTTGGGAATCTTCGAGCTTGGTTCATTGTTCTCCCTCACCCCGGCCCTCTCCCCAAGGAGAGGGAGAAACGTTTGCCGCCTTTCTTGAAATACACACGCCGGGATTGGCTGGAAAGCTCTCAGCAAATCCAGGCGCCTGATGGCGGAAGTCCTCTCCCGGGGGAGAGGATTCAGGTGAGGGCGGGTGTAAGGCCAAATGAGGAAAGGTATTCGGGTTTGCATGTGGCCATGTTGTTCCCGCGCACCACGGCGTTCGAGAAAAAACTTCAACTGCCGATGGCGCGCAACCGGCGGAGCGTTTCCAGACACATCCGGGACGCGTGATAGGGGCCTTTCCATTCGCTGACTTTCGGTAACGTGGCGTCCACCTTGCCTTCCGGCGTGATGCGCCAGAACCATTCGCCGCGCGCATGGTCCACCAGATGTTGTCTAATGAAATCCCAGACGCGCAGCGCGGCGTTAAGAAATATTTTGTCGTGGGAGATTTGACAGGCGTTAAGAAAACCAATCACCGATTCGGCCTGCGGCCAGCATTCCTTGCCGCCGTCAATGATTTTTCCTCCCCTGCCCTCGTAACGCAGCGCGCCATCGGTATCAATTCCTTCCTTGAGGACAACCTCCACCATCGGCAGCGCGACCTGCTCCACTTGCTTCAGCAAATCGGCATCGCCCAGAACTTCAGCGGCTTCGCAAAGCAGCCAGGTGCCTTCGATATCATGGCCGAACGTGTAGGAATCGGAACGCACGCGCCATTCCTCGTCAAAGAAGTGGTTTAAGTGCTGCGTGCGGGAATCGAGAATGCGTTGCTCAAAAAGCCGGATCAGTTCGTGCAGACGTTGGGCGACGCGCGGTTCCTTCCAAACCCGGTACAGGTTGGTGTAGGCCTCCAGAACGTGAAGGTGATTGTTCATGGACTTCTTCTCGTTCATGTCCTTGTCGCTGAGCCGGGCGTCAGGACCGGCTTCCGTCCAGTCCCGGTGGCAGACTTCGATATAGCCACCGAACTTGTTGTCGTGCGTGTGCCGTTCAATGAGCTCGAATTGCTCCCGGGCGCGGGCCAACGCGGGCAGCCCGCCAAAAGCCCGGTGATATTCCGCAAGCGCGTAAATATAAAACGCCTGGCCGTAGGTTTTCTTGGAATCATCCAGGACGACGCGCCCGGTATCGTCCAACCGCCAGAACGCACCCCCGTGTTGTGCGTCCCAGAACCGGTTCATCACGTAATCATACGCCCGGTCGGCCATTTGCCGGAAAAGGGGATCCGGCCGTGCCTGGTGAACCGCCGAGAAGGCCCAAAGGATGCGGCTGTTGACAATCAGCCCCTTGGGCTGGGTCCGGTCTGGTTTCAGGTCGTTGGACAACCAGCCCATCCAGCCGCCCTGCTCGTGGTCCACGGCCGGGCCGCACCAGAACGGCATAAGATGATTGAACAAGTGATCGCTGATGCGCTGCGAAAAGTCTTTCAGATTAATCAGGTCCATTAAAAATCAACGGTTAATTTTTCTCCAAGGCATGGGTGATTTCCACCCGGCCGATTTGAGTTTCGCCGGTCATCTCAATTTTCAGGAATTTCCCGGTTCCGCCCAGGTTCTCGGCGTGGTACAGCACGGGTTCCCAGTAATTATAATCGCCGGCGCCACTGAAATATTCGTTCTTGGCGGCGGGGATGTCATGATAAGTCCGGCCATCATCGGAGATGGAAAACTTCAAGTCGGCGACCGCGCCGGGAAAGAAAGCGAAGACACGGAAACCTTCAATCGGAGTTGGAAGTTTGTAAACCAGCGCGTCCCCGGCTGTGCCGGCGGCGCGGTCCACGTCTTCCTTCGCCTTGCGGCAATCGCGCGTCTTTATCTCCAGGTTGCCTTCCCGGGCATAGACTTTTGAGAAATCAGCCAGGTTGTCCACCAGGGTGTCGTGCGTGACCGTAACCGGGCCGACGACATTGGACGGATTTGAGACTCCCGACCTGTTCTTCGCAATAATACGGTAAAACCATTCACCCCCCGGTACAGACTCATCGTTAAACAGCGGATAATATTGCACGGCGCTTTCGTCAATCCCGGCTCCGACCACTTTCCAGGGACCGCTTCGCTTCGGCGCGCGCTCGACGTTGTAGCCGGCGGCGCCCACCGAGCCCTGCCACGAAATCGCGCCGGGGTCGGTGATCGGCAACAATTTGGGCGACGCCGGAGCCGGAATCGGCGGTGGAATCATCCCACGGATGGCAAAGGCATTGCTGCGAACCAAAGCCATGAGTTGAATTTCATCATAGCCGTCGCCGACGATCGAGCCGGGCCAGTGGAATGCCTTGTAGAGGTCGCCGCCATCCGGCTCGCTGTGCCAGTAAAAGCCGCCGTCACGGTCGCGAAAACGCAGGCTCCACAGCAAACCGCCCGCTGTGCCGGTGTCCAGGATGGCTTTCATGGCGTCTTCCATCTGCGCCGTGCCGACAAATCCAAATTCGCCAACGACATAGGGCTTTTTGCCTTTCGCCAAGGCCCAATTCTGGCGGATGAATTCGGCAAAGGTTCCTCGCATCCCGAAACTTGGGTAATGATGCGTCGTAACGATGTCTATGTCCGGGTCGCTTAGCGAACCGGGACGTAAACGCCCGCCGTTCACACCATCCATGACCAGGTGATTCTGATCAATGCTCTTGATATAACGGGCGATTTCGTGCGTCCAGGAAGCGGGGCTGGAAAGCTCATTGCCGGTTTCCCAGCAGAGGATGGACTTGTCATCACAGTAACGCACTCCCGTCAGTGTGTTCGTCCGCAGCAGGACAAACCGGATGGTCCTCTCGAAATCAGCGATAAGCTGCGGGTCGGTCCAGAAGTCGTCCGCAATCTTGCCCCGAAAACCGGCATATTCACCACGGCCACCCTGCCATTTCCAGTTGTTCACCAGCGGAACGATGAGCCGGACGCCGTTCTCGTTGGCCAGCTTGAGCGCGAGGTCGAACGTGCGGAAGGCATTTTCATTGTACTGGTCAACTCCCAGCACATACGAAGACTCCGCCGGCGGATCGTTGCTCCGCCAGACCGGTATGGAATAGGTGCGCACCACGGTCCCGCCCATCTGCTGCACCGTCGCCAGGGCGTCCTGAAGCTCAAACGCATCGGGCAGGCACCAGGGATTGGTCCCGGTAAACGGAACGTTGTCTTCGACAATCAGCAGGTTGGGAATGTTAAACGAAATAAATCGGAACGGCTTGTTGCCATCCATCAACTGGTCGCCCCGGACGGTGATGAAGTTGCGGAATACGGGTCCTGCGTGCAGCGGAATCATCGGAGGACCCATCAGCAGGACGGCCAGATACAGGATGGAACGTTTCATATTCTTCTTTAATTGACGGCTCTGGCCGCCAGGTTAATACCAATCTACCCCACGGCCCGGATACGATCCGAACCACAGCAGGTCCGGTGAATGCGCTTTCACGAGGCACAGTTGATTCACCGCCAGCACCGGCCGGGACTCAAAGGGTTCACAGTCATTAAACGCCTTCGTAAACGGCGGCGCAACCCGTAAGGAACAACAGCCATGTCACATAATTTAGGTTCAAATCCGGCCCGCAAATATGTTTGACAGTTTCTGAAGTCTCAGGATTATGGATGAATCCTATGCCGAGTATCAGTGTAACCACCTCGCAAACAGCAACTTCGTCCCCATCTGAAAACGGAAAGTCGTATCGCGGCCCGTTCGCGATCATGACCATCCTCTTTTTCATGTGGGGATTCATGACCGTTTTCAATGATATTCTCATCCCGCGATTTAAAGAGGCGTTCACTCTGAATTACGTTGAAGCCATGTTGGTCCAGTTCGCTTTCTTCGGCGCCTACTGTATTGGCTCGATTGCGTATTTTCTTATTTCAGCCTTCTGGGGCGATCCCATCGCCCGCATCGGCTACAAAAACGGCGTGGTTATCGGGCTTTTGATAGCGACTCTCGGCAGTTCGTTGTTTTGGCCAGCCGCAAACCTGGCGCACCGTTCGTCAATCATTTCTCCCGGCGACCTGGCGGATCTTCCGTCGCTGGTTCAAAAATTAAATCAACACACCGACGCGGTTTCGCTTTTCATCTACCAAAACTTGTCCGGACCGACGATACAGGCGATCCAACACAACGAATCCCCGGCAGCCTTGAAACAGGATCTGGCACAGGACTTGAACAAGATCATCAATGGCCCGACGATGTACGATCAGCAGCGGTTTGCGGCTGTCGACTTACAGCCGGCCACGAAACAATTGCTGGCTCAAAATCCCGCCGGCGAAGCCATCGTACGTCTTAACCGGGCTTTGCTGGTGGACGCCTATCCTCAGGAAATAAAGAAGAATCTGCTGTCCTATTGGATTTTTCTTGGCGGGCTGTTCATCGTTGGTTTGGGATTCGCCATGTTGCAAATCGCGGCCAATCCCTATGTGACCATCCTCGGCCCGGAGCGCACGGCATCGAGCCGCCTCAATTTCGCCCAAGCGTTCAATTCGGTCGGAACGACGACCGGTCCACTGATCGGTGGTTTCCTGATCTTCAAATATTTCGCTGCTACTGGCGCGAATGGAGCGGAATCGGTCAAAGTGCCTTATCTGATTTTTTGCATTGTCTTTCTGGTTCTGGCGGTATTTTTCTTCTCAATTCATTTACCGCACGTCGGCGAAGGTAAGGTGGAACCCGGCATCGGTTCGCTGAGATATCCCCATGTCGTCCTCGGCATGATAGCCATCTTCATGTACGTCGGCGGGGAAGTGTCTGTGGGCAGCGCTATCATCAATTATCTCGGCCTGCCCAGCGTCGCCGACATGCCACAACTGGAGGCCAGCAAATATGTTTCGCTGTTCTGGGGTGGCATGTTGATTGGCCGTTTCATGGGCTCGGTGGAAATGAGCGAAATGAAATCGGTCAACAAACGGCTCTTACTCGCCGGAATTCCCATTGCCGCGTTTCTAATCCTGTTGTCCTGGCGTGGTTGGGACGTAGTGAAGATGTATTTGCCCCTGCTCGCGCTCTGCTGGCTGTTTTTCCAATTCGGGAAGGGACTCGCCGACCGCACACTATTCGTCTTTTCAGGAACAATTGTTGTGCTGTTGGCGATTGCCATTATTTTCGGTCACAAATTGGCCATGTGGTGCATCGTCGGCGTCGGTCTGTTCACCTCCATCGGCTGGCCGAACATCTTCTCGCTGGCACTCGACCGCATGGGTGTTTACAAAAGCCAGGTGTCATCCCTGTTGGTGATGGCGGTAATTGGCGGCGCCATCCTGCCCTGGACTTGGGGAAAGATTGCCGATGTCTGGAATCCACAGGTGGCGTTTATTGTTCCGCTCATTGCCTACGCCTACGTCGCGTTTTACGGCCTCAAAGGCTACAAAGTCGGACGCGCCAACTCCACCCCCGGTTAAAACCGTGGGCTATTTTCGGTCGCCTCATCCGGGGCTCTCAATTTGTGGAAAATTCTTGAAGCCGATGCCAGACTCCCTATGCCTTTAGAGCATTTTAAATAAAACTGTAGCCATGTGGTTCCGGGTTTGGTAGAATTCGTTCATGCGAACCATATCCTTGGACTTGCGTGAACGAATCCTCTGTTCCTACGACCAGAAGGAAGGAAACCGTGAGGAAATTGCTCAT
>DATNHM010000012.1:0-80036 GCA_035604955.1 Candidatus Limnocylindrales bacterium | reverse complement strand
GCCTCGATCAAAAAGCCGGGCGGCTTTGAGCCGTCGCCGTTCGAGTTGATCAAAATCGCGTTCGACACCTTTTGGATTGCCCATGCCCGAAGACTAACACGAGGAATTGCACTTGTCACTATATTATGCGAATCTCAATAGCAATGCTCGCATCTCTTGTTTGAAATGCCGGACTAATTCCCAGCAATTTTAATTTCACACCACTTGTTGCTTGATTGTCGTTTCGGATAAAAATTTCGCAAGCATAAACGGAACGGGGGCGATCTAACATTTGTTTCGGGGGCAATGCACCGACTTCTAACGATTTCACAGTTTGAAGTTCACTAAGTTTTGATTCAGCGACTTCAAATTTATCTTCCAGTTCTCGGTAAATCTTTGTGGGCGTCACGAAAGCAAACCTATAGATAAAACCTAAAATTACTCCGCACGCTCCACCAACAATCGCCAGAAAAATCAGCTCTAAAAATTCATCCCACTTTACAACTTGAAATACTATTGCCAACAAAACGGTCATAATACCACCCGCCAAATCTTCGATAACGACTCCATGCATCTCGGTTTCCTTCCACGTTTCCCAAAAAACCATTCCCAAATGCGAGCGGCGTTTTTTATAATGCTTCTCTGTAATTTCGTCAGCCATGTTTGTAAATCTTCTAGCAGATATATACACCCATAGCCTCGAAGTGAGGATGGAAAAAACTTTCCTGAAACATTGGCTTGTGATTCAATAAGGATATGCCACGTGCAATTGATTTGAGGCTGAACGGCGTTACGTTTGAGGACGCGGTAAAGCGCATGATTGCCACGCCGCCATCGTCCAAGAAAGCCAAGCAGCCCAAAGCCACCAAGAAGCCACGCCGGAAATAATTTGTTCCGGCCCTCGCCATTCAATCCATAGTCTGACAGTTGCATCTGTCAGAGATATACACCCGGTTATTCAGTGTCCCCCGTGGCAATGCCCGCCGCAACAACCGCCTCCTCTATTTCCGCCGCCAAATGACGGTGCTGAAGGGCCGTCGCCTCCGGCGGAAGCGAAGACCGAAAGCTTTTTGGCTAACCTGGTCGAGCCGCAATGCGGGCAGGTGGTGCCTTTCCAATCGCTGGAACGGACCAGGATTTCGCTGTCGCGCTCGCATTTCTCGCAATGAAATTCGTAAATCGGCATGGACAAAAGGTAACGTTTTGCTGCAAAAATACAAGCCGGCTTCGTTTTAACAGAAGCAAACGGAGTTAACGAAAGCTCTTTGTTTTCTTCGTTACCTTCTGTTCATTATCACGGTGATTATTTTTCGTGGTGCGGCATCCAAGCCATACCTCATTTCGCCTTTTCTTTCAACGGCCAACCGTTAACTTTGCACGCATGACTCTCTTGCAACGGGCGATTGAAGATTCCGTCAAAACCAGCCGCGCGCTCGTGGATTTGGAAGAGCCGCTGAATCGCGCCGCGCAGATGGTGTTGCGTTGTCTCACCTCCGGCCACAAGGTGTTCACCTGCGGCAACGGTGGCAGCGCGTCGGACGCCACGCATCTGGCCTCGGAGTTTCTCTGCCGCTTTGTGGAAGATCGCCGGCCTTATCCGGCCATTTCGCTCACCGCCGACGGCGGATTCCTGACCGCGGTTTGCAACGATTACAGTGTTGACGAAATGTTCGCCCGCCAGGTCAGGGGTTTGGCGGAAAAAGGCGACGTGCTCATTGCACTGACGACCAGTGGCAAATCCAAAAACGTGTTATGCGCGCTCGAAGAGGCCAAGCGCAAAGGTGTCGAAAGCATTTGTTTTCTGGGTCGTGATGGTGGGTTTACCAAAGGCTTGGCGACATTGGATTTGCTGGTGCCGGGCGACAAAACCGCGCGGATTCAGGAGGGCCACAAACTCCTCATGCACGTGCTCTGTGAAATGGTGGAGGAAAAATTGCCGAAGAACTGAGACACGGATTTCACGGATTACCACGGATTTGTGTTTCGTGTTTTTATTGGTGAAAATCCGTGTAATCCGTGTCCCAAAACGGTCTGATGTGGGATTGATTGTTACACTAATCAGGGTTCAGGGCGTTAAAAAGAATCAAGAACCAAACCGCGCCCCATAGAAAAATTCCCAGAGAACCACACACGACCCCCCAAAACCAGTAAGGTTTGGCCGCATTCCAGAATTTTCTCTGTCGGACACGAACCCTCCCCGAAATCAGCAGTGCGGCAATCGCAAATGGGAATCCGATCACCGGCAACAAGCCGAGCAACCCGCATACAAAACATTCCAGCGAGCTTTTGAGCATCTGGATTCTGGCTTCGATATCGGCGTTCATTTTGATTCCAGTTTTACCCGCGATTCTGCTACAGAAGTGGCGTTGGTTTGCGAGGCGTTCAGGCGGGCAACCTGCCGGCTCTCCAGTAATTTGATTTCCCGATGCAGATGGAAAAGGGCCTTGCTGTTGGCGATGGCCAACATCACCATGATCACCAGCAAGGTGATTAAAACCAGGACGGTGGAACCGTTCTGCCGGCGGTGTTTTGGAAAATCTGCAAAGGTAGTTTTCATGGTGCGGTTTTTGCCGCCGCCTCGAAGGTAAATTGCAGCGGCAAATGCGTTACCTTGCGGTGTGGTTTCAATTCCAGTTCCCAGCGCCACGCAGTGACGGTCCCACGCGTGTCTTTAACCATTTGCGAGGCCTCGACGGCGGTCAGCACTGACTCATCAAAACCCGATGACGCCGATTGGCGGCGGATTTTACCGGCGGTGAAACGGTAAAGGATCTCGTTTGTTCCACAAGGAATGCGCAGAAGCTCGCCGGTTGCCGTGTTTTCAACCGTGATTTTTCCAGTTGCACCGCGCATGTCTGCGCGCCAGCGCTCACCGGCACGCAAGGCAGCGGTAACATCGTCCGTGGTAAGGCGCAACGCCTTCGAGTTATCCCAGCACTGATAGAATGCCATTAGACCCAACCCCGTGATGACGGCGAAAACGGCGATATAAACCAGGCATTCCAACAACAGATAGCCGGCTCGAACACGCGCGCAGGAGATGGTAGCTGAGAATTTCATTTGACGGTGATTTCACGGACAACCGTCCCGATACCGCGCGGTTTGTCCGATTTCCATTCGAGGCGCAAATGTTTTCCGGTCCTCGTCAATTGAAAATGGCCGGGCGGCAAACTGCCAGCGGCCTGCGCATGAACGGTGTAAGCCTGCTGGCCTTCAGGAAGATTCTGCCATTCGCCCGCGGCCAGGACTTCCATTTCGCCGTCCACAATTTCCACGGCAACGGCGCGCGAATATTCGGCGCGGAGCAACTGTCGTTCGTGCACAAATAAAAATGCCAGAGGCATGAAGGCTACCACGAGAATCGCCATGCCAATAATCAAATCCATCGTTAGAAAACCACGTTTGCGGTGAAATCTGACCGGGGGCAACCGTGACAATTTTGTATTCATGATATTTACATTTCGCTTCTCAAGATGGCGATCAACAGGCCGAACATGGCTGTTGCAATCAACGCTACCACCAAACCGTTCAGAATCACCAGGCCGCTGGTAAGCGCGTGCGTGGCGGTCTCTTCCTGCTGAAAGGCCCTGGCGTCAAGCGCCTCGTGCCAGCCGCGCAGAGCGCTCAAAAATCCGCCGCGCGTCCCGGCCCCATGGATCGCGTTCGTCAGCCGCCAGTGAAACTCGCCGTTATCATCGAAGGCGCGGACGGCCTCATCGAGTTTCGTTCCCTGCTCCAGCGCGGTGATCACGCGTCGGGCGCGGCGTTGGCCAATTTTGTTGGCGGTGCAATTGCCGGCCAGCCGTACCGCCTCGGCTTCTGGCACGCCGCCGTCCAGCAGCACGGCGAGCATGGCGGAGAAGGTTCGCAACAATTTCTTCCGCTTCCACGGCACGCGCCAGGTGATCCAATCCACGACGGGAACACGACGGAATTGAAACCGCCGGACAAAGCCAGGCCCGCCAATGTAAATCAACACCACCGTGGCCAGTGCAAGGAAGACCAGAGCCTCAAAACCGACCAGAATGTGTGAATCGTTGAGCGCGAATACGAACGTCGTAATCGGCCACAAACTGGCACCTGACCCTTCGGCCACGCCCTTGAATCTTGGAATTACAAATGTTGACAGGAGACCAATCAGGCCGACGGCAATCGGCGCGAACAGCATCAGGATGGCCACCATGTAGTGCATGGTGGTGCGGACGGTATCGGGCGCGATGCGCAACACTTCGCGGCAGGCGGGCAGAACCTTTTTCAGGTCGCCGAGTTTTTCACCGGCGTGGAGGATGGCGTTGACCTGCGGCGGCAGGAACGTCGGCACTTTTTCCAACGCCCCGCCCAGCCGCGCGCCGCCTTCGACATGCGCGGCGAACATGAAAAAGTGGACGCCGATGGCCCGGTCATGATTCTCCGCCGCAGAGATGATGGCCGGTTCCACCGGCTGGCCGCGCTGCAGGACGGTTTCGAGCAGGTCGAGAAAGAAGAGCGCGCGGTCACGCCGGTGCATGGGCAACGAGAGCAGGAAATGCAACAGCACAGCAAACGCGCCACCCGGCAATAGAATCAAGAGCGTATACCAGAAAAAGCCGAACAAAACCTGGGAAAAATCGTCCATAAAATCGAATCAGCTCAAGTTGGACACCATGGCGAGCATCGGCAAAAACATGCTGATGACGAGAAATGCCTGCGAGATGACGATGGTGCCCAGAAACAGCGACGCAATGGGCAGCACCGAGAAAAGGGCGACTTCGGTACGATAGAGGGCGCGCGCATGGTAAATTTCCGCCGCGCGATTGAACCCGGCGGTCAGATTTTCGCCGGCGCTGGCCACAACCCAAACAAAGAGCGGCGGGATCATGCGATTGACGCCGGCGACCTCGGAAAATTTTGTGACGCCCGCGGCGAGCCGTTTTCGCCATTGCTGCAAGTCGGCGGCCGCGGCGGGGCTATTTTCGAGTTGTTCCACCAGGCCGACGGCCTCCGGAAAAGGGATGCCGTTTTTGAGCAGCAGGCCCAACGCGGAAGCAACGCGTGAGACGGTCGCTTCCTTGAATGCAGGCAGCCGCCAGAGGAATCTGCCGCGCAGCGCCGGCTGGAAGACGGTGGCGGTTGCGAGCAAAAATAGACCACCCAACACGACCGGGAAGATCCAGATGGTTCGTAGTGTTGCAAAGGCAAACAATGTAGCCTTGGGGAGCCTGATGTTCATGCCGTAATACATCTCTTTAAAGGACGGCCCGATGGCACAGTTCCAAAGCACGGCGATGGCCGTTGAAATCAAAAATGCGGCGAACATCACGATGAGCGGGTAGGTCATCATGCTTTTGAGCCGCGTCCAGACGTCGTTCTGCCGCTGGAAATAATCCGCCAGCATCGTCAACGCGCCGGGCAGGTCCCCGCTTTTGACGCCGACCAACATCATGCGCTTGTAAAGCTCCGGCAACCGGCGCGCGGTCAGCGCGTCGGCGATGGGCGTGCCTTTGGCGAGGTCGGCTTCGAGCGCCTGCAATTCATCGCGTAAAGCGCCGCGCCGCATTTCCTCGCAAAGCCGCCGCAATGCGCCTTCGAGTGGGATGCCGTCGCGCAACATCGCGGCGAGTTGTTGGTTGAAAAAGGCGAATTCGTCGTGTTTCATAAGCCGAAAATCCGTTTGAACTCCGCTTCGTTCGTCACCCGCTGTTCCACCAGCGCGCGCGCCGAGGCTTCCAGGGTTTGCGCCGGGATGAGCGAGGACAGTTCGCGCCGGCGGATTTGATCACGCATTTTTTCGTTCACGCGCAGCCACTCGACCAGCGGCACCCGGCCCTGATAGCCGGTTTGCAAACAGGTTTCGCAACCGGCGCCATTGCACACGGCGCAAAGTCTGCGGATGAGCCGCTGGTTCAAGACCAATTCCACTGCGCTCGCCACGGCGGAATGATCGGCACACATCGCCAGCAACCGCTCGAACACGCCACGGCACGAGCCGGCGTGCAGCGTGGAAATCACCAGATGCCCGGTGAGGCCGGCGCGGACGGCGAGTTGCGCGGTGGCTTCATCGCGAATTTCGCCGATGATGAGCGCCTGCGGATCCTGCCGCAGCAAATGCCGCGCGGCGCGGGCGAAATCGAGGCCGACCGCTTCGTTGACCTCGGTCTGCATCGCGCCGGGGATGATTTGCTCCACCGGGTCCTCGACGGTGATGATGTGGCGTCCGCCCAGTTCGGTAAGGTGACGGAGGCAGGCGTAAATGGTCGTCGTCTTGCCGCTGCCCGCGGGGCCGGTGAGCAACAGCAGGCCGGCGGATTGGCGGAGAAAATTTTCGAGTTCGGTTTCGGCGGTGGCGGGCAGGGACAATTCGCGGAGCGACTGGGCCGACGAGGAATTGAACAGACGGAGAACGATTTTTTCGCCGGTGACGGTCGGATAGGTGGCAACACGGATGTCGTTCTGGATTCCGAGTTCGTCGTGCGCAATCCGGCCGTCCTGCGGCAACGATTCCTGATACGTCTTCAGCCGCGCCAGAAACTTGATCCGGCCAAACACGCGTTCGGCCACGTCGGCAGTCAGTTCGCGTCCGGGAACAATGACGCCGTCGAGTCGGAAGCCGACCTCGGCGGTCTTGCTGCGCATTTGCAGGTGGATGTCGCTGGCCCCGGCGCGTTCGGCCTGTCGAACCAGTTGCTCCAGAATTTCCGGGGCGGAAGTTTTCTTTCCACGGTTCACTTGTGCCGCTTCTGACATCATAAGTAAATTCTTTCCATCGCCTCGTCACCCCGCCAAGCCATCGCATTGCCGTCAAAGCTCCGGCTTGCCTCCGGATTACTTATCGGCGATCAAATAGCGCATGCCATGTTCGTCCGCCATGAGCACGCGGAGATGGCCGGGCAGTTGCACCAATTCGCGCCTGACCGTGCGTATGTCCTTCACCATGACCTCAACCGTTGGCCAGAGCGCCAGTGCAAAGATCAAACAGGCCGAAGCGGCGGCGCTGCTCCAAGCCAGGCGGTGGGCGAAGGACATTCGCGGCCGCGCCGCCAATACCGGGCGCAATTGGGAGCGCACGTTTTGCGGGAACTGTTCCCAATACTCGTCCGACCGCGTCGGCAGCGGGACGGCTTTTAATCGCGATTCCAGTTCAAAGTCGTTCATGACTCCGGTCGCCGGCCGCGAGCCAGCGTTTCAATTTCTTCTTCGCGGAAAAAACGCGCCACGAAACGGTCGTTTCCGGGCAGCGCAGCACTTTTGCTGCTTCCGCGTGAGTCAGGCCGTCGTAAATGGTGAGCACAACCGCCGCGCGCTGTTTGGCCGGCAATTTCAGCAATGCCGCCTGCGCCCGTTGTGCCATTTCAGCTCCGGCCGGCGTGGGTTCGGCGGCGGTTCGTTGAGTGGAAAATTCGTTCGCGCAGTTGGCATAAGCCTGAAAGCGGCGCGCCTCGTTCCGCCGCCAGTTCAAGCACGTGTGAATGGCGATACTATAAAGCCAGGTGGAAAATTTTGAGTTGGCGTTGAACGAGCCGATTTGCTTGTAGGCGCGAACAAAGGCTTCCTGGGCGAGGTCCTCGGCGTCTGCGTCGGAACCGGTCATGCGAAATGTCAAGGCATGGATCATTTGCTGATGGTTTTTCACGAGTGTCTCAAAAGCCGACGTATTGCCATTTTGACTTTGCAACACCAATTCTTCGTCGGCGTCGGCCATGTCACGTGCTTTTGACTGATTTGAACCCGCAGCACACTGGATCCTTTGAATTTTGTTTGCACCGTGAGGCGACCGGTGAATGGCGACACCGCCGCCTTCGGCAAGGGGCAGCGCGGAAGCATTCATCTGATCTACGATTTGCGATTGGCGACTGACGCGCCGCTCCGAAACGCGGATTGGATCGTCAATCGTAAATCGTAAATCGTAAATTCCTCAGAAATAATCCGGTTCGTTGCCCGACTTCCACTTGATGTTACAGCCGATGCTGGCTTTTTGATTTGATGAAACGGGCTTGCCGGCCAGTGCGGTGTCGAGCGCGGCGCGCAAATCTTTTCCAGTTACGGGAATACCATTACCCGGACGGCTGTCGTCAAACTGGCCGCGATAAACCAGTTTCCGATTTTTGTCGAAAAGGTAGATGTCCGGTGTGCAGGCGGCCCGGTAGGCTTTGGCGACGGCCTGCGATTCGTCGTAGAGGTATGGGAAAGTGTAACCCGCAGATTTGACATCCTCCTTCATCTTTGCCGGACTGTCTTCGGGATAGTTCGCCACGTCATTGGAGTTGATGCCGACCATGGCAATACCGCGGGACAAATAATCACGCGCCAGTTGCGCCAGACCGGCGCGGATATGCTTCACGTAAGGACAATGATTACAAATGAACAAAACCAGCAATGCAGGCTTCTCCTTGAAATCCGCCAGCGAAACGATCTTCCCGTTCGTGTCCGGCAACCTGAAGTCGGGCGCGGTCGTGCCGAGCGGCAGCATGGTCGAAGGGGTCAGTGCCATGCGGGGAATTTGGCGCAGCGCGGGAATTTTGCAAGCCGTGAATGGTTGGAGTTCAGGCTTTAGTCTGCCGCCGGAGCAGGCCGGAGCCTGGACTTCAACGCCGGCTTAAATTTGGGATGGAGCGGACGCACGTCTGCTGCTACTAATCATCAAAACGTGGCAAAGAACATCGTCTATTTCGATCTGGAAACGCAGAAATCCGCCGAGGAGGTGGGCGGCTGGAACCACATTTCCAAAATGAGCATGAGCATTGGTGTGACCTTCAGCACCGCGCGCGGCGATTACAAGGTTTATGGCGAGAAGCAGATGAACGAACTCATCGCAGATTTGCAACGCGCTGACCTCGTGGTGGGTTTTAATATTTTGCGTTTTGATTACGAGGTGCTGCACGGTTATACGACGTTTGACCTGCGCCAGTTGCCAACGCTGGACATGATGGTGGAGCTGCAAAACAAGCTGCAGCACCGGCTTTCGCTTGACTCGATCGCGACGGCGACGTTCGGCGTGGAAAAGACGGCGGAGGGCATGCAGGCCATCCGCTGGTTCAAGGACGGCAAACTCGCGGAAATCGCGGAGTACTGCTGTTACGACGTGAAGCTGACGAAACTCGTCCACGAATACGGCCAGAAACACCGCCAGTTGCATTACCACAATCGGTTCGGCAAAAAAATGACGGTGCCGGTAAGTTGGTAGCTTTAAAATCCGCGCGCCAAGTTCCCGTTGCTTTCGTGTGGGCACGATTTAATCTAGCGACGTGTGTAAGCAACGATTTCAAATTTTCTTCGTCTTAGGCAACCCGGGTGGATTTGGCCTGTTTCGCCATAGCCGTTGGCAATGACCCGCTTTTTCCAGTCAAAAAACGTAGTTGGGGGGTGGCAATGGACTCCACCCAGGATTCGTTTTCCGTTTGTCAACGAACTACGTCGCTATTCGTGGGACAAATTGCGCCATGACTTGATTGCCGGCGCGACCCTGACGCTGGTGTCCATTCCCCAAGCGATTGGTTTTGCGCTGATTCTGGGATTGCCACCGACGCCGGTGATTCTTTCCGTGGTGGTGGGCGGATTTGTCAGTGCGCTGTTTTTTTCATCACACCATCACGTGTTTGGACCGACGACCTCGGTTTGTCTCATCACGGCGGCAACATTGGTGGCAAACACCAATCTGGGTCTGCACCCCCTGCAATTGGCCGCCTACCTCGCAGTTATGATTGGCGTCGTCCAGTTTGTCGCCGGACTGTTCAATTTTGGGGAGGTCACGAAATTCATCTCGCGTTCGGTGGTGGTGGGCTACACAACGGCGATTGGAGTGCTGCTGATTTTCAGCCAACTGCACAACGGAATGGGTTTTCAAAGCCCGGCGGGTGAAGGTTTTGTGACGACGTTCAAGGAAGTGGGCGTGGCCATCGGCGTCGGTAATTTTTCATGGTGGTCCATCGGCATCGTCTTGCTGACGCTGGCGATTTTTGAAGGCGTCAAGCGCTGGCGGCCGGCCTGGCCGGAAGCGCTGGTGGGGCTGGCTTTTCTCGGCATTGCCGCGCGGATTTTCGCTTATTTTCATCCCGAAGTGCCGTTCCATCTGGTCAAGGACGAAGGCGCCCTGGCCGCGGCGTTGCCCACCCTCAAACACCTTCCTGCCTTGCAGGATCAATTACCGATCCTTCGCCAGTTGGCCGACAGCGCCGTCGCCATCGCCATTATCGGGATGCTCGAAGCCACCGCCATTACCAAAACGCTTGCCGCCCGAAGCGGCCAGCGTCTGGATCCCAACCAGGAACTCCTGGGGATGGGCGCCGGCAATATCGCAGCCGGACTGTTCGGGGTGACGCCCGGTTCCTCCTCATTTACCCGGTCGGCGGTCAATTACCAGAGCGGCGCCGTCTCGCAACTCTCGTCCATGTTGAGCAGTGGTGCCGTGCTACTCATCCTGTTGTTCCTGACTCCGGTCTTCAACTATATTCCCGTGCCCGCGCTCGCCGCCCAGCTCATGCGGGTCGGTTGCCGATTGATCAACCGTTCGCAAATCCGCGTCTCCACCCGCTCCACCCGCTCGGATGCCGTTGTGTTTTTTGCGACGCTGGGAGCCGCCCTGTTTCTGAAACTCGACACCGCCATTTACGTGGGCATTGGTGTGGCGCTGGCGCTGTTCCTGCAAAAAACCAGCACACCCACGCTTGCGGAATATACCTTCAATGAAAGCGGACAGCTGGCCGAATTGCGCGACCGGAAACAACGCCCCAATCCACAAATTTCCATCATTCACGTCGAAGGCGAGCTGTTTTTCGGCGCCGCGGACCTGTTCCAGGACCAAATCCGTCGTCAGGCCGAGGACGAAAACATCCGCGTTTTCATTCTTCGCATGAAGAATGCGCGGCATTTGGATGCCACCACGGTTATGGCGCTGGAATCGCTTCACGATTACCTGCGCAAGACGGGCCGCTATCTGCTGATCAGCGGCAGCAGCCCCGATGTCACCCGGGTTCTGCGCAACAGCGGTCTGCTGAAGCAAATCGGCGAGGAAAACATCTTTCCGGCCGAAATCAATCCGACGATTGCCACCAAGCGGGCGCTGGTACGCGCCCGGGAACTGCTGCCGCAGAAAGCGGATGTCCGGTTGTTTTACGGGCATCCGCTGGACAACGATTCCGGAGTTCTCAAAGAAATCAGTGATTACGAAATTTGAGGTCACAGCGTCCCGGCTTCGAACCGGCCATTTCGGATTGCCGTCTTCAAAAATGGATTGTTCCCCGATTCATTTCGCGGCAAGCTATGCGCTCTATGCAGCGGGTGAACCTGGGGATGATTGGTGGCGGCACCGTGGGCAGCGGCGTGTTTCACGCGCTTCAGCTCAACGGTGAACTTATGGCTTCGCGCATCGGGGTCAAGGTCGCCGTCCGCAAAGTCGCGGTGAAGGCGTTTGACGAGCCTCGCCCTTACGGAATTCCCCGTGCAGTGATGACCACCGACTGGCAAAGCGTGGTCAATGATCCGGACGTCCACCTGGTTGCCGAGCTCGTCGGCGGCACAACTCTCGCCCGGACGATGATTCTCGCCGCGCTCAAGCTCGGCAAACCGGTCATCACGGCGAACAAGGCGTTGCTTTCCGCGCACGGTGAGGAACTTTTTGTCGCGGCCGGGAAATATGGCACCAATCTTTATTATGAGGCCAGCGTTTGCGGCGGCATACCCATCATCAAATCGCTGCGCGAAGGTTTTGTAGGCAACCGCATCAACGCGCTTTACGGCATCGTCAACGGCACCTGCAATTATGTCCTTACCCGGATGAAACTGGAAGGCGCGGATTTCGCCACCGTGCTGGCCGACGCGCAAAAGCAGGGTTACGCCGAAACGCCGCCGGACCTCGATATTGACGGTTGGGACGCCCAGCACAAGATCGGCATTCTCGCCTCGCTCGCGCACGGTTTTTGGGTGAGTCCCAAAGAGATTTACGTTGAAGGCATCCGCCACGTTTCCGCATTGGATATCAAATTCGCCAATGAGCTTGGTTACACGATCAAGTTGCTCGGTATCATTAAAAAGTTGGAAGGCGGCTGCCGGGTTCAGGTTTCCGTGTATCCGACGTTGATTCCGAACGCGCATGTCCTGGCGGGCGTGAACCATGTTTTCAACGCTGTCTTTGTCCGCGGTGACATTGTCGGTGACACGCTGTTTTATGGGCGCGGTGCGGGCAAGGACGCCACCGCCAGCGCGGTCTTGAGCGATCTGGCGGACGCGGCGCTCGACTTGAAATTCGGCACGAATCGCGTGCCGCCGTTTGTGCCGCACGAATGTGCCGGCGCGGTTGTACCGATTGAAGATGTGGTTTCCCAGTATTTCGTCCGGCTCGATGTGGTTGACCGGCCGGGCGTGCTGGCGAAAATCGCAACCATTTTCGGCCAGTCGAAAATCGGCATCTCATCCGTCATTCAACCCGAAGGCCATGAGGGCAAAAGCGTGCCGTTGATTTTCATGCTCCACTACGCCACCAACGGCGCGGTGATGGAGGCGCTGGCCAAAATTGGCAAATTCCCGGTCGTTAAAAGCAAGCCAGTGATGATTCGGGTGGAGAGCTTCGAATAATTTCGCGTTCTTCGCGCGACCTCGGAACATGATTCGTTTCCACAGCACCAACGGCCAGGCGCCCGCAGTCAATTTGCGTGAGGCCTTGTTGCAGGGCCAGGCGCCGGACCGTGGGCTTTACCTTCCAGATGAATTTCCGAAGTTGCCACCGGCGGAAATCGCTGCATTTGCCGGGCTGCCGTATCACGAAATCGCGTATCGCGCGCTGTCAAAATATGCCGAGGGGGTCATTTCGAACGACGATCTCGCCGCGGTTTGCCACGACGCCTACAACTTCGACGTGCCGTTGGAAAAAGTTTATGACCGCGTTCACGTCATGCGGCTGGATCAAGGGCCAACAGCGTCATTCAAGGACTTCGCCGCGCGGCTGATGGCACGGCTGTTTGGACGCTTCTTGCGCGAGTCCGGGCAGCACGCCACCGTGCTCACCGCCACCAGCGGCGACACCGGTTCGGCGGTCGCGCACGCCTTTCATAACGTGCCCGGCGTCCGCGTCATCGTGCTTTTCCCGTTCACCGAAGTCAGCGTAAGCCAGCGCAAGCTGATGACCACGCTCACCGGCAACGTCCGCACCGTGGCCATTGACGGCAAGTTTGACGATTGTCAGGCGATGGTAAAACGCGCCTTTGCCGATCCCGACCTGAAGCACATTCCACTATCGTCGGCGAATTCCATCAACATCGGCCGGCTGCTGCCGCAAAGCGTTTACTATTTTTACGCCGCTTCCCGGCTGGCTGGACCCGGCGAACCGATAGTTTTCGCCGTCCCCAGCGGCAATTTTGGCGACATGATGGGCGCGGTGGTCGCGCGGCAAATGGGTTTGCCGATGAAAAAGCTGGTCGTACCGGTTAATGACAACGACGCCTTCCCGCGCTTCCTGGCCAGCGGCATTTATGAAAAAATCGTGCCCTCGCGCAACTCGGTTTCCAACGCAATGAACGTCGGCCACCCGAGCAACCTCGCCCGGCTCTTGGCGATTTATGCCGGGCAGATGGACGAGACCGGCAAAATCCACCGGCAGCCTGACCGTGCTGCGATGCGCCGGGATTTGTTTTCCAGTTCGGTTTCCGACGACCGCACCCGGACAACCATCAAGGAAGTCTGGAACAAATACCGATTGCTCCTCGAACCGCACGGTGCGGTTGCGTGGCGCGGTTTTCTCGATTGGCAGGAACACGAATCGCTCGACGGTTTGCCCGCCGTGATTCTTGAAACCGCGAATCCCGCGAAATTCCCGGAGGAAATTGAACGGATGATGGGCTGGTCGCCGGACATTCCTCCGGCCATGGAGGCCACCAACAAAATGCCCGAGGATTTTGACCGCATGGACGCGGATTATCAGAAGTTTCGCGAGTATCTTGTCCGATGTCACGCGGCTTGATTGTGGACGCATTTCTGGCATCCTTTCCCTCTCAGAAAATCTATCATGGCCTTGATTGTTCAAAAATACGGCGGCACCTCAGTCGGCAACACCGACCGTATCAAAAACGTTGCCCGGCGTGTGGCGGGATATCGCTCGCGCGGTGATCGGGTGGTGGTCGTCGTGTCCGCGATGAGCGGCGTGACGGATGGCCTCATCAAATTGGCCAAGGACATCGCCCCGCTGCCCAGTGAACGTGAAATGGACATGCTGCTGGCCACGGGCGAGCAGCAGACCATCGCGCTTACGAGCATAGCGCTGCATTCGCTGGGTGTTCCCGCGGTTTCGCTGACCGGCGCGCAGGCGGGCATCGTGACCGATGCCGTTCATACCAAGGCGAAGATTCACAACATCACACCCCAAAAAGTCCACGAGCTTTTAAAACAGGGCAACGTCGTCATTGTCGCCGGTTTTCAGGGCGAAACACCGGAGGGCCAGATCACGACGCTGGGCCGCGGTGGTTCGGATTTGACGGCGATTGCGCTGGCGGCCGCGCTCAAGGCCGACCTGTGCCAGATTTACACGGACGTGGAGGGCGTTTACACCGCCGATCCGCGCATTGTGAAGGACGCGAAAAAACTCGAGGAAATTTCCTACGACGAAATGCTCGAGCTTGCCAGCTTGGGCGCCAAGGTGATGCAGTCGCGCTCGGTGGAATTTGCGAAAAAATTTGGAGTCGTTTTTGAAGTCCGCTCCAGCTTGAATGACAACCCCGGAACCATTGTGAAAGAAGAAACCAAAAGCATGGAAAGCGTCGTGGTACGCGGCGTCTCACTCGATAAGAACCAGGCCAAGGTCACGCTGGTCGGCGTGCCCGACAAACCCGGCGTGGCCGCGCGCATCTTCAAGTCGCTTGGCGACGCGACGGTGAACGTGGACATGATCGTTCAAAACATCAGCCACGGCAGCGGCGTGCCGGCCACCGACCTCTCCTTCACCGTGGACAAGCCGGACTTGCTCAAGGCCCAAAAGGTCATCGACGGCCTGAGAAAGGAACTCGGTTTCCGCGACGTAATTGCCACCGAAAAAATCGGGAAACTGTCCATCGTGGGCGTCGGCATGAAAAGTCACAGCGGCGTGGCCGGGAAGCTGTTTGAGACGTTGGCCAACGAAGGCGTGAATATTGACATGATTTCCACCAGCGAAATCAAAATTTCCGTGGTGATTGACCTGGCCAGGGGCGAGCAAGCGATGAAGGCCATCCACGCAGCATTTATCGGGAATTGAAATAGCCGGCAAATGGCTTGAGAATTTCAAGTTTGATCAAAGCGGCGATGACGCCGGTATAAATCAAAGAGACAATCACGTCTGTCAACAATTCCCGGCGGAGGTTTGGCGGCTGTTTTTCGGGGAGCATTTGCCGCGCGCCTTTGTGCATGAGCACAAGGCCAAGCACGTTCGTCAGCCAGTAACCGAGGATCAAACTCGGCGCGAACGCCGGTTTGTAAAAGAAGCTCACCAGCCAGGCGAAGACCAGCGCGAGGGGAATGTTCACGAACGCGTCATTCCACCACGACAGCGGCGAAAGCAGGTAACCAATCGTCGCCAGAGCGCCGCCGGAGATTTTGCGTTTCCAGGCCATAGACGCGCCAGTGTCCCGGCGATGGTTGGAGAGAAGCAAGCGTGAAAATTCAACCCTGTTTTCTCCTCTGCAAAATTTTGTTTGGGAAATGGGATACCAATCATCGGACTTGAAGGATATTTTTTGATGGACGGAGGGAATGAATCACCTTTGAATTTCTTCAGCCATCGTTCTGCCGATGAAAAATTGTTCCTGCTGCGGAAAAGCCTACGCCGATGACGTGGCGGTTTGCCCGATCGACGGCCAGCCGGTCGTCAGTCCGCAGGGAGGGCAGGGGAAAGCTGCGGCCTCGCCTCAAGCCGCCCAGTCGGCATTTGATGTCAGACTGGTTTCTCCCATTTTGTCCGCCGGCAAATACCGGGTCTTTGTCGAACGCAGCGACCTGATTTTCATCCAGATGGAAGGCGGCTCAAAGTCCATTTTGGCGGCAGCGGCGCCTTTATTGGGCCCGCTGGGCGGGGTTATCCCGTTGGTTTTGTGGCTGTTCACCGCCCGGAAAGCCCGGGTGAAACGGCAACGCCTGGAAGCAGCGGATCCCGAAGAGTTGTTGCGCGAAAGCGAGTCCAATTTCAAGTTGAACCTGGCCGAAATTCGTGACGCGACCATTGAAGCGCCGCGCCTTTTCGCCACCGTCGGAAAAGCCGGACGGCTGAATCTTTCCGTACGGCACGGAGAACGAATCAAGTGCGAATTTGAAAACGTTGCCGAAATGAACCAAGCGATGCGTCTGCTTGTTCCGCGGTTGAATTCCAACTTGCAGGTGAACGTGGTGTGGAACGCAGAGAAACAGCGGTTTGAAAAGATGAAAAAGAATTTGACCCGCTGAAACCAGGCGGTTATTATCTCTCCAGTGAATCGCCATTTGAATCTGAACCTGTTGCTGAACGCGCTGCTGCTGTTGCGCCGCGTGGCGGTCGGGTTCTGATTCGTTAACAGGATTTATCGAACCCCATCGCCAACCCGGCGGTGGGGTTTTTGTTTTGCCAAATAGAAACGCTGCCGCCACAACTGAATACGAACATGCACAAACATTCGTCAAAGAAATACCGTCCGTTCCCGCCGGTCAGCTTGCCCGACCGGCAGTGGCCCAGCCGCGTCCTCACCCGTGCGCCCATCTGGTGCAGCGTGGATTTACGCGACGGCAACCAGGCGCTCGCCGTGCCCATGAACGTTTCGCAGAAGTTGGAGTTGTTCCAGACGCTGGTGAAGATCGGCTTCAAGGAAATCGAAGTTGGCTTTCCCTCCGCGTCGAACACCGAGTTTGCGTTTAATCGCCGGCTCATCGAGGAAAACCGCGCGCCGGATGACGTCTGGCTTCAGGTGCTCGTGCAGGCGCGCGAGGATTTGATTGAGCGCACCGTGGAGTCGCTTATCGGCGCAAAGAAAGCCATTATCCACCTTTACAATTCGACCTCTCCGGCGCAACGCCGCGTCGTCTTCGGCAAATCGAAAAAGGAAATTATCGAAGTCGCCGTGCGGGGAGCGCAATGGATCAAGGACCGGTTGCCGCGGCTCAAGGGCACGGACGTCATGCTCCAGTATTCGCCGGAAAGTTTCAGCGCCACGGAGGTTGAATTCGCCAAAGAAATTTCCGAAGCCGTCATGGAAATCTGGCAACCAACACCGAAGCGAAAGATGATTTTAAACTTACCGGATACGGTGGAAGTCGCAATGCCGAACGTTTACGCCGATCAGATTGAATGGATTTGCCGAAACATCAAGAACCGCGGTTCACTTATTGTCAGCGTTCACACCCACAACGACCGCTGCACCGGCGTGGCGGCAACCGAATTGGGCTTGCTCGCGGGTGCTGAACGCGTCGAAGGCACATTATTTGGCAACGGCGAACGAACGGGCAATTTGGATATCGTTACGGTGGCCTTGAACCTTTACCAGCATGGTATTGATCCCAGGCTGGATTTTACCGGCCTCAATTCCATAATCGAAGTCTATGAACGTTGCACGGGTATGACGGTTCCACCGCGCCAGCCTTACGCCGGCGAACTGGTTTTCACCGCATTCAGCGGCTCGCACCAGGATGCCATTCGCAAGGGACTGAATGAATGGAAGGAGAACGGTCGTACGCACTGGGATGTGCCGTATCTCACGATTGACCCGACGGACATCGGGCGTGAATACCGCGAGGTCATCCGCGTCAACAGCCAGTCCGGCAAGGGCGGAGTGGCCTACTTGCTGGAAAGCCAGTTCGGCATCGAATTACCCAAGGACATGCAGCGCGAGTTTGGCCCGATTGCCAATGATGAAGTGGACAAGCTGGGCCGCGAAGTGACCGCCGCCGAATTGAAAAAGATGTTCTGGCAGGAATACATCGAGCGCACGACACCCTGGCAGCTTAAGAAATTTGAAACGGAAAGTAAAAATGGCATTGTCAAATGCCGCGCGAAATTATTGCGCGACGGGAAGGTGGTGGAACTGGTGGGCCAGGGCAATGGTCCATTGGCCGCGTTGGTGCATGGATTCAACAAGGCGGACGGGCCGCGTTTTGAAATTACGGCTTACAGCGAGCACGCCTTGGGTTCCGGCGAGGAAGCTGCGGCGATTGCCTACATTCAAATCAAGCACGGTGACGGCAAAGCCCGCTGGGGTGCCGGCGTGGACACGAATATTGAGCTGGCCTCCGTGCGGGCCGTCTTAAGTGCGTTAAACCGGTTGTGATTGCGCCGCGTTTTAATCATTTCCTGCTCGTCAAAAGAATGCGGTTTTTTTAGCATTCAGCGTCGTTATGAAATTAACTCGTCATTTTCTTTTTGGGATTGCGGGCGTTGTTTTCGCCGGCACCGGCCTCCTGGCGGCCGATGTCAAGTCGTCCAACACCACCGTGGCCACCCCGCCAGTTTATGTCCCGAACATGTCGGGCGCGTCGGGGCTGTTGCCTGACGGGGTTCTGACGTGGGACGCGACGACGAAAGAAACCAATGTCATCGCGAATACCGGCCCGGCGCATTTCGTCTTCAATTTCACCAACGTGGCAACTCAAATCAATCTTGGCCTGGCAACCAATATTACCAGCATCACCAATTTCGCGACGGTCACCAATTCAAGTTTTTGGGCGCGGCTGTTTGGGCGAAAAATCACCCGGATTGCCCAGGTTGCCAGCAACACCAATGTCGTCACGGTCACAAATTCCATTACGCCGGTTCCGGTCACCATTTTGAGTGTGCGTCCGTCCTGCGGTTGCACCACGACAAAATTGCCGCCATTGCCCTGGACAGTCGCGCCCGGCACCAACGGCCAGATCGAAGCCACGGTGAACCTGCCAGGCCAGAGCAGCACGTTGTTTAAGAGCCTGAACGTTTTTACCGACAAAGGCTCCAAATTGCTCCAGCTCAAAATCACCATCCAGCCGTTCGTGATGCCGGTGATGTCGCAAGCCGACCGCGCGCGAAATATGCAAGTTGCGCTGACAGACCGGCAGGCAGTGTTCAAGGGGGCGTGTGTGACCTGCCACGTCCAGCGCGGCGAAGGCAAGTACGGCCAGGCGCTCTACGATGCCGATTGCGCCATTTGCCATGAAGGTGAACATCGCGCGACGATGGTGCCGGATTTACACGCGCTCAAAACGCCGACCAATTTCGAATTCTGGCGCATCTGGGTTGCCCATGGCAAACCCGGCTCGCTGATGCCGGCGTTTTCAGGTACTGACGGCGGTCCGTTGTCAGACATGCAAATTGCTTCGCTGGCTACTTATCTTAATGAATCGATAAAGAGTCATTAATTAGAAGGGCGTCATCTTGCTGCCCGGGTTCCATAATGAATCCTTTTTAAGATTTTATCGTTAAGGGTTAAGGAGGTTTATGTGCGGTTTTTGGGCAATTCCGCTGTTTTTGCTTGCAAAAATGTATCAATTTGGTACACTTAATCGTGGACATGACGTACCTTGCATTTAAGAAGTTCTCCGGGGCTTTGGGGTTTTATTTGAAAGTCTGGCGTTTGCGAATTTCGTGGTCTTGGTTTCTCCGTCATTGTGGCAGTCTGGCAATGATTCTAGCACTGTCAGGGCTAAGTTATTTGTTGATCAGCCGGTTTGTTATTCAATCGGTCCAGGTTGTCGGTGACAGCATGTATCCTACGTTGATAAATTCGGGACACTATTGGCTGGACCGATATAGCTATCTGGTAAGCGAACCACGTCAAGGCGACATTGTTGCGCTCAGAGACCCTCAGGACAATACGCTTCTGGTCAAGCGCATCATTGCCACGCCCGGTGAATCCGTGTGTCTTAAAAACGGCAAGGTTTATGTGGATGGCCGGTTGCTGCGCGAATCCTATCTTTTGCCCGGCACACCCACCTATGCTTACGACAGAAGTGGGAACGAATTTATCAGTTTTGGTGACAAATATTTTGTCATGGGCGACAACCGCAACAACAGCCTGGACAGTCGTGTTTTCAGAGCGGTTCCGCGCCAGGACATCCTCGGCAAGGTGATTGAGTAAGGCTCAATTCCTCCTTGATATCGATAATCCCCGCTTGCGTTCGTTGCTTCGGGTGCTACGTTGTCAACCATGACAATTGAATCGGTTGACGCAAACAACCACTCCCAAATCGCCGGACTGGGCCGCCGCGTGCTCGACGGCGTGAACCTTACCCGCGACGAGGCGTTGTGGCTCTTCCAGCTCGAAAATACCGCCGACATTTTTGATTTGTTGTGCTGGGCGAACCGGATTCGCGAACATTTCAAGGGCAACAAGATCCACCTTTGCTCCATCGTCAACGCCAAAGCCGGCGCGTGCTCGGAGAATTGCAGTTTTTGCGCACAATCATCCTTCTACCAGACTGGCTCGCCCCGATATGGTTTTGTGGATCCCGAACCCGTTCAGGAGGCCGCTGAAGAAGCGAATAAGAACGGTGTCACCGCCGTCGGCCTGGTGGCGGCGTGGAAAGGTTTGAACGAAGGTCCCATGCTGGACGAAGTCTGCGACCGTATTCGCGAATTGAAGGCCGGCGGCAAAACGCGGCCTGATGTCTCGCTCGGTATCATCAAGAACCAGCGGGTTGCCGACCGTTTGAAGGAAGCGGGGGTTGAATGTTACGGCCACAACCTTGAGAGTTCACGCCGCTTTTTCGCCAGAACCTGCACCACCCATTCCTACGATGACCGTCTCGGAACCATCGGCTATTTGAAAAAAGCCGGCATCAAGATTTGTTCCGGCGGCATCATCGGCATGGGCGAGACGCGCGAAGACCGTTGCGACCTCGCCTTGGCCCTCAAGGAAATTGGCGCGAACGTTGTGCCCATCAATATCCTCAATCCCATCAAAGGCACCCCGTTTGAAAACAATCCTCCGCTGCCGGTCATGGAGATTTTGAAGACCATCGCCTGTTTCCGGTTCATCCTGCCGCGGCAGGAAATCATGATCGCCGGCGGCCGCACGGTGAACCTGCGTGACGCGCAAAGCATGATTTTCATGGCCGGCGCCAGCGCACTCATGGTCGGCAACTATCTCACCACCCTGAACCAGCCGGTCGAAAAGGATCTGCAGATGCTCAAAGACCTCGGCCTCGACCCGAGTTGGGACAAACACGGTTTCAGCGATCAGGAAGAAAACGGCTACGATTGCGGAAAAGAGAATTGCGAACCGGAAGTCGAATTAGCGACCATGAAGTAATTGCACCGCGCGCCGCCAAATGGAGAGTGGGGACAGATCGTCTATAATTGATAAAAATCCGTTTGCATCCTGGCGTTCTTGCATGAAATTTTCCGCGTGGAACGACTTGGTAAAAATCATGGTGGTTATCACGGCGAGACGATTGATGTCCGCGCCGTGTTGCGGGACGTTGAAACCGCAGCGCAGCAACAGGATTGGACCGTTGAATCATTCGGCCAGCAAGCCGAGCTCGATTTGATCGCCCTTCATCGTGCGTCGGTTTCATTTCACCATCCGCAATCCCCAATCCGCATTTACCTTTCCGCCGGCATTCATGGCGACGAACCTGCCGGGCCGCTGGCCGCGTTGCGATTGCTTCGAGAGAATCATTGGCCGCCGAGCGCGGAACTTTGGTTTTGTCCGTGTTTGAATCCCATGGGCTTCGTTTTGAACCGGCGGGAGAATCCCGTCGGCAGGGATTTAAACCGCGATTACCGGCATTTGGAGACTGCCGAAGTCCGCGCCCACATCACGTGGCTGGAGCGCCAGCCGCAGTTCGATTTGTATCTTTGCCTGCACGAAGATTGGGAAGCACATGGTTTTTATCTCTACGAACAAAACCCCGACGGCAAGCCTCCCTTGGCGGAAACCATCATCGAAGCGGTTCAAAAGGTTTGTCCGATTGACCCGTCAGAGATTATCGAAGATCGTCCGGCAAAAGGCGGTATCATCCGGCCCAATCTCGATCCGAACACGCGCCCGCAATGGGCCGAGGCATTTTATTTGATCATGCACAAATCGCGGCTGGGTTGTACGCTGGAAGCGCCATCGGATTTTCCACTGCCGGTTCGCGTGAACGCGCTGGTCACGGGTGTGAACGCGGCGATGAAATCGTTCAATCCGGTTTAACAGGAGCTGGATTCAAGAGAATGGCCAGGACGGAAACAGGGTTGATTTCACGGCAAAAAAAATTATTATTACGGGTAAATCGGATGCGAAGGACAAAACCCTGAAGCCGAATGGGCCGGTTGATTCGGTTGTGCAAGCCAATGTAGCTCAGCGGTAGAGCAACGGTTTCGTAAACCGTCGGTCGCCGGTTCAATCCCGGCCATTGGCTCCATCTTGCTTTAAACCAACAGCTTACGAAACGTCTCGATGTCAACTTTTTAGGGTTTTTCTACCTTCGGCCAATGGATGGAAACCGGCCATTGGCATTTTCTCTATACTATACAACAGGTAGTGGGAGTTTATGTCCGATTCCGACCCTCACCTTCGCTGAGACGATAAAATTGGAAACAGGGGCTGTCTATGGAACTCCAAGCCTGCAGTTAAGGAAAAAAGTTCACAGATTCTCTGTGAAAATTCATTGTTGAAGTTTTTCAGCTTCTCAATAATGCTTGCAATCATTACGCCCATGGATGAACCAATGGATCATGGCCCTTCGTCACTTGGAGTTCAGGCAGAGGACGCTTCCTCATCGCGGTCTACCCGAAGGGATTTTCTGAGGCGAACCGCGATGGCGGCGACCGCGATCCCGCTGGTTGACGCCGGCATGCTTCGTGCCGAGGCCGGCGAACAATTAGCTGCCACGCCAGAGAAACGGTTTAATGTTCTGCTGGTTATTTCAGATCAATATCGCTGGGATTTCATCTGCGCTTATGGCCAGAACCCGATGAATTTCACGCCCAATTTGGATGCCATGTTCCGGCGGGGCACGGTTTTCCGAAATGCCTTCACCAACCAGCCGTTGTGTTCACCGGCCCGCGCCTGCTTGTTCACCGGCCAATATGCAACCCAAACGGGCGTGTGGCATCTTGGTCCGGGGCTGCGTCCCGACGAGACGACGCTGGCGACGGAACTTCGCAAGGCCGGCTACAGCGCCAATTACATTGGGAAATGGCACTTGGCGCCAAACGACGCCTGGATGAAACCGCCGGAAGGGCTGGGATATGTCCCGCCGGAGTACCGCGGCGGATTTCTGGATTTGTGGCAGGCGTCGAACGTCCTGGAACTGACATCGCACCCGTACCACGGTACGATGTGGGATGCGGACGGCAAGCCCATGAATTACCGGGATATTTATCGCGTGGATTATTTGACTGATCTGGCGGTGAAGTTCCTACGGCAGAAACAGGACAAGCCGTTCTTTCTGGTACTGTCGCAGCTTGAGCCGCATCAACAGAATGATTTGAATGGATTTGGGCCGCCGAAAGGCTACGACTTGAAATTCCGCAATCCGTATATTCCTTGCGATTTAAGGTCTTTGCCCGGCGACTGGCCGTTCCAATCGGCCAACTATTATGGCGATTGCAAGAGCATTGATGAATCCATGGGCAGGATATTTGAAACGCTCAAGGAGCAAAACCTCGACGAAAACACCATTGTCATTTTCCTGAGTGATCACGGCTGTCATTTCCGAACCCGCAACAACGAGTATAAACGCAGTCCGCACGACGCTTCAACGCATATTCCGCTTATGATTCAGGGGCCGGGATTTAATCAGGGTCGGATCGTGCACGAAGTGGTTAATTTGATCGACGTGATGCCTTCAATTCTCGGGGCGCTGGGGCTGCCTATACCGTCGGGCGTTCAAGGCCGAAACTTTGTCCCGTTGATAAACGACGCCAACGCGCGCGCGGCCTGGCGCAATGAAGTGTTCATCCAAGTCAGCGAGTCGGAAACGGCTCGCGCTCTCCGGACCCCGGATTGGACGTATGTTGCGCTGGCACCGGACGCAGATCCCGGGCGTGATGCTGGCAGCATGAATTATCAGGATTACCAGCTTTACCATAATGGCGCCGACCCGGCCCAAGTGGTGAATCTGGCCGGCCGCGACGATATTCCTTCGTTGGTGCACTACGTCGGGGATCATTCTATCAGAGAGATCACCGATCAGCTCCGGGAGCGCCTGATCGCACGCATGGTTGAGGCTGGAGAGCAACGTCCGCAGATAAAACAATGGAAGTATTACCCGTGAAAATCGCGGCCGCTTTGGTGCGTCAATCACAGGCCCATGGTTGGGGAATTGCTTTATTGCTCGATGGAACCATACGAACAGCCATGGATAATGTGTTGTAAGATGTCTTGATGCGGTCAAGACAATTGACTACTTCGTAACGCGCTAGATGGTCTTATGGCGATGGCATCTCCCATTGATCAACAGAATTACGCCCGCCTGCTCGCGGCGAGTTTGGAGCAGCGGCAGTTTCATGCCATGGCCAAGCCGGTCGGTTCGCGCTGCAACCTCGACTGCACTTATTGCTATTACCTGAGCAAGGAGCATCTGGCCGGAGGTCCGGGCGCCAGCCGGATGTCGGACGAAGTGTTGGAACTGTTCATTCAGCAATACGTCGAAGGCGTTACCGGCGACGAAGTGGTTTTTTCCTGGCAGGGTGGCGAACCCACGCTGCTCGGGCTGGACTTTTTCCGCAAGATTGTCGCGCTGGAGAAAAAACACGCCAAGCCCGGCCAGAAGATTCAAAACGATCTTCAGACTAACGGTACGCTCCTCGATGAGGAATGGTGCGAGTTCCTCAAAGCCAACCGCTTCCTGGTCGGACTCAGCATAGACGGTCCTCGGGAAATTCATGATCGCTACCGCGTCACCAAAGGCGACCAGCCAACCTTTGACAAGGTCATCGCGGCGGCCAGGCGCCTTCAGCGCCACGAGGTGCCTTTCAACACGCTGACCTGCGTTCATCGCTTCAACGCGCGGCAGCCCCTGGATGTGTATCGTTTTCTCCGGCAGGAACTCAATTCCACTTACATTCAGTTTATTCCGATTGTTGAACACAAGGAGTTTGAACGGATGGCTCCACAAACTTGGGACAGCGCTGCTCTCCCCAAGGACGGCGATCCGGAAGCCCGGCCCGGCCACCCGAACTCTGTCGTCACCGACTGGTCGGTGGATCCAGACGACTGGGGTTATTTCCTTTGCCGGGTTTTTGACCGCTGGCTGAACCAGGACATCGGCAAGGTCATGGTCAATCACTTTGAGTCCTTGGTTGCACAACACTTGGGATTCCCGTCGCAGATGTGCATCTACTCCGAAAACTGTGGCAAGTGCGTGGCGGCGGAAAATGATGGCAGTGTTTACTCCTGCGACCACTATGTGTATCCGGGGTATCGGCTGGGAAACCTCAAAGACAGCCGGCTCGGCGAGATGGTTTTCTCGCCGATCCAGAAAGCCTTCGGCGACGCCAAAAGCAAGAGCCTGCCGCGGTATTGCCGGCAATGTGCCTTTCTGAACGATTGCTGGGGCGAGTGCCCTAAGAACCGACTGCTGCGCACGCCGGATGGCGAACCCGGATTGAATTACCTCTGCCGGGGGTTCAAGCAATTCTTCGCGCACGCCATTCCCGAAGTCGAACGGGTCGCCGCGCGAATCCAGGCGGCGGAGACGCAACCGCGACCGCGAATGTGAACGATGGTCGCCGAACCTTGCTTGGGCTTTAAATTGCCAGTCATAACGGAGACGGATGCTGGAGCGGATAAGTTGGTTGTCCCACATCCGAGATGTTTGGCGGGAGAAACAAGGCGAGGAACTGACGCGTTGCGGCGCCGGGCGAAATACCCGCATCACACAATTTCACCGGACGAAACGGGTTCATCCCTTGGCCGTATAAGTTCACTGTCGGTTTTTTATTGGGAGAATTCGGCCAGAGTATCCAATTTCTGCCACCATGAGCCAACCCTCTCAAAGAATTGGAGCGGTCAATTGTCCATACGGTTCGGCGGCTTGTCCATTCCCATTTTCGGGTCCGCGGTGCTATTCTATGTAGCATGGCCACTAAAGCTAAGCATGATGTTTATTCATGGGCAAGGCCAACTTACGAACACCATGTTGGGCTCAAAGGCCCAAAAATCAAAAGCGATAAACCAACAAATATATGAAAAAGAAATTAATTCTAATCATGGGGGCCGTGGCGTTCCTCGCGCTGAGTTCGGCCGCGTTTGCGCAACCCATTAACAACGACGAAAACAACAACGCCACGATGTATGTGCCGACCGTGAGTCTGACGGGCCTCACGCAAGACAACTTTACCGGAACTGTCGGCGGCGTTTTCTACACCCCTTATTATTTTAATACGACCTTGAACTATCTGGGCTATGCCGACCCCACGGACGCGCCCCTGGTTGACAGCCATACGGTGACGATTTGGACCGACGGCACAGAAAACATCGTTGCCCAAGCTGTCGTGCCAGCGGGAACCCCAACTCTGTGGGCAAATGGTTATGCGTGGGTGCAGTTGTCTTCGGCTGTGACTCTCACGTATCAACATTATTACGCGATCGGCGCGTCAGTCGTTAGTGGTGTGGATTCCTGGGGAAACCTGATCAGCAACACCAGCGGCACCCAGGACACCGGAAGCGGCGGCGAGATCACATGGAATGTGAGTCCCAATGGCTACGGTCCCAGTGGCAGTGGAAATCAACACAACGGTCCATTTGTCCAGGCAGGTACCGGTTACGAATTTGCGAAGGTGGGAGCCTACACCCCGGGCGCGACCGATCCGGATGATTCTTCAACTGGGGGGGCTCGAGCCAGCATCACCGATTCAATCTATTCGGCGCCAAATATGGGATACAACATCACGTCGGTGCCCGAGCCGACCAGCCTGGCTTTCGTCGGAGTGGGAGCCGCCATGCTTTTGGGACTGCTAAAGAGAACGCGTTAGAGTTTTTTCTGATTTGAGACAATGCCGCCATTGCAAACGGCGGCAGGTTTTGAGATCGCAGGAGAATGTCGGTCGGACGTAGTGAATTGCAAGCTGGAACAAAGAGGTGGTGAAGCGTTCATCGCCAAAGGCGAGCAACCGTTGCGGATTCGGGATGTTTTTGATCCGTCAAGGTTGTTCTCGTTGCCGGACTAAAAACAAACCAAGAGCAAGACCATGAAAACAATATCCAAGGTTGCCCAGGTGACACGAATCGCCAGCCTCACAGCGGTGCTGGCTCTGAGTTTGCTTCTCAACTATTCATCGCACGCCGCGTACGCTTACTGGGGTGGCGTTCCCAACACCAGCGCGACGACCAATTGGAGCGACGCTGCTAATTGGCCGGAGCCGCCCGGCAATTGGTCTGGCGGCAGTTCAACCTATTACAACGAAGTGGAATTCAACGGCGTTGGGACCTATCCCAATACGATCACGAATGTCAACAACGTCCTGGATGACACCACTGCCGTCGCACAGATGCCCATTTGGGAACTGGACTATATTCCCACCAACGGCAATTACACGACGCTCATTGATCCCGGGATAACGATGACCGTGGGAGTGGGCAATCACGGTTACTTGGCGGTGGGGGCCGACCAGTTGAATGGGAGCACCCCCGCTCCGGCCAATGCGGTGGAGATCATCACCATTACGGGCAGCGGCGCAACGTTGAGCATGGCGGGCTCGGGCGCCAATCTTTGGGTGAGCCAGGGGTCGCCAACGTCTGGCGACAGCCATAATATCACGCTGAACCTTTCGGGGCTGGATAACTTCTTCGATTACGCCGGCGCAGGCAGCGGCAATTTTATCCACGTAGCCTACGGAAACCAAAGCCAAAACAGTTACCCCCCCAACGAAAACGGCACGCTGTACCTTGCCAGGACCAACAACATCTCATTGGGGAATGATTTCCAGATTGGCAACCAGCCCGGCACCAATTCCTTAACGTGCGGGGTCTATCTGGGAATGTGGAACGACATCCTGACCGGCACCGGCAACCTGGTTGTGGGCGGCCCGGGCATCGGGCCGGCCGGAGCCGTGATGGCCTTCAACCCGGCCTTTGTGAGCGGCACGAACCCGCCGACGGTTTATTTGGGTGGCAACGGCGGCAGCGGCCGCATCGTCAATTTTTATATTGGCTTCGCCGGAACGGGAACTCCCGGATACGGCCTTTGCGATTTCACCGGCGGCAGCAACGCGGTGATGGCGGACACGATGCAACTGGGCCAAGGCAACGCCACCGGGGCGAATTCGCAAGGCACCTTGAAATTTAACAACGGCACGGTCAACGTTAACAACGCCACCATCGGGAACCAGGAAGTCAGCAGCGGCGGCACGGGCGTGGGCATTGTCAATATGGGCAGCAACGCGACACTGACGGTCAACAACACGCTCACGCTGGCCGCTGTGACCGGCACTCTGACGCCGGGCACCGCAGGCACGATCAACGTCAATGGCGGAACGCTTGCCGTCGTCAACATTGTCAACGGCGCCGGTTCCGGCACGATTAACGTGACGAACGGCACATTCACGATCGCCGGCGCAGACGGCACCGCGGCGTCGCCCATAAGCAGCGTGTCTCTCGTCGGCTCGACACTCAATTTGACTGTCGAAGCCGGTTCGACCAACCTCGTGGTAGCCAGCCTGACCACGGGCGGCGCGACCAACCTGATAAACATCACTTCAGCGCCGGTGTTCCAGACTTACCCCGCGCAGATACGACTTATCAAATATCAGACTAGCATCGCCGGGGCAGGCTACAATTTTGCCCTGGGCAGCCCATTGCCTCCGCTGTTCAGTGGTTACCTTTCCAACAACGTCGCTGGCGGTTCGGTTGATGTGGTCCTGACCAGTGGGCCTTCCGCCGAAACTTGGACTGGCTCGGCCAACGGCAATTGGGACACAACCAGCCAGAACTGGCTGGTTGGCGGCAACCCCAGCACCTATGCCAACGGTGCGGGAGTGCAGTTCCTGGATGGCGCCAGCCGTGGCACTGTCAACCTCACCACGTCGCTCTCGCCGGAGAATGTCACCGTCAGCAACGCCTCGCTCAATTATACGTTCAATGGGAGCGGTCTTATTACTGGTTCCGCCGCCTTGGCCAAACAAGGCGCCGGCACATTGCTGATTGACAATGGCGGGAGCAATAACTTCACGGGTGGTGTCACCCTCGGCGGTGGCATCCTGCAAGTGGGTAACAACGATGCCAACGGCAACCTGCCGTCCGGCACCGTCGCCGACAACGGCGTGTTGGTTTTCGACCGCACCGACACTCCCAAGGTTGGCAGCACTATTTCCGGGTCGGGCGCGCTGGTGCAAGCCGGCGCAAGCGGCACGCTCTTGTTGAGCGGCGCCAACAGCTTCAGCGGTCCGGTGGTTGTGACAAATGGCAGCACACTGAAGCTCGGCAGCAGTTCCGCTGCCGGGACAGGCACCAACAATCTGACTATCGTCAGCGGTTCGACGCTCGATGCGAACGGTCAGTCGGCGACCAAGCCCATTATCGTTTCCGGAACGGGCGCAGGCGGCAACGGCGCGATTGTTAACAGCGGCACCCAGGTTTACGACAGTTCGGGTGGTCTGGCCGCAAATATCACGCTGGCCGGCGATACGACGTTTGCCTTCCAGACTTCCAGCAACCGTTGGGACTTGGGATCGTCCGGCGGTGGAAGTGTCCTGGGCGCGTCGGGCGCCTACAATCTGACGCTCAACGGCGGGGGCTATTTCGAATGGAAGAATTTGTCCGTACAGTCGCCGCTGGCGAACATCGCCGTTGCCTCCGGAAACCTAGGAGTGGTCGGCTCGACGACTTTTGGCAATCCCAGCGCCACGCTGGCTATTTCTCCCGCCGCAGCGTTGCAGCTTTATGGCGCGAACGTCTTTGTTAACAAGAACGTAGACTTCCAGAATGGCGCCTTCATCATCAATAGCTCCGGGGCCAATGTGATGAACGGCGTAATGACACTCGAAGCAGGTTATGATGAATTTGACGTCGCCAGCGGCACGACTTTGACCCTCAGCAACGTCCTGAGCGGCTCGGGCGTTTTTTACCAATCCAGCAGCAAGAACAATGGGACGGGAACGACCATCATCGATGGCAACAGCCCCTCGTTCAGCGGCGGCGTGTTGTTGTACAACGGCCAACTGGTGCTCAACGGCCTTATCGGTTCCGGTATCACGAGCCAATTTGGCACTACGCTTTCCGGTAGCGGCACGGCCAACGGCCCGGTGGACGTGTCTGGCACGTTGCTACCCGGTGGCGCGGGCGTTGCGGGAACATTCAGCGCCGGCGGCGGGTTTACGCTTGAAAGCGGTGCTGCGTTGACGATGGATTTGTCCTCGACGGCCGGGGCAGGCGGGGCCAACGATTTGATTGCCGTCACGGGCAATTTGACCTTGAACGGCAACAACATTAACATCAATCCTTACCAAGGATTCCTGGCCGACGGCACTTACACGCTCTTCACTTATACCGGCGCTTTAACCCTGAACGGCACGGTGACCGCGTCCATGTCTGCGCCATCCCGTTACACGTTCAACGTGGTCGCCAACGCCACCCAGGTCAACCTGTCGGTGTCGGGCCAGGGGGATTCTCTGGAGTGGAACAACGGCGCCAACAACGCCCAATGGGACGTCGCCAGCTCACAAAACTGGTCCAACCTCACCACACATGCCGAAGACCAGTTTTTCACAGCCGACACCGTGGCGTTTGACGATTCCATCCTGACCGCGCAACATCCCGCGACGAGCATCACCATTCCAGCCGGCCAGATTGTTATTCCGAATGTTGTCAGCAACAATTCCACCGCCAACTATACCATCGGCGGGGCGGGCAAGATCAGCGGCGGCGCCAGCATCCTGAAGCTGGGCAACAGCACGTTGACCATGAGCACGACAAATGATTTCACCGGGAACTTGATAATCGGAAGCGGCACGGTGCAACTCAGCGGCACCACGGCTCCTGCAGGGGCGACCAATGGCACGTTGGTGGTTAGCAATGGCGCCACGCTGGCGGTGAATTTGTCCGGAAGTTATCCGGCTGGCGACGCCGGTTTTAGAAACAAGCCGATTATTGTCTCCGGCACAGGCGCGAACGGCCAGGGTGCTATTCAATTTACTGGTGGCCCACTTTATAGCGACTCCAGCACTTACGGTCTTGGCCAAAACATTAGACTGGCGGGCAATACGACCTTCAGTGGCACGGGACGATTCGATTGGGGCTATCCCGGCGCGGGCACCTTCTTGAGCAGCGGTAGTAGCAATTACAACCTCACCGTCAGCGTTGGCGGTACTTATCATCAATGGTATGACATAGGCATTGATACGAATCTCGGAAACATCGACCTATATACGACTGCAAGCAGCCAGGCAAACATACGCATTGAGGCCTTGGGCGCCAGCCTGGGCAATCCCACCAATGTCCTCACGCTGCACTCGAATATTCTGTTCAACATCCAGCATGGCGACACCGTTGCCGGCGACAATGGCTACGCGAAAGTCGTGCACATCCTGCCCACCGCGGTCTGGAATTTCCAGCCCAGCGGCGGCGCGGGCGATTATCGGCTCAGTACATCATTTGTGCTGGAGACCAACGCCGGCCTGTATTTCTTCAACGTCGACGGCGGCAGTGGTAGCGGTGTTGCCATCGCCGGAACGGTCACGCTGAACAGCTTGGCCAATTTCCAGATTGGGAATGCTCCGGTCACCTTCAGTAACGTCATCAGCGGCACGGGCGGCTTCTACTTGAATCAATACGGCGGTTACCCGCTGGTCTTCGCTGCCGCCAACACCTACCAGGGCATCACCGACATCCGCTCCGGCATGGCGCTGGCGTTGGTGGGCAACGGCTCGATCCCGGACAGCGCCATCATCAGCCTGGCCTCGGGTGCCACGCTCGCGGTCACGAATCGCACCGACGGCACGCTCACACTGGCCAGCGGCCAAACCTTGCAAGGCGGCGGGGCCGTTCAGGGTAATTTGGCGGCGGGTCCGGGCAGCACGGTCGCGCCGGGCACGAACGGAGTCACTGCCATGCTGACTGTTTCCGGCAACACCACGCTCAACGGCAACACCGTGATGAAACTCAACGGCGCGAACTATGACGTGCTATCGGTGAGTGGCACGCTGACCTATGGCGGGACGTTGACGCTGACCAACATCTCAGCGCCGTTGGCGGCGGGCAACAGCTTTACGCTGTTCAGCGCCGCTGGCTACAGCGGTTCGTTCGCCACCATTTCGCCCGCCATTCCGGGGGCCGGTCTGGCGTGGAATACGAATAATCTGACCGTCAACGGAACCATCAGCGTGGTATCAACGGCGGCCCCGGTGCCACACATCACCAGCATCGGCCTGAGCGGAACGACCTTGACCATTCAAGGAACCAACGGGACGCCGAACGGGCAGTATGTGCTGTTACAGAGTACGAACGTGGCCTTGCCGTTGAATCAGTGGACGCCGGCGTTGACCAACTCCTTTAATGGAAGTGGCAACTTCAACTTGTCCACCAACATTGTTAATCCGAGTAACCCGCGGGAGTTTTACATTCTAAAAACGCAATAAATCAGGCGGAAATGGCAACTCCGTTCAAGTAAAGCCGCCGGAATGAAGCAGGGACACCACGACGGCCAGGCGATGAAAACCACGGACGGGTGGCAGAATATGGTAGAAATAGAGAAACTCAAAAATAGTGAAAAGCACATTTGCGAAAACCAAATTCACTGAAATTCGGCCAAGGGGCGGGTCGCACGCTGCCGCCTTTACACTGATCGAATTGCTGGTGGTGATTGCCATTATTGCCATTTTGGCAGCCATGCTGTTGCCCGCATTGTCGAGCGCAAAAATACGAGCGCAGCAAATCGCCTGTATCAATGGCATCAAAGAACTGACGTTGGCCGGCAGCATGTACGCGGATGACAACAGAAAGTGGGTCGGGCCGCTCAACTCCAATCCCAGTTTGAGCCAGGGTGACTGGATGGGTGCGATGCTTAACTATTATGCGAAGGCGACCAATATCTTGTTTTGCCCCGCTGCGCCTGACCGTGGAAACCCGAATCATCTGGTCAACCCGGCAGGCAAGGCTGACGCCGCGTGGCATTGGACTTTGTCCAATCCAACCTACGCTTGCAGCTATGGTTTCAACAAATGGCTGAACTCAAGTTCTGACCCCACTATGATGCTGCAAAACGGCCAGAACCACCCCACCTGGAATTACCACAACCCGGCATCCGTGCCGAAGCCAACGTTGGTACCGGTATTCATGGACGCTGCGTGGATCAATTTTGACCCACTTGAAACCGATCCGCCGGCTCGGAATCTATACGATCCTCTGAGCAGCTCGACCAGCGAAGGAATGCCCCGGGTTTGCGTTGACCGGCACGGTGGCGAATCCGCCGGCTCCGCGCCCAGAAATGTTCTTCCGGGAACGGTATTGCCAGGCCGCATTGACATGGGGTTTGTGGACGGCCATACTGAACCGGTAAATCTCCAGAATTTGTGGACTTATTACTGGCACCTCAACTGGCAAACGCCTGCCATGCGCCCGCCTTGAGATGGAAATCCGGGGATTCATCATCATGAGGAGGACCCTTCCGGTTCTTCTTTGGGTAATTTCTTCAATTGCCGCGGGAGCGCAGCCATCCTTTCAGCAACTCGGAAATCTTTTGGTCATGTCGAACGGCAATGTCACGTTGAATTACAACCTGACCGCCGGCACGACGGCGTTTCTTTGGCAGAATTCCCAAAAAATTTCCGCCTTTTACGCCGGAGTCGGGTTGAGCAGCGGCTATGTGACGGGCAACACCTTCAGCAACCGCACCTGGTCGGTCGTCAGCAGCAATGAGGTCGCCGTCGTGTCTCACGCCGCCGGGCTGCCGGACATGACGCAGTATTTCACTCTCGACCAGAACGACAGCTTTTTGACGAGCGTGACCATGAGCGGCACCAACGTGAGCGCCAACTGGATGGGGCCGGTGGTCGTGAGCACAACCGGCGGCGTGGACATCGGCTCCTACAACGACGACCGCGTCCTATACGTGCCATTTGATAACGACGATTTTTATAGATACAACGCCATGCCGATTACCAATGCCTGCCTGAGCTACGAAGTGGGTGCGTTTTATGACAATACCACGCGCAACGGGATGGTGGTGGGGTCGGTTACGCACGACACTTGGAAGAGCAGCGTTTGGTCTGAAGGCTCCAACAACAAGCTCGATCAAATGCACATTAATGGCGGTGCCACTTCGCCTTGGGACGTCCAGCCGCACGGGTTCGTTTCAGGAAGCGTCATTTCCTCGCCGACCGTATTCGTCGGTTTTGGCAATGACTGGCGAACGGTGATGGAAAATTATGCCGCGGAAAACGCCGAGTTCGCCTCGCCGCTTGTCTGGACCAACGGCGTACCGTTCGGTTGGAACAGTTGGGGCGTCACCATTTACCAGAGCCACATCACTTACGCCGCCGCCATTGCCGTATCGGATTCCATCCACACCAACTTGCAGCCTTACGGTTTTACCAACCAAGGCACGGTTTATGTGAACCTGGATTCCTACGGAACCTACAATTTGAGTGGTTCTCAATTGCAGAGTTTTGTCAGTCATTGCCATGCGAACGGCCAGAAGGCGGGCATTTATTTCACGCCATTCACATATTGGGGCACACTCGGCCAGTCCAGTAATCAGTTTGTGCCCGGCTCAGGTTTTTACTACAGCGACATCCTTCTCCGGACCACCAACGGCAGCGCCATTTCCTACGACAGCGCGCTGGCTCTTGACCCGACCCATCCGGGCACGAAAGAATTGATTCTCAACCAAGTCAGCACGCTCGTCGCTGATGGCTTCGATTACCTCAAGGTGGATTTTCTGTCGCATGGTGCGCTCGAAGGCGTTCATTATGACCCCACTGTGACGACGGGCATTGAGGCCTACAATCAGGGAATGCAATTCCTGCTCAATCAGGTGTCCGGAAAAATGTTCATAAACGAATCAATCGCGCCGCTGTTTCCATATCAATACGCCCACAGCCGGCGCATCGCCTGCGATGCATACACCTCTTTCATTTCCAATACGGAATACACGATGAATTCCGTGACCTACGGCTGGTGGCTGGACGGATTGTACGCATTGAACGATCCCGACATGATGGTTTTTGACAATGGCCCCAACGTCAACGAAGACCAGAGCCGACTGATCAACTGCGCGATCACCGGAGTGTTTCTAAATGGAAGCATTTTGACGAATCCGGTCAGCATCGGCTTGGCGCAGACCTATTTAACCAATGGGGCCATTAACGCGGTCGCTCGCGTCGGCCGGACCTTCACACCGGTTGAGGGCAACACCGGCTCCAGCGCCGCAAATATCTTTGTCCGCCAGGACGGCGCCACCTGGTGCATCGCCGTTTTCAATTACGCCTCCGCCATGACCAACGAGACGGTGAACCTGAGCCGGGCTGGGTTGCCGGCGGAGCTTTATACCGCCACAAATCTGTGGGACGGAACGACCACCACGGTGTCCAACTCATTCAACGTGAACCTGTACGCCAAGCAGGCCAAGCTGTTTCGTCTTGGACTCGCAAACGGTCTGCCATCGCCGGAGTTTGTCGTGGTTACGCCGACGGGTGTAAGCGGCCTAATTTTCAACGGCAGCAATGGCCAGCCAGGCTGGACCTATCGAGTGCTGGTTTCGACCAATCTGACATTGCCCGCGTCGCAATGGTTGCCCATCGCCACGAACACTTTTGATTCCAACGGCAATTTCGATTTTACAAACAACATTGACCCAAGTTCGCCGCAGCAGTTTTATTTGTTGGAAACACCATAGAAATGGGAACCTGCCGAAATCGTTTGTGGAAAATGAACAAGCTTCGGTGTCGCCAATCCTTAAAATGGCCGCATGGCTGAAGAAGATATTGCGCTGGTGGGGCAAGAGGGCGGGATTCGTTTTGCTTCTCCCGCTTTCAAGCCAGACGGTCCTTTCGCAGACCACCTACGAGGCGGAATCGGCCGTGCTGTCCAATGGCGCGAAAGCCGCCGATTGTTCTTTTTGTTCAGGCGGCCAGCAGGTCCGAAACATAGGCGGACCGGACAACGGAACGGTCACGTTTGATCGCGTCCGGGTTCCGCTGGGAGGTTTGTATCCAATGACGGTTTATTTCAACGTCGGTGACGACCGCGCAGCCACCATTACCGTCAATGGCAACGCACAGTTCGATGTGATCTTTCATCCTACCACCGGTCGGAACCAGGACAGCCACCAGACAGTGCTGCTGCCACTGAACGCCGGGACGAATTCCATCGCGTTCAACAACGCGCACGAGTTCGGTCCCGATCTCGATGACATTGTAGTCAGCAGCTCGCCGGTGGATTCGTTCCGGATGTTCGGGTCGGTCAAAAGCTCCGAAGGCACGCCACTGGCCGGTGTTGAGATCTTTCTTTCCGGGCTGTTCGTGCAGATGAAAGCGTCGACAGACGCACAGGGCGATTATGAATTTCCATTTCTGCCGAAGGGTGACTATTACGTCCGGCCCGAAAGGCCGGGAACGTTCTTTTCACCTTATGAAAAGTATTGCCCGGTGCCGATCATCCCAGCGGACGGCGAAGGCAGCCAGGACTTTGCCACAATAGATTTGGCCATGCAGCAGCAGAACGTTTCGGTCATGGAACTGGGTAAATGGCGCATTGAATACGATCTGGCGCACGGCCTCGCGGATATTCTTTTCGACGGGAAAGTGCTGATTCCACGCGCCTTTGCCGAGGTGCACCTGCCTCAGGTTGTTACCAGCACGGATTACCAAACCCGAAAAGTGAAGCACGAGGCGATTTGCGACGGTTTCGGGCGCGGTGTGAAATACATAGTCGAGTCATCCGGCGGCAGGGCGGACAAAATGGTTCAAACGTTCTGGCTGTATCAGAAGCCGGATTACTTTTTAACCGACGTGAAGGTTTCAGGAAGGCCGAAAGTAACTTCCAATTTCATGGCACCGCTGGTCACATGCACCCCGTCGCAATTTTTCCCCGCCGGCGACAATCGCGCTCTGTTTGTGCCTTTTGATAATGACAAATGGGTCCGATACGATGCCGCTCCCTTCGGCAGCGAAGTTACGAGTTATGAGGTCTCCGCGCTTTACAACAACGCGAGCCGCCGGGGTTTGATCGTCGGCTCGATTGAGCATGACACGTGGAAGACAGGAATCCGTTCCGGGACTGCGTCGAATGCCGTCACGAGCTTGGAGGTTTTCGGCGGCTTCACTTCCAGCGAAACGCGCGACGTGCTGCCGCACGGAAAAATCAGCGGCGCGACCATCAAATCGCCAAAAATATTTGTTGGTTGTTTTTCCGACTGGCGCGACGGATTGGACGCTTACGCCAAAGCCAACGCGCTCGTCGCACCGCCGCGCCCCTGGAAGGGTGGCGTTCCGTTCGGTTGGAATAGTTGGGGAAAGCTGCAATTCGGCCTGACGTTTCCAAAGGCGATTGAGGTTTCCGATTTCTTCACACAGGAACTTCCGCACTTTGAAAATAATGGGGTCGCCTACATTGGCCTGGACGCCGGCTGGAACAAGCTCAGCGACAAGCAACTAAAACAATTTGTCGAGCATTGTAAGGCAAACCGTCAGGAGGCGGGAATTTACTTCACGCCGTTCACCGCCTGGGGCGTGAAAGACGACAATCCGGTTCCCGGCACGCCCTACCGATATAAAGACATTCTCCTCTACGCTCATGGCCGGGAGCAACACATCACCAGCGGCGTGGCCCTGGATCCAACCCACCCCGGAACTCAGGAGTTGATTCGAGCCGCAATCAACCGTTTCAAGAAAGCCGGCTTCAAATACGTCAAGGCCGACTTTCTCAACTACGGCGCGCTGGAAGCCGACCGCTTCTATGACCCGCGCGTGACTACAGGCATCCAAGCTTACTGTGAAGGCATGAGATTTGTTTCGTGCTCGATGGGCCGAAGTATGTATTTGAACTTGTCCATCGCGCCGCTGTTCCCGTCGCAATACGCCAATTCACGAAGGATCGGTTGCGATGCCTTCGGCAGCATTGGTGACACTGAGTATACGCTCAACTCGCTGACCTACGGCTGGTGGCTGGGCGGCGTGTATGATTTCAATGACCCGGATGAAATGGTCTTGGACGGTTTCTCTGAAGGTGAAAACCGGGCGCGGGTGACTTCGGCCGCCATTACGGGCCTTTTCATTTGCGGCGACGATTTCAGCCGAGACGGCGAAGCCCTCGGCAAGGAACGCGCCAAAAAGTTCCTGACCAATCCGGGAATTGACACCGTCGCCAAAATTCCAAAATCGTTTCGGCCGGTGGGGGGCGACACGGGAAGCCGCGCGGCGAATTTGTTCACCTGCTATTACAAAGATGATTTTTATCTCGCCGCGTTCAATTATTCAGACACTGCTACGAACTGGAACATTGATTTTAGTCGGATCGGTTTGAAGACGAGCGGACCGATTGAAGCCAAGGAACTTTGGAGCGGTGCCGCCATTCCGGCAACCAATTCAATGACCATCCAGCTTGCCCCCGCTGATGCCGCCCTTTACAAACTTTGTGGGAAGCTGGAACACAAATGAGGAATGTCCTTCAGCCAATTCATCGGCTGGTCTCTTGTCTGTTCGTCGCCGTTGCAGTTGCCAGGATTGCTGATAGCGCGCGTGCTGAAGTGCAGGATGCGGAACAGTTGGCACAACGATTTCGCCCCTATTACAAATTCAGTGTTCACGGAAATTCCCAGGAACCGTGCCACCCCTGTTCATGGCAATGGTTTGCGGCTCACAGTGATTTGTTTCGCGGGAAGACCCGGATCGCCACTGCGGATCAACTGCGCAATGAGCCAAGACTCATCCTGTCCGTGCAGGATGGAAATATACTCTCCGCAAAAAATCCAACTGGGCCGCTGAAATTGGTTCCAGGTGTCGGGGCGGCCGCAGGTGAACCCTGGGAGGACGTGATAGACACCGGGGCTGGATTGTATGCGCAGGTTGAAGACGCCGGAAACAACTTCGTTATCCTCACTTATTGGAGCTTGTTCGCATTTAACCGTTCAACGATGGTTGGAACTTTGGTGGGAGCAAATCATACCGGCGACATTACGGCCGTTGTCCTGGTGTATGACCGGGCCCGTGATCAGCTTGTCCGCGCGTTCTACGGGCTGCATGGCAGTATTCTCGAATCATTCGATTTGGCCGGGGCCACAGTCGTTGGAGAAAAGGAATTGTTCGGACACCGTACAGATGGGGGGAAGGAATATGCCGAAGCGAAAGTCATCCGCGTTGCTCCCAACCGAAGGTATGAGAACGGTCCTATTTATTATAGGCCGGCGGAGCCATCGGAACTCTATCTGGTGAAAGACCCGCAATCCAAGCGGTTCGAGCATTTGGCAGTATTCTGCGAATGGGGCTCCCATGAGCCGTGGCCCAATCCTCATGGCTCCGTCCCGTTCACTCCAAGTCACAATGGTAACGGAATTTCATTCCTTCCCAAATCCGTTCGGTTCCTTGGAGCTTTCAGCAATCCCGTCGAAGCGGAGGCGCCGTTTGTTCTTTTCAATGGGTATTGGGGCAATGTTCCCAAAGGCATCATTTTCCATCGCTCTTGTTTTTACCCGGCGGGGCGGGCGCACAGCCACTTCAAAATTCCAGAAGACAGCTTTGTTGACCGTGATCCATTTGGCGAAGGAACACTGCAATGGCCACCGCTTTGATTGAATAAAACCAGGACGAACCACGACCGGACAGCGCAAAAGGTTGCGGTGTTGTCGGCATTCTGCTAATGGTCCATAGCTTTGCATAACCCGCTTTGGATAACCCGTATTCCCAATAATAACTTTGCTTGTGAAGTGGCGAGAAAAGCATGAGGGGTTCGCTGGGCAGCGTCTCGTGGTAGTGCCACGGCCAATCTTGGCCACGGCTTTGGAGTATCCATTGCTCAAACAATTGCTGCCGACGGACGCGGGATATTATCCAAAGGCCAAGGGGCACGTCTGCGTGCGGGAACGTGGATGCCCGGAAGCGATTTTCATATACTGTGCCGAGGGGAATGGCTGGTGCGAGATCGCGGAACGGAGGCATGAAGTGAGCAAGAACCAATTGTTGGTAGTGCCTGCCGCCACACCTCACGTTTATGGAGCGGAAAAAAAGACGCCTTGGACGATTCATTGGTTTCACGCAGTGGGATCAAATGTGCAGATTTACCTGGACAGGCTCGGGGTTACACGAGAGAACCCGGTGGTGCCGCTGGGCGGAGGGGTGCAGTTATTCTCGCTTTTTGAAGATGTTTTGGAGGGTCTCGAACATGGCTTTACGATCACACATTTGATTTACGCCGCGCACTCGTTGACGCATCTGATGGGTTTGATCCTGCGCCACAAGGATGAGTTTGGTTACGGTGAAACCACGGTCCGCGAGCGAGTGACCAAAAGCATCGAATTTATGAAAAGTCACCTGAACGAACCGTTGAAGATTGCGACGCTCGCGGCGCTCGTAAATCTATCACGGTCGCACTACACGACTTTATTCAAGCGCGTCACGGGTTATGCGCCGCTGAGTTATTTGAATCACTTGCGCATGCAACGCGCGGTGCAACTGCTTAACACCACTGATTTGTCCATAAAGCGAATCAGCGATCAACTCGGGTTTTCCGACCAATTTTACTTTTCACGCGCCTTCAGAAAAATGCACAATCATTCGCCGTCAGAGCACAGGCGCCGCTACGGTGCCTAGTGGGTCGGTTTGGGAAATGATAATAGCCAAACAGAAGTCCACGCGGACAAATACAGGTCAATTATCCATGCGCTTTGTTGGAATGTCCATTCCAATTTGAGAAGACATCTGGGAAATTGGTAGCAGTTATTACCAAATGGAATTAGTGGTTCGTTTTAACATGGCGGAAGAATGTAAATGTTCCAGCGGTGGCCAAAACTGGAAAACCAGATTTGTTGGGGAAGGTCATTTGGAATGACTTTTCGTGTTATGAACTTGATGTGAACTATGTGACAGGTACGCGCGACACCGGTTGGCGACCGCAAACTCAGACCAATGGTTTAGGCGGCGCGAATTGGGAAAATGTGACTGACCCGTCGGCGGCGAGCTCATGATTCCAATCAGCGTGGCCATGCCAGGTTTGGCTTTTCGCCTGATTTGTCCCGGGCAACTTTTTCAATAATGTGATCACTGCAACCCAGAGTGAAATCTTAAGGCCGAAGGCCAATTATGGTTTTGGTTACTTATGGCTTATCTCGGTGGTTGCCGCGATGGGTGGTCTGCTGTTTGGCTGGGATTGGGTTGTCATCGGTGGCGCGAAACCATTCTTCCAGAGATACTTTCAATTGACCAGCGAAGCACAGATTGGCTGGGCCAACAGTTGTGCACTCATCGGCTGTTTGGTCGGCGCATTGAGCGCCGGCGCGTTCAGTGACAAGTTCGGCCGCAAGCGACTGCTGGTTGCCGCAGCGCTTCTTTTTGCAGTGACCTCTCTGGGCAACGCACTCGCAAGCAGTTTCGCGGTGTTTATCGCGTGGCGCATCTCCGGCGGGGTAGCCATCGGTTTGGCTTCCAATCTTTCGCCAATGTATATTGCCGAGGTTGCACCCGCGCAAATTCGGGGCAGGTTGGTCGCTATCAATCAACTCACAGTCGTCATTGGCATTCTGCTCGCCCAATACATCAACTGGTTTCTGGTGCGCAACCTGCCGCAAGGCGCAACCGATGACTTCATCCGTACCTCCTGGTTCGGCCAGCAGGGATGGCGCTGGATGTTCGGCATGACCGCTGTGCCATCGTTATTGTTTTTCCTCGGAATGCTATTCGTTCCTGAAAGTCCTCGTTGGTTGGCGAAAAATGGGAAAACGAATTCAGCGCGCAACGTTCTGGCGAAAATCGGAGGCGAAGATTATGCGAATGTCGCCGCGACTGAAATTCAATCCACGCTGGCCAGCGAAGAAATTCAGCATGTGCGATTTGCCGATCTGCTTGAACCCAAAATGCGCAAGGTGATTGTTCTCGGTGTTGTGCTCGCCGTGTTCCAACAATGGTGCGGCATCAACGTCATCTTCAATTACGCCGAGGAAATTTTCCGCGCCGCGGGTTATGACATTTCTAGCGTGCTCAAAAACATTGCGTGGACGGGTTCGGTTAATCTGGTTTTCACACTGGTTGCGCTCGGAGTGGTGGATCGCGGCGGGCGACGACCGCTGATGCTGTTCGGGTCGGCGGCGCTGGCGGTGATTTATCTTGCTTTGGGCTTTTGCTATTTCAGTGGCGTCAAAGGGCTGCCCATGTTATTGCTCGTGCTCGCGGCGATTGGCTCGTATGCGATGTCACTCGCGCCGGTGGTTTGGGTCGTCATTTCCGAAATTTTTCCAAATCGCATCCGTGGCGCGGCGATGGCCGTGGCCGTTTCATCGCTTTGGATTGCGTGTTTCCTGCTGACTTTTTCGTTTCCGGTTTTGAATAAAATACTCGGTTCGGCGGGAATCTTTTGGCTTTATGCCGGAATTTGCGTGGCGGGATTTTTGTTCATCAAATTCAAACTGCCGGAAACCAAAGGCAAAACGCTGGAACAAATCGAACGTGAATTGGTGGGCTAATTTTTGAACGATGAATCAGACAAACATTCTTGAATTGAGTGAAAACGCGAACGCGGCCGGAGAACGTTCACGCGTGCACAAAGTCGACTTGCCGGCCCTCAGCGCAGTGCAGGTCCGCGTGGGAGATTTGGTGATTCCCACTTACCTGCCCGCGGCGCCGGACAAAAATCCAATGTTTTTGGAAAAGCGCGTGTATCAAGGCAGCAGCGGGAGGGTGTATCCGCTGCCGTTCACGGACCGAATCACCGAAAAGCTAGTGGATCGAGAATGGCAAGCAGTGTGGATCGAAAACGAATTTATTCGCGCGCTGGTGTTGCCGGAAATCGGTGGTCGCATTCATGTATTGCAGGACAAGAGCAACGGTTACGATTTAATTTATAATCAGCCGGTCATCAGGCCCGCTCTCGTCGGATTGGCCGGACCATGGATCTCGGGAGGAATTGAGTTCAACTGGCCGCAACATCACCGCCCGGCGACGTTTTTGCCCGTGGACTTCGAAATTGAAGAACACGCCGACGGTTCGAAAACGATCTGGTGCAGCGACCATGATCCGATGTGTCGCATGAAAGGCATGCACGGCATCTGCCTGCATCCAGGCAAGGCCTACCTCGAACTCAAGGTGCGCGCTTACAACCGCACGCCGCTGGTGCAGACGTTTCTTTGGTGGGCAAATGTTGCGACGCGCGTGCATGAGGCCTATCAAAGCTTTTTCCCGCCGGACGTTTGTTACGTGGCCGACCATGCGCGTCGTTCAACGAGTGAGTATCCCCTTGCGCAGGGATTTTATTATGGTGTCAATTACGGGGAGCGCGGACGCAAAGGAGTTCCAAAAAATGAAATTCCTTCGCAGTTCGTTCCGCCGCATTGCGACAACTCAAAACGCGAAACTCAAAACTCAAAATCTCCATGCTATGCCCCGAACGATTTGTCCTTTTACGCCAACATTCCTGTCCCCACCTCTTACATGTGCATGGGCAGCAAGGAAGATTTCTTCGGCGGCTACGATTACAAAGCACAGGCTGGCATCATTCATATCGCCAACCATCAGATCTCCCCCGGCAAGAAGCAGTGGACCTGGGGCAACCATGATTTCGGCTATGCTTGGGATCGCAATCTGACCCGCCCTGACGCAAACGGCGAGTTCGCTCCCTACATTGAAATTATGGCGGGCGTCTACACGGACAACCAGCCTGACTTCAGTTTTTTGCAACCCGGCGAAACCAAATCATGGAGTCAGTATTGGTATCCAATTCGATGCATTGGCCCGGCGCAACATGCGAATCTCGATGGTGCCATCAGTATGAGTTCTGTGAAAGAGCAGCTGCAAGTCGGCGTTGCGGTCACATCTTGCCAGAATGACGCGGTTGTCACGGTCACAGCGAAAGACAAACAGCTTGCCCGCTTCACGCGCGACCTTTCGCCTGCCAAACCGCTGGTTGAGAGGATTAAACTTCCAAGGGGGATTGCCAAAACGGATTTGTTCATTCAAGTCAATGACCAGGGCGGCCGCGAACTGATTTCCTATCGGCCGAAAGCGCGCGTACGGTGTGAAATCGCTTCACCCGCCACCGAGCCGCCGGCACCGGAAGGAATTCCCAGCAATGACGAGCTTTTCGTCACCGGTCTGCATCTGGAGCAATACCGCCACGCCACACGTTCGCCGGTGATTTACTGGCGCGAAGCGTTGCGCCGCGATCCGCTCGACGCCCGCTGTAACAACGCGATGGGACTGTGGTATCTGCGTCGGGGCGAATTTATTGAAGCCGAAGGCTGCTTCCACCAGGCAATTAAACGGCTCACCCGGCGCAACGCCAACCCATACGACGGTGAGGCGTATTACAATCTCGGTTTGTGTTTGCGCCATCTGGGACGCGACGCGGAAGCTTACGACGCACTTTATAAGGCAACATGGAATCAAGCCTGGACGGCGGCGGGTTATCACGCACTAGGGGAAATTGATTGTGTCCGAAAGGATTGGACGATGGCTTTGGAACATCTCGATCACTCGCTGCGTTTTAACGCCGATAATCTGCGTGCGCGGAACCTGAAAGTAATTGTGCTTCGGAAGTTGGATCGGGGCAGCGATGGAGAAGCGCTTCTGCGGGACACACTGAAGCTTGACCCGCTCGACTGGTGGGCGCGGCATCTCAACGGTGAAACCCTGGCCTGCGATTTACAAACGCAACTGGACATTGCCCACGATTACGTGCGCACAGGTTTCCTGGACGAAGCGGTTGGCGTTTTAGAGAATGCGGGAGCAACCGCCTGCGATTTGCCCGACCAAAGCTGGGGCGCGCTGCCGCTGGTTTATTACACGCTCGGCTGGTTGGAGGGAAAACGCGGCAACCAGATGTCTGCGTTGAAGCTATTTAAATACGCCGCTGCATTGCCGCCAGACTACTGTTTTCCGTCGCGCCTGGAGGAAATCGGCATCCTTGAATCGGCCCTGCGCGCCAACCGCCAGGATGCCCGCGCGCCTTATTATCTGGGCAATTTGCTTTATGACCGCCGCCGGCACGGGGAGGCGATTCGTTTGTGGGAGCGCAGCGCAGGACTCGACGGGACTTTTTCCATCGTGTGGCGCAACCTTGGTATCGGCTACTTCAACATCAGCAAACAGCCAAGGAAAGCCCGTGCCGCTTACGAAAGGGCATTCAAAGCCAACCCTCTCGACGCCCGATTGCTTTACGAGCGCGACCAGCTTTGGAAACGACTGCGTGAAAATCCGGAAATGCGCTTGTGTGAATTGGAAAAATTTCCCGATCTCGTCCGGCAACGTGATGATTTGAGCATCGAACTTTGCGCTCTTTACAACCAGACCGGCCAGCACGAAAAAGCCAAACAATTGGTTTCCAGCAGACAGTTTCAGCCTTGGGAAGGTGGCGAAGGCGGTCCGCTGGGCCAACACGTTCGCGCGCAACTGGCATTGGGCCGTGCTGCCCTGGCCAAAGGTAATTTTGTTGCAGCCCGCTCGCATTTTGAGCACGCGCTGACCTCGCCACACAATTTGAACGAGGCCAGCCACCTACTTGCCAACCAAAGCGACATTCATTACTGGCTGGGCTGCACGTTGGCCGTACTCGGCGCCAGCAAGGCCGCGCGCGAACATTGGCGTACTGCGGCCACCTGCAAGGGCGACTTTCAGGAAATGAGCATTCGCCTTTTCAGTGAGATGGCTTATTACTCCGCGTTGTCCTGGGAAAAACTTGGCCAATGTGTCAAGGCGAAGAAACTTTTGCGCGAGTTGCTGGCTTATGCGCGGAAACTGCAAATGACGACCGCAAAGATTGATTACTTCGCGACTTCCTTGCCGGCGATGCTGCTGTTTGATGACGATTTGCAATTCCGACAGCAGACGACTGCGCTGTTTCTGCAAGCCCAGGCACATCTTGGACTTGATCGCGAAGCACAGGCCCGGGCGCTGCTGCGGCAGGTCTTGCGCCGCGACCCCAATCACGCCTTGGCCGCGGACCTTTTGAAAGAAACGGTGATAACGCTTGGTTCGAACCGACAGCATTGCGCAACTGGAAACGGTGCCGCCCAAGTTCAATATTCTTCGTCGAATAATTTTGAAAGACCGGGCAATGGTCGGTTGACAAACTAACAAAATGAAAGGGCTGATGAATAATTTTGCCATCCGGAATGAGCAGGGCTTTGAAGTTTATTCGCTCAATAACGGGGAGATTGAACTCGCGGTCGTGCCAGAGTTGGGGGCAAAAATTATTTCACTGAAGAATCTCCGAACGGGACGTGAATGGCTGTGGCATCCGCAGGGTGGGTTGAGACTTTTTCGAAATCGTGCTGGCGACGAGTTTTCGGAAAGTCCGCTCATCGGCATAGACGAATGTTTGCCGACGATCGCGCCTTGTTCCTGGCGGGAGCGCAAACTGCCTGATCACGGCGAGCTGTGGAACCTGCCCTGGGACGTCAACGACGAAGCTTGGGAAAACGGAATATTGAAAACCGGCGCCAGATTGAAGGTTTCACCTTTCCAATTCGATCGAACCATTGAGCTGCACGGAAACGAAGTTCGGATCGGCTATGAATTGACCAATCTGGGCGCGACGGCGGAACATTTTGTGTGGGCGATTCACCCATTGTTGAGGTTGCAAGGCGGTGACCGGTTGGGATTGCCGGCGTCCACGCGCACGTTGCTGAACGGGGAGGCATGGGTCGACGCGATTGATTCAGCCATTCCGGGAAAAAACTGCACGAAGAGTTTTGCCACGCCGGTGCTTGAAGGGTGGGCAGCAATTTTCAACCAGGACACGGGGGACCGGCTGGAGTTCAAATGGAACCCGGCGGAAAACAACACGCTTGGTTTGTGGCTGACCCAGGGTGGCTGGCATGGACATCACCATTTTGCGATTGAGCCGACAAACAGCGCTGACGACGCGCTGGTTGCAGCGGCCAAACAGAGACATTGCGGAGTGATTGCCGCTTCTGAGTCGAAAAGTTGGCGGCTTTGCCTGACAATCAGTTGATAAGGTTTCTGATTCGAAGACATGTTTCTTACTATTCACAGGAAATTTTGCACAACCGCGTAGTTTTTATTTTGCCGTTTAACTTGATGAAATCCGTTCCCTTCAAACGTCTTGTCTTAGCCGCCGCCGTTGTCTGCTTCGCGCCGTCATTGTTTGCCGGAACCTTTTGGGTTTCGTCGCTGGATTTGACACAGATGACCACCGGCTGGAGTGTGGCCAAGGCGGATCGTGGAATCATGGGCAGCCCTCTCAGCATCCACGGTCAAAAATTCACTCATGGCGTGGGGACGCACGCGACTAGCAAATTCCGGGTGAAACTCGACGGCAATGCGAACCGCCTCACCGCCCAAGTCGGCGTGGACGATAGTGCCGGTAATCAAGGCAGCGTGGAATTCATTGTCATCGGCGATGATAAAATTTTGTGGCGCAGCGATGTGCTCAAAGGCGGCGAAGCGGCCAAGCCGGTAGATGTGAATCTTACCGGAGTCCAGACACTGGTTTTGCACGTGACGGACGGCGGTGACGGTGAAAGCAACGATCATGCCGATTGGGCCGATGCGAAAATTAACATGAACCGCGGCGCGCCACCGCCGGTTGCGCTGCCGCCGTTCGAGACATTCACTCTAAAAACGAAGGCATTTGCTTTGAACTTTCAGGTGGGCGATGACGGCCGGCTGTATCAGCGCCCAATCGGCATGGATGACTCCAATGCCAAACTTCCGCGCGATGACGAATTTTACCCGCAGGCCGGCGACGGTTATGTTTGGGAACCAGGCCTACAGGTGGTCCACGCCGACGGCAACACGTCAACGGCCCTCCTTTACGACGGCCTAGCCCAAACCAACGAAACGGCGGACATCGAATGGACACGCATTCATTTGCATGACTCGGCGTATCCGTTTGAAGTCACGCTTTGTTTTCGAACGCACCGCGACGAAGATGTGATCGAGGAATGGACGGAAATCCGCCATCAGGAACCTGGCCTGGTAATGTTGAAACGCATGGCTTCGACTTCATTCCTGCTGACGACCAATGTTTACCTCACACATTTTTTTGGCGACTGGGGCAAGGAAATGCTGGCGCCCATCACCGAACGACTTACGCCCGGCATAAAAGTGCTGGATTCAAAACTCGGCGTGCGCGCCGACCAGTTTCAGAATCCTTCCTTCATCCTCACGCTGAACGGAAAAGCCACCGAAACGAATGGTGAAGTTCTTGGCGGTTCTCTCGCCTGGTCGGGCAGTTTTCAATGCGAGTTCGCCGACAACAACCAAGGTATCCGCGCTCTGTGCGGCATTAATCCGTTTGCTTCCGCGTATGATGTGAAACCCGACGAAACCTTTGTCACGCCAAAGATGATCTGGGTCTGGAGTGATCATGGCTTGGGTGAGATGAGCCGGAAATTGGACGACTGGGCGCGGGATTTTGGAATGCGCGACGGGCGTAAGTCACTGCCGGTGCTGTTGAACAATTGGGAGGCCACGGGTTTCAATTACGATTTCGACCGGCTTGCGAGCCTGTTTGCCCCGGCGAAGGCGATTGGAACGGAGTTGTTCCTCCTGGACGACGGCTGGTTCGGCAACCAATACCCGCGGATCAATGACGACGCGGGGCTTGGCGATTGGCAGGCTAACCGCAAGCGTTTTCCGAACGGTTTGGCGCCGCTGGCGGCTGATGCCGTCAAACACGGCTTGCGCTTCGGCATCTGGATGGAGCCGGAAATGGTGAACCCCAACAGCGACCTGTTCCATAAACATCCCAATTGGGTGATCTGCCAGCCCAAGCGCCCGCTTGAATTGCAGCGCAATCAACTGGTCCTCGACCTTACCCGGCCAGCTGTGCAGGAATTTGAATGGGACACCATCAATAGCATCCTAAGCACGCCGGACATTACCTATGCGAAGTGGGACTGCAACCGTTACCTCACGCAGCCGGGTTCTTCCTATCTTCCGCCGAATCGCCAGTCGGAACTTTGGATTGATTATGTCTACGCACTTTACGGGCTTATGGACAAGACCGCTAAAACGTTCCCTGGAACGGAACTGATGCTCTGCTCCGGCGGCGGCGGACGTGTGGATTACGGCGCCTTGAAATATTTCGATGAATTCTGGCCCAGCGACAACACCGATCCGATGGTCCGCGTTTTGATGCAATGGGATTATTCCTATTTCTTTCCGCCAATGGCTTTGGCCAGCCACGTCACGCTTTCGGGCCATCGCCCGATGCATTTCGCTTGCAGCGTGGCGATGAGCGCCTGTTTTGGCATGGATCTGGACCTGACCAAGTTGCCGACACTGGATAAAACCATCCTTACCGGCGCAATCGCGGCCTACAAGCAAATCCGGGACGTAATCGCCACTGGTGATTTACACCGGCTGGAAGATCCGCATCAGGGATTTCGAGGCGCGCTGAATTTTGTGTCAACCGACCGTTCCCGCGCCGTGTTGTTTGTGTTTCAGTTGAAAGATGGACAAAATGCCCCGGTGTATCCGCAAGGATTGGATCCAGTCAGGCGTTACACGGTTCACGAGTTGAATCCCGCGCCGGGCCGCGCAGCGATGTCACAGGAAGGCAAAGTGTTCACGGGTGAGGAACTGATGCGTGACGGTATTCTACCGTCATGTTCCGGGGCGCTCGAAGCCTGCATCGTTGAACTCGACACGAGGTGAAACCGGTAGAACGGCAGACGGCGAGCCGGTGAAGAAGAATTCGCGTGGAATATAAAACAAACCGGCGAAAGTTGTTGATGACAACCACAAAAGCGGCCGGGGCGGCACGTGTCTCGGAACCGATATTTTCCTCCGGTCAAGCCATGCCTGCGAAAGACCGCAGGCGATGTGCATTCACCGTGGTGGAACTGCTGGTGGTGATCGCCGTCATCGCCATTCTCGCCGCGCTCCTCCTGCCGGCGTTGGGCCGGGGCAAATCGTCCGCCAAACGCATTGCCTGCATCGGCAACGTCCGGCAAATCAATCTGGCCCTCCAACAATGTGCCGAAGACCACGACGACCAGATTGGTTATTACACCAACGACATTTATTACGCCTATAAGCAACGCATTCTGCCTTACCTCGGCCTGGCGGAGGATGCTTATGCCACCAATGAACCGGTGTTCACCTGCCCCGCCGAAACCACCTTTTACACGCTCGCCCTGACGCATTACTCCAGCTATGGTTTCAACGGCGTGGACCGTGGCACCAACGATTTCGGCATGGCGCAACGGCCCTTCGCATCGGTCCGCAATCCGACGCTGACGGACCTGAACGGGGAAATTTCCGGCGGCATTGGCGCGAGCTGGCACGACGGGACGCAAGGACAACACAAAAACGCGCTCAACGTGGGCGGTTTCGTGGACGGCCGCGTGAGCTACCTCAAGATTTACTGGAACGGCAGTCCCGGCATCGCCAATTTTCCGTTCTATTACGACCCGCCCGCCGGCTATGAATACAAGTGGTCGGCGAATTGATCCGCCAGCATGCTAAATTCTTTCCAAACGGACATCGTGCTGAACGTTGATGGTTACGGATTTTACGCCCAAGGATGAATGAACGGCCTGCACCGTGATTTCCCCGGAACCGTTCGGAACGGTTCTAACCCAGATCGCACCCACGCCGCCGCTGTCATCCAGGGCGAACGGATTGTCGCCAACAACCATTCCAGGGCCGGAGATTTCGAAAGCGACTTTTCCACCGGCGAACGCGCGTTCGGCGCCGAATTTGTCCACGACTTTGAAGACCAGCCGGGTCGCGTCCACGCCGTCGCCCGTCAATTCTGCGTCGTCCGCCGCCAGAAAAAATTGGTCTTGGGCCGGGTCGGACGAAAATGATTTTGAAAGCGCCAAGCCGTCGCCGACGTAACCATCAATGTGCAGTTCGGGCTTGGCGGCGGCGTTTTCTATGTCCAAGTCGCAGAAGAACGGCGGATATTCCAAGTGAGCAAAGTTTTCCCGGTCCGGCTGGGCGGTGGCGTAGAGTTTTCCCGCGACGAAAATGTCAAGCCGGTCGCAATTCGAAAAAATGGCGGCGTGCTTGCCCGGCCCGCGTGGAGATTGAGGACCAAAATCCCAATAGAAGTCCGGTTGAATCACGAGCCGCGTTCTCGGACTGACCTGTGCCTGGTAAAACGCAGCGCCGAGTTTCGGGATGCGGAAAACGTCGGCCACGCCTGGACATTTCACGCCACGGTACGAGTTCATAAGGCTCGCATAGTCGAAAGCGCACCAGGCAATAACTCCCGCCATTCGCGAGTAAGCGCCAGCGTGGCTGTGCGCCTGAGCATGATACAGCGCCTGTTGCATCTGCAACTGCAGATCACCCGCGCGCCGGTACCAGTTGTTCATGCCTCTTTTGGCGGCGTAAGAACATTGTCCCACCGTCTCGGCCAGCATGTAGGGCACGCCCGGCAGCGGTTTGCGGATGCCCACGCTGCCATCCGGCGCCGAATGATAATCGTCAAACGCAAAAACATCCTGATGCCACTCCTGTTTCCAATTCTTCACCGACCACGGCGCCATGGAACCGGAAGTGGGCCGGGAATCATCGAGCGATTTCGCGACTGCCCGGGTTCGTTCGTAGAGCGCCGGGTCATTTTGGGATTCATTGACGCGCACTCCCCAGATAATGATGGCCGGATGGTTCCGGTCTCGCGTCACCATGTGTCCCACATCACGGACGACCAATTCTTTCCATGCCGCGTCGCCCAGATATTGCCAACCGGGCGTTTCCTCCCAGACCATCAGTCCCAGTTCGTCGCACGCGGCCAGAAACGCTTCCGATTGCGGATAGTGTGAGCATCGGACGACATTGCCGTTGAACTCGCGCCGCAGGATTTCCGCGTCTCGGCGCATTACCCGTCGTGGCATGGCGAAACCGACATAAGGGAACAATTCATGCCGGTTCAAGCCGAACAATCGGAACCGCCGGCCATTCAAAAAGAAGCCGTCCACTTCAAACCGCGCGTCGCGCAAGCCGGTCCGCACCTGGTAGTCGTGTACCGGCCTGCCCTCTACCAGGAGTGTGGCCACCACGTCGTAAAGCCGCGGTGTGTCAATCTCCCACAGCGCGACATTGCCCAATTCCGCCAGCGTCAACGTCACTTCACTCAAGCCGGGCTTTTCCAAACGCACTGCCTGTTGGACGCGCGCGACAACGCGGGCGCCGTCCTTCAATTCCACTTGAACTCTGGCCGGCTCGGCAAGGATGGCGCCGGCGTCAATCGAACAGGTCACCTCCATCCGGCGGTCCGCGTCGAGCACCTTCATCGGTTTGGCAAAGACATCGCTGATAAAAACCGGCGGCACCGCTTGGAGGCGAACGCCGCGGAAAATACCGCCCGGTTCCAGGTAATCAATGGACTTCGGCCCGTCTGGCGAACCTTCCGGCGGGACGTTGCTCCAGCGGGAATCCACCACCACCGCCAGCACGTTGTCCTCATTGTCGAGCCAGTCGGTCAGTTCATAACGGGAGGGCAAATAGCCACCCAAGTGTTGAGGCAAAGGATGGCCGTTGATCACCGGCGTGGTTCCCACCATGACCCCGTCAAAATCCAAGAATACGCGCAGGTTCCGGCACTCCTTGGGCAGCGTGAAATGGCGGCGGTAAATCCAAACCCTTGCCCATGTCGCCGGATCCCAGTTTTGCCACGAAAGCTCGGTCACGCAATGGGGCACAGTGACCCGTGAAAATGCCGTGTCATCAAATCGCGTCGTGAGCGCTTTTGGATTGAATTCCCCGTCAAAAAGCCAGTTGTGGTCCAGCGAGTACGTCCGGCTGGCCGGACCGGTCACCGGGCCGGTCGTCGAGCTTAAAAGGCTCCGGCATCCCAAAATGGAAAAGGAGGCCAGGGCCGAGGCGCTGACGGTGCAGTCGCGGAGAAAACGCCGACGGGAGATTGGCTGTGAGCGGCTGGATGCTTGGTTCATGACGGTCGCGGTAAGACTCATCGTTTCGATAGCCTGAGGATTGGGTCATGTTGGTTTATTATTCCGGTTTTGTCCATCTCTGAAGGATGGTGTGCTATGTGAATATTCAGATGCCCGTAGAGGGTGTGGTTTTTGGCTTTTTCCGCTTTTGCTTCCCAACCAATGACTCGTAGCGCTGCATAAAAGTACGGGTGTAAGAGTTACCTGCTGTTGTTTATTTTATAAATCGGCGCCACGATGCCCCTCCACAGGGTGGGTTCATCCTGCGGTTGAACGAATGAGCAACGCATGAGAGTAAGGGTACGATTATGACACTACGCAAAATGATGGCGCGAATCCTAGCCGGCGTCGGTCTGGCGATGATACTTTTCAACGCCGGCTCGATGTCGGCGGGAAGAGCGGCGCAATTACAGGCAGGAGACACGGTCGCCATTTGCGGTGATTCGATCACGGAACAGAGAGAATATTCGGTATTCATCGAGGATTATCTGTTGATGTGCCAGCCGGTGCCGGACCTCAAAGCGCATCAGTTTGGCTGGAGCGGTGAAAAGACGGATGGCCTGCTCAGAAGAATGCGCACTGAAATTTTGCCCTTCAACCCGACGGTAGCCACTACCTGTTACGGGATGAACGATGGTGCGTATACAGCGATTGACCCAGCGCGACAGGAGGCTTATCGCAAAAACACCGAGGCCATCATCAAAATATGTCGGGCCGGTGGCGTCCATTTCATTGTTATTGGTTCACCGGGGCTGGTGGACACCTATACTTTTGACCGGATACCCGGCAGGAATTATTCCGCCACTAACTATAACAACACGCTGGCTGACCTGGCCCGCATAGCGAGGGAGGTTGCGGCAGAACAGGGGGTGACCTACGCCGATGTTTACACGCCCATGGCAGCGGTGATGAAAGCGGCCAAGGCAAAATACGGTCCGGCTTACGATCTCGCCGGTCCGGACGGAATCCATCCCGAAGCCAACGGCCATCTTGTCATGGCTTATGCCTTTCTGAAGGCATTGGGGTGTTCGGGTGACATCGGCACCATCACCTGGGACGCTCGTACCGGCCGGGCCACAGCAACTACCGGGCATCGAATATTGTCAGTCCGCGATGGCAACATTAAGATTGAGTCCACTCGTTATCCGTTTTGCTTTTACGGCAATCCGATAGATCCCAACAGTACGAAGGGCGTACTGCAGTTTCTGCCTTTCAATGAAGACTTGAACCGCTTTCGGCTGGTAGTGACGAACAGTGGTGCCAACCGTTTCAAGGTGACATGGGGCAAAGAATCGAAAGTGTTCAGCGCGGCCGATCTGAAGCAAGGTGTCAATCTGGCCGCCGAGTTCTTGGACAACCCGTTTGCCGAAGCGTTTGCGTCCGTGGATGAGGTTGTTCGGGAACAACAGGCCTTTGAAACGCCTGCAGTCAAAAGCATCTTGTATAATCTGCCGGAATGGAATGCCTTGCTGCCCGAAGAAACCGCGACTTTGGATCATTTGAAGAGAGCAACGATCCGAAAAGACGAAGCACTCAGCCGGGCCTCCCACGCTGCCGTTGTGCCGTTCAAATATACAATCCACATCGAACCAATTGCGGATGACTCGATGAAAAAAAGAACCCTTCAGACCAATGCTTAAAATCCCGCCATTCGAGGAAATTTACGGACGTCCGCCCCGCTGGATTGCCGCCGCACCGGGACGCGTGAACGTCATCGGGGAACACACCGATTACAACGATGGCTTTGTTCTGCCCATGGCCATTGAACGTTACGCCGTTATGGCGGCGGACGTTTCTCCAGCTGCCCCGCCCAGGATTTTAGTTCACGATTCTCGAGCACGTGATACGGCCCAAATTGACATTTCCAAGCCAGTCGCCAAGGCCGATCCGCGCTGGTCCAATTACATTCGCGGTGTGGTGGCCGGGTTTCAAAATCGCGGCTTAACGATTCCCCCGCTTGATATTTCGCTCGTCAGTACCGTGCCTTTAGGTGGCGGATTGAGCAGTAGCGCCGCGCTGGAGGTATGTACTGCCACCTTGCTCGAAACGGCGATTGGAACAAGATTGGATCCAGTCGAAAAAGCGCTGTTGTGTCAGCAGGCCGAGCACGAATTTGCCGGTGTACCGTGTGGCATCATGGATCAGTTTATTTCCGTGATGGGCCAGAAAGATCACCTGCTCCTGCTCGATTGCCGCTCACGGCAGACCACGATGGTGCCGATGAATGATCCCTCGGTCGCGTTGCTGGTCATCAACACCAATGTCAAACATGAGTTGAGCGGAGGTGAATATGCTGAGCGCCGAACGCAATGTGAAACCGCAGCAAAAGTCCTCGGAGTTCCTTCGCTGCGCGGTGCCACTGCCGGTGCCTTGGAACGGGCAAGACAGAAGATGGATCACTTCGCTTTCCGTCGTGCGCAGCATGTTATCAGCGAAAACGAGCGCACGCTTCAGACCGTTGAAGAGATCCGCAATTCCAATTGGCCGGCGGTGGGACAGTACATGTACGGCAGTCATTATTCTTTGCGCGATGATTTTGAAGTCAGCTGCAAGGAGCTGGATGTCGTGGTGGAAATTTGCCGGTCCATCGGCATCGAAGGTGGGGTTTACGGGTGTCGTATGACCGGCGGCGGCTTTGGCGGGAGTTGCGTTGCCTTGGTTAAGGCGGAGGCTGCCGATACCATTAGTAATCGCATTTCCACCGTTTACAAATCCGCCACCGCTGGTGGTGAAACAAAAAATGGTATCGAGGCAACCATCTTCAGTTCCCGTCCGGCGGCTGGGGCGAACGTTATCAAGAGTTAGATGACCAGCCCCGTCATATTATGAACCGAAGCATTAAGAAAGACCTGGCCGAACTCCGAAGTGCTCGTCATCGGTTTTACCAGATGTCTGACTGTTAAATTTCATTCACCGAAGAATTGCGCACGACGCCAGAAACAAAATCTGCCATTTTTCAATCATGAAATTACCTTTCTCCGCTTGCTTGGGACACCTGGTCATTGTTGGTGCCTGGCTGTTGAGCTTGCCGTTGCAGGCGGCAGTCGATCAGTCGTTTCCTTCCGAAACCACGATCTGGTTTGACGCCCCGGCGAAGAATTTTACCGAATCGTGTCCCATGGGGAACGGCCGGCTGGGCGCGATGTTGTTCGGCGGCGTGGATGAAGAGCGAATTGTTCTCAACGAAAGTTCCATGTGGTCCGGCTCGCACCAGGATGCCGACCGCCCGGACGCGTACAAGGTTCTGCCGGAAATCCGCCGGTTGTTGTTGGAAGGGAAAAATGTTGAAGCCGAAACGCTGGTCAACGCGCATTTTACCTGCAAGGGTCCCGGTTCGGGCGGTGCTCAGTACGGCTGCTATCAGGTACTCGGCAATCTGCATTTGACTTTTTCATCGGACACCAATGTGCCGGTCGAAAATTACCGGCGCGTGCTGGATCTGGACGACGCGGTAACGCACCTGGAATTCAAGCGCGGCGGCGTCACCTTTACGCGGGAAATGTTCGTGAGCGCGCGGGACCAGGTAATGGTTTTAAGGCTGGCAGCGGATTCACCCGGAAAGGTTTCCTTTAAAACGCGACTGGACCGCCCCGAACGCTTTGAAACAGTGGCGGATGGTAATGACAGTTTGCTAATGACCGGTCAGCTTGACAATGGTGTGGACGGTAAAGGCGTCCGCTATGCAGTGCGCGTTCGCATCCTGAATCAGGGGGGTGAAGTTTCCGGACATGGAAACATTTTGAGGGTCAGCAAGGCGGATGAAGTTGTCCTCCTCATCTCTGCGGCGACAGATTATCGAGGGTTCGCCGGCCGGCAGACCAAAGATCCGTTGGCAGCTTCGTTGTATGATTTGAACAAAGCCGCAAAAAAATCCTGCGAGGCCTTGCTCAAAGCGCACATTACCGATTATCAAACCTATTTCAACCGCGTTTCTCTTCACCTCGAACCGGCCAATGCGGACGAGGCCAATCAACCGACGCCGAAACGAATCGAATGGGCAAAAATCAACGGCGGCGATCCCAATCTGGCGGCGCTGTATTTCAATTTCGGGCGTTACCTTTTGATCTCGTCATCCCGGCCGGGCGGATTGCCGCCAAATCTTCAGGGCATTTGGGCCGAAGACATTCACACACCGTGGAACGGCGACTGGCATCTGGACGTGAACGTGGAAATGAATTACTGGCCGGCGGAAGTCTGCAACCTTTCGGATCTTACGCCGCCGCTCTTTGCGCTGATTGCCTCTCTGCAAAAGCCCGGTGAAGAAACCGCGCACGATTATTACACTGCGCACGGCTGGGTGGCGCATGTCATCACCAACCCGTGGGGCTTTACGTCGCCGGGTGAATCAGCCTCATGGGGTGCGACCACCAGCGGCTCGGGCTGGCTTTGTCAGCACCTGTGGGATCACTGGCTGTTCACGGGAGATAAAAAGTTCCTGCGGTGGGCCTATCCAATTATGAAAGGTTCGGCGCAGTTTTATTCCGACATGCTCATTGAGGAGCCGACACACCATTGGCTGGTAATTGCGCCGGCCAATTCACCGGAAAACCACTTTGAGATGGCAAATGGCCAGCAGGCGGCGATTTCCCTGGGATCAACCTTTCAATCGGAAATCACACACTATCTGTTTACCGCCTGCATTGAATCATCACAAATTCTTGGCATCGACGAGGATTTCCGAAACGAATTGATAGCCGAGCGTGCGCGGCTCTCGCCCATCCAGATTGGACCGGACGGGCGGGTTTTGGAATGGCTGGAACCCTATAAGGAACCAGAACCTCGTCATCGCCACGTGTCGCATCTTTGGGGATTGTATCCCGGTGACGAAATTTCGCCGTATACAACGCCGGAACTGGCGCAGGCCGCCCGCAACACCCTGGAAGTTCGTGGGGATGACGGCGTGGGCTGGTCGCTGGCTTTCAAAGCCGTATTGTGGGCGCGGCTGGGTGATGGTAATCATGCCTGGTTGCTCGTGCAGAAAGCGCTGGCTCCAGCCGATGGCATGGACATCCGCTACGATGGCGGAGGCGGGGTTTATCCGAATCTATTTGATGCCTGTCCGCCGTTTCAAATTGACGGAAATTTTGGCACCACGGCAGCCATCGCGGAAATGCTAGTGCAGAGCCAGGAGGGCATCATTCATCTATTGCCGGCGTTGCCGGAGGCGTGGAAATCTGGAAAAGCAACGGGTCTGCGAGCCCGCGGCGATTTCGAGGTGGGTTTGATTTGGAATGAGGGTCGTTTAATCTCGGCAACCATCCGGTCGAACGCCGGCAATCCCTGCACGGTCACCTGCCAGGGCAAGACCCTGGTCCTGAAAATTAAAAAAGGGGCGACAGTTACGCTCGACGGCCGCTCGAATTTTGACTGAGAATCCGCGTGAAGCACAACTGTGCACGGCGGTCTGGTTGAGAAACCTGTTTTCGAGCTTTATTGCTTTGTTCAATATTCTTCGCCGAAGAGAAGTGCAAGACGCTGCCTGCTTTATGAGATAATCTGGGGTTATAAATCACCAGAAAGCATATAAAATTAAGCGGTTGAGTGCTCACGGCCCGAACGCGAACAGGATGCTGAAGGTGGGAGCCACTCGAATAGCAGTGGCTTGGTCAGCGAAGAAATAAAAAACAACAAAGTAATCATAACAACCCAAGTCTAACTATGAAAACCATTATCTTTTGTGCCTTCGTGGCCGGTGCGTCTGCCCTGGTCGCCAATGCGCAAAATCCAAACATAACATGGGGAACTCCCACTACCATCTCTGGAACCTCCGACGTAAGCACTACAGGAACATTTGTCGGTTCGTGGGGACCTGGCGATGATTGGGGCGGCACTATGCGATCAGACTACTATCCGGTGAACGGCGTGACTTTTGCCGCATACGGCAGTGGCCCTTTTGGCTCCTGGGTAAGCACTTCCGGGCTGGATGACCGCTACGGCAGCTATGCCAACCCGAACACTGCGGATGCCAACTACAATTACGTCCTGCAAACTGCGATTTATAGTTACGGGGAACCCATTTCACTTACCTGGGGTGGCATGACAGCGGGAGATACCTATCAGCTTGAATTCTGGGTTCAGGATGGGCGCAACAGCGTGACTGCCGAACGAAGTGAAACTCTCACTGGTGGCGCCAACACTTCAGCCGCCTTGGCTTTTGGTAGTGGACCCAACGGCACCGGCCCGGGACAATATATTATCGGCACATTTGTGGCAGACAGCACCGGACAGGAGACGCTTACATTAAATCCATCTGGTGGCGCCGACATTGGTGCGTCTGCTCAGATCAACCTGCTGCAACTTCGCGATATTACGCCAGTTCCGGAGCCATCTACGATTGGGCTTTTTGCTGCTGGCATGGGTATGTTATTCGGTGTCCTTCGCCGGAAGAATGCTTCAGCCTGAGTATGACCAGCTGGTTTGTTTTCGGGGTGACCGCGGTGTGGATTCAACAGCCACACCGCTTTTTTTGTGGCAACGCTGAACGCGGATTGAAACAGGCGATGCAAAAACGTGTTCAATATTCTTCACCGAATGAAATTAGAAGACCAATGGTTCTTCTTAGCGTAACTTAATGTCCATATTCACCCAAAAGTGACGAAAACGTATGACCGAAACGATGAACAAATGTTTATTGAGCAAGGGCGCTCCCCGAGCCGCTGGCGGCTTTACGTTAATTGAGTTACTCGTGGTTATCGCGATCATCGCCATCCTGGCGGCGATTTTGTTGCCCGCTCTGGCCATGGCCAAATTAAAGGCGATGACCGCCACGTGTCTGAGTAATCAGAGGCAGCTTGGCCTCGCTTGGGAAATGTACACTGACGATCATCACGGTCATCTCGTTTGTGCTGATACTGCCGGCGCTGCTGGTTCGGTACTGAACGTAAACGGAGATGCCCCTTGGCGGTATTTCCCCATTCCAGCGACACTTCGGCAGCCACAAATTCCATTTAACGAGCTAAACACAGCCCAAGCGGATATTTTGATACTGAATCAAGGCTACGAAGACGGTGGGCTTTATAGATATGCTCCCAATGTGAACGTGTTGCATTGCCCTGCTGATCTTCGTGCCAGAAGCGGGTATCCGGGTTCTGCAAATGCAGCGCCCGGCGTTTTCAGCTGGGGTAGTTACTCCACTGCCGCCGGGTTGAATGGCACTCCAAATAATCCAAGTACGGCAATCGTCACACTGACTGGCATTACGCATCCGAGCAGAAAGTATTTGTGGATAGAGGAAAATGATCCACGGGGTGAAAATCGGGGTGCTTGGGTGATGGGTACCGCGGGCACGATCACGGCCACACCGCCATTTTCCGATGCAACCATGGAGGATTCGGTGGCGGCATGGCACGGAAACATCAGTACGTTCAGCTTTGCCGATGGTCATTGCGAAAGCCACAGATGGCTGAATACCCCCACTATCGCTTTCGCCGCCAACATGAATCCCAAAAAATATGCTCCTTTTAATCAGTCTCCGGCGGCTCCTACTTATGCCCAGGCTCCCGATGACGTGTATTTCTTGGCTAACGGATATGCCACTCAGCAAAATCCGTGACAACTTCAACGTCGCTCCAGATCCAAAACACAAATTATGAAAATACAGAATTCAATTCTCCACCGTTATGGCGGGTTACTCTCTGCAATCAGCTTCATAGGGCTCGCGGCCGTTCCGGCGTATGCCGATTACCAAAGCACTGTGCTTGGCGATCATCCTATCGCCTATTTTCCTCTGAACGACATCACCAACGCGAACACGGGTTCGGGCACGACCACCGACTTGTCGGGCAATGGCAATAGTTCGAGTTATTCCCTCGTTTATCCCGCAACGGGCCCGTCGGCTTACATTACCAATGCCGGGCTCTTCCTGGGTCCGGCATACGGATCGTTGGTTGATTTGAGCACGGCTCCGAACGCCAGTATCCTGAATTTCGGGGGACCGATCACCATGGAAGCCTGGGTCCAAGCCACCAACATCACACAAGGACCGTCCGACATTGTGGGGAAGGGTTATGACTCGACCAAGAGTTATGACGAACTGGTGCTTCGGGCAAACCCCGGCAGCTCTTATGACTATTATGGGGGCACATATAACAATACCAACGGCGGGGCGAGCGCCAGTGGCGGTCTGCAGACAACCAACTGGACTCATCTGGTTTCCACTTTTGATGGAACCAATTGGAATCTGTACGTGAACGGGGCGCTGGTAGGGCAGGGCGCGGACACAGTAGGAGCAATTAATTTTTCGGATCCATGGGCGATTGGAACGGGGTCAGCTGATGGCGCCAGCCGCAACTTTCAAGGTAATATCTGCCAGGTAGCGCTGTACACCAATGCGCTGACTAAAAGCCAGGTGCTTAACCATCTCTTTATGGGTTTCGTCGGCATAATGCCTAGCAATGCCGTGCCGCTCATTGTGAGCCAGCCGCAGTCGCAGTCCGTATATGCGGGCGGGACTGTTACCTTTAGTGTCACCAGCGTCAGTCCTTTGTTGACGACCAACCAATGGTATAAAAACGGCAGCCCCTTGAGTGGTAAAACCAATACCACGCTCACTCTGAATAATGTCCAATCGGGCGATGCGGTAAATTACAGTGTCCGGGTTGGCAACAGTAATGGATTCACCAATAGTGTTTCGGCAAGCCTGACCCTGCTGGCATCGGGGAATTCTTTGCGTTGGGGCACCAATGCCAACAACACAGGAGGGACCTGGGATGCGGGTATTTCGAGCAGTTGGATCAATACGGCCAACAGTCAGCAATCGGTCTTCAATACCGGCGATCAGGTGTTGTTTGATGATACGCCGGGAGTCCCGACCAACGTGACCGTCAGTGGCACGGTATCACCCAGCGTGATCACGGTGAACTCAAGCACGAACAACTTTACGTTTGGCGGTTCCGGCTCCATCGGCGGGGCTGCCAGCTTGGTCAAGCAAGGTTCCAGCGTGTTGACGGTGGTTAACCCGGGCAACAATTTCACAGGTCCGGTGACCATCAGTGGCGGTGTGATCTATGCCGGCAATTATGCCTTCGGTTCAGTTGCTTCGATCCGGATCACCAACAATTCCACGCTCGACATTGGCGGCGGACCCATCGGCGGTGACAAGCCGGTCACTGTTTCGGGCACGGGATTTAACGGCGAAGGAGCTATCTTCAACAGCTATGAAGATTATCCCGTCAGCCAGTTGAACATTACCATGGCCGGCGACACCACCTTTGGTTGCACGGCTCGGTGGGATTTGGGCGCCGGTTCGCAGATTAGCGGCCCGTATAATCTGACGATTAGCTGGGCGGACACCAACAATCCTTATGGCGAATGGACTTCGGTGACGATCGGCTCAAACGTGGCCGGCATCAACCTGACGAGCGGGAGCAAGCTTGGGTCGCACAACATGGACTCGGGCTTTCAAAATCCCGCCACGGTTATCACCGTCCAAACCAACAGCCAGTTGATTTTCTGGAATGGCGGATGGAATGGAACCATTCACCTGCTGGGCGGCGGCCAGGCGTTTCAGTTTGGCGATCCCGGTGCATTCAATGGTTACAATGTCATGATGGAGAACGGAGCCGTGTGGAACACCTATGGCGGTTCGGGTGCGCAATCCATCAATGTCCCCATTACTTTGATTGGCGTTGCTCGCTTTGTGCTGGGTGATCAGGACAGGATGTACACCAACGTGATCAGTGGCGCGGGCGGTTTCGTGGAGGACGTTTATAACCACGCGATGATACTCTCGGCAGCCAATACTTACACCGGCCCGACCGTCATCGGCAGCGATGGTAACACTCCAGAGGTGAACCTGACCGGAAACGGTTCCATCTCGCACAGCTCGCTGATCTTCTTCGGTGGCAGCAATCCGACCATTGCGCATATGGATGTGACCGGTCGAACCGACCAAACTCTGACATTGGCCAACGGCCAGACTCTGGCTGGCGTCGGCGGCGTTAACGGCAGTCTTGTGGTTTCCGGTGGCGCAACTTTGTCGCCGTCTGGAACCACGGCGGCGCTTGGGGTTAACTGGGGTGGCACCAACGCGATTGGCGCGATTGCCGCGTCTGCCAATATCACGTTGAATGGCACGACTGTCATCAAGTTGGACGGTTCGGGAACAAACGACGGGGTTCAAGCTGGAGGAAATATTACTTACGGCGGCACATTAAATCTGGTCAACATCAGTGGCTCCCCGCTGGCGGCGGGGAACAGCTTCCAGATTTTCAGTGCGGCGAATCGGACTGGTTCATTTACGATTACCCCGGCCACGCCGGGTTCGGGCCTAGTTTGGAACACGAACCAACTGAGCAGTGGAATCATCAGTGTGGAGGCTCAACCGCAAATCAACAAGGTCTTCATATCGGGTGGAAACCTGATTTTCAGCGGCACCGGGGGCACAGCCCTTGGTACCTACTATGTGTTGACCTCAACGAATGTGGCAACGCCGTTGTCCAATTGGACGCCACTCTCCACCAACGCGTTTGATGGCAGCGGGAATTTCAACGTGACCAACGCCATCGTGCCCGGCGTACCACACGAGTTCTACTTGCTCAAAACGCCGTAAGTAGATAGTAATAAAATGTTGTCAAATTCACAACCACCGCCGGATCAGAATAATGATCCGGCGGTGGTTTGTTAGGATTTGAAAACAGTCAAATTCCAGACTCATCTGACGTACATGATCAGCCAAAAGCGAATTCCCGGAACATTTATCTGGATGCTGCTCTCGTCGCTTTTGGCCAGGCCGGTTCAAGCAACTCCGTCACTTCAACAAGTTGGAAACACGCTGGTGATGTCCAACGGCGATGTCGTGTTGAATTACAATCTGAACGCGGGCACAACGGATTTCTATTGGCAAAATTCCAAAAAGATTTCCGCTTTCTACAGTGGCGTCACGTTGAGCACGGGATACATCAAAGGCATTAATTACAGCAGTTGGAGTTACTCGGTCGTCAGCAGCAATCAGGTCGTGGTGACCGCCGTTGGAAGCGGCTTGCCGGTGATGAAACAGTATTTCACCCTCGATCAGACCGACAGTTTTTTGGTTCGGGTGGAAATGGACGGAACAAGTTTGAGCGCCAATTGGATTGGGCCGGTCGTGGTGGACGCGACCGGCGGCGTGGACCTTGGCAGCTATAACGACGACCGGGCGCTGTGTGTGCCGTTCGACAATGACGGGTTTGTTTCCTACAACGCAATGCCCATAAACAACTCAAGCACCAGCTACGAAGTTGGCGCCTTTTACGACAATACCACGCGCAATGGTCTGGTGGTCGGCTCGGTCACTCACGATGTTTGGAAATCCGGTATTTATTTCTATGGCTCGAACAACAAATTAAATCAGCTGAATGCGTATGGCGGTGCAACGGCGCCGGCGGATGTCATGCCGCACGGTCCGGTAACCGGAAACACCATCACATCGCCGACGATATTTGTGGGTTTCGGAAACGATTGGAGGCAAACGATGGAAAACTACGCTGCGGAGAATGCGAATTTCACTCCCAGGCTGGCTTGGACCAACGGTGTCCCGTTCGGCTGGAACAGTTGGGGCGTTATTCAGCAGTACATCAATTACAACGATGCGATTGCCGTTTCGGATGTTTTCCACACCAACCTTGAGCAGAATGGTTTTGTCAATCAGGGGACGGTTTACATCAATCTGGACGCTTTTTGGAATAACCTGAACAGCTTTCAATTGCAGAGTTTTGTGAACCATTGCCACGCCCTTGGTCAGAAAGCCGGGATTTACTTCGGACCGTTCGTCTGGTTTGGCTCGACCAACGCCGCGACCAACACGTTTGTGGAAGGGACCACCAATAGTTACCGCTACAGCAATCTTTTGCTGCGAGATACCAATGGAAATGCCGAATCCGTTGACGGCGGCCTGGCCCTGGATCCGACACATCCCGCTGACAAGGACTTGATTAATTATTACGTGAATCTCTACACCAACTATGGATTCGATTACATCAAACTGGATTTCCTGTCGCACGGTGCGCTGGAGGGTGTTCATTACGACACCAACGTGACCACCGGGATTGAGGCTTACAATGAGGGAATGTCCAATGTGCTGCAAGCAATCAACGGCCGGATGTTCATCAGCGAGTCCATTGCGCCACTCTTTCCTTACCAATATGCCGACAGCAGGCGAATTGCGTGTGATGCCCAAACGTCCCTGATTGGCAATACCGCCTATACCATGAACTCGGTGACCTACGGTTGGTGGCTGGACGATTTATACCAATTTAACGACCCGGACATCATGGTGTTTTACGGCTATGGTGCCACCACAAATGAAAACCAGAGCCGGCTCATCAGTGGCGCTATTACGGGTGTCTTTCTTGACGGCGATGATCTGACGTCATCCAACGGCCAGCAGGCGGCCCAGACCTGCCTGTCCAAAATGGGCATTGATGCCGTAGCCCGGGTGGGGCGGACCTTTACGCCTATGGAAGGCAATACGGGGACCAGTGCCGCCAATATTTTTGTCCGTCAGGACGGGTCCACCTGGTGCATCGCTGTTTTCAACTATACCTCCAGCGCTGCGAATGTGTCCGTTGACCTGAGCCGCGCCGGGCTGCCATCGGGTAATTATGTTGCGACGAATTTATGGGATGGGACCACGATGAATGTTTCCGGCTCATTCAACGTGAATTTAAATGCCAAGCAGGCAAAATTATTTCAACTGGCTCTGCCGGTTTCCGCCCATTTGCTCTGGAGTACCAACGGGAACAACGGAATTTGGGACACGGGGACTTCGGCCAACTGGCTCAATCAGGCCAACAACCAGCCAGCACTATTTAACGCCGGCGACCAGGTGTTGTTCGACGACACGCCGGGAGTTCCGACCAATGTGACCGTCAGTGGCACGGTATCGCCCGGCGTTATCACAGTGAATTCGAGCTCGAATAATTTCAACTTTCAGGGTTCGGGTTCCATCAGCGGGTCTGCCACTTTAATCAAGGAAGGCTCCAGCTTGTTGACGATTGTGTGTCCGGCCAGTTTCACCGGGGCGGTATTCATCGGCGGTGGCGCCATCTATGCCGGTGACTATTCGTTCGCGAGCGTTTCATCCATCACGGTCACCAACAATGCGACCCTCGACTTCGGCGGCGGGCCGTTGAGTGGTGCCAAGCCGGTCACGGTTTCCGGCACGGGTGTGAACGGTCAAGGCGCACTTTACAACAGTTACAATGATTTGCCCGGCCAGGTTTTGAACATCACTCTGGCAGGCGACACGGTGTTGGGTGGCAGCAGCCGGTGGGATTTATTGAGCGGCGCAACGATCAGCGGGCCCTACAAGGTGACTGTCAATTGGTCCAATAGCGGTGGCTATGGAGAATGGAACGGAGTAACCATAACCACGAACGTGGGCGGCATTGAACTGGCTACCGGTAAACTCGGGATCAAAAACATGGGCAACAGCTTCGGCAATCCCGTTGGCATGTTCACCATTGATCCGGGCACGGAATTGGATTTCTGGACCGGCGACGGCGGGTATAGTAAGAATATTCATGTCCTGAGCAATGGCCTGCTGCAAATCCTCACCCCTTTCACAACGTTTAACGCCAATCTCATCCTGGAGAGCGACGCGGATTTTACCGCGGTTTATGGCAGTGGTAATCAGGCGATGAACGGTACTCTCACGCTGAACGGCATAGCCCATTTTGTCCTCAGCGGCGCTAATTTCGTTTTTACGAATGTCTTCAGCGGGCCAGGTGGATTTGTATGGGATGCTTCCGACCATCAAATGATACTGAAGGCGGCCGACAGCTATACAGGTCCGACAGTCATTGGGGGCGGGCTGACGCTGGCATTGAGTGGCAATGGTTCCATCTCGTTTAGTTCACTCATTTTCCTCGGAGGCAACAATGCGGCCAACCTGTCCCTGGACGTCAGCGGGCGGTCCGACCAGACCTTGACACTCGCCAGCGGCCAAACATTGAGTGGCATCGGCGGGATCAATGGCAATTTGGTGGTTTCTCCCGGCGCAGCCCTGGCACCGGCGGGGACCAACACGACCATTGGTATCACAACGGGAGCCAACCCCACGGGTATGATTGCTGCGTCCGGCATTGTGACATTGAACGGCGCCACCATCATCAAGTTGAACGGCTCTGGAACGAACGACGTGGTTCAAGCGGGCGCGGACATGACGTATGGCGGCACATTAAGCCTGGTTAACATCAGCGGTTCGCCACTGACGGCCGGGAACAGTTTCCACATTTTCAGTGCTGCAGGTTATTCCGGTTCGTTTATGAACATCACCCCGGCCAGCCCGGGAGCCGGTTTGGTCTGGGACACGAGCCAATTGAACAGCGGAATATTGAGCGTGGCGACCGGAACAACTCAGCCGTTCATCAGCAGCGCACAATTGTCGGGCGGCAATCTGCTCTTGAGCGGTTCCAACGGCGTGGTCAACGGCACCTTTTACGTGTTGACTTCGACGAACGTGGCCGCGCCGCTCGCAAGCTGGACTGTGCTCTCCACCAACAATTTTGATGTCAACGGCGCCTTTAGCATCACCAATTCACTTAACTCCGACGTCACTCAATGTTTTTACCTGCTGAAACGATAATCAACACAGTTTTTCGTAATGAATCCCAACGCAAAAATGCCATGAGTAAATTCCTTCTAACGTTCGTATTCGCTGCCTGCCTGGCAATTACCGGCAACACGGCACCCGCCGGAACGCCGTCATTTTCCAGGGAGTCCATCGAATGGTGCGACATCTGGATTTCCCACGCCGACGAAACCAATCTGCCGCGCGTACTCCTGATTGGCGATTCCATCTCGCGGGATTACTATCCCGGAGTTGAAAAATGTCTGGCCGGCAAAGCTTATGTGGGCCGACTGTCCACCTCGGCGTTCATTTCCGACCCCGCTTTGCTCCAGGAAATCAAAATGGTCCTCGGCGAATACCGATTCGAGGTCATCCACTTCAACAATGGAATGCACGGCTGGCAATATAGTGAGAAAGAATATCGGCAGGCCTTTCCTGAATTTTTAAAAACCATTCGCAAGAGTGCCCCGAAAGCAAAATTGATTTGGGCAACCACCACGCCGTTAAAAGTCTCCCCAAAATTACCGTCGGACAATCAAATCCAGGCCACTGACGAACGCATCGCCGAGCGCAACGCCATCGCTCTAAAGTTTGTGCAAGCTGAAGGCATTCCTGTGGACGATTTAAACGCACCTGTCCGGGGGCATCCTGAATACCACAGCGACAACGTTCATTTTAACAGCCGGGGAATTGATTTTGAAGCAGCGCAAGTCGCGATGCAAATCGAGCTGTTGTTGAAAAATTAAAATTCACCCGTGACCGGATTTGAAAATCCTGAATTAGTATTGGCACATTCAACGCCAGATCTCCCCGCGCTGATCGTGAACTTTTTACCGCGTGCATACAAGTTCTGCAACGTGCCGGTAAACGGTCTCGGCGTCTGCGGATCAGCCAGGATATTTTTCCCGTCCAATGACGGCGCGAAACCGAAAAAAGTGCTGACGACAACATCGGCAAAGGTGCCGCCGCAGATGCATTCCTTCATGCAGCCTTCGCGCTCGGCAATTCGTACCGGTGCATCATATTGGTCGCGGTGCGGCCCGTAAAATTCATGCGCCTGTGCAAACGGCCCTTCTTCGTTCACCTCAGCCGTACGGCAGTAGAAATCAAAGGCGTCGTCGGGAAAACCGAGCTGCCACATCGCACCGACCGTGAGCGCCGGCCAGCCATCATAAGCGCCCATAGGGCCATGGTCAGGACGGTCGGAAACGGCGACAGCGGCGTCTTTAAGGCTCATCGCGCGCATCCAGTCGCGCATGAGAAGCTCGCGTTTGACGAAATCCGTCATTTCACGGCGCGTGCCAGGCGCAAGGTCGTTGGCGAGCGCATTGCCGACATAGATGTAATCAACGCAATGCCGCAGTTCGACACGCCGGCCGTCGTCGTGCAAACCAAACCAAACGCCGTCACCGGGTTTGTAAAGCGACAGCACCGCGGGCAAAAGCTTTTCCGCGTCGTCGCGCAGTTCCCTGGCGCGGGCAGCATTGCCCTTCAACTCCTCAAGGGCGGCGGCCTGGCGCATCATCCAGACATTTTGCGCGTTGCAGGAAGGAACGCGGCCGGAATAGGCCGGCGCACATTCAAGCAGGTTCCGGTTTTCACCGTAGTCCGCCAGCGGGCCGTCGGGATGGACGAGCGTTTTCCAGTCCGTGGCCAATTCATCCAGGCGCTGAAGCACGGTTTTGCCGTCCTTCAGTTTTTCATCGAGAAAAGCCGTATCGCTCGTGACGCGCAGATAATCCAGCGCCGTTTTGAAAATCGTGCAGGCATTAAAAGCGTAACCGGTGATATGATCATAGTTGTTTGTATCAAAACCGTTCGTTCCCATGATGGAAATGAACGACCCGCTCCGCACATTCTGAACCAACCAGCGACGCAGCGTGGCTTTCATCCCGGCGGGCTCAAGCAATGCCCAGACCGTTGCTTGCATGGATGCATCCCAGTAATACTGCGTGCCTGGCGCTCGCTCACCGCTCGTGATAAAGGACCGCTGGTACACCGGAAACTGTGTCCGCTCCAATTCCAGCATGGTGAGGATGCCCATGTAATAATTCCGCTTTAGCGCGGCGTTGTCCGTGACCAGCACCGGCAGGCTGCCGGAGAAATGGTGATTGCCTGGCGTGAATGCGTCGGCCCAGCGCTGCTCCCAACATTGCTTGAAGCCATCGAATTCCACTGAAAAACGTTTGCGCCACTGCGTCACGTCCCCTTGCACCTTCTGCGAATCCGCTGTCCGCCCGTCACCGGCGATAAATCCCAATTCCGTTTTGCCGCCGGCGGACAGCGCGACTTTCCATTGCCAGCGAACGAATCCATTATCATTCGTCACCGAGTCGGGTTTCGTCGCGGGACAAACAACCGTTGCGAAGCCTGGACGCTGGTTCGTGTTGAGAATGGAAATTCCGTCCGGTTGCAACAAACCTGAAACCGACAGCGCCATTTCCACGTTGGTTTTTGTCATAGTCGGATTGGCGATCTGCACGCGGACGAGCACGGCCCGCTGCTCGTTGATCATCCGCGTGTCCGTTTCCACTGCCAGCCCGCCACAGTCGGAATTGCGGCGCAGGGCACGATACGGATACCAGCGACATTCCGCAGCCAGATATTCTTTGCCTTCGATTGTCAACGTGACTAGTGGATAGCCAGCACTCCATCTTCCATCTCCCCATCCCCATAACCAATCTTCAGGATTGCAGAAAAACGAAGTCAGGTCCCGGTTGGTTATCAGCATGTCGTGAAAATTATTCACGTCCGGCGGATTAGCCGCTTCCTTCATCGGTAGCCAATCGCCGGCCATCTCATCAAGCGACGGCATGCCGGCTGGGGTTTGCGACAAAATTGGAAAGGTCAGAAAAGCCAAGATTATTGCCGATCCGAAGACGGGTGATGGATTCGACTTCATTTGCCGTTTTGGTCAAGGCTCTTCGGCCACTGGATTGGTCAGCACACCGATTTTTTCGATTTCAATGCTGACTTGATCGCCGGGTCGGAGCCAACGCGGCGGTTTCTGCGCCATGCCTACGCCGTGAGGTGTGCCGGTTAAAATGACTGTGCCCGGCAACAGCGTGGTGCTGCCGCTCAGAAATTCAATCAAAGCTGGCACGTCAAAAATCATGTCGTTCGTGTTCCAATCCTGCATCACTCGGCCATCAAGTATTGTCCGGATTTTAAGCGAGTTCGGATTAAGGATTTCATCTCGCGTCACGAGCACAGGGCCGAGCGGACTGAACGTGTCAAATGTTTTGCCGCGCGACCACTGGCCGCCGCCACGTTTTATCTGCCAGTCCCGGGCGCTGATATCGTTGCAGCAGGTGTAACCGAGTACAAAATCCAGCGCCCGTTCACGGTTGACATTTTTGCAGGCGCGGCCAATGACGACTGCCAGTTCGCACTCATAATCCACCTCGTCGCTCTTCAAATGCGTTGGCAGTAGAATCGGCTCACCCGGATGTTGCAGGGTGTTGATGCCTTTGAAGAATACCACGGGGTATTCCGGGAACTTCGCACCGGTTTCTTCGGCGTGCTTCCGGTAATTCAGACCGATGCAGATGATGGAACATGGCTGAACAGGGGCAAGCAACTTGGCTACTTCAACTTTTTCCGATGTGACTTCAGGCGAAACAAAAATGTCGCCGAGCAATTTTAACGCCGAGCCGTTGGCTTGTTGAGCGGCGTAAACAATGTTTCCGTCGTAGTCCCGACAACGAATGATTTTCATAAAGTTATTTTCCTGCGCTCCAGCCGCCGTCAATCATCAATGTGCTGCCAGTGATCATCGCGCTTTCATCTGCGGCGAGGAACAACGCGGCAGCCGCAATTTCCTCCGGCTTGGCCATGCGGCCACTTAGTTGGGTCGATGCCATGTCGCGATAAGCCGCTTGCGGATCGGGATATTCTTTGAGACGCGCCAGCACAAATGGTGTCTCGACCCGGCCCGGGCAGATGCAATTGAAACGTACGCCGGTGTGGGAATGGTCCAGCGCCAGGGCCTTGGTCAAGCCCACGACGGCGAATTTCGTCGTCGTGTAAGCCAGGCGCTCGCGGACAGCAACCACGCCGGCGATGGACGCCATGTTGATGACACTGCCGAATTTCCGTTCCAACATTGCCGGCACAAACGCTTTGCAGCAATTGAACACGCCGCGAACGTTAACCGCGTAAAGCCGGTCCAGATCAACCGCCGTTGTGTTGACCAACGAACCTACATGGCCGATGCCGGCGACGTTCGCGAGAATATCCAACGTTCCAATATTTTGCGCGGCTTGCCGGCAAAGGGCGTCGTTGCCGACGTCCAGCGCCACAAATGTTCCGCTGACGCGTTCGGCTTGAGCGCGGCCTTGGGCCTCGTCCTGGTCGGCAATCCATACCCTGGCTCCAGCCTGAGCGAATGTTTCTGCCAGCGCCGCGCCAATCCCGGAAGCGGCGCCAGTGATAAGAGCAGTTTTGTCCTTTAGACTAAACACGATAAATCCTTTCTGCGTTGGTTTGGAATAATTTGATTTGGTCAACATCCTTCGCGGATGAAAGCAAATCTTGGACGGTTTGAATCCAGCGTTCATAACTGGCCGCCAGGGTCGCCACTGGCCAATCGCCGCCGAACAAAACGCGATTAAAGCCAAAACATTCCAGGGTCCACCCGAAATAGAATTTCAAATCATCCGGCTGCCAATGGCTCCAATCGGCTTCGGTTGCGAGCCCGGAGATTTTGCAGACGACATTGGGCCGGGCCGCAAGCGCCTTCAAATCCGATGCCCACGGCCCGGTTCGTTTACCACGCACGTCCGGTTTGCCAAAATGATCCAGCACGAATGTGACTTGCGGAACGCGGCGCGTGAGTTCGGCCACATTGCGCAGTTGCTGGTGCCGGACACACAGGTCGAAGGCGAATCCAAAACCGGCAAGCAACTGGATGCCGCCAATAAATTCCGGTCGGAGGCAATACGCCAAATCCGGTTCGCCCTGCAAATTCCGGCGAACGCCTTTCACAAGCGGACGGCTTGCCAGCTTTTCCAAATCCGCGCGGACAGCTTCACCCTTTTCCAGCGACGCATGCGCAACGATGCCGTGGAGCCGCGGCTCGGTTTTTGCCAGGCCGGCCACCCAATCTACCTCGGCCAGGCTTTGCGCCGGCTCACAACCGGATTCCACAAAGACGACTTTGTTCACGTTCACTGTTTCGCTCGCCGCCGCAAAATCTGGCGGCAGAAACGCGCGGTTCAAAGCCGGCAATTCGTCCAGCCATCCGTAATGAAGCCGTGTTGGATTCCAAAAGTGAACGTGCGAATCAGTAATGGGTAGCGCGTTCACGATTCAAGCAGGCTTCAAATCGCAACCCGCGCCTGCTTCCTGTGGCGTTTGGTAAACGCCATTGGCCACGCGACAGGGATGAACAAAGTGCTCGCGCAAATGTGGGATGTGTTCCAAAAACACAACGTCGTGGCTGAGTGCGATGTGGTTGAAAAGTACGAGGTGCTGGTGCAGCTGGCCCATGTCTCCGACGTGCGGCACGACGGGCACGCCAAATTTGCGGCACAGCAGACTGACGGCAATGAATTCGCTCACGCCCGCGACCCGCACGGCGTCCACCTGCATGAACCCGGCGCACCCGGCCTGCAAATAGTTTTTAAAAACGACGCGGTTCGGAACGTGTTCACCCAGCGCCAGCTTCGTCGGCGCAATCGCGACGGCAAGAGTTTTGTGCCCGAGCACATCGTCGGGATGCGTCGGCTCTTCAATCCAAAATGGATTGATGGCGCGCAACCGCCGGCAGATGTCGAGCGCTTGCGGCAAGGTCCATTGTTGGTTGGCGTCAACCATCACGCGAGCATTGTCACCGGCAACTTCGCGCACAATTTTCGCGCGACGCAAATCGCGTTCGGGATCGCGCGAGCCGACTTTTAACTTCAATGCAGTAAAACCGGCGGCAACGGCGCGTTTGCAATTTTCGCGGACTTGCTCGTCACCATAATTGAACCAGCCGACAGATGTGTCGTAGCCGGGATAACCGGTTTCCAAAACAGACTCGCGGGAAGAACGAGTCCGTTGATGTTCGCGAAGAATTTTCAACGCAAGCGGGGCGGTAAGCTCATCTTCGAGGTAGGAAAGGTCGAGCGTGGCGACGATTTGCTCAGGCGATAGATCGAGGAGCAATTTCCAGAGCGGCACACCGTGCGCCTTGGCCCACAAATCCCAGCAGGCGTTTGTGACGGAAGCTAGCGCAAGTTGTACGACGCCTTTGTGGGGGCCAAGCCAACGGAATTGTTGTTCGTCGGCCATCGCGCGCTGTAACGCGCCGAAACCGGCCATGATTTCTTCAATGGATCTGCCAACTAGCCGTTGCGCGTAGAATTTCGCCGCTTCGCAGACAAGTTGATTTCCTTCACCCAGCGTAAAGGCAAGGCCAACGCCGGTTCGACCTTTATTATCCTGCAATTGCGTGACGGCATAGGAATAAACTGGGTCGCGATGAATGGCGTCGCTGCCGTGCCCGTTACCGACGGGAAAACGCGCGTCGCGGGTGGAAATCCGCCGGATCATAAATTAAAGTGCCCGCCGATAGCCGAGTTCGGCGCCACCGCTGACATGCATGATGTGGCCGGTGATGAAGCGCGCTTTATCTGAAAGCAGAAATACGCAGGCATCTGCAATTGCACTTCCGTCTGGACAATAACCCAGGGGGTGAATCTCGTTCAGATACAACTTCGTCGAATCAGGATCAGGTTGTTCCATAAGCCATTGATGAAGCATCGGCGTCCATGCGCCGGCGGGGCAAACGGCGTTCACGCGAATGCCATGTTTGGCGTAATCAAGCGCCATGGATTTTGTCAACGCGTTCAAACCACCTTTGGTTGCCGTGTAGGCGGCGTGAAGCTCCTGGCCGATGACACCGACGAGACTTGATGTGTTGAGAACACAACCTTTACTTGCAGCCAGTGCGGGAAAGGCGTGACGCATCGTGTGCAGCACGCCTTTCAGATTGACGTCAAACAACGAATTCCATTCTTCGTCAGTGGTTTCGTGAATCGGTTTTGATGGCTGGGAAATACCGGCGTTGTTGTGGACGGCATCCAGTCGTCCGTAGCGGGACAATCCCTTCTCTATGGCTGTTTTTACATCATGGTCGCGGGTCACATCGCAGAAGATGGCAAGATGGTCCGGGCCGAGTTCAGCCGCGACTTTTTCGATTCCCTCCGGATCATTGGCGACGACGATGACATGTGCGCCTTCGGCCGCGTAAGCCTTGGCGCAATCGCGGCCGATGCCGCAGGAACCGCCGGTCAGAAAAATAATTTTGTCTTTAAGAAACGCACTCATGGCAGAAAATAAATCTCCTTCGTGTCCGACCAGATTTTTCCCCTGGCCACGGCGTCCGGCAGCGGCGATTGGCAGGGGTCGGTTTCTTTCCACCACCGTTGGGTTTCCCGATCAGCAGCCATCCGCGCCATATCGGCGCTGAAATTAGTGCCGGTGTATTCGAGATAGGCAAAAATATAAGGCCGGCCGTTGATTTCGCATTCGTGGATGGAAAAATTCCGGATGTGGCATTCCTTGATCGTTTTGTTCACGCCCGGCCAGACATGCGCATGAAGATACTCATAACGCGCCACTTTGTCCGGTTTAAGGCCCGTGACCCAGGCAACGCGTTGAGTTGAATTCTGTGTTGCACAGCCAGTGAGCAAGCCGGTCATGACGAGAAAAACAATAGTTTTGGAAATTTGTATTTTCATTTTCAGCGGAAGACAACATAAAGGCCAATAAACACCAACAAAATGATGGCGCTCACCACCCGATAATCGGCGAGTCCGCGTCCGCCGGCGCTGCTGCGCAACGGCTCGCGCCAGTTTTCCCAGATGAGCAAACCCGCTTCTGCCTTGAACGGTTCGGGAAACAGAAACGTCGTCGCCACCATGATGGCCACGCAAGCGGCAAACAGCCAAAATGCAATCAGCATGAAATCGCCGCGATAAATGCGGTTCCAATCCAGATAGAACGCGACGCATCCCAAGGCGATGCCGGCCACCAGGGTGATGAACGCGGACTTGCCCGAGGCGCGTTTCCAAAAAACGCCGAGCAGAAACACGGTGGTAATCGGCGGCGCGACGTATGAAATCAGCTTGTTGATGCCCTGAAAAATGGTGGCGTAATGACCAAACAATGGCGATGCCACTATGGCGAGAAGAGTGCCGAGCACGGTGGTGATTTTGCCAATGCGGACCAGTTGATGGTCGCCCAGGTTGGGCTTGTAGCGTTTGAACAAATCGTACGCTACGAGTGTGGCGGAAGAATTCAGCGCCGCAGAGCAGGTCTGCATGGCGGCGGCGAGCATGGCGGCGGCGACAAGCCCTTTCAATCCGATCGGCAGGAGGTGGGTGAGCATGAACGTGTAGGTGTCAGCGGCGGTTTGTGGCGCGGCGCCATTGAAGAAATGCTTTTGCACCATCGCCACGCAGATCACGCCGGGCAGCACGAAGAGAAACACTGGGAGGATTTTCAAGGCCGCGCAAAACAGCGGGCCGAGCCGCGCGTTTTTTTCGTCCTTCGCCGCGAGTACGCGCTGGACAATGGTCTGGTCGCAGCACCAATACCAGATGCCCAAAACCGGGTAGCCGAGCAGGACGGAAAACCACGGCAGGCCGCTGGCATCCGTGGTGCCACGCGCCAAGTTCAGAAAATTTCCTGTGCCCCAGGTGACTTTGCTGCCGGCTACCGAGGCCAGCGGATGCGGATTTGACGCAAGGGTGTGAGCAAGTTCCGCCCAGCCTCCGATTTTAAGATAGCCGGTGACGGTGATGACCACCGCGCCGACCAGGAGCAAAACGGTCTGGACACTTTCAGTCCACACGACGGCGAGCAAACCACCGAGCATGGTATAGATTCCTGTCAATAATCCCAAAACGACGATGAACAACATCAAGGCGTCCACGCCGAAAATTTTTGCATTGGGAGTCAGGTCGAGGATCCCGCGTAGCACCCAGGCAGCCGTATAGAGCGCCACGCCCATGTGGATGACAATGGCAGAAAATAGCGAGACGACGGACAAAACGTCGCGGCAACCGCGGTTGAAACGGCGTTCCAGGAAGTCCGGCAGCGTGGCAACCCGCGAGCGTAGATAGAGCGGCGCGAAAAAAAGTGAGAGCAGAACGAGTGTGAATCCGGCCATCCACTCGAAGTTGCCGAACACCAGGCCGTACTTGTAGGCCGCCTCCGCCAGGCTGACAAGATGCACGGTGGAAATATTTGCCGCAAACATAGCCAGGCCGATGACTGGCCAGGCTAGCGTGTTGCCCGCCAGAAAATAATGTCCACCCTCGCCGCCGCGCTCGTTTTTGCGCCGCCAGAAACCCGCCACGACGCCCAGACCGACCACGGCCACCAGGTAGGCGGCAATGATTGTCCAATCGAGAGGGTCCATGGGAGTGTTCACGTGCATCATTCCGACAATTCGATTTCGTTGATCGTCGGCCCTTCGCTGGCGTCGAGAATGTTCAAGCGGAAATCCTGCGCCGTCACCGGGTCAAAATGTTTCCGGAAATCATCACCCAGCGTCGTGCCGCGGAAAATTGTTTTCCAATCGCCGCCGTCACGATACTGGAACTCAAATTTCTCCACGCGAGTGGGGTAGGCTTCGGAAATGCGAATGCGATTGGCTGTCTGCGGCTTCACGAAATGCACGGCAATCCACGCCTGTTTCGTTCCATTGTCAGTTGCCCAGCGGGTATTTTCATCGTCATCGAAGGCAAATTGCGCGCCATAATCCGCCTCGTCATTTTGGAACACATTGGACGCAGAGGCCTTAAACGTCACCGGCAAGTCCATTGCCGGCAAATCCATCGCCGAGCCGTCGAGGGTTAATTTGACGACGGTATCGCTTGGATCGCGTTCAACGGTTGGTACAGCGAGAACCAGGGTTCCGTCCTGGTTTGTAAATTTGACGCTGCTTCCGTTTAACAAGAATGCCGATTCAATTTTGCGCGCGATGGCTGGCAGTTCGATAATGTCGCTGGCAACATGCAGAATATGAACGTAGATGACGTTACCCTTGCGTGTACTGGAAAAGGCTTTGGTCGGTTTCCAGGGACCGCCGCGCGTGCCGTAAATGCTTTCACCGTTATTGTTCAACCACGCGCCGACCTGTTTCAATACGGCAACCTCACGCGGCTCAATGCGACCATCGGACATCGGACCGACGTCGAGCAGCAGGTTGCCGTCGCCACCAGCGCATTGTGCGAGAATGCGGATGACTTCGCCCGCTGATTTGATTTTGTCGTTCGGTTTCCACGACCATTGTGTGCCAAGCGTCATGCAAGTCTCCCACGGAGTTTTGTCGTCATACGCCCCAATGCGTTGCTCCGGCGTGTAAAAATCTTCACTAGAGTTGAGATGGCCCTGATGCACCCATTGCTCGTAGGTGCTCATTTCGAGACGATTATTGATGAGAATCTGCGGTTGCAGCTTGCGAACTAGCGCGTAGGTATTCGTCGGGTCCCACATGGTGGGTCGGCCGTCGCTGTCAAACCAAAGCACGCTGATTTCGCCATAATGGGAAAGCAATTCGCGCACCTCGGCCTGGATTTTCAGGACGAAGCGCTCGTTGTTCGTTGACCGGCAATCGGGATCGCGCCAGTCCATGGGTGAGAAATACCAGCCGATTTTCATGCCCTGCCGAGTCGCGGCCTTGGCCAGCTCGGCGCAAACGTCGCGATGAAAGGGCGTCGCCATGATATTGTAGCCGTCCACTTTGGAATCCCACAATAGAAAGCCGTCAGCATGTTTGGCCGTGAGCACCATGTATTTCATGCCGGCGCTCCGAGCGATGCGGACCCACTGGCTGGCGTTAAAATTAGTCGGGGTAAATGTTTTATAGAGGTTGTCATAAACCGCAACGGGTATCGGGCCGTTGTTCGGACAGTTAGTATTGGAATTGGCGCGCGACCAACTGAGTTCCTGTCCGGTGAGACTGACTGGCCCCCAATGAATAAACATCCCAAACCGGTCCGCACGCCACCACGCCACCCTCGCATCGTGATGCCGCGGCTGGACGGTTGATTCCGCATGAACAAGGCCTCCTGCCGCGCAAACGAAGCAGAGGGTTAAAATCTGCATTTTTTTGCAAATCCACTGTGCGTGTGATAGATGCAATAACATCTTTAATATCGACGATTTGTAATCATAAGTCTGTCAAATTTAGACCTGGAAATCTTGCAAAATCGTTCGGCGAAGAGTATTGAACATGTATGACCACACGCCCAATCTATCAGACGGGCCGCAAGCGTTATGGGATTGATAATTGCGAGCCACAGAAAGAGGCGGTGCGCGAAGGCAAAATTGATTTTCACGCGCTGACCAAAGGGCACTATCCCGGCACCTTGATGCCCATGGACGTATTGCCTGGGCTTAACAGCATCGGCTTCTGGGATGCGAACACTTCGCAAGACTGGGGGTTGAATCCGCATCGAAACGAAGGAATTAAAATTGTTTTTTTTGAGACCGGAACGTGTGACTTAATAATGGGTCAGAAAATATTTAATCTACATGCCGGTAATTTTATCCTTACGCGTCCCTGGCAGCTTCATAAATTCGGCGCACCCAACATCGGTCGGGGACGACTGCACTGGATGATCCTCGATGTCGGGGTCAGGCGGCCACATCAGGATTGGAGTTGGCCGAAGTGGATAGTGATTACCAAGGAAGATCTCGCTGATCTCACTGAAAGATGGCGACGCATTAAAAATCCCGTTTGGACATCCACACCGTCCATTGCACAATCGTTCCGTGAGTTGGCGCGGTGCATTACCGCATGGAATCAGCCCCACGCCGTTTCGCGTATGGCTGTCCATTTGAACCTGTTGTTAATCGGCATTCTTCATGCATTGGCGGAACAGCAAACGCATGAAAATGAACAATTGACCTCGCGCAAGCGAGCGGTCGAAATGTTTTTTCATGACCTCATGGATGGGAGAATTGACCTCGGCGAGCAATGGACGCTGGACCGCATGGCTTCTCACTGCAACATGGGAGTAACGGCATTTTCAAAATACTGTCGCGAACTGGTGAACATCGGGCCGATGGAGTTTTTAAACCAGTGCCGACTCGATCGAGCCGCACAGCAATTGCGCACACAGCCTGAGCTTTCGGTCACCGACATCGCCTTTGCCAATGGTTTCAACTCAAGTCAATACTTCGCCACACGTTTCCGCCGCCGCTTTCGGGTTTCCCCAAGTCATTTTTCGGAAAACGTACCTGCCATCAAATAGTAGTGGAATAACTTGGGGTATTTCCGTGTAATGATCTCACCGAATTAATCCTTGCGCACGCAATTGACGTACTGCTGAAATGCCCGGCGACAAGACCCTCCTTGCGCTCAAATCGCTCCTTCTTTGATAAGTGTGTATAAAACTGTGTAACAAAAACAGTGAAATGTGCAGAAATTCTCATCGGCCAGTAGTTTGTTAAAGGCAGTCACGATGAACCCAAGCTTTGCGTCACAGACTTTCGCCTTGATGGCTAGAGCATTTTAAATAAAACTGTAGCCATGTGGTTCCGGGTTTGGTAGAATTCGTTCATGCGAACCATATCCTTGGACTTGCGTGAACGAATCCTCTGTTCCTACGACCAGAAGGAAGGAAACCGTGAGGAAATTGCT
>DATNHM010000011.1:0-80354 GCA_035604955.1 Candidatus Limnocylindrales bacterium | reverse complement strand
CCTCGATCAAAAAGCCGGGCGGCTTTGAGCCGTCGCCGTTCGAGTTGATCAAAATCGCGTTCGACACCTTTTGGATTGCCCATGCCCGAAGACTAACACGAGGAATTGCACTTGTCACTATATTATGCGAATCTCAATAGTGGGTGATTGCGTCCGTCAGAACGTTGATGCGCTCAATCTTGATAATATCAAATTCAGGAATTGCTCTGGTGATATGAGGTCGGAGAATGCAGATTGCAAGCGCGAGGCAGCCGCGAATGGTGGTGGGCATCTTCGTATGGCATGGTTCAGGATCTACCGCTGGTTAAAATGGTATTTTTGGAATCAACCAGCCCGATCAAACGTGGAATATGCCTCTTGGTATGAGGAGTTTTCGGCGCAACGAATAACATTTGTAACAAGTTTTGGTGCCATTGTCGTAGCCTTGGTGCTGCACGTTATCCTGCCCGCTGACCTTTCGGAACCTCCATTCGCCATATTGGGCTGCGCGCTTCTGTCCCTGGTTGTGAACGGTCGTTGGGGAACGATTGCGGCGATATTCTACTGTGTGATGGTCCTGGTGGTGAAGATTTACTTTCACATTGAGCCGGTCAGCATGGCCGTATTGTTGTGGAATTTTTTTATGCGCTTTCTCCTTCTGGAAATCTATGTGGTCCTCTTTGACATCGTCCGCCGTCAGGCGAGTTCCTTGCCTGAGAGGTAAGCCAGAATGGTCATCATGGAGACTTGCGGCCTCTATGGGGGCCGATGGGTCACCGTCCCTTCCTCTCTCGCTACGCTGAGAAGTTAAAACGGCCAGTTGATGCCGACGGTAAAATAGACCTGGCCGCCCAGATTAAGACGCCCCATCCGGCCGCCACCGCTGATGGTGGCATCGCTCATCGGCATGAATTGCGCCCCGGCAAAAATGTCACCGTTGTCCATCACGTGGCACAACACCGTAGCGTTCACATAGCCGCCATACACAAAATCCGTTGCGCTGATTCGTCCCGAATTCTGGGCGCTGACGCCGCTGGCCGTAATCATTTCGTCATATTTGTAGTCGCCTGATACCAGGCCGACGGCCGGGCCGGCACCCAGCGACAGACTGATGTGATCGGTTAAATCCCAATACATGGTCGGCCCCAATCGCAGCGTATAGAGTATGACGTCCAATTTTTGTGAACCGGTGACCATGCCGTTGGGAATGTTGGTGCTGCCGCTCGGGGTAATGTTGATGGGAACAGGAATTGTTGGTTCGCCGTCGCGATTGAAGCCGCCCTGGTAGGGCGCACTCGGCACCACGATGCCGCCAGTGTCGAAGGTGAACGATGACTGGTTGATTGACGCCGGCATGGACTCGTTGTCGGTAATGCTGATCGGCAGCAAACCGAATCCCAATTCCCAGCCCACGCGGGCGTGCTTCCAGTACCAGAGGTTACCGCCGTAAGCCATCTCGAATCCGGGAAACACTCCGCCGTTTTCTTTTGCGCTGTTGTTTGCGGAAAATGAGGTGGCGGCGGTCATGGTCAGCGTTTGTGCCCCGGCATTGTACTGTAAGGGATTATTGTAACCCCAATAACCGGTATAGCCGAAGGCGTTTCCCGTGTTGTCCGTCCGCACATAGCTGTTGTTGTCGAAAATCCCCTGAGACGGGTTGTTGCCGGAAATGCCGAACGTCCCGTTCATGCTGAAGTTGGCGCTGATGTTCATGCCGACGAGCGCACCGATGCGGAAATGGCGCGTCCAATCATCCGTATCCGGTGGAATCCGAAGGAACGCACTGGAATCGGGATTTCCGCCGAATAACTCCGGTTGGGCCGAAACCGCCGGCGCGTAACTTATTAAACCCGCCGAAAGACACCACACCAACCAAACGTTGTGCATCACCGGCTTGAATCGTAGCAGCCGATGTGAGTCGGCCCTAACTTCCCTGACGAACCGATGGAGCGGACTCACGTCCACTGCTACACGATTGATGGAAGAGCGCAGCAGTTGCATCAGATCAGTGGTTTTGGAGCACACGATAAAAACGCGCGGTGTTGGTCGGCACGCTCCTGGTTGTCGGTGGACCGTAATCAATCCATTGGGTGCGGTTGGCCGGCGCCACGATGGGTGGCGGCGCAATCGTGGCGTTGGAAAATGAAACGTTGTCGCTGTAAACCACCGTGTAGGTCTGGCCCGCGGTGGTTGGAAATTCAATCAGCATATTGCCATTGGTCAGTTCGACGATGCGGCTGATGACAAGATTTGTGCTCGTGCCGGTTGCGGACGGTGGGGTCCAATTGGGTAATGGCACGGCGAAGGCGCTCAATTGCCCATTGGTGAAAGCAAAGTAGGCACTCGCGGAATACTGCAGCAGCAAATTGACGCTCTGATTTGTATTCAGCGCGGCGCTATACACCACGAACGGATTGCCACTGTTGGTGCCGACGGCATTGAACAAGCGATTGGTCAATCCGGCCACAACCACCCGCACGGCGGTGGCGTTATTCGTGTCGCTGTTCGTCACGGTAATGGACTGCTCCACCAGCCCGTTCTGCGGATTGTAAGTCTCCGGGGAATTAGTGGTGACTGCCAATGGTCCGGAAAGATAGTTGGTGACGGTGATGTTGGTACTGGCGGTATTGTTGGTGATGTTTGCGTCCTGCACTCCCGACGAACCGACGGATGCCGAAAATGTCAGCGTGCCTGCGTTGGTCGGCTCGACCGTGAACAGCAAGTTCGTGAAGGCGCCGTTCGTCAGTGTGCCCAGGTTGTAAATGAAATTGCTGCCGTTACTTTGGTTTGTTAGAGAAATCGGAATTACCCCCGGCGGCAAGGTATTGGTCAAGATGACATTGGGCGCAGCATTCGGTCCCAGATTGGTGACGGTAACACCGTAAGTCATCAGATCGTTGGTGATGACCGCCTGACTCGGTCCGGTCATCGACACGCCGAGATCGGCCAGTACCACCACATTGGTCACCTGGACAACAGCGTTAGTGGAAGCGGCATAGCTTGTCGTGGGGACCGCCACCACAACGGAATTGGTGAACTGTCCGGTTGCATTCGGCTGAACGGTCAGGAGCACCTGTACAATATTGCCGATGCTGAGCGGACCCAGATCGAACTGGACGCTGGTGGCATTGGTAAGAACACCGGCCAGCGGTTGAGAGGCCGAGGAGGTGACATATTGAAACGGAGCTGAAAACGAATTGGTCACCCACACATCGTTGAGCACCAAACCCGTCAGATTGGTCACGTTGATGGTGTAGGTCAGGGAATTGCTGACCAAAAGGGAATTGGCCGAAGGAATAACGGAAAGGCCAAAGGCCTGCGCGCTGGCCCGCGAACAGGCAACAATCATCGCCAGCGCGAGCAATCCCGACTTCAGGTAACAGGAGAAACCCTTCACATCAAAAAGTTCCCACGTTTATATCACCGGCAGGATGAAAAAGTTTTGCGGTTTTGGCAATCTTTGCCTGCAGTTTCCAATTTGACCTTTTTGTTTTCATCCCAAAGAATCTTTTCGTGAAATCCCTGTTCCCTCTGCTCCTGTCGGTTTTTCTCCTGAATTTCAACACGGCCCGGGCCGAAGTGCATATCTGGGAAAAGGTGGAGCTGACTTTTCGCGCACAGAATCCTTACGCAAATCCTTACACCAACGTCGAGGTCTGGGTGGATTTGAAAGGGCCCGGTTTCGACAAGCGCTGCTATGGCTTCTGGGATGGCGGCGATGTTTTCCGCGTACGCGTCCTGGCCACACAACCGGGCGAATGGACCTGGCAGAGCGGGTCGAACCAAAAAGACGCCGGTCTGAACCATCAGCACGGCAGTTTCACCGCCGTGGCCTGGTCGGAAGCCGAAAAGGAATCCGTGCCCACGCGGCGCGGTATGATTGAGGCTACGCCGAACGGACATGCCTTGCAGTACGCCGACGGCACACCGTTCATCCTGTTGGGCGATACCTGGTACGCGGCGGCGACGTTTAGGTTCAAATGGTACGATGACAACAAGGAACGTCCGATCGGCCCTGAGGCGGGGTTCAAGGATTATGTGCGCCTGCGAAGGAGTCAGGGTTTTAACAGCGTGGCCATCATAGCCGCGTTTCCAAACTGGGCGAACGACTCGGCGCCGTGGGACGTGTGGTACGACAAAAACGCGAACATCGCTGTACGCTCGGCGTGGGTGGATCAAGGTGACCTTGCCAATCATGTGCCGCGCGACCAGTGGCACGCGAAGGACATGTCAAATGAAGGCGGCCGTGCCTTCCTGTTCCCCGGCAAGGTACCCGGCTACGAGCAGGTTTACCCGGACGTAGACCGCATCAACCCGGAATATTTCAAATATCTCGATCGGAAGATTGATTACCTGAACGCGCAGGGATTCACCCCGGCCATTGAAGTCGCGCGGCGCGATATCACGTCGGCCTGGGCGAAGTTTTACCAGTGGCCGGAGTCTTACAGTCGCTACATTCAATATGTCTGGAGCCGGTACCAGGCCGACAACTGCGTGTTCAGTCCCGTGCATTTCGACTACCCGGAGATGACCGCATCACCGGAAAAACTCAATCAAGCCGCCAATTATGTCATCGCGAAGTATGGTCGGCCGCCGTTTGGCACGCTCGTATCGTGCAACGCGTCGGTGTCCAGCCTGCTGGACTTCGGCGGACCGGATCAGAACCAGTGGCTGACGCTCCATCAAATCGGCAACCTGCGGGAGCACGATGCCTATTGGTATCTGACGGAAATATTCAATTCGACTCCGGCACGGCCAGCCTTGAACGGCGAGCCGTATTATTCCGGCATCGCCGACAAACGGTATCCGCCCTACAAATATGGTGCGCCGGGAAACACCGCGGAGGACGACCGCGACGTGCGCTCGGGCATGTACGGCAGTTTTCTCTCCGGCGGTCTTGCTGGACATATTTACGGCTGTGAAGGCATTTGGGGTGCCGACATCGAGCCGGATTCCGCTCCCTTCATGTGGCAGGCGTTCCAATGGAGTTCGGCCAATGTGATGAAGTATCTGAAAACCTTCGCGCTGTGCGAAGGCAGCCGCTACCGGGATTTGGTTCCCGATGCGAACCTAGTTTCACCGAGTGAAACGCCTCTGACCAAGGGTTTTTTTGGCTGGGCGTATTGCGCCCGCACACCGGATAAGACATTCTTCCTTGCCTACTTTGAAAAGGATTGTCCGAACCACAGTATCATTCGCGGCGCATCGCCACAGACGGCCTACCAGGCAGAATGGTTTGATCCGCGCACCGGTCAATGGTCGAAAGCGGGCACTGGTTCGCTGAAAGCCAATGTCTGGGGTTGGATTGAATTGCCGGATTTTCCGGCCAACGACGACTGGGGTTTGAAGCTGACCGCTGTCACGGTGAAACATTGAACAACAAAGTCACGAAGGCTATTTAAGCTTGATTCTTTCCCAAGTAATGCTAGTCTTACCGCATGATTGCCAAAGTATCAGTCAAGGGGCAAACGGTTATTCCCGAGGCCGTGCGCGAACAGGCTCGGATCAGAAGCGGCGATGAGCTGGACGTCGGCTATGCCAACGGTCTGATTGTCATGCGCAAACGCCAGGCGCTGACCCCCGCGCGCATACGTTCGCTGATTATGGCCGGGAGCGATCTCCCTAAATGGACGCCTGCCGCTGAAACCGCCGTCAACCGCGCCGTGCAACGGGTCAGAAACCGTCGCAAATAGTGAAGGTCGTCTTCGACACGAATGTCGTCGCCAGCGCGAGCTTTTGGCGGGGAACGCCATTTGTTTGTCTGGCGGCCTGGGCACAGGGTCGTTGCGAAGCCGTGGTCAGCCCCGCTCTGCTCGCCGAATATCACGAAACCATTGAAGAGCTCCGCTTGGAATATCCCGGCCAACCTTATGTGGCCTGGGCGGATGCGTTGACGGAATCAGCCACGCTGGTTTTCCCGGTTGACCGCGCTCCCGGCGCAACGCCCGACCCTGGCGACGAAATGGTTTTGGAATGTGCACTGGCAGCGGAAGCGGATTACATCGTGAGTGGCGACAAGAAGCACCTCCTGCCCTTGCGACAATTCCGTGATATTCCGATCGTCAGTCCGTCGGACTTCTTACGGAGACTGGCTACCGTTAAATGAAGGTTCCAACGCGCCGGTAGTGAAATGACAGCGTATAGGCGCAACCGCTTCAACAACGGCAAAATCCGGTGACTAAATCACAAAATGGAACAAGCCGCGCCCGTCACTGGACATTAAGTTCTCTGCAACAAAAAAAATGAGCTTGCGTTCGTTGCGCCAAATCCGTTGAAGTCTGTCTTTTAACCGGTTCAACGCCCAAGACTTGAGAGGATTGAGAGTGATAAACTATGAATGCTGAAATTGAGAAACTTTTGGCCGATTCCGCCCAAAACCTCCTGCAACACAAATGTAAAACGGTGGCCAAGGAACGGCTCCACCTGCCCGGACCGGATTTTGTGGACCGCATCTTCGCGCTGTCCGACCGCAATCCGCAGATGCTGCGCAGCCTGCAGGCAATGTTTAACCATGGCCGGCTGGCCGGCACGGGCTACATGTCCATCCTGCCGGTGGACCAGGGCATTGAACATTCCGCCGGGGCCAGCTTTGCGAAAAATCCGGATTATTTTGACCCGGAAAACATCGTGAAACTCGCGATGGAAGGCGGCTGCAACGCCGTCGCCTCCACGCTCGGCGTGCTCGGCGCCGTGTCCCGAAAATACGCGCACAAGATTCCGTTCCTCGTGAAACTCAACCATAACGAGCTGCTCACTTATCCGAACAAGTTCGACCAGATTTATTTCGCGTCGGTTGAACAGGCCTGGAACATGGGCGCGGTCGCCGTCGGCGCGACGATTTATTTTGGCTCGCCCGAATCCACGCGGCAGATCGTGGAAACCAGCCTCGCCTTCAAGCGCGCGCACGAGCTTGGCCTGGCCACCGTGCTGTGGTGCTATCTGCGCAGCAGCGGCTTCAAGACAAAGGAAAAAGATTATCATGTGAGCGCCGACCTTACCGGCCAGGCCAACCACCTCGGCGTCACCATCGAGGCCGACATCATCAAGCAGAAACTGCCGGAGAACAACGGCGGTTACAAGGCGATGGCCGCTGCCGCCGGCAGCTACGGCAAAACCGACGAACGCGTCTATACGGAATTGACGAGCGACCATCCGATTGACCTTTGCCGGTATCAGGTCCTGAATTGCTACGCGGGCCGGGCCGGTCTCATCAATTCCGGCGGCGAATCGAAGGGCGCGGGCGATCTGGCGGCCGCGGTGAAAACTGCCGTCGTCAACAAGCGCGCCGGCGGCATGGGTTTGATTTCCGGCCGCAAGGCGTTTCAACGTCCGTTGAAGGAAGGCGTGAAATTGCTGAACCTGATTCAGGACGTTTATTTGGATAAAGACATCACGGTTGCCTGATCTGTGGCGGCGGTCTGTGACCGCCGTACTTCAGCTTTACTCGAGACAAGCGGTGTTCTTCGAACACCGCTTGTTTAGTTCAATCGGCGATGGTCACAGACCACCACTACAACCGTGCTTGCATCGGAGCGTGTTTCCGCCATAAGGAAGGCGGACGATGGATTGGCTTGAGCACATATCCCGGTTCTGGCCGCATCTGGCTGCGGGCTTTGATTTCCTGGCTTCCCTGCTCGCTTCCGTTCATGCCCTGCTCCACAAACGTGATTCCCGCGCCGCCACGCTCTGGCTTGGTGTCATCTGGTTGATGCCGGTGTTCGGTCCATTGCTATATCTCGCGCTCGGGGTCAATCGCATCCGCCGCCGCGCCCTTCAACTCGGCGTGCATAAAACTCTCACCCGCCCGGTTCCGGAAAATCTCGGCGAAGCGGAACATGAAGGCGCCGAACATCTGAAAATGCTCGCACGAGTGGTGAACAGTGTCGTCACCCGGCCGTTGCTGCCGGGCAATCAAATCCAGCCATTGGTCAATGGCGATGAAGCATTCCCCGCCATGCTGGCGGCCATCGAATCCGCGCAAAAAACCATCTCGCTCTCGACCTACATTTTCGACAACGACCCCGCCGGGAAAAAATTCGTGGAAGCGCTGGCGGGCGCCGTCAAACGCCACGTCGAAGTGCGCGTGTTGATTGACGCCGCCGGCACGCGCTATTCATGGCCGCCCGTGACGCGGAGATTGCATCGTGCAAAAATTCCTTTCGCCCGATTTCTGCCGGCGTCGTTGCTGACACCGTGGCGCGTGGCCACCATTAATCTCCGCAATCATCGCAAAATACTCATCGTGGATGGAAAAACCGCTTTCACCGGCGGCATGAATATCCGGCAGGGAAACATTCTTGGCACCCGGGGGGGCGAGGCGACTGACGAGCCGGGTCTGGCAAACCCAAAAAAAATGACGGCTCGCGAGGACGCTCGCCCTGCCAAAAATGCGGTGCAGGATTTGCAGTTCCGCGTCGAAGGCCCGGTGGTCACCCAGTTGCAGGAAGCCTTCGTCAATGATTGGGCGTTTTGCACCAGAGAAATTCTTAAAGGCAGCGAATGGCTGCCCGAATTGGCCGATGCCGACGGCGTCATCGCCCGGGTCATCACGGACGGACCGGATGCGGATTTTGAAAAGGCCCGCCTGACGTTGCTGGCGGCGCTGACGGAGGCGCAAACGTCCATCCAGATTGTCACGCCGTACTTTCTGCCGGACCCGGCGTTGATAACGGCATTGAATCTCGCCGCGCTGCGCGGGGTGCGGGTGGACATCGTTCTGCCGGGCAAAAACAATCTGCCGTTCGTTCACTGGGCATCGCGCGCGTTGTGGTGGCAGGTGCTCGAACACGGCTGCCACATCTGGCTCACGCCGCCGCCGTTCGACCATTCCAAGTTGATGATTGTGGATGGCCATTGGGTCCTGTTCGGCTCAGCCAACTGGGACGCGCGCAGTCTGCGGCTGAATTTCGAGTTGAACGTCGAGTGCTACGGGCGCGAGTTTGCCCAGCGCATGAAATTGGTGTTTGAACAAAAACTCCGCCGCGCCCGTGAAGTTACCCTGGCCGAAGCCGATGGCCGGCCGTTGCTGCCCAAATTACGCGATGCCGTCGCCCGGCTATTTTCACCTTATTTATGAAGTTAGCTCGCAATCAACGTAGCGCAGAATGGCAATCTGCTGTATCGCCGACTGGTAGTCGGCAGATCGTTGTAATGCCAGCGCTCGCATGGATCGCAGGTTGCCAACCTGCGACACAGCAGACTGACAGTCTGCGTTACAACATCATTTTATGAAAACGTTCGACAGTCTGACCGAACAGGAAATCCTCGCCCTGGCCATTTCGCTGGAAGAGGAGGACGCCCACGTCTACGAAGATTTCGCCGACGGCCTGCAAACCAATTATCCCGAACAAGCCGAAAAATTCCGCACGATGCGCCGCGAGGAGGACGGCCATCGTCACCGCTTGCTGGAACTGTACAAAAGCCGTTTCGGCGACCATGTCCCGCACATCCGGCGGCAGGACGTGCGCGGGTTTGTGGACCGAAAACCCGTCTGGCTCGTGCGGCCACTCGGCTTGAAGACCGTCCAGAAGACCGCCGAGACCATGGAAGTGGAAACCCGGCGCTTTTACGAGGCCGCCGGCCGCCGCGCCACCGACACCGGCATCCGCCAACTCCTCGGTGACCTCGCGGAAGAGGAACGCAATCACGCCCACACGGCGGAACAAATTACCCTGACCAAACTCAGCGAAACAGAATCAGCACAGGCGAAACGGCTGTTCCTCCTGCAAGTCATCCAACCGGGTCTGGTCGGCTTAATGGACGGTTCGGTTTCAACGCTGGCGCCGCTGTTTGCCGCCGCGTTCGCCACCCACAGCAGTTTTCAAACTTTTCTCGTGGGCCTGGCCGCGAGCGTCGGCGCGGGAATCAGCATGGGATTTGCCGAAGCCCTGTCCGACGATGGCAGCCTGACCGGACGCGGACATCCATGGGTACGCGGGCTTGTGTGCGGCTTGATGACTGCGTTGGGCGGCATCGGCCATACCCTGCCCTACCTGATACCCAGCTTCAGAACTGCTACCAGTGTTGCCGTGTGTGTGGTGCTGGTGGAACTGGGTCTCATCTCCTGGATTCGGCACCGGTTCATGGACACGCCGCTCGTATCGGCCGTGCTGCAAATTGCATTGGGCGGGGCATTGGTTTTCCTGGCGGGCATTTTGATTGGCAATTCGTGAATCATCCGCGACGCCTGGCAACGGGCCTCTTTCGTTTAGAGTTCCGCGTTTACGCGGCCGCCTGAAGGCGGAACTCCGAACATTTGTTCCGGTTACACGAATATCCGAGGTTTGCGAAGTTGTGAATCTCCGGTAATGTAATGCCGAATGTATTACATTCCCATCATTGCCGGCAGCACGCGCCGCGACCGGCAAAGCATCAAGGTCGCGCGCTTCGTCCTGGCGCGATTGCAACAACGTAAAGACGTAACCACGGAATTGCTCGACCTGCTGGAATATAATTTTCCGATCATGGAAGAACGCCTGCATCGCCGCGACGACCCGCCACCGCGCTTGCAGGAGTTCGGCGACAAAATCGGCCGCGCCGATTCATTCATCATCGTCTCGCCGGAATACAATAACGGCTATCCCGGCGTGCTCAAAAACGCGCTCGATTATCTGTTGCCCGAATACGAGCGCAAACCGGTCGGCATTGTGACGGTTTCCGCGGGCGGCTTTGGCGGCATCAATTGTCTGGCGCAACTGCGCCTGGTGACGATCGGCATGGGCGCCTTTCCCATCCCGGAAAATCTGTCCGTTTCGCGGGTGCACGACAGTTTTCAGGAGGACGGGACGCCCAACGAGGCCGCTTACGAAAAACGGGCGGCCACCTTTCTGGATGAGGTCCTCTGGTTCACCGAAGCCATTGCCGCCCAGAAAGCCAGGAAACCATCACCCTGACCAATATTTTGATGAAAAAGAAAACTACGACTGCATCAGAACCGGAAGGCCTCCGGCAACGCCTGACGGAACTGCGCCCGGCCTTGCTCAAGTTGCACAAGGCGCTGTTGGATTCGGAACGGGTGGGTTACGAAAAAACCATCGGCAAAATCCAATCGCCGGGTCATTTTCTCCAGCTCGTCACCAATGACCCGTGGTTCGCCTGGCTGCACCCGCTTTCGCAGCTCATCGTCGCCATGGACGAAGCCCTGGACGCGGAAGAACCGCTGACGGCGACCAAGGTTGATGCTCTGGCGCACCAATCGAAGCTGTTGCTGGTGGCGTCGGAAAACAGCGACGGCTTTTCCGGGCATTACCACGAAGCCTTGCAACGCGACCCGGACGTGGTTTTTGCGCACGCGGACGTGGTCAAACTGCGCAAACCGCCGAAAAGTTAAGTGGAGCCAATAAGGAACACAGGAAATCAGGATAAACCAATTCCTTGGTTCCTGCCTTCCTTATTCAATGAACCAAAACCAGCACCGTCGCCTTCGTAGGAGTCGAGGTAACGAGACTCAATTCAGTCAGAGACTCTTCACGTCTTCTCCTACTATTTTTGAATCCGCGAATGACGCGAATTTGCGCGAAAGTTGTTTGGACACAGATTTCATGGATTAACACCAATCAAATTCCCCTTCGTGAAAATTCGTGCAATTCGTGTATCAACAAACCAAAACCAGCACCGTGGCCGCCTGCGCCGATTTCACCACGTCCTCAAACTTCTCCTCTTTCGTGTTGGGCGCTTTGAGCTTGTTTGCCACGCCCGGCACCGATTCCAGGATACTCGAAAGAAAACTGCTCTTGATGGCGTAACAATCGGAAGCCAATCACCATGCCCCGCACTAAAATCTTTCTTGTATCAATCAATTCGCTTCACTTTTTGCATTGACGTATTAGGCCACCTTTTATAAAGTCAAAAGTGCATTGAAAACTTCGCCCTCAACAAAACGGCACGGCTCCGAATATTTCTCAGAGTAGTAAATTCTGGGGCTGGCAAAGAGGAACTCGAAAGAAAGGAGTCCAATGAAACAGTCCAGATTACCACATGCAGGGGCGGGCGGCTCAGTTGTCGGTTGCCTTGCTTCGCTCCTCTCTATCGGTACTGTTCTTCTCGCTGGCTCCTTGGCACAAGGAGCCATTTGGACCACAAATACTCCAATGCCCAGCCCGTGCTATTGGCATTCAGCCACTTTGTTGCCTTCCGGCCAGTTTTTAATTGCTGGCGGCTATGACGGTCCGGACTCAACGACGAACGCAGAACTGTATAATCCGGCCACAAAGAGTTGGACGATGACAGGAGGCATGAACGACGGGCGGGCAGTTTTCACAACGACTCTGCTTACAAACGGGCAGGTGCTCGCCGCCGGAGGCTTTTTCTACGAACCAGGTAATCAGTTCGGGAGTCTTGCCAGCGCGGAATTGTACAATCCCGCAACGGGAGCCTGGACGAGAACCGGATCCATGGCCAACGCGCGCTCCGGGCACACGGCGACGCTGCTGCCCAACGGGCAGGTCTTGGTCGCCGGAGGCAATGGCGACGCTAGTACTCTCACAAATTGTGAATTGTATAACCCTTCAACCGGAACATGGTCCGCGACGGGCGGCATGAATGTGTCTCGCGCATTCCATATTGCGACCCTGCTGCCCAACGGGCTGGTGCTCGCTGCCGATGGAGACGTAAGCAATCCTTCCACTTCCGAACTTTATAACCCTGCAACAAGGACTTGGACAATCACTACAAATCTAATGATCACCAACTGTTTCCTTTCTACGGCTACCTTGCTACCCGCCGGCCAAGTGCTAGTCGCCGGAGGATCTGGCCCTGATGGTCACGCTATTTCGAGTGCGGAACTGTTCGACCCGGCTACACAGACATGGACAGCAACCGCGACACCACTCAACATGGCGCGTGGAGAGCATACCGCAATCCTGCTGCCGGATGGACTGGTACTTGTTGCAGGAGGATACAGCAATTCTGAATACGTTGGCGCAGTGTCCAGTGCCGAGACCTACAATCCCGCCACGGGCATTTGGACGCTGACCAACCAAATGAGTTCTCCTCGTGGTGATTTCACCGCGACAACTCTCACCAATGGCGACGTTCTGGTCGCTGGCGGTTATGCCGACGTGGGCACCTTTCTTGCCGCCACGGAATTGTATGGGCCCAATTCAACCACATTGAACTTAAATGGTACAATGTTGGAGCCGTCTGGAGCTTTTCAACTTGGTTTTGCCGCTTTTCCCCACAGCGTAAACACGCTTTTGTCTTCCACCAGCCTGGCCCAGCCGCCGCCGGACTGGGTCGAGCTCGGCACACCTAGCGAGCTCTCGCCTGGTTTGTTTTTCTTCACGGACACGGAGGCGACCAATTACCCCGCCCGCTACTACCGCGTTCGCTCGCCTTGAGTACCATAAAGGGTCCCGCTATCGGCTAATCTCCTTTCAGGCGTGACGCCTGAGATCCCCATTTCCATTTCGGATTTGCAACCCTGGCTGCGCGGTGTGTCGCGCTGCTGTGCTTGCGCCCAGCGCCCCTGCGCTCCAGCCCGTGCGCTGTCTTCGTGAGCAGAGTTTCGTTTGGCAGCAGTCCCGCAAGGCTGGATCAGTTCGCTCCATCTCCACGATGCCGAACAGAAGAAACGAGCCGATTCACATCGGCTGCTACGAAAGCACTTCCCGACAGGCTGCCTGAAGCTTCTTCAAATTCGCCCTGGACTTCGCCTCAATGTAGCAGCGGATAAGCGGTTCGGTGCCGCTGGCGCGGAAGGCCACCCACTCGCGATTCGGGAGCAGGAATTTGTAGCCGTCGGTCGTGATAAATTTCTCCACCTTGAAGGCACCGATGCTCTTCAGGCCGCTGCCGAGTTTTGCCAGCAAGGCGTCCTTTTTCTCCGCCGCGAATGAGACGTTAATTCGGTCGGTGTAAAATTCGCCAATCTTTTTGGAAAGTTCCTTTAAAATCTGCCCAAGCGGTTTCTTTTCCGTCGCCACGAGTTCCGCCATGAGCAGGCAGGCGAGGATGCCGTCCTTTTCCGGCACGTGGCCCTTGACGCTCAGGCCGCCGGATTCCTCGCCACCGACAATGATGGGTTCGCTTTCCATCAAAGCACCGATGTATTTGAAGCCGACGGGTGTTTCGTGGACTTTCACGCCGAGCAGTTCCGCCACCGCATCCACCTGATGGCTCGTCGGCACGGTGCGCACGACCGCGCCCGTCCAGCCACGGTTCTTTTTCAAATGATACAGCGTCAACGCCAAAATCTGGTTTGGTGTCAGCCAGGTGCCGTCCTGGTCCACGATGCCGAATCGGTCGGCGTCGCCATCAAGGCCGAGGCCAAGTTGCGCCTTGCCGCTGCGGACGAATTTGCTGACGTCGGCCATGCCGGCGGCGTTCGGCTCAGGATGATGCCCGCCGAACAGCGGATTAATCTCGCCATGAAAAACCGTGACCTTCGCGCCGACGCCTTCGAGTAATTTATCGAGGTAACCGCGCCCGGTGCCGTATTCGAGTTCGACGGCAACTTTGAGCTTCGCCTTCCTAAGCGCGGCAAAGTCAATGAGTTTGCGGAGTTGTTTGAAATAATCCGGCTGCGGATCAAACGTCGGGCATTGATACGTGCCGATGACCGCGCCATTGAACGACCAATTCTGCGCCTGCAGCCTTGCAATGTTCGCCTCAATTTGCCGGGTCACGTCAGGCGTGGCCGGCGCGCCGTTACTCGTGGAAAATTTCAGCCCTTGATACTCCGCCGGATTATGGCTGGCAGTCATGTTGATGCCGCCCGCCGCTTTCCGATGCCGGATGGTGTGAGCGATAACGGGTGTGGGCGTATTGCGATTGCACAGGAGCGGTTTGAGTCCGTTGGCGGCGAGCACCTCGGCGGCGGCCAGCGAGAATTCGCGCCCCAGAAACCGCGTGTCGTGGCCCAATATGAGAGTTGAATGTTGAGAGTTGAATGTTGAGAGTTGTTTTAGATAGTCGGCAATTCCCTGCGTGGCGAGGCGGACGTTGTCGAAGGTGAAATCGCGGGCGATGATGCCGCGCCATCCGCTGGTGCCGAATTTGATCATATCGTGAAACTTAAAACGTGAAACGTGAAATGCTTTGCCGCCGATGCCCGTTCACGTTTCACGTTTCACGCATCACATCAACTTTTCCAATCAAACGCCTTTTTCTTGAGGGCGTAAATATAACCGGCGAACAAAACCAACAGGAAGGAAACCATTGAAGCCAGAATCAAATTCCGCGTGGCATGGTCGGCCAGCATCTGGCGATAAACCACCGCCCACGGATACATGAAGACTACTTCGATATCGAACAGGATAAAGAGCATGGCCACGAGATAAAATTTCACCGAGAACCGCGCATTGCCTTCGCCGATGGGGTCCTTGCCGCATTCGTAAGCGGCGTCCTTGGCTTTGGTGCGCTTGCCGGATTTGCCGAGCAGGACGGAAATCATGAGCGTGCCCGCGGCAAAGCCGATGGCGGCGACCAGCAGCATGAGCACCGGAATGTACTGGGCCAATTGCGACGGTTGCGTCTGTTCCATGGGCGAAAATGTAAATTAACGCGCTGGAAATTCAATGAAGAAAAGAATTGGGGCGCGCGAACATTGTGCCATGGCCGGGCGCGGCCTCCACTCCACGCTGTGGCTCGCGTGGAGAGCGAGCCCTGCCTTATTGCACTCCAACGCGGTAGAAATAGGAACCGCCGTTCGTGGCCGTCGTATCAATATAGCTCGTCGTGCCGGCCTGGCCGACGATGTTGCTTTGAATGGTTGAGAACGCTGGCCGCGTTGAAAGATTGGTGCTGCTTTGCAGGAAATAGGTGATGTTGCTCACGCTTTCCCAGCTTACGAGGAGGCCCGCCGGATTGTTCGTGGGCGCAGGCGGCAGCATCGCCAAATCCGAAAGGGCATTGGTGGGGTTCAAGCCGGCAATCCAATCCTGATAGGCATTCATTCCGGTGCCGTCCAAATCCGCGTAATCCACCGAGCCGTCGGTGGGCAGGCCATATTGCTGGAGCCAGGCGTAAGAGATAATCGAGGTGGGAGTTTGATATTCGTAGGCACCGATGTCCACCGTGCCACCGACAATGCGCGCGTTGCCGTCGAGATCGTTGGTGACGGCAGCGTAGGCATTGTTGCCGGAGTTGATACAGGGAGAGTTGGACCGCAAATGAAAATCTCCAGTCGTCAAATTCATAAAACCGGGTTCGTTAGTGATGTCGTTGGCTCCGCCGGGGTCCGGGGTGGTGCAGCAATGATTCAGGGAAATTCCACTCCAATCGGCACTGCAATTGGGGCCGTTATTGTAGTAGACGATGCAATTGTTCAAACTCCCGTCGAACACTCCGGCGCCGCCGTAGGTTCCCGGACCGGAAAACACCGTGTTACTGACGACCGTGCAATTGTTGAGCGTGCTCCAGATCGCAGCGCCGCCGCCATAATTGGCCACGTTGCCTATCAGCAGGCTGTTGTTGACAGCGCAATTTTCCACACCAGCGCCCCAGGCTGCCGCGTTGCTGGAAACGAGGCAATTGTTCAGCGTGCTGGAGTCTGCCCCGCCACCGTAAGCGGGCCGCGCGTTGTTCGAGATAACACAGAAATTCAGCGTGGCGTTGACCGCCCCGCCACCGAGATAACTCGCGGTATTCCCCGCGAGCACGCAACGATTCAAAATACCGCCGTAAGCGCCGCCGCCCGACGACCAGTCCGCCGGCGACGAGTTGTTGGTCAGCACACAATCATTCAACACGTCGTCCGCCGATTGGCAGTACACGCCGGCGCCGTTGATTTCCATCCCGTTTTGCAAGGCGAAGCCGGTGATCGAATCGCCGTTGGTCAGGTAGAGACAGCGCATCACATTTCCGCCGTCAATGAAGGTGGCGGCCGCGCCGTTGACGCTTCGCATGGTCAGCGGCCGGGTCACGGCGACGCGATTGGTCATGCTGCCGTAAAGGACGCGCACTCCGGTCTGGTAATAGCCATTGCTCACCACGACCGTTCCGCCCGCGTACGCAGCGTCAATGGCGTCTTGAATGTTGGTCGCCGCGGTGGCCCAGGAAAGATACGGCGGCACGGGACTCGGGCTGCCGGGCGATACATAATGCACCGGATTTTGCAGGACGAAAATCGTGACGGATGCGGTGACACCCACGGGATGGTCAGGATTAAACGCGGTGAATGTGACCGTGTAATTGCCCGGCACACTCCAACTGTGCGAGAAGGTCAATTGATTGCTGACGATCGTGCCGTCACCGAAATCCCAGCGGTTCGCAGTAGCATGCCCGGAAATTTGCCCGGCAAAATCCACGGTAAATCCCGTGGTGATATTCGTGAAGGTTACGGCAATCGCCACCGCCAGCGCGCCGGTTGCCGAACTGGAATAAAACTCGTCGCAGCCGATGGAGGGCGGGTTGAGCCACGCGTCGCCGTCAATATCCACACCCGTCGTGGCCGCCGCGGTGCCCGCGCCGCGGCAGGGTGAAATGGCGCTGATGTGCTCTAGGTCAGCCAGCAGCGGATCGGCAGTGATGTTATTCGCTCCATTGGTCGGCAGCGGCATGGTGTCGCAATAATACAGGCTGCTATCGTCCGAATAATTGGTCCCGTTCGGCGCCGTATTGAAGTACACAATGGAGTTGGTCAGCGCGCAGGACAGCACGCCGCCGCCACCGGCATTGACGGAGGTGTTGCCGATCACGGTGCAATTGACCAGCGTACTGCCGCTGGCGCCGCCGCCGCCACCGAAATAGACGCCATCGGACACGTTGCCGGACAGCACACAGTTGACGAGCGTGCACCCGGAAGCGCCACCACCGTTATTCGATGAATTCCGGGTAATCACGCAATCGGTCAGCAGGCAGCCGGAAGCACCGCCGCCGTTGGCGGTGTAATCGCTGTCAGTGTAGGTGAAATTACCAGTGAGTGTGCAACCGGTCAGAGTCGAATTGCACGCCCCGCCGCCATAATAACTCAGGTTGTTCAGGAGAGTGCAGTGATCCAGGCTGCTGGACATCGCCGCGCCGCCGCTGTAGCCATAGTTGTTGGTGAACGCGCAATTGATCAGCGTGCCGCCAAATGCACCGCCCCCGGAATTTCCGGCCGAGTTGGCGGCCAGGACACAATTCGACACCACGACGCGGGAGGACACGCACAACACGCCACCACCGTTTCCGGGAATGGCTCCATTGTTCAGGGCGAAACCGGCCAGCGCCGCCCCGTCAGTCAAATAAACGCAGCGCATGGCGCCGTCACCATCAATCACCGTCGTATCCGGACCATTGACACTTTGCACCGTCAACGGTTTCGATACCGCCACCCGGTTGGTTTCCGAGTTATCAAGGGCGCGACCACCAGTCTGGTAAACTCCGTTGGTCACCCAAACCGTGCCGCCGGCATAAACCACGTCCACGGCATCCTGAATGTTGGTCGCCGCTGTGTCCCACGTAACATATGGCGGGACCGGATTCGGGTTGTTGACGGACACGTAGGCCACCGGTTGCTCCAATACATGGATGAAAACTGTTGAGCTGACTCCAGCCGGATTGTCGTCGTTAAAGACGGTCAACACCACCGGGTAGGTTCCTGCCGAAGTCCAATTGTGCGAAGCGGACAATTGGTTGCTGACCACGGTGCCATCACCAAAATTCCAGCCGTCACTGCCGGCGTGTCCTGTGATTAACCCGGTAAAATTCACCATAAAACCGGTCGCCACATTCGTAAAACCGGCCAGGATTGCCACATTCAACGTACCACTGGGTACACCGGCATAGTATTCATCGCAACCGATGGATGGCGGATTCAACCAGGGCTCGCCATCAATATCCATGCCGGTCGAATAGTTCGCGCTGCCGGCGCCGATACAGGGCGAATGGGCGCTGATATGTGCGGCGTCGGTCAACTGCGGTTCGTTGGTGATGTTGTTCGCGCCGTTGGCGGGAAGCGGCGTGGTGCAGCAATAATTCAATGTGCTGCTGGAATAGTTGTCCGTGCCGGGCGCGATATTGTAAAAAACGATGCAATTGTTCAGCGTGCTGGAATCAGCGCCGCCACCATTCAACGCCAGGTTGCCGGTCAACGTGCAGTTGTTGAGCGTGCTGCTTTCGACTCCTCCGCCGGCGTAGCCGGATGAATTGCCGGTCAAGGCACAATTATCCAGCGTGCCGTTGTTGACACCACCGCCGGCATTGGCGGCCGAATTGCCGGTCAGCGTGCAGTTGTTCAGCGCACCGCCATCGGCTCCGCCGCCATTGCCCGTGGCCGTATTGTCCAAGAGCCGGCACTGGCTGAGAACACAGCTTTCAACCCCGCCGCCATTGGCGGAAGCGTTGCTGGAAATGATGCAATTGTTCAGTGTGCCGGCATAAACTCCGCCGCCGCTGTTGGCCGACGAGTTGCCGACCAGGGAGCAATTGTCCAATTCGCCGCCGTTCGCGCCGCCACCGTAATTGTAGGCAAGGTTGTTCGACAGCGTGCAAAAGCTCAACGTGCTGCCTTCGGCCCCGCTTCCCTGGTTCGCCGAGTTGCCGGTCAATGTGCAGTTGTTCAGCGTGCCGCCTTCGGCGCCGCCCCCGCCATTGGCTGACACGTTGCCTGCCAGCGCGCAGTTGGTGGCCAGGCACACGTTCAGTCCGCCACCCGCATTGCCGGCCGTGTTCCCGGTGATGGTGCAACCATTCAGCGTACCGGAATCCGCAGCGCCGCCATTCGCTGCCGAATTGCCGGTCAGGGCGCAGCCGTACAAGGTACCCGATTCAACTCCACCCCCGGCTCCGCCCGACGCGGAGTTGGTGGTGAAAATGCAGTTGGTGAACGTGCCGCTGTAGGCACCGCCACCGGATGAGACGGCCGCGTTGCCAGTCAGAACGCAATCGGCCACGCTCGCACTGGTGGATTCGCACCATAAACCCCCGCCGCTTTGCTCCTGGATGGCATCACCGTCAGACCGCGTTGCCCCGTTGGTCAACGTGAATCCCGCCAGGGTTGCGCCATTGGTCAGATAAACGCATCGCACCGCATCATCGCCACTGATCGTGCCCGGATCTTGATACCCTTGAATGACCGTCACCGCCGGACCATTGATGCTTTGCACCGTGACCGCTTTGCTGATGGCCACACGATTGGTCAATGCGCCGTAAACCACACGCCCTCCGGTTTGATAAATTCCGTTCGTCACGAGAATCAGATCGCCGGCCGAAGCGGCATCTACCGCGTCCTGAATGTTCGTGGCGGCGTTGCTCCAGTCAGCGTAGGGCGATACCGGATTGGTGCCGGTCACATCCACGTAAAGTACCGCGGCCGAAGTTTTGAGAACGAGGAACGCCAGGCAGAACAGCCCCCGTCGGAGGCAAAAGAGTTTCATAACCGTTGTCTGAGACACCTTATACTCATCATTAAGCTCGTTAAAATCAAGCCGAAAATGATGTTCCCCAACAAGGAGTTGTCCGAAAAAATCCTTCTCCTGTTTCCAGAACCACCGGAGCAACAAGGTCAGGAGTCCGCTCAGCAGCAGTCAGGTGACGACGGGAAAATGAAAACTGAAATCGCCCTTAGAATATGTTTTGGAATCGTTTCAGGCTGCCGTCCATTTGCAGATTGATTAATTACGCGTGCGGGTTGAATGCCAAACAATTGGCCGCCGTCATGCGCCGCTTGCCTTCAAAATGGCCAGGGAGTAATTTGTTGCCATGACCGATAAACAAACTGTAATGGACGCCCTACAGCAGCTTCCGGAAAAAGCTTCGCTGGATGAGATTACAGAGGAATTGCGTCTCATGGCCGCGATCCGGCGCGGACGCGCCGATGTCGCTGCCGGCCGCACCAAAAGCCATGCCGAGGCTGAACAGTTGCTCAAATCCTGGGCCAGCGCATAGCTGGTTCGTGTTTCCGCCTTTGCAAAACCGGGTTTCATCGTTTAGCTTGCAGGCATGAGCACGGTGCAAGAAATTGAAAAGGCCATCGGCCAGTTGGACGATCATTCGTTGGAGCGGTTGTCCGGCTGGTTTGAAGACTTTTTGGCGGAGAGATGGGAAAAAAGGTTTGCCGCGGACGTGCAGGCGGGCAAACTGGATAAGCTGGGCGAGGCCGCTGACCGCGCATTTGAGCAGGGCAAATGCCGCCCGCTATGAGGCATTTTACCACCCCGGAGTTCTGGCAACATTACGACCGTCTCCCGCCGGAAATCCAGCGGCTGGCTCAAAAAGATTTCGAATTGCTTAAACAAAACCCGCGTCATTCCTCGTTGCGATTGAAAAAAGCGGGGGCCTATTGGACGGCACGGGTGGGGATCCATTATCGGGTAGTTGCCAAAGAACGCGCAGAGGGATTGGTCTGGTTCTGGATCGGTCACCATTCGGAATATGACCGGCTTCTGTCATAATGCTAACTTTCTGATTTTAACGCCATGTCGCGCGAATACGTGCTCGAACCGTTTCATGCTGCCGTTCATCTGCAGATTGATTACGCGCGCGAGTTGAATCCGCAGCAGCTCGCCGCGGTCACCGCGCCGCCCGGCCCGGCGCTCGTCATCGCCGGGGCCGGCTCGGGCAAGACGCGCACGCTCACCTACCGCGTCGCCTACCTGCTCGAACAGGGCATTCCCGCCGACCGTATCCTGCTGCTGACGTTCACCAACAAGGCCGCTGGCGAAATGATGCGCCGCGTGGCGGATTTGCTGGGGCAGGAACTGCCGTCGCTCTGGGGCGGGACGTTCCATTCCATCGGCGCGCGGATCCTGCGTTCGCACGCTGATGTGCTCGGCTACCGCCGCGATTTCACGATTCTCGACCGCGACGACTCGAAGGATTTGATCAAAACCTGCATCGCCGATGCGGGGATTGAAACGAAAGGCACGCATTTTCCCAAACCAGAGGTGCTGAACGAAGTTTTTTCGCTCGCCGCCAACACCCACCGGACGACCGACGACATTCTTGAATCGCAATACGATTATTTTTCACAATTTTCAGCGCAAATTGCGGATCTGGCACAACGTTACCCCAAACGCAAGCGCGCGACGAATGCGATGGATTTTGACGACCTGCTCGCGCTTTGGCTCAAGCTGTTACAGGAGCACGCCGACGTGCGCGAACATTATCAGCGCCGGTTCCAATTCATCCTAGTGGACGAGTACCAGGACACGAACAAGCTCCAGAGTGATCTCGTGGACCTGCTGGCCGGGCGGCATCACAACGTCACCGTCGTCGGCGATGACGCGCAGAGCATTTACGCCTGGCGCGGCGCGAATTTTGCCAATATTCTGGAATTTCCCAAACGGTATCCCGGCGCGAAGGTGTTCAAGATTGAAACCAATTACCGCAGCACGCCGGAAATTCTCAAGGTGGCCAACGCCGCCATCGCCGCCAACCGGAACCAGTTCACCAAACAACTCGCGCCGGCGCGCAAATCCGGTTTGAAACCGGCGCTGGTCGCCTGCATGGACGCCGCACAGCAATCGGCGTTCATCGCCCAGCGCGTGCTCGAATTGCACGACGAAGGCACGAGCCTGAACCAGATTGCCGTGCTTTACCGCTCGCATTTTCACGCGCTCGAATTGCAGCTTGAACTCACGAAACGTAACATCCCCTTCTCCATCACCAGTGGCATCCGCTTTTTTGAACAGGCGCACATCAAGGACGCGACGGCGTATTTGAAACTGGTCGTGAATCCGCAGGACGAAATCGCCTTCAAACGGCTGGCGCAATTGCTGCCCGGTATTGCGGCGAAAGGCGCGGAAAAAATCTGGAAGATTTTTTCCGCGAAGCTGGTGAACGTAGCGCAGGCGTCCTCGCCTGCGGGTTCACCCGGTGTCGCACCGGGTAACCCAACCGGCGACGAGACGTCGCCTCAACCCGCAGTCGAGACGACCGCGCTACCAGCGGTCGCTGTCCAATCTTTGGCGGCTGCCCTCCAATCCTGCGCCAAATCCGTTCCGGCCAGGGCGGCGACCGCCTGGGCCCAATTCGTTGCCACCATTTCCCAGCTGGAAGACAAGGCCGTCCGCCAGAGCGCGGCCAAGATGCTGCGGCTGGTGATTGACGCGGGTTACGACGATTATCTCAAGGAAAACTTCGCCAACTATCGGAACCGCCTGGAGGATTTGGAACAACTCGCCATCTTCGCCTACCAGTTCAATTCGGTTGAGGATTTCCTGACCCAGCTCGCCCTGCTCACCAATGTCGAAGCCGAGGATGATAAAACTGCGGACCGCGACACCGAGCAGCTCCGGCTTTCCACGATTCACCAGGCCAAGGGCCTGGAGTTCGACGCCGTGTTCGTCATCATGCTTTGTGACGGCTTGTTTCCGTCCGAACGTTCACTCAACTCCGAAGACGGCGAAGAGGAGGAACGCCGGTTGTTTTATGTGGCCATCACCCGCGCGCGGAACGAACTTTACCTGATTTACCCGCTGGTTCGCGCCAGCTTTGGCAGTTCCGGCGGCGACGCCATGCAGCATCCCTCGCGGTTTTTGTCGGAAATTTCCGGCGACCTGTTGAACGAATGGAATTTGCGGGCCCACTACTGAATCGCTTCAATCGGTCCGCTGCGGCCGTTGCCGTTTGGTTTCCCGCGCATATCCTCCGACCTGGAAGCCAATTCCCAAAACCAGCAACACGATGAAAAGTACCGTCCTCGCCGACGGCTCGAGTGGGACGTTTTGCGTAACCGCCGTTGCACCGGCGAGCGATGACAGAATAATCAGCGCCGGATCCAATAACGCGATGGACAAAATCGCCCCGAGCAATCCGCCCACGGCAAATGAAATCCACAGAATCGCGTCACCCTGCATATGGAGCGCCGTCGGCGCCAGGGTGGACAGGCAGTAGCCGCCGGCGAAAAATCCGGCGACCACGACGAAAATCCGCTGCAGAAAAACAGAGGCAATGGCGCCAAGCACACCCACACCCAAGGCGATGACCAGAATTACCCACGCCGGCTGGCCTTGCAACATATCGCCGGCGAGTTCAAACCCGACGATGAAGCCGACGCAGCCCACAAACAGCCAGAACAACCGGCGTCCAAAAAACAGGACGGCCAGACCGGCAAGGATATTAAGCCACTCCATGGTTTAATTTTAGCGTAAAACGGCTAATCAGCAAACATCCAGATGCCGAAATTATTTTGAAGCGGGAACGATTTTCTCCCACTCACGTACTTCACCAGGCACAATCCTGAACAGCGGAAGCGGCGCGGGAATCTTCACGGTTGCCAATTCCCGAAGCCGTTTCGGATCACGCTTTTTCAACTTTTGTTTCAAGTGCTGCCATTCGTAAAGCAACTGTCCGCGCGTCTCCTTTGACCTTCCGCGGAACTGTCGCCGGCCGATTTTCGAAGTGTTGAATTTATAACCACGGCGCACGGCTTCGTCGTGAACGGCCTTCAAATAGGCTGCCAGCGCGGCAGGCGGATTTTTCATTTTAGCAAAGCGGAGCAGTTGCGGATGATGTTTGTAGCCGCGCGTTTCGCCACGCAAAACCTCTTGCGCCAGCAAGGCTTCACGCCAGAGCGCGACCAGTCCCTTGGCGTCCAGATACTTCGGGTGCAGCGTCCACAATCGCATAATTCCGTTTACTTCGGCAGCCCGCGCCACTGCTGCCGGGCCACATAAGGGTCAATCCGGTCCAGCAAAAAATACGCCCAGCGTTGCTTCATGCTTTGCCAGAACGTGCGTGACTGGCGCCATTCTTCGCGCGTGATACGGCGACAACGTTGGAGGGTTTCTGCAAAAATTTCACGCGCCGGCCCCGCGATTTCGCCGCCGGCAAAACGGATCATCAGTTCGTAATTGATCTGCAAACTGCGCGTGTCGAGGTTGCTGGAACCGGTGTAAATCGCATTGTCCACCATGAACAGCTTTGCGTGCAGAATCTGCGGCTGATACTCGTAAATCTCCACGCCGGCCCGCAACAGACGCCGGTACAGGCTCTGCGCGGCCAGCTTGGAAAGCTGCACATCCGACTGGCCGGCCAGAATCAATTGCACCCGCCCGCCGCGCCGGACGACACGCATCAAATCATGCCGCAACCGCCATGACGGCAGGAAATAGGCGACCATGAGTTGCACATCTTTTGCGCCCGCCAAATCCTTTCGTAAGGCGCGTGTGAACGGGCTTTGTCCCCGCCCCGGCCCGCTGAACAGAATCTGTTCCGGCGGCAATGTCACGGCCTGTTTGGCGCTGAATTCGCGCCAGCGCGTGAAATGCCGGTGGCGGAATTCGGCGCGCGCGAACATGTCCTCGAAGGACGCCGCCAGGCGCACCGCCAGCGGACCTTCGATTTTCAATCCGACGTCGCACCAACCATCGTTCACGCCGTCGCCTTCGTATTCCGGCGAGACATTGAACCCGCCGACGAATGCCACCCGCTCGTCGCACACGAGCAGTTTGCGATGATTCCGAATCGTCACCCGTTTCAAGGTGATGGGATTGAACCAGCGAACCTCCCCGCCCGCCTTCCGCAACGGCTCCCAGAAATGGTCCGGCAACAGGAGCGAACCCATCGAATCCACCAGCACTTGTAAACGAACTCCGCGCCCGCAGGCCCGCACCAGTGCCTCGCGAAAATCGCGCCCCAGCGGGCATTCCTCAAAAATGTAAATCTCCAGGCGGACCGATTGGGCTGCGGCATCAATGGCCGCGAGCATCGCCGGAAAAATCTCGTCACCCGCGCGCAACCACTGGTAAATGGGGCCGGTTCCAGTCTGCATCAATGGATTCAGGTTATGGTATCAGACGGGATTTACAACCCGGATGAGACCGTCCGGGTATTTCCGGAGCGATGTTGGCCGGTGGAAAGGAATTAAGTTTTTTGCCCCTCCCTCACCCCGCCTCTCTCCCCAAGGAGAGGGAGAATTATCGCCAGCCGGTTGGCAAAAAGCGCGCCGTCAAAATTAGCACGTCGGACACGTTGCTATTCTTTCTCCTGGGGATAAGGCCAGGATGAGGGCGAGCGTTGTCCAATGAAAATAGCTTCAAACGCTTCTTCAAATCTGGCATCTAATCGGTGTGCGACGCATCGGAATCATCTTGTCGGGCTGGTTTTGCCTCATGGCCCTCACTGCCAACGCCGCGCACACGCAAGTGCAGTTGTTGTTGTCCGCGGACACCGCCCGACCCGGCGACACCATCTGGGCCGGGGTGGACATGAAGATGGATCCGGACTGGCACACCTACTGGAAAAATCCAGGTGAAGCCGGCATGGCGACTAAAATCCAGTGGCAACTGCCGCCGGGCGTCACCGCCGGTGACATTCAATGGCCGTTGCCGGAAAAACTGCCGCCTGCTGAAGTCACCACTTACGGTTACAACAACGAAGTTGTCCTGCTCATACCCCTCAAGGTCGCCGCCGATTTGAAACCCGGCATGGCGCTCGATTTGAAAGCGAATGTCTCCTGGCTGGAATGCAAAGAAGAATGCATCCCCGGCAAAGCGGCGGTGGAAGTGCAACTCCAGACCGGCTACACCAATAATGTTTCTCCCCACGCCGCAACGATTGAATTGTGGCGGAAAAAAGTACCGAAGCCGTTTGATTTATCACTCACGGCCTGGTGGGAAAAGCCGGCCAACGGCGATACGCGGCCGTTGATCATCAATTTTCCAACAAAGCTCATATCCGTTCAGATTGAATCTGGAGATTTTTTCCCGAATGCCTATGACCAGTTTGAAATTCAAGCGGCGACAGAAACTATCTCCAGCCCGGGCGAAATCCGACTGCGTAAGTTCGTAAAAAAATATTCTGGCGACTGGCCCAAGGAAATTTCCGGGGTGTTTCTGTATGAGGCACCTCACTACGGCACCAATGCTTTTGAAGTCAAATTTTCCGTCAGCGACCAGGCACCGGTAGGTGAAACAATTTCCGCGTCACCGGAAAGTAACGCAGGTGTCCCGCCTGCCTCGCCAAACCTTTCCAAAACGCAGGCAGCCGGGACAGCGGCGCTCCCTTTGATGCTGCTCTACGCTTTCATCGGCGGGTTGATTTTGAACATCATGCCGTGCGTGTTGCCGGTTATTGCGCTGAAAATACTTGGCTTTATCAATCACTCGCAACACGAGCCGGGCCGCGTCCGAATGCTCGGATTGATTTATGCCGCCGGCGTGTTGGTATCATTCCTCGTGCTCGCGGCCGTTGTCATAGGCGTTAAAGCCGCCGGACATCACGCCGGCTGGGGTATGCAATTCGGCAGCCCGGTTTTCATTGTCTGCCTCACAACCCTCATCACGCTGGTCGCCCTGAATTTGTTTGGCGTCTTTGAGGTGACACTTGGCGGACGTGCCTTGAGTGCGGCCGGACAACTTGCTTCCCAACAGGGCGCGCCGGGCGCCTTTTTGAACGGCTTGCTGGCGACGGCACTGGCCACACCCTGCACCGCACCGTTTCTGGCGCCGGCGCTCGGTTTTGCCTTTGCCCAAAGTTCGTCGCTGATTGTTTTGGTTTTCCTGTTTGTGGGACTGGGCCTCGCCGCGCCGTATGTTGTGTTGAGCTGGAACCCGGTGTGGTTGAGGTTTCTGCCCAAGCCGGGCGTCTGGATGGAGAAGTTCAAAATCGCCATGGGTTTCCCGATGCTGTTGACGGCCGTGTGGCTCTTCAACCTCGCCGCCGATGATTACGGCACAAATGTTCTCTGGCTCGGAGTTTTTCTTGTGCTGCTGGCATTGGCGGCGTGGATATTCGGCGAATTCGTCCAACGCGGTCGTACCGGCAAAGGTGTCGCCGCAATCATCGTATTGATACTGTTGATTGGCGGCTATGCCTTCGCCCTGGAAAACCAGTTGCATTGGCGTGAACCGATTGCGATCGCGAATTCGATCGCCACCTCACCAGCATCGCCGGACGCCATCAACTGGCAGCCGTGGAGTCCCGAGGCCGTGACCAAGGCGCAAAGCGAAGGTCACCCGGTATTGGTGGACTTCACCGCCAATTGGTGTTTGACCTGCCAGGTAAACAAGAAGATTGCCATCGAAATTCCGTCGGTCCGCAAAAAATTGAAGGCAATCAGCGCCGTTACCCTGGTCGGCGATTACACACATTTCCCCGATAACATTACCGAGGAACTGAACCGTTACAGTCGCGCCGGTGTGCCGTTGGTTCTGGTCTATGCCAAAGACGTTAATGCGCAACCGATTGTGCTGCCGGAGGTTCTAACGCCAGGTATTGTGCTGGACGCGCTTGACCGGGCCGCCAAATAGTCAAAAATGTTTGAACCAAACGTCCACGAGATGCGTCTGGTATTCTGACAATCTAAAATCTAAGATTAAAATAATGATTATGAAAACTGCATCGGCTTTGGTGGCCGCCCTGACTTTGGCCTCGGCGGCGCTGGCGGTGGAAATCGGCAAACCCGCGCCGGACTTCACAGCCACGGACATCAACGGCAAAACGATTCACCTCAGCGATTACAAAGGTAAAATCGTCGTGCTCGAATCGTACAACTCCGACTGCCCGTATTGTCACAACCAGTACAAGACCGGCGCGATGCAGGCCATGCAACGCGACCTCGCGGCCAAGGGCGTGGTCTGGCTGCTGGTGAATTCGGTGAACCCGAAAAATTTCAGCCATCGCACCCCGGAACAGGCCCGGGCGGAAATCGCAGCGGAAAAAATGGACGTGACGGCATGGATTGACGACAGTTCCGGCGCCGTCGGGCATCTTTACGACATGAAGACCACGCCGGACATGTATGTCATCAATCAGGACGGCATCCTGGCTTATGAGGGCGCGATTGACAACCAGCCCGATCCATTCCATGACCCCACCAAGGCGCAGAACTACGTCAGTCAGGCCATTGACTCGCTGCTCGCCGACAAACCGGTAGCCGTGACCGAAACCAAACCGTACGGTTGCAGCGTGAAATACGCGGATTAATTTCTGGAACCGTAGGAAACGAGGTAACGAGTTTCAAACCAAAGGACTCCTTACGTCGTCTCCCACTTTCCAAAACCAAACTCATTCAAAAATTCTTCCGTGGGCGCGTGGATTTCCACGCGCTCTTTGGTGAACGGATCGAAATAGGCCAGCCGCACCGCGCGCAAACCGAGCGGGAAATTTTTCTCCGGTTTTGCGTAAAGCTCATCGCCGACAACCGGCAAGCCGGATTCGGCCAAATGCACACGGATCTGATGCGTGCGGCCGGTAACCGGTTTTGCCTCGATCAATGAAAATCGCCCGCGCGTTTCCAAAAGTTTGAAATGGGTTTCGGATTCCTTGCCAAAACGCCCATCCACTTTCATTTTTCTGAATCGCTTTTTATCCGGCGCGAGCTTGAGCCGGCAGGTCCATGCTTTTTGCTCCGGCGCGCCCGCGACGACGGCCAGATACGTCTTCTCCATTTTCCGGCCCTCGAACAAATTAAAAAACATTTTGACCGCGCCGGGACTTTTGGCCAAAAGCAAAACGCCGCTTGTGTCCGCGTCGAGGCGGTGGACATGGCGGAGAAATTTCAGGCCGCGTGCGCGCGCCCAAAAATCCCGCCCGGCGATGGAGGATTCCAGGGCCGCCTGCAAATTGCGCGAGGTATTCTGCCACGCCACCGGCGCGAGCATCCAGCCGCGCGGTTTGTCCACGGCAATGACCGAACGGTCCTCGTACAAAATCGGGATCGGCGCGCAGTCCGGCAATTCAATAAAATCAGGCTTGGCCATGCGTTGGATAGAATCCACAGATTACGCCAATTGCACAAATTTTTATCTGCGTCATCGGCCAGGCAGGGTCGTCTCGCCAGGATGACCGAAGGGGAAGCGGAACTTTCGCGGAGGTGAACCTGGCTCACCAAACCGGTGGCCATTGAATTTCATTTTTGGCTGGTTTGACGCCATGGTGGAATCCGGTTTCGTCTTGATAGCCGGTCCGCACCTCAATCCGGACGGCTTTGCGCAATTTCGAGAAGACGCGATGAAACACCGCCCTCCACGCGGTCGCGTCCGGTAACAGCTCGTGCATGGTGAGCGCCGGCTCATGCAGGATGCGTTCGCTGGAACGTGAGCAATCCCAGCCGGACCGGGTCTTGCGGGTCATAAGTTGGCCATGCTCGAGCCGACGGTTTTTTACGCAAATAAAAGTTATTCCTTTTTATCCGCCGGATGTTCACAGGCAGCGTCGTCTTACTGAAACGACCGAAATGGAGGCGAGACCTCCGCAAACGGCTCACAATGGCCGTTACGGCATATATCATCGGAGCGATCCTGAAAGAATTTTTAAGGGTTTGCTCCCAGACGACTTCCGCAAGACCCGCGGAGCGCAGTACTTCGTTCGGTGGCTTGGTTTTTCGGCGATTCCGTCCTCCGACTAAACTGCGACCCGAAATCTTCGATTTACCGGAGCGTGCCGGGCCCGTGCTGAGGCCCGCTTCTTTGCCAGTCCCGGCAGGCGATTGGCATGCTTCCAGGCATAGACGCCAATCGCCACGCCGAACGCCAGCACAGAACCCCACAGGCACAACAGGACGTCAAGTCCGCTCGCCATAGTTGATGCCTTGATGACGCCGACCATGCCGGCCATCAGACAGCCGCAGACAGCCAGAAGCATCATCCGGTCCCGGCCGCCATTATGTGCCGACAACTCTGTTGCCAGAGTAAACGCGATCACTTCATTGGCAGCGCTGGTGCCATCAGCGCCGCAGACCGGGCAAGCTACTGGAAAAGGCATCCGGCCGCAGAAAGGTTCGATATCGAATGCGTACCGTTGACCACAACCACATTGAATCTTTACCGGCATCATAAACTTCAAGAGGTTGATTTTGACAAATGAAACGCTCGCATCGGTTATGCCAAATGGAATTTCCTTGGAAAACCCGATGTTTCATCCGAATGACACCAAGAGTGCGCGTGCTTTTCACGCAAAACGCGTGACCTCCACGCACCGGAAAATCGGATGCAATAAGTGCCTGGAAAAAATCGGAACCGCCCGACTAACAGGCTAACGCTTGCGCCATTCGGTTTTCGGCGGCTCGGGCAAGCCTTGTGCACGGAAGGCCGTGCGGAAATGAACTTTGGCAATCTTCGGCAAATTGTCCGCGCCCTGTTCTGCGACAAATTTCTTCGCCGCTTCGTCCACGGCGCTGGAGGCGCCTTTCGGCAGTTCCACGTTGAATTCCTTTTCCAGTTTCGCCAGGCCTTTTACAAATCCGTCCCGCGCCAGAATGGAAGCCGCCGCCACTGCCAGGTCTTCTTCCGCCTTGTGACGTTGCACCAGTTCAATTTCCCGGCCCAACGCCATCAACGCCTTGGCCACCACTTCCTTTTTCCCTGCGAACTGGTCGCTGATGGCCTTCACCGGTACGGGATTCATCTGGTGCCGCTGGCCCATCAAATTTTCAATCACGCGCGCATGGCCCCACGCCAGAATCGCATTGACGCTCTTCATCTTCGCGTAAAGCCGGTTGTAGGCTTCGTTGCCAATCACAACGGTGTTCACCACACAACCGGGTGTTTTGCGGATTTTTTCCGCCAGTTCGGCAATTTTCCTGTCGCTGGAGATGTTCTTGGAATCGCGGATGCCGGCATCCTGCCACGCCTTGATGACGCTCTCATTGATGTACGCACCGGCGATGCAAAGTGGTCCGAAGAAATCGCCCTTGCCGCTTTCGTCCACGCCGATGCGCGGCAGGAGCAATTCGGGATTCAGAACGGTTTCGTAGCCCAGCCGCGCCTGTTTCAGGATTTCCGGTTCCAGGACGAACTCGATGAACTCCTGTGTTCCCCTTCCCTGCACCACCAGCTTGCCGCTCTCGTAAAAAACAATGTTGGTCTTGTCGGATTCAAAGGCAAACCGCGCATAAGGCACCGTGCGCGGTTTCCAGTTCCGCGCACGCAAGGCGGCATCCAGCGCCAACGCCTGTTCGTCGGTCAGCTTGCATGTGTAGGATGTCAGCGGTTGCACGGAAAAATAAATAGCCGCAAAAAGGCGCAAAAGACACAAAAAGTTTTAACCGCGGATTTCGCGGATTCCGCAGATGCCAGAATTAAATCCGTGCCATCCGTGTCATCCGTGGTCGGAATATGAATAAATTTTGTGCTCTTTGCGCCTCTTTGCGGCAATAATTCCGCTGGATGGCGAGCCGAACTCCGAAATCCGAATTCCGAACTCCGAACTTGAATCGGATTACCGGCCTTTTGCTCCGTTGGTTTTCTGCCAACGCCCGCGAACTGCCATGGCGCCGGACGCGTGATCCCTACGCCATCTGGGTTTCCGAAATCATGCTCCAGCAAACGCAGGTCAAAACGGTGATCCCGTATTGGACGGCTTGGATGGCCGAATTGCCGACCGTCGCGGCGGTGGCCAAGGCCAGCCCGGACAAAATCCACAAGCTTTGGGAAGGGCTCGGCTACTATAGTCGCGCCCGGAACCTGCAACAGGCTGCGCGGCAGATTGTGGAAAAGCACGGAGGGAAATTCCCGGCACACTTTGATGACGTCCTCGCGTTGCCGGGCATTGGTCGTTATACCGCCGGCGCGATTTGCAGCATCGCGTTCAACCAGCCAACGCCCATTCTTGACGGCAACGTCATTCGCGTCCTGACGCGGGTTTTCGGCACTTCAAAAAATCCGAAGGAAAAGGAGACAAATGCGCAGCTCTGGAAACTGGCGGAAGCGTTGGTGGCAAGTGCGGCGAAGTATCGTACCACCCGTAGCAGCCAACGTAAGGAGGCTCATTCCAAAACTGGAAATAGTCAGAGCCTCCTTACGTCGGCTGCTACCAGAGCACGAAATTATTCCGCTCTGAACCAATCGCTCATGGAACTCGGCGCGCTGGTCTGCACGCCGCGAAACCCGCAATGCGGGATTTGCCCGGCTCAGAAACTCTGTGTCGCCTTCCGCGAAAATCGCGTTGCCGAACTGCCGAATCTTGGCAAACGCGACGCCGCCACCGCCCGCCACTTTGTCGCCTTTGTCGCCGAACGAAACGGGCATTTTCTGGTGCGCCAACGGCCCGCTGACGTCGTGAACGCGCATCTTTGGGAGTTTCCAAACATGGAAATTCTCAACGGAAAGTTCAACCCGAACCTCGCGGCGAAAAGCGCCCTGGGCGTTGAACCTTCGAGTCTTCAACCACTTTGCACCGTAAAACATTCCATCACGCGCTATCGCATCACGTTGGAAGCTTTTCGTGTAAATCTGAAGAGGACTCGTAAAATTCGTCTCTCCGAAATCGGCGTCTGGAGGACGCCGGCGCAACTGCAACAACTGGCCTTCACCGCCGCCCATGGGAAAATCCTGAGATCCACCTCTCACCACGGGCCCGTGCCCAAATCGGCCGGCCGGTAATAATCAAAGTAGGTGCCGGCCGGACCGTTGCCGGTTGACCCGACATCAATGCTTCCGGCAGGGTTGGCTTCGTTAAATCTTTTCCATTCGACGCGGGCGTCTTCAAACAGAAAATTCCCGCCGACCGGAACATTGTGCGCGCCCGGATGGGCTGAATCCGGGTACAACTTTCCGTTGTATATGTTCACATCCGACCAACCTTTGACCTGGGTACGCTGTAATCGGTCGATCATCACGGGCGCCTTGCGATAGGGACCGTCCAGCTTGGGCCGTTTCAGGCACCACGCTCCCACTCCGTTCGCGTCGTAATTCCAGGAAACACCCCATAAATTCGTCGTCTGGGCGCGGCGCGGAAGATAGTTGTAGCCGATCACGTTTGGAAGATTTCCCCGGGACTCGGATTGGCGAACCGCGACATCCGTCGGACAAAAGAACACGTCGCTTTTGCTGCGCAGACCGGAAACGCTGGTGCCGGGCTTGTTACGGTATAAATACACGGGATAGAAAACATTTGAGAAATCATACGCCATCCACGCCAGATCGGCGGCACCGGGTTGGGTGTTGTCGGGGAAATACCCGGAGTTATCACCGGCAAACATGGTGATGGCGGTACCCCATTGCCGGAGGTTGCCGGCGCATTGAACCCGGTAAGCCTTCGCTTTGGCGTTTGCCAGCACGGGCAGCAATATCGCTACCAGAATGGCGATAATGGCAATGACCACCAGTATTTCGACCAGGGTAAGACCGCCAGTACCAAATACTTTGCGAGATGGGCTTTTCATCGGAATGTCTGTTTTTAACTCCAACAGACGGCGCCGTAAATCAATTTTGGCAGTTGCCCATTCTGCCTTCCGACCTGTCAAAAAGCGGCCTGCGCTATCCACAAAAAACTGGCCAGCGCGGCGTTCAATTGTATCTTATCCGACCGATGATTTATTTTGACCATAATGCCACCGCGCCGGTCATGGGCGAGGCGCGCGAGGCCTGGCTGAACGCCACGGAGCATATCGCCGGCAACCCGTCCAGTCCGCACCAGTTCGGGGCGGCGGCCAACAAGGCCATGACCGACGCTCGCGAAAAACTTGCCGCCTTCCTGGGTTGCCACCCGGCCGAAATCATCTGGACGAGCGGCGCCACCGAGGCGAACAACATGGCGCTGCACCATTTCGCGCAGACGCTGGACCCAAAGGCCGAGATCTGGGTTTCCCCCATCGAGCATCCCTGCGTGATGGAATCATCGAAGCTTTATTTCGGCAAGCGCGCGAAACCCATTCACACCACACACGCCGGCGTGATTGACCTGGACTGGCTGACCACCGAACTCGCGGACGTGCGTCCGGGGCTTGTGACCGTGATGGCGGCGAACAACGAAACCGGTGTGATTCAGCCGTGGCGCGAGATCCTGGCCATCTGCCAGCAGTACGAGGTGCCGTTCTTCTGCGATGCCGTGCAATGGATCGGCAAGATGCCGGCGAAAGGCCTGGGTGACTGCGATTTTCTCAGCGGCGCAGCGCACAAATTCGGCGGACCGCGCGGCGTCGGTTTCCTGAAGGTTTCCGGGCGAGGTCACGTCACACCGTTGATTGTCGGCGGCAAACAGGAACGCGGACAACGTGCGGGAACGGAAAATGTCCCCATCATCGTCTCGATGCTGGCGGCATTGGAAGCGCGCGAAAAACAGCTTGCGCGCAGCGAATACATTCTGCGCGGTGTCTGGCGCGAGAATTTTGAGCGGCAGCTTTTGCACAAGCTGCCGGGCGCGGTGCTCGTCGGCGCGGGTTCGCCGCGGTTGTGGAACACCGTTTCCGCGTTGGTACCGGAAGGCAACCAGCTCCGCTGGGTTTCCAAACTCGACAAGGCCGGCTTCGCGGTTTCGACCGGTTCGGCTTGCACGACCGGCAAGGAGGAGCCATCGCACGTCCTCGCCGCGATGCATTTCAAGGCGGCGGACGCGCATCGCGTGCTGCGGTTCAGCAGCGGCTGGGAAACCACGGAGGCGGATTGGGACGCGCTAGCCGGTGCCTTGGGTAAAATCCACGAGGAAATGCACCACGCCAAGGCGCACGCCGACGGGTGATTGAACCGTATGTCACTTTTGGCGAAAATCCTTCGCATAGTTCCGAAGTCGGAGCGTGATGGAATATGCATTAAAAGTGATACGGTGTGGGAAGTGGCTGGCATCAAAGATAAAAAGCTCGCTGATTTCTTCCGCGCTTTGCCATCTCTTTTACCTCAAGATTCAATTCTTTATTTGGAGAGCACCTATTCCAAAAGGATTGTCGATTTTTTAATGGCAAATGCAGCGAAAGAAACGCGCAAAGTAGCGATTGGCACGATTTGGCCGAGACCAAATTTTTTTCACATTGTTATTTCTGAATCAAATATGACCGAACTGGCAAGGCTTTCAGAACGCTGCGCCACGCCAGAAGTTTGTATTCATGTTCATGCCTACAAAAATGCTAATGTGCTTTTGGAATGGTATGATGCTTTCGCGCAGCCGCTTTGGCTTTCACCTGAAATTTCTGAAGCAAAGGTCGCAGAATTTTGCGGGCACTTAGAATGTCATTTTGAAAAGAAGAATGTAAAAAACCTCTGACGCGCTTGCCAATGCGCTGACTAAAATCCACGCTGCTGCTTAATTGCTGTTGAGCAGCCGCACTTCGCGTTGCGGGAATGGAATGGAGATGTTGGCGGCGCGCAGTTCTTCCGCAACGGCCTGATTGATTTCCACCTGTGCCGGGATGAAATCCTCCACCTTTACCCACGGGCGGATGGCGATGTTGATGGAGGAATCCGCGAGCAGGGTGACGCCGACGATGGGCGCAGGTTCCTTGAGCACGCGCGGGTTGGTGTTTAACACGCGGCGGACGATGGCCGTGACATCGTTCAAATTTGTCCCGTAGGCCACGCCAACGGAAAGGTTGAGCTGCCGGACGCTGCCGTAGTTGTGCAGAACTTCGCCGATGATTTTGCGATTGGGGATGACGACGCGTGACAGGTCGGTGTGCAACAGTATCGTGGAAAAGAGTTCAATGGTCTTGACCTGTCCCGAGACGCCGGCGATTTCAATCCATTCGCCCACCCGGAAAGGCTTGGTGAAAATGATGCTCAGGCCGGCGACCAGGTTTCCAAGCACACTTTGCAAGGCCAGGCCAATGCCGACACCGGCCACGCCGATGCCTGCCAGCGCCGGACCGATGGGCACGCTTAATTTTTCCAATGCCTGCAACAGGGCAACGAGGAAGATGAGCAGCCGCACGACGCGCACGGCCAGCATGACGATGGGCGGCTCGACATGTTTCTTGTCCAGCCATTGCCGGAGTGCGCGCCCAATCCACCACGCGATGACCAGGCCGATGGCAAGGATGATGAGCGCGCCGATGATTTGAAAACCGTAGTCGGTGAGGAAATCCACGACTTTCCCCTCTATCCGGGTAAGGGCGTCAATGGTCTGGCCGGCTGTATTTCCCATGAATAATCTTAAATCTCTCCACTGGTTAAACGGATTTGCCGCGCTGCGTCAACATTTGAATGATTGACGCCGACGGACTTTGTGCGAGTCTGCCGACAGCATGACCGTCAGAACCCGCAACCGGCTGATTGCACTCTCCATTGTCGCGGCCCCGTTTATTTTCCTGCTCTGTCTGCTGCTTTTCTGGGACGCCGAACCGCTGCCCCCCGTCCCGCCCCTGCCCAGTCCCAACGGCTACAATGATTTGGTAAAGGCGGGACAAATGATTACCGGTGACGTCTGGAATTATGACGAGATGGGGCAGTCGGAACTTCGCGCAACGGCACAAAGTAATTCAAACGCCATTCAACTGGCCCGCACCGGGTTGCAAGAAAAATGCCGTGTGACCTTGGATTATTCCGTCACTTCGACGGCACACCTGGATCAGCTAACCGCACTTAAACGACTCGCTCAGGCCTTTGCTGCCCAAGGCAGGCTCGCTGAAATGGAAAAACGCCCGGCTGATGCCGTGCAATCTGATTTGGACATGATTCGTTTGGCCAACGACTCGGCGAGCGGTGGCGTCATCATTGACCAATTGGTTGGCATAGCCATCGAAGCAATCGGCGTCGCCAATCTGCAAAAGGTCATTGACCAATTGGACACAAAGACTTGTCGTGATACCGCCGCAACGCTGGAAACGCTGGATTCACAAAGGCAAACCTGGCCCGAAGTCATGCAGCAGGAACGCGATTGGTCGCGGCGGACATTTCCGGGAATCCGTAATGAACTCGGCAGACTAATGTCTCGCAATACGTTGAACAAGGTTTATCAAAATGCCGAGCAAAGGTTTGAAGAACAGCAAAGCAAAACGCGCCAATTGATAATTGAATTTGCCGCGCGCGCCTACGAACTGGACAAAGGCCATCGCCCCGGGAACATTACTGATCTGGTGCCGGATTATCTCAAGGCTATTCCGCAGGACCCGCTCACCGGCACGAACATGGTTTATTTGCCGAAATGATTTTGTAGCAGCCGACGTGAGTCGGCTCTAATTTCAATAATGAGCGGACTGATCCCGCTTTGCGGAACTGCTACATATTTCATTCTCCACGATAAACGCACCGGGCCGTACAGGTTTCGGCCACGACAACTTCCGTGAGCAACGACAGTTTCGGCTTTAGTCTTTTCCAGATCCAGACGGCAATTTCCTCGCTCGTTGGATTTTTCAGGCCGGGTATCTCGTTCAAATAACGGTGGTCCAGCTTCTTCCAAACCGGCTTGAAGGCTGCCGTGATGTCGGCGTAATCCATGAGCCAGCCGAGTTTCGGATCGCATTCGCCCGCGACGACAATGTCCACCTTGAAGCTGTGCCCATGCAATCGCCGGCATTTGTGTGACTTCGGCAAATGCGGCAGCAGATGCGCTGCCTCAAACTGAAACGTCTTTCGCAATTCCATTTTCATTTTTTCAAAAGTTAGTGGTCAGTAGTTAGTAGTCAGTAGCCGGCAACTAGACGACTCCACAGCACAAGACTACTGACCACTGACTACGAACTACTGACTATTGCATTTCAAAATCCGTCCAAGTCACCAAATCGCCGAGGGCCGGCCGGCCATCGTGCCGCCACGTCAACGGCGGATTCTGCATCCGGCCGAGGGGGCAGACCCGCGTCGCACCCCAGCGCGCCAGTTGTGCGGCCAGTTCCTCCGCCTGATGCTCCGGCGACGCGATGCCGACGGTTGAAACCTTTCCGCGCACGACTTCGGCGTGTTGCAGCAGCTCGGTCAAATCCTTCACCGGCTTGACGTAAATGAACCGGTTCAGGCACGAGACTTGAAAACGAGGGTCTGCCTCAAATACCACCGTCCAAGCGGTGGACTCCTGGCTGTGCCACATCAGCGTCTCGGGTGAATGCGCCGCGCGCACTTCGTAAATCCCCCGACGCGAGGCAATGCCGGCCGCATGCGAGGCCGGCAGTTCACCGCGTGGCTCGGTCTGTTCGCGCCGTTCCAGTTCCTCCGCCAGGAGTTCTGCAAATTTGTCCGGCGACAGTTCACCGCCGGATTGTACGTAAATCACATGGGGCGAAAGGCAGCCGAGCTGATTCCACGCCACCACGTCGTCCGCCACGCGGGCAGTAATCCGTGGCGCGTTCGAACGGGACAAAACTTCCCTTGCCACAAAACCAAAACTCACCCGATGGCCATAGCCGAGAAAACGCGCGTGCGCCGGCAACCGCGAGCGAATGGCCGCCAACGTTTGATCACTACCGGTGGCTGTGACACAGTCGGCCTCGCCAAACAGGATGTCCTCCAATGCCACGCTCCCCCCGCGCCATTCGGCAATTTCCAGGCATGCACCCAGCTTCGGATCGGCCTCGTAGAGCGAATGCGCGAACAGCCGCGGCAGGAACGCCGAGCCGCTGGCGCATTTCACGAACTGCGCCGAACGTGCCAGCAAGCCGAGGATAATGCTCATCCAGGTCGGATTCGGAATATTACCCGCTGCGATGTGGACGAGGAATTCCGGTCCGACCGCCATGGCTGCGCGCGACAATTTTTGTTCCACTTCCGTCGCGGTCACAGCGTCGAGCCGGCGGGCGTTACCGAATTCCTGAACCAACAACGCATGTAGATTCTCCGGTGTAACTTGTCGGAAGAAATCGTCCAGACCGCGCTTAAGCGTTTCACACGAAAAGCCGGTCTCGGCCGGGCCGCGTTCCAGAACCAGTTTCCGAAAGGCATTGTCAGGTTTCATCCAGGCTTCCGCCACATCGCTCAACACTTTCACAAGCTGATGTGTCGAACGCCCGGCCAGGTAACGCTCGCGGTTGCGCTTCAGTGTCTGACACGCCTCCGACAGCATGACCGGCGACAAGGTCGCCTCCGGCGGCAGGTCGGCGAGGAAATAGTTAGGCAAATTCATTTCTTTGGAGGGCATTGCTTCGTCAATGCCCCAATCAGTCAGGGAAGTGACAAAGCACTTCCCTCCATCATCAACGAACAGCCGCGCGGTTCGGCGAATAGCGCGCGGCCAGTGAATTCAAATCCGTCGCCGCGCCGAACACCCAAATCCTCCGTTTGAACCGTCATCACGGAAAAAACGTTCGCCAGATCAAAAACACGGATCAAGCCCGTTTCGCGGGCGGCGACCTCTTGCCCCGTCTCCGGCGAAACAATTTGCACCCGCACCCAGGGCGGAAAACGGAAGTGACGGGTGACGGGTGACGGGTGGCACGAAACGGCTTTCCCCGTCACTCGCCACTCGTCACCTGCCACGCTGTCATAAGCTTGCGAACTCAATTCGCTCATGCCGTATTCGCAGACAATGTTTTCGCGCGAAATACCGAGTCTTTCCGTGATGACCATGTGTAATTCTTCCTTCGGCATCGCGCGGGAACGGTTTTTGTAACCGCCGGTTTCCATCACGCGCGAACCGGGCGGAAGCCGGAACCGCAGGTCGCGTTCGCGCAGAAAATCCAGCAGATGCACGAAGGAAAAGGCAGTGCCCAGAACCAGTGACGGGGGACGAGGGACGAGGGACGAGTTCAAAGCAGCGAGCACGGCGTCAAAGTCGAGGCTCCACGAACCGTCAGAGGCAACGGTTCCAAAAAATGACCGGTCCGCACTTTCACAAGCGCGGCTACGAACCGTTTCAAACATGTGGACGAGCGACGAATGCGGCACCTGCTCCGGCGGCGGCGACAGACAGATCAATCGTAAATCGTAAATCGTAAATCGTAAATCGGGCAGAACATTTTGAGCAAACCATGACCACAACGATGCCTCATAAACCGCCAGTGATTCCACGCTGTGAAAGTGCCGGCTGGGCTTTTGCTCCGCCGTGCCACTGGAATGGAAGACGGCGGTGCGTTCTTCCGGCGGAATGCAAGAAAGCTCCAGCTCCTTGAATGCCGTGGTTGGCATGGCGGGAATTTGCTTCCAATGTTCAATGATACCCGGCGTCACGCCTTGCGCTTCACATAATTTTCGGTAGGCAGCGTTGTATCGGAACTGGAGCGCGAACAGTTCGAGGGCCAGAGCATCAAAATTCCGAAGGGACGAGCTACAGGAGTCCCCATCTTCATCTTTCAAGTCAGGGCCTCGTATAACCCGGCCTTCCGAAAGCATGGTTTCGCGCAGACGCGCGGCGAAGTCTGAAAGTTCCAGGTTCATGCGGTTTTTACTGGCTGGTTTTCCGCCACAGCCGGAATGCATTATATCGTAAAACTCCCTTGCGGCAAGCTGATTACCACAGGCACATCGTCACAGGATTGCCAATGGCGCGTTTGTCCGTCACACTGGTTTTTCGATGAACAAACGGTTTTTCATCACCACCGCGATTGATTACGTGAACGGCCAGCCGCACCTCGGCCACGCTTACGAAAAAATCGTTGCCGACGTGATCGCGCGGTCGCGGCGGAGTCTGGGTCAGGAGGTTTTCTTCCTGACCGGCCTGGATGAACACGGCCAGAAGGTCCAGCAAACCGCGCAGGCGGAAGGCAAGCCGCCGCAAGCCTATTGCGACGAACTGGCGGCCGATTGGAAGGCATTCGCAAAAAAACTGGAACTGACGAATGACGATTTTGTCCGCACCACCGAGCCCCGGCACAAGGAATTTGTCCAGGCGATTCTGGCCAGGCTGAATGCCGCCGGACAATTTTACCGGGCTACTTACGAAGGATTTTATTCGACCAGGGAAGAAACGTTTCTGACCGATAAGGACCGGCTTCCCGATGGCACCTTCGACCCGTCCTATGGCGAAGTCATCAAATTAAAGGAGGACAATTACTGGTTCAATTTGCGCGATCATCAGCAATGGCTGATAGATTATCTCGAAGCGAACCCGTCGTTTGTGCAGCCCGATTACCGGCGCAACGAGGTGCTCGGTTTTCTCAAAAACAACACGCTGGAAGACCTCTGCATCTCGCGTCCGGCAGCGCGTTTGAACTGGGGCATACCCCTGCCCTTTGACAAAGATTTCGTCACCTACGTCTGGTTCGACGCGCTCGTCAATTATATCTCCATCCCCGCCGCCCACGGCGATCCGACCGTTTTGTCCGCTTTGCCCTCGCCACTCGTCACTCGCCACTCGTCACTCGCGTTGTGGCCTGCCGACCTCCACGTCATTGGCAAGGACATTTTGAAATTTCACGCCGTGTTCTGGCCAATCATGCTCAAGGCCATGGGCCTGCCACTGCCGAAACAACTTCTGGTTCATGGCTGGTGGCAAAAGGACGGCGCGAAAATCAGCAAGAGCACCGGCAACATCGTTGATCCCATTGTAGTCATTGACGAATGGGGCCTGGACGCCTTCCGGTTTTATGTTCTGCGCGAACTCGACATCGGGCCGGACGGCAACTGGACCGATGCCGGCTTCAAGGCGCGCTATCAAGCCGAACTGGCGAACGGCCTTGGCAATCTGATCAACCGTTCGCTCTCGATGCTCAAGCGTTATCGCAACGGCGTCGTCCCGGCAAAACACGAGGAACTCGCTGCCAGTGCCACGAAAGCGACCGACGAAACCTGCGCCTTGCTGAAACAGAACCGGCTGCAGGATGTATTGCACAGCATCTGGTCGCTTATCTCGCGAGCGAATCAGTATGTTGACCAAACTGCGCCGTTCAAACTGGCGAAAGACCCGGCGCAAGCCAAACGGCTCGACGAGGTGCTCTACAACCTTGCCGAAACCTGTCGCGTGCTGGCGGTTTTGCTCTGGCCATTCCTCCCCGGCACGGCGACAAAGATTTACGCGCAACTCGGTTTGACCGGCGCGCCGGACAAATTTTCCGAGGCCGTTTGGGGCGGATTGAAACCCGGCCACAAAATCGGCGAACCAGCACCGCTATTTCCACGCAAAGACGCCGCTTAGCCATGAACCCAACCACCAACCATTCGCCTTGGAAAATTGCCGCCGTAATCGGCATCAGCCTCGCGTCGGTCTGTTGTCTTGATTACCTCACTGGTTACCAACTCACCATTTCGCTTTTCTATCTGATCCCGGTTTTTATATGCGGATGGCATTGTCGGCGATTCGCCGTGGTAAGCACCACTGTTTTAATTGGAATTGGCTATTGGTTTACCGACAAGCTTTCCGGCCACATCTACAGCCACGAGTCTTTTCGTATCTGGAACAGTTTTAACCGTTTCGCCGTTTTTTTAATCGTCGGATTGGTCGTCCATCGCCTGAGACAGACATTGGACGAAAAGGAGCGAATTAACAGGGAGTTGAAGAAATCATTGGAAGAATTATCCCAGTCAACAGAAGAGATTCGAAAATTGCAGAGCGGGTTGCAGACCGTTTGCGCGTGGACGAAGCGGATCAAAGTCGGGGAACAGTGGGTCACGACGGAGGAATTTTTAAGAGATCAACTCCACTTGAAGCTCACGCATACCATTTCGCCTGAAGCCACCCACGCGTTTATCAACGAACTCAAAGAAAAGCAAAACTCACCGGATCCTTCCTGAGGAATGATGAGCTTCAGGAACATTTCACGGATGCAAACGCCTTTTTGCGGCGAAACGACGACTCGGATGAACGGAGAGAGATGCATACAAGAGAAATCATCGCCCTCGGGATTTTTGCGCTGACATATCTGCTGCTCAGCGGACGGCAACTGCACATTCTGCCGTTGAATCGCCCCGCCGCCGCGCTGCTCGGCACGGTCCTGATGGTCGCGTGCGGCATCCTCACGCCCGAACAAGCCTACCGCGCCGTGGACTACGACACGCTGGTGCTGCTGCTCGGCATGAGCCTTATTTCGGCTTACCTTTATCTCGCGGGATTTTTTGAATGGACGGCGGACCGGGTGCTGCGCGTCGCCAAAACCCCGCAGCGTCTGCTCCTGTATCTGACACTCACGGCCAGCGTTTTGTCCGCGCTGCTGGTGAACGACACCATTTGCCTGATGCTGACGCCACTGGTCGTCGCCGTCGTGGTGCGCGGGCGATTGCCGTTATTGCCTTACCTCCTGGCACTGGCGATGAGCGCCAACATCGGCAGCACCTGCACGCTCGTCGGCAACCCGCAAAACATGATTATCGGCCATCTGTCCAAAATCCCTTTTACAAACTTTTGCCTGTCGCTCCTGCCGGTTTCCATCGCGGGACTGGCGGTTGAATTCGCCATCCTGAGTTTCGCTTTTCGCAAGACCCTCCGCGCCGTTTCAATTCAACCCGCCTGCGTGGCCGGAGCCAATTCGGACATAACCAACCAATCCACAGTCGAGTCAGACGCCAGAACGTTGGAGACAAGTACTTCGGCGCGGCGAAGGCCCGCCGAAGTTCCTCAACGTCCGCTGGACCGGCGGCTGATTGCCCTGACTCTCGGCGTGCTCGCGTTGGTGTTCGCGGGATTCGTGGCCGGATTCAATCTCTCCTGGACGGCGCTGGCAGGCGCGACACTGGTCATGGTGATTGCCCGCCAGGACACGCACGCAGTCTTCAAGCTTGTGGATTGGAACCTGCTCTTTTTCTTCGCCGGCCTTTTTGTTGTCGTCGAAGGACTCAACAGCACCGGGCTGCCGGAACAGATTTACAATCATCTGCGCGGGCTTTTCGGTTCCAGCGCCGGCGCGCAGGCGTGGAACCTCGCCTGGTTCTCGGTCGCCGGCACTAATGTTTTTTCCAACGTGCCGTTCGTACTGGTTGCGGGAAAGTGGATTCCGGGTTTTGCCAATCCCGGACTCATGTGGAAGGTCATGGCGCTGGCCACCACCTTCGCCGGCAACCTTACCATTCTCGGTTCGGTCGCCAACATTATCGTCCTCGAATCCGCGCGGCAGCACATCAAGATCGGTTTTTGGGATTACGCAAAAATCGGCATCCCGGTAACGTTGCTGACCACCGTCATCGGCGTGGCCATTCTGCTGTTGGTGGGATAAACGTCGTTGCACTTCGCCGGTGCGGAGTTAAATTGGGTCCATGAAAACAGGCTGTGCCGCAACCTTTTCATCGCTCGTGGCTTTGATACTGGTCACCCTGGTTATCGCCGGCTGTGCCACCACCCGGCCGGTTGATTGGAACAGCCGCGTCGGCGGCTACACCTTTGACCAGGCCGTGACCGAGCTGGGTCCGCCGGACAAGCAGGCCAAACTGAGCGACGGTAAAACGGTGGCTGAATGGATTACGCGCCGCTCAGGCGGCACCAGTTTCAGCGTTGGCACGGGATTCTATGGCGGCAACACCGGCGTCGGTGTCGGTCAGACCGTCGGGACGGGTTACAGCGACCGGGTATTGACCCTGACCTTCGGCACGAACAATGTGCTCACCGCGTGGTCAAAGAATTACTGACATGAAACCTCCGCGAAGCATTCGTAGCGGTTTTCGGACGAAAGTCGGACTCTTTCCGTTTCTGAGATTTGCGGCGTGCTGCCGAGACGCCGCTACGATAAAACAAAGTTTTTTTTGGGGAGGTGCATTTCTGCTGGCCGTCATTTCGGGATTTCTCTTTCTGGTTTCCGGCTGCGCGTCCACCGGTCCTTTAACCGCCCAGCAGGCAAATTATCCGGCCGACAAAGTGGATGCCCGCGGCCTGTTTGCCGAAAATTGCGTCACCTGCCATGGCCAAAACGGACGCGCCCACACTTTCCACGGCTGGCTGGTTGGCGCGCAGAATTTCGCCAACCTGGAATGGCAGGTAGCCACCACGGATGACCAGATTGTCAATGCGATCAAAGCCGGGCCGGGCTTGATGCCGGCTTTCGCAAATCAATTGTCCCCGTCCGAAATTGAAGCGCTGGCAAAGTATGTACGCACCTTCAGGACAACGGAATAAGGTCTAACGCGTCGGAAACCGAAAAATCAAACGTCGTTGGCAGGAAAAATGCATTCTATTAAATTAGTCCAATGAAAATGAAATTCGTTGCGAAAGGTTCCCTGCTGGCCGTTCTGTTTCTTGCCGTTGCTTTTTTCTCCGGCTGCGCCACGGCTCCGCCTGTGGATTGGAACAGTCGTGTCGGCAACTACACCTACGCTCAAGCCGTCCATGAACTTGGACCTCCGAACCGGCAAAGCCGGCTCAGCAACGGCGGGACGGTGTTTAAATGGTTCCCCCAGCCGGTCGGCGCCACTGGTATGCCCAATACCGGCATGAACAACGGCTTCAGTGTGGGTCAGAACATCAGCCCGGGTTTCGACGACCGTTGCCTGCAACTGACGTTCGATCGCAACGGCGTGCTGACCGCCTGGTCGAAGAATTATTAGGTCAATTCCACATGCCATCAGAGAAATGCCGTTAACACCCTTGCAGGCGCTGAACTTTCTCGCAAAGGCCAGCACTGCGCGCTATCACCGCACTGAATCCGACACCTGTGGTGGTGCCACTACGGGCGCAACCATCTCCGTCGTCGTCAGCTCGATGGGTATCACTCCAGCGGGGAGAGTAACGGATATCTTCGCCTTGCCGGCCACTACGCCTTTCGGCACCTCAAACTCAGTCGTATAAAACTCCCAATAACAACAACGCTGGGTCAGTTCGTACGAGGTCCGCAGCGGCGCACCGCCGCCGGCAGTCGGCCATTCGATATTCAACTCTGGCACCACAAAACGGGGCAAGGCATCGATGCTGAGCAATGACTCCGCGCCTGCGCCTGATCCGGGATTAAGGAAACACAAGCTCAACCGCCGGTGCGTCTCACCTATCGTGAAATCGGTCCTCCGCAGCAGCTTCGGCGTGAAAGGCCCGCCGAAGTGCATGACCGGAGCCGTTTCGCGATTCGTTGACCAGAACGTGCCGAACCAGCCGGCATACATGGGCATGCGACCGTCAACGGAAAGCGACAATCCGTAGCTGTCTTCTTTATCGCCGTAGTTCCAGCGTCGCAAGACAAAGCGGGTGTGTCGCGATCCATTGGTTGGCGTGATGGCATCAAGCACGTATTCGAAGTCCCAACGGTTTGCGCCCAGGTCCCGGACGTTGCTTGGCTCGATGGGCGGCCCGTCATCGGTCAAGTCCCCATTTGCATTCTTATCGACGAATAATCGCTTGCCATCCTCGACGATCCACACTTTCACATCACCGCTGTTGCCCAGGGTGATCAAACTGTACTTCGGCGTAGATTGGTACGTTGGCTCTTTGATGATGGTCCGGTCAAAATGACTCACCCCATTTGTAGAAGCGTGTGCTTTGTCGGTGAAGAACATGACACAACCCAAGGTGGTTGCTATGACAAAAAGTAAACGGGGCATATTCGTTACCTTTGGATTTAATTGTCGCCATGACGTTCCAAATCCCGCAGTGCGGGACAATCTGGAATCTCAAATTTTACGGCTCAACCGTAATCCCTCCGCCGCCTTCTGTCTTCCGTTTTCTGTCCTCTGTCCTCCGTCATCCGTCCTCGATTTCCCCGGTTCCAGCGCGTCAGGCGGCAGCTCGTTGCTTTTGGATGCAGGTTTTGAGTTGAGTATCAATCTTCAGTATGTGTTCCATGATCCATGTTCGGATGGTCTCATGCAGGTTCCGGAGCAGTTCCACTCTGAAGCCTTCGACCTCGCACTGCCTTTTGTAATCATGGATAAATCCCCGGAACCGCTGGTGCTCCTGCTGATTGAGCGCATGAACCGGACACCGGTAACTTTCCATGCACAACTCCTCGCCCTTGAAATGAATGTTGGCATAGGCTTCCAGATACTCTACCAGAAAAACTGCGAATTCCGCCTCCTGCCGGCTGGCATTGGGGGTGTCCAATAAGTCTTTCAGAAGATTGATGTTATCAATTAATAACCGGTGTTGCCGGTCCAGCTTTGCAGAACCAGTCTCAAACTCTTTTGTCCACATGATCATAACAGAAAGTTGTGTGATTTCGATGTCTAGCGGTCTGACGTTCCAAATCCCGCAGTGCGGGACACGGGCTTGCAAATCCCGCCACAGCCAGGCTCTCCCGCACTGCCGGACAATTTGAACTCTCAAATTTCATCTTGCAATTTATTTTAGCCTTCAGCCTTCTGCATTTCCTTCCATGACCCGGCGCGATGCTATTCTGATAAAACCCTATCCCATTTTCCGGCGACCACAAGACGGACAGTCAAAAATATCCACCAGGGCTGTCATAGCTCCAATAACAAACGTTTGTACCATCCCAACAAAAATGGGCAGGAATCCCGCACCTTAAAGCTGGCCAGCGCGCTCCGTCTGATATACTTTAGGTCGGGGAGGCCGGATGAAACGGGTTCCGTTCATTTTATTGTTGATGGTGGCGGTCAAGCTGCACGCGCTGGACCGGTTTGCCGCACTCTCCATGATTGAGAGCGGCGATAATGACCGCGCCCACGGCCGGGATGGCGAGCTTTCGCGTTACCAATTTTCACCGGGTCTAATTGCTGAATTCCAGATTGATGCCGCCCGATTGGATGACCCGGCTTATGCGCGCCAGCAGGCAATCAAGGTGATGAATCTTCGCTGTTCAGGCTTTGAACATCAATTCCACCGGGCGCCTACCGATGTGGAATTCTATCTGCTCTGGCACCGGCCCAATCATGTGGAACATCCGACCGGGCTCGAGCTTGAGCGGGCGCAGCGGTTCGCCAACCTGGTTAACCGTCCAGACGCCAAAGACGCCAGGCCATAGTTTTGATACGGCGTAAGGCCACGCCGCTATACGTGGATTTTTTTGACACGAATTCCAAAGCCGGTCAGGGCTGGCATCGTTGTAGAAAACTGAAAAATCAGAATTGCAGCAGAGCCTCCTGACGTCGGCTGCTACAATTGGTGGCGCGAATTTTCGAGTGCACTTCCAGTTCGGCGAGCCGCAAATCCGCAATTCAATTCAACGCTACGCCGCGTCGGATGTAGGTCGGGATGTCGAGGTCTTCGCCCTTGTGGATGGTCGGCTCGCTCTTGTCGAACCGGCCTTTGGAAATAATCGCCAGCGGCAATTGGGCCTGGCGCATTTTGGCAACCGCCTTCCGGGCGCGCCCGCTGTTATGCCGCGCCAAGGCTTGCTCGCGTTGTTCCAGGCTGAACCCGGATTGCGACGCACCGTCGCCATGGTCTGCGGCGACACGCCGCCCTCGCACCATGCGGGACGCGGACGTATCCGCGCATTCCACGAATTCAGACTTATTATCCAGCGATTCAACCGCCGGCAGGGCGCCGGTTTGTTTCGCCGCGATGACGGTGACGGAGAGATGGGCTTTCATCGCTTCGTCCACGGTCGCGCCCATGATGACTTTGGCGTGTTCGCAGTGACGGTTGATTTGCTCCATCACCCGGTTCACCTCGGCCATGGTCAATTCCTTGCCGCCCACCATGCTCACCAGCACGGCATCGGATTCCGCCAGCACACGGCCTTCCTCCAGCAACGGATGGTTGAGCAATTTTTCCACCACCTCGCGCGAACGCGCCGGGCCGGAGGCTTCCACGGAGGCAAACGCGCTTTCGGAATGGCGGCTGCGCACCAACGCGCACAAATCGTCAAAGTGAATCTGAATCAAGCCGGGCCGCGTGAGCAACCGCCACACGCCGCGCACGCCTTCGACCAGCAATTCGCCGGTAATCCGAAATGTGTCGAGCACGCTGGTGTTTTCGTCAATCAACTTGAACGTCTTCTGGCACGGGAGGCAAATCACGCCGTCGGCAACCGCCCGGAGTTGTTCCAGGCTTTGCTGGGCCTGTTGCTGGCGGCGGTTGCCTTCGCACACAAACGGCAGCGTCACAAAGGCCAGCACCAGCGCGCCGGTTTCCCGGGCCGCCCGCGCCAGCACGGGCGTAATGCCGCTGCCCGCGCCACCACCCAGACCGGCGACAATAAAAATCACGTCCGTGCCTTCGCACGCGGTTTTGAGCGTGGCGAATTGTTCCTCGGCAATCGCGCGACCGCGTTCGGGGTCGCCGCCAGTGCCCAGACCGCGCAGCAGCTTCGTTTCGAGATGAATTTTCAGGGCGACGGTCGAGCCGGCAAGCGACGTCGCATCCGTATTGACCGCCACGAAACTCGCGCCGGTGAATTCCTCCCGGTTCATCACCTCGAGCAGGCTGACGCCGGCGCTGCCAACGCCGATGATTCGGGCGGCGCGCATTCCGGTGGGTTCGAGCATGGCCGCGGGGGATTGAGTTTTGGTTTTCATGGAGGTGGAATTCACGGTCGTTGCATGAAACGGCGCAGCGTGTTCTTGAAGCCCGACGCCAACGACGGTTTGCCGGCGCGTTTGCCGGTCTTGAACGAACCAAATTTGACCAGGCCGATGGCGGTGAAAAATTCCGGCTGGTCGAGCGCGGATTTGAGGCCGCTGATGGAATTGGTCTGGCCGATGGAAACGGGCATTTGCAGGACGTGCTCGGCGAGTTTGGCAATGTGCGGAATCCGCGTGCCGCCGCCGCCCAGAAAAACGCCTGCGCGCAAAAAATCATACAACCCGGCCTGTTCCAAATCCTGCGCGATCAACTGGAAGATTTCCTCCAACCGCAGCGACATGATGCGCTGGAGATGCTCGACGTTGACGGTCTTGAGCGGCAGGCCGAGTTCGTTGGTAATGGTGACGGTCTGGCCCTTGATTTTCTCGTCCAGCAACGCGGAGCCGTGTTCGAGCTTCAGTTTTTCCGCGCGGCTCAGCGGCACTTTCAAACCGTAAGCCAAATCATTGGAAACGTGGTCGCCGCCCACCGCGAGCACGCCGGTATGGCGAATCACGCCGCCCGCATACACGACGTAATCGGTCGTGCCACCACCGATGTCAATGACCAGCGCGCCCAGCTCTTTTTGCTCACCCGTCAGCAGCGCGAGCGACGAGGCGAGACCGTTGAAGACGATTTCGTCCACCTCCAGTTGCAGCCCTTTCACGAGCCGGATGGCGTTTTGCAGGCGATTGGTGTTGCCGTGGACCACATGAACGTCCACTTCCAGGCGCGACCCGAGCATGCCGACCGGGTTGGTCACCCCGTCCTGGCCGTCCACGAAAAAGTGCTGGCGGATGGCATGCACGACGTTGTTTTCCGTGGGCAGATTGATCGCTTTCGCGTTCTTAATAACGTCCTGCACGTCGTCCTCGGAAATTTCGCGGTCGGCGGAGACCACCGGATGCACGCCGCGATTATTGAAGCCGCGAATGTGGCCGCCGGTCACGCCGAGATAAACGTTGCGGATTTCCACGTCGGCCATCTGTTCGGCCTCGACGATGGCGTTGCGCACGTCTTCCTCGGCCTGGGCCGTGTCCGCCACCTCGCCCTTGCGCACGCCGCGCGAGCGCGCCTGGCCAAGGCCGATGATATTCAGCACGCCGTCGGCGCCCTGCTCGCCCACAACGGCGCAGACTTTCGACGTGCCGATTTCCAAACCGACGATAATGGATGAATCGTCAAACATTTTTCCTCCGGACGGATGTTGGGTTGTTCTGCCCCGGCAAGCTGGCCGGCACGGCCACGGCTTCCATCCAACGAACCGGCACGTTGTTGGAAACCGCCAGATTGAGCGCCGCAATCGCCTTGTTCATGCGTTGTCCCAAATCGTAAATCTCGCGCCAGCGTCCCAATTGTTGATCCAGATTGTCGAGGCCAAAAGTAATTTCGCCGCCCTCCTCGGTGGTCGCCACGACCACCCCCGGCGACGACACGTCAATGCGCCGCAGGTTCACCAGCCCCGTCATCACCGAGCGGTTGAACTTGCCGAGCAACTGCAAGGCCGCCAGCACCTGCGGCGATTCCACCCGCTGGCCCGGCTGCAACTGATAGGTGTTCAAACCCGTAATCACCGGCAATTGGTCCCGGATTTGCGCCAGCGGGATGACGCACAATCGGGGGTCGAGCGGCTGCATGACGTAACCATCCGTGTCGAGTTGAAACACCGCCACCTCGATGCCGCCGGCCGGGCCGGCCCGCGGCACGTCCACTTGCGCGACCGGCTGGCGCTCGGTCACCCGGATGCGCAACTGGCCGGGCAGCACGCGCTCGACCGAGACGGAACCAATGGTCGAAACCAGCTCCAGATTCCGTTTCACCGCCGCCAGATCCAGCGCCATCAAATTGTCGCCCGGCTTTACGCCCGACCACCGGCGCAATTGGTCCGGCGAAATCACGCCGTCCGTTTGCACGTCCACGCGCCGGATGGCAAATTCGGAATTTTCATAGACCAATTTGTCGAGCGTCCACTCGCCGGCACGCCAGAATAAGTAGAGACCGAACACCGTGCCGAACGTGACGGCCAGAGCCACCGCCCCGAGCCGCATGCGCGTTGCGCGCACCTGTCGCGAGCGCAGTTTCACGTCGAGCACATACCTATGGCTCAATCGCCGGTTTTTTTGTTCGCGCCGGAACCACCACATAGGTCATTAAAAGTTCAAAAGGGCCAAATTCATTTACTCCACATGCGTGTGTAATCTTGCGTTTCTTTCCAGGGCCAGATCCACCATGCACTGGCACAGCTGCGCGTAATTCAATCCCGCCGCCGCAGCCGCTTTCGGCAGCAAGCTGGTTTCCGTCATGCCCGGCAATGTGTTGACCTCGAGCACCACCGGTTCGCCGTCGGTCCGCACCATCACGTCCACCCGCGCATAATCGCGACCGCCCAAGGCCCGGAACGCACCGAGCGCGGCATCCTGAATCCGCCGGGTCGTCACGTCATCGAAGGACGCCGGGCAGAAATACTCCGTGCAACCGGCCGTGTATTTGTTGTGGTAATCATAGCTGCCCACCTTGGGCCGGACTTCCACCACCGGCAACGCTTCGTCCGCCAGAATCCCGACCGTGCACTCGCGGCCCGCAATTTTTTCCTCGACCAAGACTTCCGAATCAAACTTCAGCGCCTCGGCCAGCGCATTCTGCCAATCCTCGACCCGTTCCACAAATTGTAAGCCAACGCTGGAGCCTTGCCGCACCGGCTTGACCACCAACGGCGGTTGCCAGCCCTGCGGCCAGGGCGTTTTGACCGAATTCACGACCAAAAATTTCGGCGTCGGAATACCCGCTTCGAGGCAGCGCTGCTTCGTCAAAACCTTGTCGAAGGCGATCCGGCTCGCCTCGGCATCGCAACCCGTATAAATCTCGCCAAGCTCGTCCAGGCGCCGCTGGACGGTGCCGTCCTCGCCATACGTACCGTGCAACGCCAGCAGCACCACGTCCATTTCCGGCGGCAAATCGAAGGCGCCGTGGAGCGGATCCACTTCATAAACTTCGTGGCCGAGCGAGCGCAACGCCTTCGCCACCGCCATTCCGGAACGCAGCGACACCTCGCGTTCGGCACTGGGGCCGCCCAACATGACCGCAATTTTAAGTTTGATGCTCATTCCTCACCGATAATTTCAACTTCCGTTTCCAATTCGATCCCGCGCTCAGTTTTCGCGCGCCGCTTGAGCAAGTCAATCAAATCCAATACGTTGCGCGCCGTGGCCGAACCGTCGTTCACAATGAAATTGCCGTGTTCGGCGGAAACCACCGCGCCGCCGACGCGCGCGCCTTTCAAGCCCAGTTCGTCCACCAGTTTTCCCGCCGGAATTTGAGCGGGATTTTTGAACATGCAACCGGCGCTGGGCGCGGCCGGCTGCGATGCCCAACGCTGTTCGCTGAACGTTTTCATGCGCGCTTCAACCTCTGCGCGCGGCGCGAATTTGCATTTGAACACCGCACCCAGCGCGATGTGATCTGTCAACGTGGCGCAACTGCGATAGGCCACCGTCATTTCCTTCGGCGCGAGTTCGCGGACGTGGCCGTCAAAATCCATCAGCCGGACCGACTCGACGACATCGAACGTCTGGCCGCCCATCGCGCCGGCGTTCATCCGCAGCGCGCCGCCGACACTGCCCGGAATGCCTTCGAGAAATTCCACGCCACGCAAACCCTTTCGCTTTGCCTCCACGGCCACGTTCTTTAGTTTCGCGCCCGCACCACAACGCAGGCATTCGCCGTCCACCTCAATCCGGCCGAAATTCGCGTGTGCCAGGCAAAGGATCACGCCGCGAAAGCCGCCGTCGCGCACCAGCAAATTTGAGCCGCGGCCCATCACAAAAAATGGCACGCCGTGCGCGCCGCAAAACTTCAAGACGCCGGCCAAATCCGCCTCCGTAGCCGGTTCCACATACATATCGGCCGGCCCGCCGACGCGCAGGGTGGTGTGCCGGGCCATTGGTTCATCGCGCCGAATCACGGCCGCGCGCGAAACGGACCCGGCCAGTTCGCCGGTCAAATCGTTTTTTTGTTGCGCAGGCATTTCCAGAATGGTTCCGGTCGCGTTCATGCGGCGCAAACATGGTCCTGCTTCGGCTCGCCGGAGCGCGGCGGTTGGAGTTCAGGCTTCAGCCCGTTTTCTTTCGGCAGGCTAAAGCTTGAACTCCAGCACGCACTCAAAATGTTTTCGGCGATTTGTTCCGCGGCCCGGGGCGCGTGCCAGGGCGCGAGTGCGGACTGCATGGCCGTGCGGACGGTTTCATTTTCGGCCAATTCGCGCAGGATGGCCGCCACTCTTTCCGGCGTTGCGTTTTTCTGTTCGAGCAGCCGCGCCGCGCCGGTGGTCTCGAAGGCGCGCGCATTGTGGAATTGATGATTGTCCGCCGCGGCGGGAAACGGCACGAGCAGCGCCGGCAGGCGCATTGCCGCAATTTCGGCCAGCGACGAAGCGCCGGCCCGGCTCACGGCCACGGTGGCCGCGCCCAGCGCCAGATTCATTTCCGCAAGAAACGGTTGAACGACGGCCTTTAAACTGCGCCCGGCATAGCCGCGGCTTACCTTTTCAAAATCAGTTGTACCGGTGAGATGAAGAAATTGGAGCGCGGGCAGCCTGTCCGCGTGTTCCACGACCGACGGGGACTCGCGGACAAGCTGTCCGCGCTCCTGCAAATACGGCAGGGTGGCCAAAATGATTTGGTTAATGCCGCTCGCGCCCTGGCTGCCGCCCATGATCAGAACGGTCGGACGGTTTGGATCAAGTCCAAGGGCGGTGCGGCATTGCTGGAGTTTGGACTCGACGGAGTCTCGCCCCGCCGAAAACTGCGGACGCACCGGCGTGCCCGTGTGAGTGACTTTTCCAACGCGCAACCGCGAAGCCGTTTCGGGAAAGCCGACGAACGCTTCATCCACGAAACGCGCCAGGAACCGGTTCGCACGGCCGGGAATGGTGTTGGATTCGTGCAAAAAGGTTCTGGCGCCGGACATTCTCGCTGCCAGGACCGGCGGCGCGCTGGTAAACCCGCCCATCGCCAGGACCGCATCGGGTTGGCAACGACCGAAGATTTTCCGCGCGGCGAACAGCGATTTTACAAAGCTGCGGGCGAAGGAAAAATAATTCCGATTTTGCAGGCCGACCGCCGGCAGCGTCAAAATCTCCGCGTCGCGCGCGGTTTTCACGGCCTGCTGGTCAATGTCCTTGGGCGAAATGAGCAACGCCGTTTTACAGCCGCGCTTTTTCAATTCGCCGGCGACGGCCAGGCCCGGAAAGAGATGCCCGCCCGTGCCGCCGCACGCGATGGCGACGAAGGGCGTTTTGGCTCCGGACCGGGTCATGTGGGTTGGGCGGAGGGAAGTTCTTCGTTTTTGATGGCCGAGCCGGGGATTTTCTCACGCGCCTGGGCGTGCCGGGCGATGCTGAATAAAATTCCCACACACGTCAGCATGGCCATCAGGTTCGAGCCGCCGTAGCTGATGAACGGCAGCGGCAGGCCCTTGTTCGGCAGCGCGCTGGTGACGACGCCGATGTTAATCGCCGCCTGCAGACCGATTAACAGCGTGATACCGGACCCCAGCAAAAAGCCGAACGGGTCGCGCGCGTTGAGCGCAATGTAAATTCCACAAATCACGATGATGACGAAGGCGAGCAAAATGAACAGGGTCGCCATCAGTCCCAATTCTTCACCGATGATGGAGAGGATGAAATCGGTATGGTCTTCGGGCACAAAGCCGAGTTTTTGACGGCCATTACCGAGGCCGAGGCCGGTCCAGCCGCCGGAACCGAGCGCAATCATGGCCTGATAAGCTTGATAGCCCACGCCGTCCTTGTGCTGCTCCAAATCCCACCAACTGAAAATGCGTTTCAGGCGCATGGGATCAAACAAAATGGAAATCCCCAGCGCGAGGACCCCCAGGATGACGGGCGGGACGATATATTTCCAACGGGCGCCGGCCAGCAGCAACAAGGCGCCACTGACGGCCGCCAGCAGGATGGTCGTGCCGCGATCCGGTTCAACGAAAACCAGGCCGAGGACCGAGGCAATGATCAGACCCGGCAGAACCACGCCGCGATTCCAGGTGTGCATGTGTCGCTGGCTGCGCTCGCAATACCACGCGAGCACGATGACCAGTGCGAGCTTGGCGAACTCGGACGGTTGCAGGCGCATCCCGGGCAGGATGAACCAGCGATGTGCGCCGTTGATTCTTTTGGTGATGCCATGCGGCAGCGGCAGCAATACCAGCACGAGCAAGGCCAGGGCGATGAGGAACAGCGGCCACGCGGCTTTTTTAAGCCATTGATAGTCGAGGGTCGTCGCCGCCACGCAGAAAACAAAGCCGAACGCGCACCAGATGAGTTGCAACATCAGATAGTGCGCGCCGACCTGGCTCATGCTTGAGCTGTAAAGCATCACCAGCCCCAGCGCCAGCAGGGCGGCGACGCAAAACGCCAAGGTCGTGACGGCGAACTTCATTTCAACGTTTCAACCAACGCCGGAAACCATCCGTTCCGGCTATTGAGCGCCGGTCGTACTGTTGTCTGATGCCGGCGTCGTGCTCGTGGCCGGTGGAGCGGCAACCGGCGGCGCGGTGGCGGGCGCCGCGGCCGGCTCGGGAGCCGGAGCCGCTTCGGCCTTCGCCGGAATCTTCAGTTTCTCACCAACTTTAATGTGGGTCGTGGACAGGCCGTTTTCAGATTCAATCGCCTTGACGGTCGTGCCGTGACGCTTGGCGATCTTTGACAGCGTATCCCCTGACTTGACGATGTAGATCTCCCCGCCACCGCCCGAACTGGAGGAAGCGGTCATGTCGGTTGCCGGGCTGGCGGCGCTGGTGGCGCCCGGGATGGAAAGTTTCTGGCCCACCTTTATTCTGGCCGGATCAATGCCCGGGTTGGCTGCTTCAATCGCCTTGACCGTTACGCCGTTCTTTTTGGCGATTTTCCAGAGCGAATCACCCTTGACCACGACGTACTCCGTTCCGGAGGTTTCCGGCGCAACCGCGGGCACTACAGCGGGCGGCTGGACCGGCGGATTGGACGCTTCCACCGGCGGCGGATTGGTGTTCATCATCGCCGTCTGGTTGGTGTCGATGGTGGGCTGATTTTCCGCCTCGGTCTGTTCGCGTTTGCAACCTTGCATGAGCAGGGCCATGAGGCCGACCACGTTGACCGCGAGCACGCAGTACACGGCGATCTTCACACGTGACCGGCGTTTGCTTTGCAACTCCAACAGGGAGCCTTGGGGTACGAATGGGTTGGGACTATTCATTGATTTGGCGCTGATTGCGTCCTTTCGTGATGAGGATGGGTTGTTGAGTTTCCCGCCACGAAGTCTTCCTCTCAAAAACTTCATGACGTTTTAAAGCATTTGTGTTCATCATTTTACGCTTGAAGCCGTTGCGGTGCAGGTTGCTTAAATCCAACTGTTTTTCAAGCCGTCGGCTGGAAAAAAGCACCTTTTGGGCCACCGCGCGCCCCACCGCTACCGACAATGGTTTTAACAACAGACCGTCATCGGCGCAAGAAACAAAGCGTCCCGGTCGCATTTCTTTTTCAGTCAAGTCAAACATTTGTCTTCATCTCAATTTCAGCGTGGCCAGCGCGACGACCGCAAAGAGCACGCACAAAATGTAAAAGCGCATCACCACCTGCGATTCGTACCAGCCCTTCTTCTCGAAATGATGATGCAACGGCGCCATCAAAAAAATCCGCCGGCCGACGCCATAACGTTTTCGGGTGAAACGAAACCAGCCGGTTTGCAAAATGACCGAAACGGCCTCCATCACGAACACGCCACCCGCAATGACCAGGATAAACGGCTGATGGATGAGCACGGCGATGATGCCGAACGCGCCGCCGAGCGGCAGCGAACCGGTGTCGCCCATAAACACTTGTGCCGGGTGGCAGTTGAACCATAAAAAACCCAGCCCCGCGCCAATCAACGCCGCACAAAAGACGGTCAATTCGCCGGCGCCGTTCACATACGGAATCTGCAAATAGCCGGCGGCCCTGATGTTGCCTGCCAGATAAGTGAAGAATAAAAACACAAACCCCACGATGAGCGTGCAGCCAATCGCCAGGCCATCGAGTCCATCCGTCAAATTCACCGCATTCGAACTCCCGACAATCGCCAGCACCACAATCAGCAGGCCGAGCCAGCCCGCGTCCAGCGCCACCGGATATTTGTAAAACGGCACGGTAATTTCCGTCACCAGTTTGCCGGTCGAGGGCGTCAGCCACAAATAGACGCCGATGAAAGTGGCCAGTAAAATTTGCACCCAGAGCTTCAGCCGTGGCGGCGTGCCGCCACCGCTCTGTTGAATGATTTTTGCGTAATCGTCGTAAAACCCCAGGCCCGCCAACACCAGCACGGAGAGCAGGGTCAACTCGACCTGCGCATTCCATTGCGCCCACAGCATCGTCGAAAACACCAGCACGGCCACAATCAAAATGCCCCCCATGGTCGGCGTGCCCTTTTTGCTGAGCACCCGCGCCCCCAAACCGCCGGCTTCCTCGGCCTTGTCCGCGTAATCCTGGCCAAACTTCAACTGCTTGAGCCAGCGGATGATGTGCGGGCCGAGCCACCAGCTTAAAATCAACGCCGTGATCGCCGCCCCGGCGCTGCGCACGGTGATGTAGCGAAAGAGCCGCAAGGCCGAGAGGTGATCCGCCCAATGCGTTCCTGCCGACCAATCGAGCAACTTCTGGCTCAAATAATAGAGCATTGCCTTGATTCACGACTGCTCCGACTTCAATGTTTCCGCGAGGCGTTCCAGGCGCGAGGCGCGCGACGCCTTCAACAAAACCACATCGCCTGACTTCAAAAAAGCTTTCACCGCATTCTTCGCCGCCTCAACATCCGCAAATTCAATCACCCGGCTCAACCCGGCTTTGCGCGCCGCCGCTGCCATCACCGGCGCCATTTTGCCGATGGCGAACAACTGGCCGATGCCCAATTCCGCCGCGCGCCGGCCGATTTCCGCATGGGCCGCCTCGCTCTGCGCGCCGAGTTCGGCCATGTCGCCCAGCACCGCCACGCGCCGGCCTTGCAACGGCAGGGCGCAAAGGGTTTCGAGCGCCGCGATCATCGAGTCCGCGTTGGCGTTGTACGCGTCGTCGAGCACGCGCACGCCGCCGGCTTCCCAGAATTGCATCCGCATTTTCGCCGGTTTGCATTCGGCCAGGCCGTCCCGCACCGCGGGACGGCCCAGGCCCAGTTCCTCACTGACCGCGACCGCAAAAAGTGCATTGACGACCTGATGGCGGCCCAACAGATTCACCCGGTATTCACCGTCAAATTCAGCCTTCGGCGCTTCCACCCGGAACGTCGCACCGCTTTTATCCAACCGGATTCCCTTCGCGCGCCAGTCATTCTTTTCACCGAGGCCTGCGCGCACGACGGTTGCCCGGGTGCGCCGAACAATCTGTTCCGTCCATTCACTGTCACCGTTGACCAGGAGCCTGCCGTCGGCCGGCAAAAGTTCCGCCAGCCAGCCTTCTTCGCGCACGACACCGGCGACATCGCCAAAAAATTCCAAATGCTCGCGGCCGACGTTGGTCACCACGCCATATTTCGGTTGAATCATTTTCACGAGCGGCGCGAGTTCGCCTGGATGATTCGTGCCCGCTTCCAGCACCGCGGCCTGATGCGTCTTTTCCAGCCGCAACAACGTCAGCGGCACACCGATGTCGTTGTTGAAGCTGGCTTCGCTCCACAACGTGGCCAGTTTTTGCCGAAGCACCGCCGCCATCAATTCTTTTACGGTAGTCTTGCCGTTCGAGCCGCTCACGGCAATCATCGGCAGGTCAAACTCCCGCCGATAGGCCGTCGCCAGCCTGCCCAGCGCTGCGCGCGTATCATCCACGGTCAACACCCCACACTCCGGCAATAGCACGGGAGCTTTTTTTTGTTCCACCACAATGGCAGCAACACCCCTGGCGGCGACCTCGTTTAAAAAATCATGGCCGTCAAACCGCTCGCCCTTGATGGCGAAGAACAAGTCACCGGCCCGCGCCTGCCGCGAATCGGTGCAGACCCGCCGAATGGAGATCTCACCGGAGCCGCGCCCAAGTGTGGCAGCGCAGGCTTCGGCCGCAAATTTCAAAGAACGCGTTTCCACTGCAAATTTTCAAAGCCGGTCACGGATTCCGCGCGGCCGGCGGTTTCAAACCGCCTGCGGCCACCAGCGGCGGCGGTGAACCGGGTTCTGGCGCATTTTCATCCGCCGGCAGGTTCAAATAGCTCGCACAACGTTCGGCAATTTCCTTGAAAATCGGGCCGCAGACCTGGCCGCCGTAATATCCTTCCTTGGGATCGTCCATCACCACGGAAATACAAAGTTGCGGATTGTCCGCCGGGAAAAATCCGATGAACGACGCGAAATATTTCCCCTGGAGGTAACCACCCGGCCCGGCCTTCTGCGCCGTGCCGGTCTTGCCCGCCACCACATAATCTTTCAACGCGGCATCCGGCGCCGTGCCTTGCGGCGAAACCACGGTTTTGAGCGCTTCGACCATCAATTTGTCCGTGGCCGGATTGATGACCTGCCGGATCACCTGCGGCGCATATTGCGCTACGACATTGCCGTTGCGATCCGCCAGGCGGCTGACCAGCATCGGTTGCATCAATTTGCCACCGTTGGCAATGGCGCACATAGCCATCGCCATTTGCAATCGCGTCACCGCCACACCCTGCCCCATCGGAATTTGTGCGATGGACACCTTGCTCCAATCTTTGACCGGATGCAGGATGCCCGCGACCTCGCCGGGCAGCGGGATTCCCGTGCGTTGGCCGAAGCCGAAATCCCACGCGTAATCGTACAGCCGGTCTTCCCCGAGCCGGATGCCGATTTTGGCCGCGCCGATGTTCGACGACTTGGTGATAATACTTTCCGTCGTGAGAATGTCGAACGGCTCATGGTCGTGTAACACCCGGCCCGCATAGGCAAAATGGCCATGGTCGCAATCAATGGTGTCGGCCAGTTGCACCACGCCATCGTTCAATGCGCCCGAGACCACCACGATTTTGAAGGTCGAGCCGGGCTCCATGATGTCACTGATGACCCGATCGCGGCGGGCGTCGGCGGATGAGGCGCCGGGATTGTTCGGATCAAAATCGGGCAAGGTCGCCAGGGCCAGAATTTCACCCGTTTGCGGACGGATGACGATGCCGGTGATGCTGATCGGGGTGTGCTTTTCCATCGCGTTGGTCAGCGCAGTTTCGACAATGTGCTGGATGACGCCATCAATGGTGAGCACCACATTATAGCCGTCGCGCGGCGTCACATCCTGATCGCGCAACGACGCCAGTTCCTGGCGGCGGCGGTCCATTTCCGTCACCCGCCAGCCGGGCACGCCGCTCAGCGCGGAATTCAAGGACAATTCAACGCCATCCCGGCCCGAGGTTTCCAAAACCGGCTGGCCGTCCACTGACAATTCATCCGTGCTGACAAAACCCAGCGCATGCGCGGCCAGCGAACCGTTGGGATACACGCGCAACTGGTCATCCATGGGACTGGTGAAAATCGCATGCGCCCGCAGGTTGCGGCAGAAGGCGCGCTGGCTCCGGGAGAATCCGGCTTCATCCGGTCCGAATGACAATCGGCTCATCGCCGCTTGAACCTCCTCCCAGGTTTCATCCCGAACCTTGTGCCGCAAGACCACGTACCGGTTCGTGACGGTTTCACCTTTTTCGTTCTGCCGCGCCCGGGGAAGCAACCGCTCATACAAATCGGCTTCGCTCATCTGCAACAGCGGGGCCAGCGTGTGCGCCACGCTGGCCTGTTGGTTGCCAATCAAAACCGGGTCGGCACAAACCGTTTTCACAAAAATGCTGGTCGCCAGCAGATTGCCATGCGCATCCAGAATGCTGCCCCGGCGCGGCTCGCGGAAATATTGCAGCTCCGTGTTTTGCTGCGCCAAGGCCGCCAATTCGTCATGGCGCAACAACTGCAAATCCACCAGCCGGTACCCCAGACCGGCAAACGCCAGGCCCAGCAATCCCAGCAACAGCAGCATCCGTCTTAATTGCAGTCGTTTGATCATTACCCAATGGCCAACCGCCCGCGGCGATCGGTTCCTCACCCGACGGCGTCACGGGCGGCGGCCAAAATTTTCGTATTATTGCGTCAAGCCGTTTTCCTGGCGCGCCGCAAACCGGCGATTTGAATCATTCCCCGGTACCGCCTCAATCAACCGGTAAACCTGGGTGGGCTGTGCCGGCACCAGGCCCAGGTTTAATTCGTGCACGCGCTGATCCAGCATCACCGGCGAGTTCAGCACCGCGAGTTGATCGCTTAACTTTTGATTCTCATCGCGCAATTGCGCCAGACGGCTCTCACAGGCGGTAATTTGCCGGCCGAGCTGGAAAATCTGGCCTTTCTGCCAGACATAACCCACCGCCAGCCCGGCAATCACCAGGCACAAAAACAACGCCTTCAGCGCCGGACCGAACCGGATCGCTGCCGACTGACTTCTTCGATTTTTTGCCATTTTTCACAATGGCGGTCACCGACCGCCGTCACAATTTTTCAAATACCCGCAACTGCGCGCTGCGGCTGCGCGGATTTTCCGCCAGCTCAACCTCGCCCGGCTTGATGGCTTTGCGCGTCACCCATTTCAACTCTGGTGCGCGCGGCGCGCGCAACTCCGGAACGTCCACCCTGCCGACGAACGCGTAATCCCGCGCCCGGGCGCGCCCGAAATCCTTCACCACCCGGTCTTCCAGCGAATGAAACGTGATGACGGCCAGCCGTCCGCCGGGTTTCAAAATCTTCAACGCTGCCGCCAGCCCCGGTTTCAAAGATCCCATTTCGTCATTCACCGCAATCCGCAGCGCCTGAAAAACCTTCGTGGCCGGATGCGTCTTTTTTCCACGCCGCGGCATGATCCGTTCCAGCAAATCCGCCAATTGCCCTGTCGTTTCAAATTTTCGCCGCTGGCGGTCATGGACGATGACTTTGGCCAGCCGCCGCGAATCGCGTTCGCCGCCGAATTCCCAAAAAATTCCCGCCAGTTCGCCTTCGCTCGCGCCGTTCACCAAATCTGCCGCGGTCAGCAACTGCCGGGTGTCCATCCGCATGTCCAGCGGGCCTTCCTGCTGGAAACTGAACCCCCGCCCGGGCAAATCCAGTTGTGGCGAACTCACGCCCAGATCCAGCAACACGCCATCACAACTCGCCGCCGGAATCCACCCGGCTAATTCTGCAAAATTGCCCTGGCGGATCTCACATCGTCCGGCAAATTCCGCCAGCCGCGCGCGCGCCGCTTCAACCGCGGCGCCATCGCGATCGCACCCATACAGCCATCCAGTCGGCGAACTCGCGTTCAAAATGCTCGCCGCGTGTCCAGCCCCACCGACCGTGCCGTCGGCGTAACGGCCGCCCGGCCTGGGCTTCAGCGCGTCCAGCACCTCCGCCACCATCACCGGTCTGTGAACGAAATCGGGCACTGCGCATTGGATTTAGAAATTCAGGCTGCTTTTGCTCCAAAAATTTTCGCGCTCAACCGGCTCCAGGAATCTCCGTTATGGGCCGGTGGCACAACCGGCGTCCCCGGTTCCGGCATCGTGCGTGATTTGATTGGAACGATCTCCACATCGGCATCGGTCAGATCGTTGTGCACCACTTTCACGCGGTCCAGGGAAAGCTCAGCCTGCATCGGACGTTGCGCTTTTTGTGGCGCCGTGGTACGTGACCTGCACCAGACGGAAATGGGATTGAATTTGCTGACCCAGGATTTTTTCTGGATTCGGGCGGCCGGGAAAGTGGGTAGTTTTTGGGTTTTGGTTCCGTCCGACGCCACTCCCGGTTTGACCGGCGCCTCGTCTGCCTTCGGCGCCGGCTCCTCCTTGATGGCCGGGGCAAATGGATTTTTCGGCGAAATGAACTTTGGCAAATAACCACGATCGCTGATGCGATAGGCAATCTCCCCGCGTCCACCGATGATGCTTTTTCCCGCCACCAATAATTTTCCAAGATTCATAGTTTTTATTCCATCAGTTTGAAGGCATCGGGCGCCAACGCGGCGTCGGCCGCCTGAACCTTTTCATAACGTTCCGGATTCCAAATCTCAAAGCGGTCGAGCAATCCGACCAGCACCGCGTCGTTCTTAATGCCCGCGCCGCGCGCCATTTCATCGGGCAGGCAAATCCTGCCGGCCTTGTCCACGCTCGCCTGCGCCGAATCACTGCCAATGATGCGCTTGAGAACGACCTTTTTGGGATCGCTGTTCGGCATTTCGTCAATGGATTGCATCAACTTCGCCATCTGCGACGGCGGCAGGACGCGCACGCACGCTCCAACTCCTTCCCGCGGCCAGAGGATAAGGGTCAGCTCCACCGCCGCCTTTTGGGGCCGCCATTTGGCCGGGATCTGCACACGCCTTTTCTCATCCACGCCATGACGAAAGCGCGAATTGTAATAAGACGGCTCTATGTTTTTTGCGTTACCCATTTATTCGCAACAAAAACCCAAACGGCCATTTCTTCCCACAACGACCCATTTTTAACCACTTTACCCCACCCAAGTCAACACAAATTCACCTAAAATTTTCGGGGTTATTCAGAAGTTATTCACAACCCGATTTTGACCAAACCAAAACGAAAATTGTCGTCCTGTTTTCCTTGTCCTCGTCTTGTTATGCTGTGATCGCGATGCGGACCGCTGATTTTGATTTTGCCCTGCCACCTGAACGAATCGCGCAATATCCCGCGCCCCGGCGCGATGAATCCCGATTATTGGTGTTGCACCGCGGGAATGGGCAGGTCGAACACCGGCAATTTCGTGATGTATTGGAATTCTTTCGCGCGGGTGACCTGTTGGTATTGAACAATTCGCGCGTCATTCCGGCGCGGCTGCACGGCAGGAATGCACGTTCCGGAGGCCAATTTGAAATCCTGTTGCTGGAGGAGAATACCCGCAATGATTGGTGGGCGATGTTGCGTCCCGCCAAACGCGCCCGCCTCGGCACACAGATCGTTCTGCGCGACGCAACCGGCGCCGCCGCCAACATCCACGCTGCAGTTCTCGAAACCAACGCGGAAGGGCATCGGCGGCTGCGATTTTCCGGAACGCCGGACATCGGCCGCGAACTCGAACGGTTCGGCGAAGTTCCCCTGCCGCCTTACATCCGGCGGAGGAGCGCCGGCGAACGGCGGGAAGACCGGGAACGTTATCAAACCGTCTATGCCCGGGCCGATGGCTCGGTGGCCGCACCCACCGCGGGACTTCACTTCACGCCGGAATTGCTGCAACAAATCCGTGACCGGGGCGTGCAGGTTTGTTTCGTCACGCTGCACGTTGGCGCCGGAACATTTCTGCCGGTCATTACCGAGGATCTTGCCTCACATCGAATGCACGAGGAACGCTTTACCCTGGATGAAGAAACCGCAGGTGCGGTGAACGAAGCGAAGGCCGCCGGACGGCGCGTCATTGCCGTGGGCACGACCACCGTGCGTGTGCTGGAAAGTGCTGCGGCGCAAAATGGCGGAAAACTCGCAAAAAACGCCGCAAAAACGGGTATTTTCATCCATCCGCCATTCCGATTTCAAATCGTGGACTGGTTGCTGACCAACTTTCATCTGCCGCGTTCAACCCTGCTGATGCTGGTCAGCGCCTTTGCCGCGCCCAATGAAATGCGGGGACGGGAAATGGTTTTGTCTGCGTATGCCGAAGCCGTTCGTGAACGTTACCGTTTCTACAGTTATGGTGATGCCATGCTTATTCTTTGAATTTTTAGTTTTGAATGCTTAGCCTTAAGTTGAAACGTCTGTGAACTCAAAACGGAAAACCAACAGGTCAAAGCCGCCCTTTGTACTGGTGAATATGGCGATGACGGCGGACGGGAAAATCGCGACGGCCAACCGTGCGGTGTCCTCGTTCACCAGTGCATGCGATCACGAACACCTGCTTGCCTTGCGCGCGACGGCAAACGCGGTGATGGCCGGCGCCCGGACAGTGGATTCCGCGCCCATCAACCTCGGCCCCGGCCCGGCCAGGTTCCGGTGGCAACGGCTCAAGCGCGGGTTGACGGAGTATAACTTGCGAATCATTGTCAGCCGTTCCGGTTCAGTCAATCCCCGCGCGAAGGTGTTCCAGTATCGGTTCTCACCCATCATCATTCTTACCACGCGCCGGGCCACGGCAGCCCGGCTCAAGCAGTTGCGCGCATTGGCCGACGCAGTGCAGATTTGCGGCCGGAAAGAAATCAATTTCAGCGCCGCGCTTCGCTGGTTGCGGGACCGATGGCGGGTGAAACGATTGCTCTGTGAAGGGGGTGGCGAATTAAATGATGCCCTGTTCCGCGCGGGTCTGGTGGACGAACTTCACCTCACCATCTCCCCGAAACTGTTTGGCGGCCGCCGTGCACCGACGATTGCCGACGGTCGCGGAATCAAGCGTCTGGCCAACGCCAAACGGTTTCAACTTAAATCCATCCACCAGAACAGCGGCGAGTTGTTCACCGTCTTCCTCAGGGGGTGAAACTCAGCTTTTTGCCGGATTTCCCTTTGTTTCAGCCCAACGAGCCGTCAGCCACAACAGGTCGGAAAGGCGGTTCAGGTAAACGACGATTTCAGGGTTTTTTAATTCGCCCGATTCCTGCAACGTACACACGCGCCGCTCCGCCCGGCGACAAACCGTTCGCGCCACGTCCAACACCGCGGAAGTCAGTGTTGCACCTGGCGTGGCCCAACCTTTGAAGCTGACGTTTTGCGCCTCGACCTCCCGGACCAGCACATCGAGTTTTGCGGTCATTGTCGGCGCAACCACCGAATAACCATCCTTCACATAACGCGACAAATCCTCCGGCAACACCGCCAGTTCACCCATCAACCCCACGAGATTTTTCTGAATCGCCAGCAGATTTTCGCGGACAAAATCCTCCCCGGCCGTCGCACGGGCCAGGCCCAGCGCCGCGTTCAGTTCGTCCACCGCACCATAAGCTTCGACGCGCGGATGGTTTTTAGGAACCCGCCGGCCATACATCAACGCCGTCGTGCCGCCGTCGCCGGTTTTGGTCACAATGCTCATTCAAATCTTCAACTTAATTCCTGCCCAAATCTTAATCCGGCTCTTAATCGTAATTTTGATCCCGCGCTCATTCTCGAAGGTCAGGAAGGTTTCACCGTCGCAACTTTGTCCGCGTTTGCCAAGCAGAACCCGCCACATTTTATCTCTCCTGGCAGAGTGAAAAGATTCCTATATCCGGGATAGCTCGGTTTTATTTGCTCCGGGCGGGTCTCTTTCAAAAACTGGCATCGGCAGCGGAATTCCTGGATGGCGGTTGTTTCTTCTCCTGCGGATATTTTGCGGAAGATTTGCCACCGGGCTCTGCCGGATGATGATTCATCGCCGGGGAAACGACCGGCGGTGGAGGTGAAGTCAGCTTTCGGTAAGCCAGGATGCCTTTGACAATGGCCTGCGCCATCTGTCGGCGATAGGCGGAACTGTAAATTTTTCTGCTCTCGTACGGATGGGTCATGTAACCGCCCTCGATTAAAATCGCCGGCATCCGGGCGTCGCGCAGCACCGCAAACCGGGCGCGCCGCACACCGCGATCATTTGCCTCCAGATTTTCCACGAGGGATTTCTGAATTTGATACGCGAGCAGCAGGCTTTCATCCTCATGCCGGTTCGCCGAAGTCGGGCCGTGATTACTTCCCTCGCCCTGGGCATCGGTTGAACTGGCTCCGACGGGCGTGATACAATATGTTTGCGGCCCTTCGACTTCGTTCTTCCCGGTCGGCGTTGCGTTGAAATGCAGGCTCACAAACAGATCTGCGCCACGCTGGTTCGCCAACGCGGGACGGTCGGGTAATTCGACGTAGGTATCCCTCGTGCGGGTCAGGATGACGTTGAAGCCGGCCTTTTTCAGTTGGTCACGCAATTCCCCGGCCAGCGCCAGGGTGTAGATTTTTTCGTAATGCCAACTGACACGATTGCCAGTGTCTCTGCCACCGTGGCCGGGATCGAGACAGATGGTTCGGATGGCAGACGGTTTGGCATACCGCGACGGAAACAGCAACGGGCGGATGGCCGCGTCGAGATCGAACTGAGCAACCAGCGCCACGCCCTTTTGATTCGCGACGGGAAACGACAGCGCGACTTGGACACCGTTGAGTTCCACGTAGTGCGAATCCACGTCAAAAACCAGGCGGGTGGTGAGGTTTGTGGCGACCAGTTCATCGCCGTGCTTGAGCCAGGCGCAATGCAAACCGTTCGCGCGCGCCCAGTCGCCGATCGGCACATAATCCTGGCCGTTGAAGCGAAAGGCTTCGAACTTGTGCGGCGCGGCATCGATCAGCATCAACCCACACCCTAAAAAAAGCGATACGAGAACAAATCTCACGGTGACGCAATCTGCAATCCAGCGTCTCCCGGCTCAAGAGAAATATAATTTTGACAAATGCCTGGCCGCCCCGTCACATTCGCGCATCGGCTGACGGATCAACGTGAAACGGATTTTATTTTCATTCCCGGGAGTCCTGAGCCTGACGCTGGGTCTGCTCCCGCTCACCGCCCCGGGCGCAAAGGCGCAAACGGAACTGGTCGTGGCTGCCGACGGCAGCGGACAGTTCACCAATGTGCAGGCGGCGGTGAATGCTGTGCCGCAAAACACCAGTCCGACCAACTGGTGCGTGATTCTCATCAAACCCGGCATTTATAAAGAAATGGTTTATGTCCAGCACGAAAAGCACTTCGTCTGTTTGCGGGGTGAAACCCCGGAGAAAACGGTGTTGACCTATGATTTGCATGCAGGGCTTCTCGGCCCGGACGGCAAGCCCATCAGCACTTTTCGCACGCCTTCGACGGTGATTGATGCGGACGATTTTGTGGCCGAAAATCTTACGTTCCAAAATTCCGCCGGCCCCAAGGGTCAGGCCCTGGCCGTGCGGCTGGACGGTGATCGGCTTATTTTTCGCAACTGCCGGTTTCTGGGATGGCAGGACACCATTCTGGGCAACCGGGGACGGCATTATTACGGGCATTGTTATGTTGCCGGAGCGGTGGATTTTATTTTTGGTGGCGCCACGGAATTTTACGAGCATTGCCACATCCATTGTCTGGGGAACGGTTACATCACCGCCGCCTCAACACCCGCGGATCATCCCTTCGGTTATGTTTTTTCACATTGCCAGATCACTGGTGAAAATCGCGACGTCAAGACCTGTCTAGGCCGCCCCTGGCGGGCGTACGCGAGCGTGACCTTTCTGAACACGGAGATGTCCGGCGTGGTTCGTCCCACCGGCTGGGACAATTGGCGGGACCCGGCGCGGGAACAGACGGCGCGTTATGCCGAATTCAACAGCACCGGCCCCGGCGCGAATCCACCGGCGCGTGTAAAATGGGCGCGTCAACTCAGTGAACGCGAGGCCGAAGCCATCACCGTGGAGAAAGTCCTTGGCGATTCCGACCAATGGAATCCCCTGGCCGTTCTGGCACAACTCCCCGCCGTTGATTTTACCTCCGCTGCCACCAACAGTTTCCCTGCCGTCAAACCATGAAACCAGCCTTGGTTACGTTTCTGGCGTCGACCTTGTTCGCAAATGTCGTCTGCGCCGAACTTGAAACCAACATCGAATACGGCAAGGCCGGGAACCAGGCTTTGCTGCTCGACGCGAATGTGCCCGACGGTACCGGACCTTTTCCCGTGGTCATTGCCGTTCACGGCGGTGGCTGGAGTCGTGGCGATAAAACAGGAAACGGAGATTTCGTACCCGCTCTGAAAGCGTTGACCGTAAATCAATTTACCTGGTTTTCGATTGATTACCGCCTCGCACCCACCAACCACTGGCCCGACTGCTTCGACGACGTGCAGACTGCCATCCGCTGGGCGAAAGCCCACGCTGCGGAATACAAAGGCGACCCTAATCGGATCGCCCTCCTGGGTTACTCGGCTGGAGGACATCTGGTTTGCCTGGCCGCCACCCTGGCCTAGCCGGACACGCGCGTCCAGGCCGTGGTTGGTCTCGCGCCACCGACGGATTTGGTGGCCGACGCAGAACACCGCGGCGGCGTGGGCAAATGGTCTTCCATGCGGAACCTTTTGGGCCGCGATTCAATGGATGACGAAACCCTGAAGCGGTTGCGGCAAATGTCGCCGACCGCCCACATTCAGCCCGGCCTGCCGCCGTTTTTACTCATGCAAGGTGACTCGGACAAAACCATTCTGCCGCTTTTTACACGGAATTTTGCAGCCGAACTCAAGGAAAAAAAGGTGCCGTGTGAACTCTATTCCCTCAAAGGCGCGGGCCACCGCATTGCGGACTGGGAAGAATTTGACCCTGCCTGGCAGCAAAAAATGGCGGACTGGCTGCATCAGACCCTCGTTGTCAAATAAGAACATCCCGGGACTTTGAATTTTCCGCCCGGCTTTCAATCGCCTGGCCGGTTGCAAGCCCACCTCCAACTATTTGCTTAATAGTTTGATTTCCGGCGCCAATCCCATTTCAATGCGCCGGGTTTAATCAGGACATGAATATTCACGAGTACCAGGCCAAACAGTTGCTCGCCCAAAACGGCGTCGCCGTTCCGCTGGAGATCCCGGCCAAAAACCTCGAGGACGCCCGCGCGGCTGCGGAGAAGATTTTTTCCAGCGGCAGCGCGCGGGTGGTCGTCAAATCGCAGATTCACGCCGGCGGGCGCGGCAAAGGCATCTTCACCAGCGGTTTTCAAGGCGGCGTCAAGGCGGCGGCGACGGTGGACGAGGCGGTTTCGCTCGCCGGGAAAATGCTGGGCAACGTCCTGATTACCAAACAAACAGGTCCGGACGGCCGCCGGGTGCAGACGTTGTTGCTCGCCGGCGGCGCAAAAATCAAAAAGGAATTTTACCTGGCCGTGCTGCTGGATCGCGCCGTGGGCCGCCCGCTGGTCATGGCCAGCACCGAAGGCGGCATGGACATCGAGGAGGTCGCCGCCAAAACGCCGGAGAAAATTTTCAAGGAATGGATTGATCCGGCGGTCGGCATCATGCCGTTTCAGGCGCGCAAAATCGCCGCCGCGCTGGGACTCAAGGGCGACGTATTCAACGCCGGAGTCAAATTCATCACCGGTGTTTTCCGAACGTGGTGGGAATGCGACGCGTCGCTCGTGGAAATCAATCCCATGTGCATTGTGGAAACACCCGACGGCAAGGAAGCGGTGGTAGCGCTCGACGCCAAGATTTCGCTCGATGACAACGCGCTATACCGGCACAAGGACATCCAGGAAATGCGTGATTTGAACGAGGAAGCACCGCTGGAAATCGAGGCCAGCAAGTTCAACCTGAATTACATCAAGCTCGACGGCAACATTGCCTGCCTCGTCAACGGCGCCGGCCTCGCGATGGCGACGATGGACATTATCCAGCATTTCGGCGGCCGGCCGGCAAATTTCCTCGACGTGGGCGGCGGCGCGAGCAAGGAACAGGTGACGGCGGCGTTCAAAATCATCCTGCAGGACCCGAACGTGAAGGGCATTCTGGTGAACATTTTCGGCGGTATCATGGATTGCAACGTCATCGCCACCGGCATCGTCGCGGCGGTGAAGGAAACGCACTTGAACATCCCGCTCGTCGTGCGGCTGGAAGGCAACAATGTCGTCGCCGGCAAGAAAACGCTGGCCGAATCCGGCCTGAAACTCATCACCGGCGATTCGATGGCTGAGGCCGCCCAAAAGGTGGTACACGCGTTGACCGGCAACCAATAATTCCGGGGAATCAAAGCATGATGTCTCAAGGCAAAGTGAAAATTCAAACCGCAAAATCGCTTGCCGATGATTTGGAACCGTACCGGCGACTGATTGAATTGCAGAAGCAAATGATCGAACTGGTTCAACAACACGAAAAAACGAAAAGCGAATGCGTCGCACTGCGTACGCAATTGCTGGACGAAATGGCCGGGTCGCGGCGTCTCCGGCGGAGATGGGGCCAGGGAATCGGCTGGTTGGCCGCCAGCCGGCTGAAAGGCATCGCCGCCACCTGGAAGGTTCGTGTGAAAAACCCCCTCCGGCCGACTGGACCGTCCGTCCGCACCTTTCCGTTCTGAAACCCAACGTCGCACCAATCCGGTTATGATTAAAATCGTTGAAATTGCCTTCAGTTGTTATCCGGTCAAGGACATGGCGCGGGCGCGCAAGTTTTATGAGAGTGTCCTCGGATTGAAACCCGGCATGGTCTTCGGCGAACCCGGGGGAATGCAATGGACGGAGTACGACATCGCCGGCGGCACGCTCGCGCTCGGCTGCGGTGCGCCGGATTGGACGCCACGACCAGATGGTTGCTCCGTCGGCCTCGAAGTCGAGGACTTTGATGCTGCCATCAGTCATCTGAAGGCGAACGGCGTGAAATTTCAAGTGGAGCCGATGACCACGCCGGTTTGCCGAATGGCTTTCATTTTTGACACCGAAGGCAACTTGATTTGCATCCACAAGCGGAACAAATCGTAAATCGTAAATCATAAATCGTAAATTTTTACCATGTCCATTCTGGTTAAACCCGACGCCAAAGTTCTTATCCAGGGCATCACGGGCAGCTTCGGCGCGAAACACGCGCAACTCTCGATGGATTACGGCACGCAAGTCGTCGCCGGCGTCACCCCCGGCAAGGGTGGGCAATGGTTCGAGCATGGCGGCAAAAAAATTCCGGTGTTCGACACGGTGGCCGACGCGGTGAAACAAACCGGCGCGATGGCCTCCGCCATCTTCGTCCCGGCGGCGTTTGCCGCGGACGCCGTTCTGGAAGGTGTGGATGCGGGACTTGAACTGGTGGTCTGCATCACCGAAGGCATCCCGGCGCGCGATATGATCCGCGTCAAACGGGCGATGCAGGGAAACCCTCGATCGCGTCTGGTCGGGCCGAATTGTCCCGGCGTCGTCACGCCCGGTGAAGGCAAGGATTCGTCTGGCGGTTGCCGCATCGGCATCGCCCCCGGTTACATTCACAAAAAAGGCCACGTCGGCGTGGTCTCCCGTAGCGGCACCCTCACTTATGAGGCCGTCTGGCAATTGACTTGCCGCGGCGCGGGCCAAAGCACCTGCGTCGGCATCGGCGGTGATCCCGTCCCCGGCCTGTCACATCTGGACGTCATCAAACTGTTCAATGACGACCCGGACACGCACGGCATCATTATGATTGGCGAAATCGGCGGCAGTGCCGAGGAAGAAGCGGCGGAGTGGATCAAACGGAATTGCCGGAAACCGGTCGCCGGCTTCATCGCGGGGGCCACCGCGCCGCCGGGACGCCGCATGGGCCACGCGGGCGCCATTATCAGCGGCGGCAAAGGCACGGCGGCGGCCAAGATGGCGGCGTTCCGGGAAGCGGGCATCGGCGTCGCCGCGACGCCGAGTGAAATGGCGGACACGCTGTTGCGGATGATGTGACGCGTGACACGTGACACGTGACGAAAAAAACGGCGGCTTGACATTCCCTTCTTGTCACCCGACACCTGTCACTTGTCACTTTCATGGGCATCATTGATTTCATCCTGAACCTTGCCGGTCTGCTGCTGTGGCTCAACTGGCGCTCGCTTCGCTTCGACCCACTCGGCCAGCGCACGCCGGCGACGTTGATTGGCACGTTGCGGCGCGCCGAGCCGCGCCGTTTGCGGCGGTGGCATTTGCCGGCAGTGCTGGGCGGGATGCTGTTTCTGCGCGCGGTACTCTACTGGCAAATCGGTTCGGGAGTCGGTTGGGCGGCGGGTAAACTGAATCTGGGCGTCATCGAACTCTCGTTCCGCAGTGATTACTTCGGGCGCATTCTGTTGTTTTCCCTTTGCAGCTTTGGTCTGACTTTGGGCGTGTTTTACCTTTGGCTGTTGCTGTTTTCCATTTTGGCCGGACCGGAACCGATTCACCGTTTGGTGCGGATGCAATTAGGACCGGTTGATCGCCTGCCGCGCGGGGTAAAATTCATTTTGCCGCTCGTGTTGGTGGCGCCGCTATGGTGGCTGGCCAGCTGGCTGCTGGCGTGGCTGGCCATCGTGCCACCACCGGCCTCGGCCATGCATCGTGTGGAAGCATCGCTGGTCATCGGCCTGGGAAGCTATCTGGCGTGGAAATTTGCCGCGGGCGCGCTGCTGGTCCTGCATTTGCTCAACAGCTACATCTATTTTGGCAGGTATCCGTTCTGGAATTATGTCACCGCTGAAGCGCAGACGTTGTTGCGGCCGTTACAAGCCATGCCGCTCCGCGCCGGCAAGGTGGACTTTGCGCCGGTGGTGGGAATTGCCCTGGTCTTTTTGCTGGCGGAACTTGCCGAACGCGGCCTGACCGCTCTTTATCTGAAACTTCCTCTTTAGAGCTTTTTCAAAAAACATGTAGCCGACGACGTAAGTCGGCGCAAATTGAATACAATCGAATAATATGGCGCGAACTGACGTTCGCGGCTACGTGAGTAATTAAATTGCCCTAAAGGCTGCCATTTTGATCCACCGGTTTCGTTTTGGGCAGTTTGGCGATGATGGTGGCACCGTTATCCTTGGTGCTTTCGATGGACAGCGTGCCGCCATGCAGGGCCACCAGCCGTTTGGCAATCGTCAACCCCAGCCCCAGTCCCTGCTGTTCATGCATTCGGCGGTCAAACTGCATGTAGGCGCCAATGCGGGCGATTTGTTCGGTAGAAAATCCGCTGCCTTGATCGCTGACGGACAGCACCGCGACATTGAAGCTCTCTTCCAATTGGACGCGCACCGGTGTGCCGGGCTTTGAAAATTTGAAGGCATTTTGGACCAGTTCATCCACAATTTTGGCGAGATATTCCTCGGCCATCGGCACGGGGACATCCGACAATTCAAGCGTCAAATCCTGCGGGCGGTTGGCCTGCGCCGCCTGCGCCTGGACGTGCTTTTCGATCAGCGAAGCCGGATGTTCCGTTTGCCCCATGCGCAGGGCGTTGATATTTTTGGGGTCACTGGCGACCAGCTCGAGTTGCGCGTAAATCAGAAAGTTCTCGATGAGCCGCTCCAGGCGCCGGCCGGATTGATGAATGACGTGGCCCATTTCCGCGACTTCGGCGGCCTTGAGCGTGGCGGTGTCGGTCGCGAGCATTTCACCATAGGCCAGAATGCCGTTGAGCGGCGTGCGCAGCTCGTGGGGCAGCATCAGGCTGATGTTGTCGCGCAGGCTGGCCAGTTTGCGTTCGGCTTCGTCGCGCACGGTCTGGGCCTTTTTCAGGCGCGCGTCCACGGCGGCGTAAAGCGCATCGGTGGTGAACGGCTTTGGCAGGTAATCGTCGGCGCCCAGTTCCATGCCGTGCCTCATGCCGGCGTTGTCTGCCAGACCGGTCATGAGGATAAACGGGATGGCGGCGGTGGGCGCCTCGTTGCGCAACGAAGCGAGTGTCAAATATCCGTCCACCTTTTCCATGTTGATGTCGCAAAGGATAAGGTCGGGCAGGTCCCGGCGCGCTCGTTCGATCCCATCGGCGCCATTGGCCGCCTCGATGACATCAAAGCCCTTTTGTTTCAGCGCCAGGCGAATCATCTCGCGCAGCCATTCTTCGTCGTCAATTACCAGGATTTTTTTCACGGCAAGTGCACTCTCGATTCAGCACGAATCATGCCTTCGACCTGTCCCAAACTGCGACGCATTCTCCCAATTCTGCCAATGAAATCGCCGGCTTATTTCCGCTCTTCCAGGGGCACGTAATGATTCAGCGTCCGGCCGGCGTAGATCTGCCGCGGCCGGGCAATGCGGTTCTTGGCATCTTCCATGATTTCCTTGTAATTCGCAATCCAGCCGGGCATCCGGCCAATCGCAAAAATCACGGGGAACATCTCCACCGGAATGCCGATGGCACGCATGATAATGCCGCTGTAAAAATCCACGTTGGGATACAACTTGCGCTCCACAAAATACGCGTCGCGCAGCGCAGCTTCCTCCAGACGCTTGGCAATGTCCAACAACGGGTCGGAGACGTGCAGCTTGGCCAGGACTTCGTCGCACGCCTTTTTGATAATTTTGGCGCGCGGGTCGTAATTTTTATAAACACGATGACCAAAGCCCATGAGACGCCGGCCGCTGTTTTTGTCCTTGGCAGCCATAATGAACTTGGAACCGTCGTCGCCTTCCCGGTGAATTTCCACGAGCATTTCAATCACCGCCTGATTCGCGCCACCGTGCAACGGTCCCCATAGCGCGCATACGCCCGCCGCCGCGCTGGCAAACAAATTGGCCTGGCTCGACGCCACCATGCGCACGGTCGAAGTCGAGCAATTCTGCTCGTGATCGGCGTGCAGCAGGAAAATCAAATCGAGCGCCTTCACCACCTCCGGTTTCAACTCGAAATCCTCATACGGCGTGGAAAACAGCATGTGCAGGAAGTTGGCCGTGTACTTGTAGGCCTTCTTGGGATAAATCAGCGGCAGGCCCCGGGATTTGCGGTACGCGTACGCCGCGATGGTACGCACCTGGGAAATCAGCTTCGCCGCGTAAACGTCAAACTGGTTTGACTTGCCCCAACGCCAGTTCATGAGTTCCTCGTCGAAACAACTCGTCGCGTTGATCATCGCCGAGAGAATCGCCATCGGATGCGCCCCCATGGGAAAACTCTCAAAATGATACTTCATGTCCTCGTGGAGGAATTGATATTCGGTAAACAGGTCGGAGAACTTCCGCAGTTGCGCGCGCGTCGGCAAATTGCCGTAAATAATCAGGTAGGCCGTCTCAATGAAGGTGGATTTCTCCGCCAGCTCCTCAATCGGAATGCCGCGATAGCGCAAAATGCCCGTTTCTCCGTCAATAAAGGTGATTTTGCTGATGCACGAACCGGTGTTGCCATAGCCTTCGTCCAGCGTGATGTAGCCCGTGTTCGCGCGCAGCGACGAAATGTCCACCGCTTTTTCCCCTTCACTGCCTTCAATCGTCGGCAGCGAATAGGCTTTCCCATCCAATTCCAGTTTTGCCTCTTTGCTCATGTGCTCTGCTTGTTTCAGACAATTTGTGGTGAAATGGGCTGATTGGCAAGGCGTGAAAGTGAAATTCTGAAAAATCCGGCGAAGATTCGCTGAACCGCCCGGATGCGAACAAAAGGCAGGGACGACCGGCCCAGCCGCCCAACTTTCATTCTCTAGTTTAAATCTTTCTTCGGCGCCAGATCGGGATACAGCCCGGCCATGGCCAGCTTGGGTTTCCGATCAATGGTAAAAATGCCCCAGTGCTTTTCGGCGCCATCCGGATTGGGATCGTTATTGTTTCCCTTCCAGTCTTCGTCGAAAGCTTCAAAGAAAAATGTGGTGATGTTTTCCCTGGCCGTCCAGGCATACAACTCATCGAAATACCGCTTTTGATTGGCTTCGCTGGCCTGGCTGCGGAATTCGCTTGCGACCGTGGCCCAGCCGGCTTCGGTCACCACCATCCGGCTGTGGGGCAACACGTTTCGAACCGCCTGCAGTTCGGCGATGGTGGCCGGCAGCGCCTCGTCAATTCCCTTGCCTTCCCACGCGGGATACGAATGCACGGAAATAAAATCCAGCTCCCCGGCGAGGGCGGAGCCGTGTCTGACCCAGAAATCGAAATTATCACACACGGTCACCGGCTGTTTGACGGCGCTCTTGACCTGGCGAACGTACGCGATGACGGATTCCAACGGAACCTTATGGTCGGTCCAACTGACCATCGCTTCATTGCCGACGGCCACGGCGACCACAATCCTGGGATATTCGTTGGCCAGCCGGATGGCTCGTTCAATTTGCTTCTGGTTTTTGATTCTATTCGCATCCAGATCCTTTTGCGGGTACGGCTCCTTGTGCCAGGGACAATCCGGATTGCTGACTTCGGCGTCCAGCCAGGCCCCGAGCAGGACCTCCAAGTGGACATGGTTCGCCTTAATCACCCGCAAAACGTCTTCGGAGTTTTCGTCGGAATCATAGAGGCGAATCAGGCCGAAATTGCCATTGCGGGACAGGAGTTGAAGGTCTTCCAGCATTTGCGAATCGGTGGGATTGACGGCACCGGCGCCACGGTCGGGATGTTGTCCGTGACGAAATCCGGAATAGCAACTCCCCCTTTGAACACCAACGAGGAGGGCACTCTTTTTCTGTTGAAGCGGCACGACGGCCGGCTTGCCGGCGTCCGGGGCGTTGCTGGCAAAACCCGGCCCGGTCAAAAAGGAGAGAAACAAGAAAATAATGATGCCGGACCACGATCTGCGGCACATCAATGGAACGTTTTTTGTCATCGAGCGGCCTTCATTTCAGAGATTCACGTTTGGTAAACAAAACCGGAAACAGTTTGAGCAAAGGTAATAATCCCGGTGCAAAATTGTCAACTCGTTTTGGCGTTGGGCAAAGGCATTCTGTTCTGCCGCGAGCCAATGGAACGGCGCGCCGATTTCGCTGGCGCAGTTTTCAACTTTCTGACTCAATCCCCACAACCATGAAACGCTGGGCCGTCCTGACCGTTCTGCTTTACACCCTGGCCCTCATCGTATTGACCGCGCCGGTCATGTTGGTCGCCTTCGGCGGTTGGGCCAGAAGCAGCATCAGCCTGCGGAGTATTCTCCAGACCTATTCGGCCTGGGGCTACTGGCTCTGGCTCGTTGTGCTCGTCGGCGGACAGGCTCTGCTTCTGTTGTTGCCGTTAAAAATTGCCGAACGAAGGCTTCCGGCCCGGCGACCGCTGAAAATCCCCGTAATCGTCAGCGCGTTCTTCCTGGCCAATCTTTTTATCGCCGGAATTTTTGCCATCCTTTGCGCCGCTTTTCGGGACCATGCTTTCGACTGGCTGAGTTTGTTCGATCTCTCAACCGCGTTCAACGCCCAACCTGTCAATGCCAACAATCCGGGTTGGGGTGCTTTCTGGGGTCTCGTTTTTACCATGGTTTGTTTTTGGATTATTTGGGCCATCGTATTTCGGAATTTCGCCAGTTCAGACGAACCGGACGCGCTCCTTAAGCGCATCACCCGCTGGCTCCTGCGCGGCAGCATCCTCGAACTGCTCATCGCCGTGCCCAGTCACGTCATCGTCCGCCGCCGCGACGATTGCTGCGCGCCCGCCGGCACGTTCTGGGGCATCGCCACCGGCATTTCCATCATGCTGCTTTGCTTCGGTCCCGGCGTTTTCTTCCTGTTCGTCGAACGTTTCAACCGGTTAAAACCGAAACAAGCGGATACCGCCGGCGCGACGGCAAAATAGCGTTCGTTGGAATTCAGCCGGCAATTTTGTATGCGAAGCCGACACTGACAATCATGGAAAGAATGAACATGCCGGCCACATCGCCAAACATGAGGTAAAGCGTTCCGGCTGTCGAAACGAGCGCTATGCCCCCGGCGACGGCGCCCAGTGTCGTATCCGTTCCCTTCGCCAGCATCCGCGCGCCCAAACCGGTGAGCGCCCCGATGCAGGTGCCCATCAGCGGAAACCGGAAATCGGCCCAAAGAAAGAACGCATACATCAATCCCGCACCCAAGGCCGCTCCCAGCACGGCTCCCAAAATCCCCATTACCAGGTTGTATTCCCCCGCTTCCTTCGGCTTTCGCGCCGTTGCCGCGACCGGCCTTACTGCGGAAATGGCGGCTGGCGCAGGTGTGACTGGAAGCGGCGGCGGGGCCGGCGCAGCCGGTGCGGGCGCAGGCCGGTTGAGACGAAGGCTGCCACCCGGAGCAGGAGCGGTGGCAACCGGCGGCGGTGCCGAATCGGGAAACGTCCGGGACAAGATCGCGTTGGCGGCACCGGTTCCGTCGGCATTACAGACCGGGCAATTGACTTGAAACGGCATCTGGCCGTTTACCGGTTCGACGTCAAATTTGTATTTCTGACCGCAATCGCAAACAACTTTCAGTTCCATAAGGGTTCCTTTCCGGTTCCATCAGTTGTCAACGGGGAAATTTGCGCGGAGATTAATCCCGGCCCCAAAGGGTGTCCACAGATTTTTGCGTTGGGCGACTGTGCGCTGGCCGCCTTTGCCAAAGGCTCATCGGCAACATTTTTTGGAATCAAAAACCTGCTGGACAGAAACTTAAACGCGAAATAACGTCAAAAATATGAAACCGGATAGGCTGCAAACCCAGCCGCCGATTGTCTGTTAGGTCTCACTACGCGCTATGAAAAAACTGACATTCATTGGTTTGCTTATCGGCACTTTAGCTGTTGGCATGATTATTGGCGGATACATTGGCGCTCGGTTGGTGAGCCGAGTGTTTGGCACGATGGCATACTCCAAGCCGGAGGTTGACATGGCATTCAATGCCGCACAGGAAGCCGAGTGGCTCGCAGAGCTTCGGCTTGGTGAGACCAATACCGCGATTAGCGAGATGGAAAACACCATGAACATACAGATGGAGACATTGGCACAGTGGGATTCAGTTGGACTGGCATCAGATGAGAAGACACGCCAAGCTCGTGATAAGTGGTTGGTTCCGGTGAAGGTTTATCGTGAGAGTTATCCGGCCAGCGGTAGTGATATGGCGGGCGCGAACCAGTTGTTGAGCACAATTCCTGGTCGGAATCCGAAGAGCACTTGCAAGAGTGGCGTCTGCCAGTTGGATGATTTGCGTCTCTCCAAGTTGCAGTCGGTTACAAATTCACCGTGAGACCTATTGAGATTCGCATAATATAGTGACAAGTGCAATTCCTCGTGTTAGTCTTCGGGCATGGGCAATCCAAAAGGTGTCGAACGCGATTTTGATCAACTCGAACGGCGACGGCTCAAAGCCGCCCGGCTTTTTGATCGAGGC